>CAYGSL010000032.1:47717-53241 GCA_964352475.1 uncultured Pseudomonadales bacterium | reverse complement strand
GTGTAGAGCTGACGTGGGTCGCCGGTGAAGGGAGCTTGGTAGCGTTTTGAGAAATTGATCTGGTAGCAATCACCATCGAGAATGTATTCGTTAACGGCGTCCAGCGCGGTCTGGTACTGTGGCCAGTCCAGGTTTGCTTGCATAGCTTGCTGTAGCTGAAACGCTTCTGTTTCTACCGGTTTTGCTGAGAGTATTTTATTCAGAACGCTGTTGCTTTGCTGGTTGCTCAAAAGGCTTACAAACGTGCAATTTTTCTTTAGATGATCCTGGATGATGGCCCAGTTGTACCAGCCAGCTTCGGCAGTAGGTACTGCCGGCGGGGAGGCGCCGGGTTCGTTCAAGCCTTCCAGTTGCATACCAAATTCGTAGCCTAGCAAGCCAATCAAGCCACCGCAGAAGGGCATATCGGGGGTAATCGTGACACTTGCAGAGCCGAGGCGCTGTCTTAGTGCCTGAAGAAACTGATGGGGGTCAGCGTCGTCACAGGTATACCACTGCTCAGGATCGGCAGCCAGAATGTCAAATCGACCTCTGGCGCTGCCATTACTGTCCAGCCATACCGTATGTGAATGGTCCGTCAAGGCTAAAAACCAGTGCAAAGATTCGCTATAATAGGGAATCTGTTTTTTGAACAGTTGCTTCATCAACTTACCACACGATCGGCCAGGCCTATGCCTGCCCCGGCACAGGGCGGCATTGTAGCCCAGTGCGGACTGCTGAGAGGCGTCTGTAAAACAGATTTTTCAGACTCGAACTGCCGAACGACAAAAAAGGTTCTTTTATGCCCACACCGGATAAGATCATTCCTGCTATTGAAAACCCATTTGCTGAACAGAAGGAACAGGACTTTTCTGTTCCAGGGCAAATCACTGAGGCTCCTGGTCTTTACGAAGAAAACCTGAAAAGTGGATATGAGTTACAGCAGCGTCCTAGGCTGGCTGCAGGCACCGCAAACATTCGTAAGCAGCACCAAAAAGGCCGAATGACCATCTGGGAGCGCATTAGCGTTTTAAGCGACAAGGAACCCACTGTATTGTTTCAAAACTGGGGTGAAAACCTGGATGGCGCCTCGCTGGTGACGGCGATAGTCAATATCGAAGGCCGGGACGTTGCGCTGTACGGGCATGATTTCACTGTACGTGCGGGTTCAATGGACGCCACCAATGGCAAAAAGCTGGCCCGTTTATTCCAGTTGGCCGCAAAACGCAAGATACCGCTTATTGGTTTGAATGACAGTGCCGGAGCTTATGTGCCAGCTGGTGTTGGTGGATTGGATGGCTATGCGGAGGCGTTTACTGCGCTTAGGAAAATCTCCGGCGTTGTGCCCAGTATTATGTGCATGTTCGGTTTCAATGCAGGCGGTGGTTCCTATTTGCCTCGACAGGGCAGCTTTTTGATTCAGCCAAATGATACTTTTTTTGGTTTGACTGGCCCTGGCGTGGTCAAGTCAGTTCTAGGCGAAGATGTCACACCGGATGAACTCGGTGGGCCTGCGGTGCACAGCCAGAGTGGCGTAACAGATTTCGTTGTGGAAGACGAGGTGAGTGCGCTCAAGCATGTGATTACTTTGCTGCGCTATCTACCCGACAACAACTCGGAACTGGCGCGATTTCAGAGCACCTCAGACCCGGTTAGCAGGAAAACCTGGGACATCGACCTGCTACTCAAGAAAGCATTTAATTCGCCAACCGGGTTCAATACGCCACTGGATATCAGCATCATTATTCAGCAAATCTGCGATCACGGCGATTTTATGGAGGTACAACCTGAACGTGCGCGCAATACGGTGACTGCGCTTGGTCGATTGGGTGGCAACGTTGTTGGCTTTGTTGGGAATAACAGCGCAGTTTCATCTGGTCAGATAGATATTGATGCGGCGTACAAAAATGCGCGCTTCATACGTTTCTGCAATCTCTACAACATTCCAATGATCTTCATGGAAGACACTACCGGTTTTCTGCCAGGTAAAGATCAGGAGTCACGAGGAATTGTGCAGGCAGGTCGCGCTATGTTGGATGCGATTATTGATTTACGCACGCCACGGTTTTTGCTCATCGTGCGCAATGCCTTTGGCGGCGCGTATGCTTCCTACAACAATTATCCTACGGGTGCGGATTTCGTTATTGCATTGCCCTCAACCAGAGCGGCTGTGATGGGCCCCGCTGGCGTGGAATTCGTATACAAAGACGAACTGCGAGCAATACGTGGTGCGATAAAGCCAAAGACCGCAGAACGCGCTGAACAATTGCGCAAAAAGGGCTCGTCAGCGAAAAAAGCCGATGCCCAGGCTCAAGCTGACATAGCGCAATGGGTTAAAGAGCAAGAGGCGGCATTAACTCAGCGCTATGAAGCGGAATTGATGAATCCTAATGAAGGCCTCAGCCTGGGGTCTATATCACAAATCGTTATGCCTTCTGATCTGCGCAAGGTACTTGCCGAAAATATGGAATTCCATCTTCGCCACTACACACCCAAGCCCCTGCAATCAGTGCAACGGGAATTCCATTAAAGGTGGTGATGATGACAAGAGACTTGAATACGAACATGCAAAAACACAACGAAAGCCAACAAGACTTTTATCGGCACAACCCCTTGATCAATGAAGACAGGCGACTGTCTCTTGCGAGTTCCGAGTGGGTGCGCAGTTTCAGTTGCGAGAGCGCGAAACCACTGATCATTTGCCGCGGCCCAATTCGAAAAGAAGCGATGGACGTATTCGCTGAAATGGGTATCACGGATTTCGGTATATTGCTGTCGGAGAAAGATTCGATTGTGTACCGCAATGCACTGGCGCCAGAATTGCGAGTAATGAAAGACCCATCGCGAGTGCACCGCGTGCCAGATTACAGTGGGGCTACTCGCGAAGAACGCTTACAACGAATAGACCAGATCATAGCCATCGCCAAGTCCAATGCCTATAACTCGATTTTTGCCGGCTATGGGTTTATGGCTGAAGATGAGGAAATGGTTGGCGCTATGGAACGTGCTGGTCTGGTGTTCATTGGGCCGTGTTCCAAAACGGTTCACGACGCGGGTCTAAAAGATGAGGCCAAGCGCACAGCGCTGGCAGTGGGAGTAAGCGTTACTCCGGGTGTTGACAATGTCACTGCATTAACTTTGCTGAACAAACACAAAGATGTTGCAGGTCTTAAGGCTCTCGTTAATAAGCACAAACTTAAGGTTTCCGGGCAAGCACTGGACGACGAGAGCGTCAGTCTGGAAGATAAGGCAGATGCGGTACTGGCTGCCTCCTACGCGAAAGGCGTAGACATCTACACCATTGATGAGATGGTCGAACAAGTACAAAAATCAGTAGCCGAGATGTACAGCCGTTATCCAAGCAATCGAATACGGCTCAAGGCCATCAGCGGCGGCGGTGGGAAAGGGCAGCGAATTTTGAAAGCACCTTCGGCCTACAAAGGTAAGTCAGAGAAAGATCGCATCAAGCAGGCAGCCAGCCATGCACCCGGGTTGGTTCGTGAAATCCTCAATGAAGTCAAAACCACAGGTGTTGGCGACAATAAAAATGTGTTGATTGAACTGAACATTGAAACAACTCGACATCAGGAAATTCAGGTGATCGGCAATGGCGAGTGGAGTCTCTCGCTGGGTGCGCGTGACTGCTCACTGCAAATGCATGAGCAGAAACTGCTTGAAGTATCAGTCACCAAGGAAACGCTGGAAGAAAGCGTCAATCTGGCATCTGCGGCTGGTGCACCTGCTGCAGAATTGAAAACCCTACAACAAGACATTAAAACACTGGCTGCCATGGAAACCGAAGCAGAGCGTTTCGGTGAGGCGGTTGGCCTGGATTCTGTGTCCACCTTCGAGTGCATTGTTGACCGCGATCAACACTTCTTTATGGAGATGAACACACGCATTCAAGTAGAGCACAGGGTGACTGAGCTTTGTTACGCGATGGATTTCGTCAATCCAGACGACGACAACGATCGCTTTACAGTCAATTCTTTGGTCGAAGCAATGGTTTTACTTGCGTTTCATAAGCAGCGCTTACCCAAACCACAACGCGTACGCCGCCTGAACGCCTCTGTTGAGGCCAGGCTAAATGCAACCAATCAGGCTTTAGCACCGCACGCTGGCGGAGTGGTGCACTCCTGGACAGATCCCTTGCAAGATGAAATTCGCGATGACCAGGGAATTTGTTTGCACAACCCGGACACCGACGTGTTTATGAAGTACACACTCGCCGGTGCTTACGACAGTAACATTGCCTTGATTCTTACTCATGGCGAAGATCGCCTGGACAGCTACGAAAAGTTAGCCAGCATTCTATGTCGTACCAAACTGCGTGGTCAGGACCTTGCTACCAACCTCGAATTCCATTATGGCCTGGTACACTGGTTTATTGGCAATAACATTAATGCCAGACCCACGACGCAGTTTATATTGCCCTACCTGACGGCGGTTGGCTTGCTCAAAGACGCGGCCAATCAAATTGACTTAAGCGAGTGTTATCAGGCTATTTGCAATAAGGAGTTATCCAATTGCGAAACTGCACAACAGCATTCGGCGATGTCTGTGGTGTTGCAAGCCAAGCAAACCCTGCTAATGCGTCCATTGCAATTGTTACTGGAGCAACCACATATTTTGTCTGGCTGGATGTCTGCCAATAAGCATCGATTTGACGTAAGCGGTAAAAAAGCGAAGAGTCAAACGATTAGTTGGGTAGATAACCCGTTGCGCATGCTTGATGATCTGTATGGTTTCCTGAATATGGAATATTCTGATGGTCGCGCAGCGGCTAATATGATCTGGGATCACGACCATGCCTTGTTGCAAGAAGGCTTGTCTTTCTATGACGATCTGCGCGCCAAGATGAAATTGAGCAACTATGGTGAAGTGTTAGATTTGTTGAATCAAAACACCAAGCCTAAGGCCTTGAGCAAATCCAGCTGGCAACAAGTGCAAGCGTCACACGCGGGATTCCAGGCCGGAATGGATTTATTGAAGTTGCTGCCATACCTTGCAGTGAGCACCGGCTTTTTCGATTTGAAAGTGAAGCCGGACTTGAGCATTCATATTCCGTCCAGGCTTCAGGATGCTGAGTTACAAGAAGCGATGCGTCTGGTTCTCGTTCCGCCACCAGTAGCCAGTTCAAACGAAATTCTCGCGCTCAGTGGTGGTATGTTCTACGCCAGAGAGGCGCCAGGCATGCCCGAGTTTGTGCAGGCAGGTGACCACTTCAAAGAAGGTGACCCACTGTATATCGTTGAAGTTATGAAAATGTTCAACAAAGTGTACGCGCCGTTCGATGGCACCGTTGAAAAAGTACTGGTGGAAGGCGATGGCGTCATCATCAGCAAAGGTCAGCCTTTGTTCAATATCAAGCCCGATGTGAGTATTGTTCAGGAAAGTCCTGCAGACATCAAAGCGCGAAAACGTAAGGCCGCAGAACAATTCATCGCGATTCTTTAGCACGCATTGAGTAAGACTAAGACACGCCGCAAGGAAACTGAACATGGCAGACAAACCCGAACATCAATCTGAGCAGCTGAAGGCATGG
>CAYGSL010000032.1:0-47617 GCA_964352475.1 uncultured Pseudomonadales bacterium | reverse complement strand
CACCGGGGTTATGACTCTGATCACCCTCGAGTGGAAGGCGATGTGGGTAAGGCCGGTGTGGCTATAGATTCTGTTGAAGACATGAAGATACTGTTCGATCAGATCCCGCTGGACAAAGTGTCAGTCTCCATGACCATGAATGGTGCTGTACTGCCGGTGTTGGCGGGCTATATCGTGGCCGCTGAGGAGCAGGGCGTTAGCCAGGACGCGCTGTCAGGTACTATCCAGAACGATATATTGAAAGAGTTTATGGTGCGTAATACCTATATTTACCCACCAGCTCCGTCCATGCGAATCATTGGCGACATCATTGCGTATTGTTCTGCGAACCTGCCCAAGTTCAATACCATTTCGATATCGGGTTATCACATTCAGGAAGCCGGCGCAGATGCAGCTCTGGAATTGGCCTATACGCTTGCTGACGGCAAAGAGTATATACGCACTGCACTTTCGGCTGGCCTTGGTATCGACGACTTCGCGCCCAGACTGTCGTTTTTCTGGGGTATCAGCATGAATTTCTACATGGAGATTGCCAAGCTGCGTGCGGCCAGGTTGCTGTGGTCTGAAATTGTTGGTGAGTTTGATCCTCAAAACCCCAAGTCAAGTATGTTGCGTACTCACTCGCAAACATCAGGCTGGTCACTCACAGAGCAAGACCCCTACAACAATATTGTTCGCACTACCATTGAAGCGATGGCGGCAGTGTTTGGTGGTACGCAATCCTTGCATACCAATGCTCTGGATGAGGCCATAGCGCTTCCCAGTGAGTTTGCCTCACGTATTGCGCGCAACACGCAACTGGTTATTCAGGAGGAAACCGGAATAACCAAGGTGATTGACCCTTGGGGTGGTTCCTACATGATGGAATCGCTCACACAGGATATCGCCGATCGAGCGCGAGCGTTAATAGAAGAAATTGATACCCAGGGTGGTATGGCCAAGGCAATTGAAACCGGCATGCCCAAACTACGAATTGAGGAGTCCGCAGCGCGTAAACAAGCAAGAATTGACCGCGGCGAGGATGTCATTGTTGGGGTTAACAAGTACGCCCATGAAGAACAAGACCAGGTGGACGTGCTTGAGATTGACAATGTCGCTGTGCGTGAGTCGCAAATAGCCAGACTTCAATCTATTCGCAGTAGCAGAGACGATGCCGTGGTTAAGCAAGCGCTGAAAGAACTGGCGGACTGTGCCGCTGGTGCCGAAGGAAATCTACTTGATCTTGCTATCAAGGCTACTCGTGCTCGTGCCAGCGTAGGCGAAATTTCTGATGCGATGGAAAGTAGTTTTGGCCGCTTTAAGGCGCAGGCGCAAACAGTGTCTGGTGTCTACGGGAATGCTTACCATGACGACGAGGGTTGGCAAATGATCAGTTCTGATATTGATGACTTCGTTACACAGCACGGACGCAGACCACGTATGCTGGTGTGTAAGATGGGCCAGGATGGGCATGATCGCGGTGCGAAAGTCATCGCTACCGCTTTTGCCGACGTTGGATTCGACATTGATCTGTCACCCATGTTTTCCACGCCCGAAGAAGTGGCTAGACAAGCCATTGAAAACGATGTGCACGTTGTAGGTGTATCTTCTCAGGCGGCCGGCCACAAAACACTGGTTCCTGCGCTGATAGAACAATTAAAGCAACAGGGTGCCGAGGATATTCTAGTAATCGCCGGAGGCGTCATTCCCAAACAGGATTACAACTTCCTGACAGACGCGGGTGTGATCGGCATTTTCGGACCCGGCACCAAGATTCCTGTTGCTGCCCGTGAAGTGCTTGACGCGATTAATGCGGCGGCCAGCTGACAGCGCCCATTAAATGGACTCGCTAGAGGCTATTCGCAGCGGCGACCGACGCGCACTGGCCAAGGCTATCACCTTGGTGGAGAGCCGGCGTGAAGACCACCGACAGACCGCGCAGCAACTACTGGAGCAATTGTTACCCAACAGCGGCAACAGTGTGCGCATAGGCATTACCGGTACACCCGGGGTTGGGAAGTCTACGTTTATAGAAGCCTTTGGAATGTACTTGTTATCACTGGGTAAACGGGTAGCCGTTTTAGCCGTCGATCCTAGCTCACCGATAGCCGGCGGCAGTATTCTCGGCGATAAAACCAGAATGGAAACGCTTGCTCGTGAGCAAAACGCCTTTATTAGACCTTCTCCCTCGGAAGGTGCTTTGGGTGGTGTTGCCCATAAAACCAGAGAAACCATGTTGTTGTGTGAGGCTGCCCGCTACGACGTGATTCTGGTGGAAACTGTTGGCGTGGGGCAGTCCGAGTACGAAGTGGCCAGTATGGTTGATTTCTTTTTGGTACTGATGCTGCCGAACGCGGGAGACGAGTTGCAAGGTATCAAGAAAGGCATCATGGAACTGGCCGATGCCTTGCTGGTTAATAAAGCCGATGGTGAGAGTATCAATCTTGCCAGACAGACTCAAACTCATTATCAGAGCGCATTGCATCTGCTGAGCAGCTCTTCTTTCTGGTCACCGAAGGTTCTGAACTGCTCTGCACTGGAAAACCGTGGCATTGATTCTGTTTGGGAAATGATCGAAGGCTATTGCGAGACTGCCATTGATAACGGTCATTGGCAAAATCGCCGCGCAGAGCAGAATAGGCAGTGGTTGCAGCGTCTCTTGCACGATCTGTTAGAAAGACGAATGGATCAGAACGCCGCTGTTAGCGCACTGCGACCTGAACTGGAAAGACAGGTGACCGCTGGCGAAACAACACCACTGTCGGCGGCACAACAGTTGATTGATTTGATTTAGCTCTCGCGTTCAGCTACTAGTTTTACGCCGACTAACCCCCGACACCGCCAAAATTCGCCCTGCAATTTCTTCAATGGAAAGATGCGTCGTATCCAGGCTGGGAATATTAAATCGTGAGAACAAACTCTGTGCCATGCGAATTTCGCTATCGCACTGCTTGGGTGAAGCATAACGGCTGTCTGGTCGTCGTTCCTGGCGTATGGAAACCAAACGCATGGGGTCTATGTTAAGTCCAAACAGTTTCGATTTATGTTGGGCCAGGCCTTTGGGCAATCTGAGTTCGTTCAGATCGTCTTCAGTAAGCGGGTAATTCGCCACATAAAGGCCGTACTGCAACGCCATATAAATGCTTGTAGGTGTTTTTCCGCTGCGCGATACACCAACCAGCACTATATCCGCTTTGTCATAACTGGACGCGTGTTGGCCATCGTCATTGTCGATCGCGTAGTGCACAGCGTTAATTCGCGAATTGTACGCCGCATCCTGCACCACTGATTGGCCACGGCCGACGGTAAAATTTGATTGAACCTGCAGCTCCTGCTCAAGCGGTGCAAGATAACTTGTGAAAACGTCCACCAGAAAGCCCTCACTCTTTGCCAGGGTCTGGCGAATGTCTTTACCTATAATGGTCTCGAATATTAGCGGTCTAAATCCAGTGTCACTGGCCGCGCGATTGATTTCCAGCACCACTGCTTCAGCGCGCTCCAGACTGTCAACGTAGCGAATTACCTTGGTATCGAATTCTATCTGATCAAAGTGAGCCAATAAGCTGTTGCCTAAAGTCTCGGCAGTCACACCTGTGCTATCAGACACAAAAAAAGCGCTGCGTTTTTGCATGTGGGCCCCCAGTCAATGTGGAATCACGCGTTGGTCTTATTTTACCGATTTTACTACGGTTTTCCGCCCTATTAACGCCACAATCCATTATTATGCGGGCGATAAAATAACGCGGTTGGGGTGTTGGTGTGAGCGAATACGTGCTGTGGTTTGATAAGCTCGGAATGACGGATGTAGATCGGGTGGGCGGTAAGAACGCCTCGCTTGGTGAGATGATCAGCAATCTGTCGGGCGCAGGGGTGTCTGTACCCAACGGTTTTGCAACCACCGCCGACGCCTACAGAGATTTTATTTCGCAAAGCGGGCTCGCCGAGATGATCAGCTCGGAGCTCAAGGCACTCAACGTAGATGATGTGAATGCGCTTGCTGCCTGTGGCAAAAAAATTCGCAGCGCTATTATCAATGCAGATTTTCCAATTAAACTTAATGAGGATGTTAAGAAAGCATTTGCAACGCTGGCGGATGGAAACCAGGAAATAGCGGTTGCGGTTCGATCATCGGCAACAGCGGAAGACCTGCCAGACGCCTCTTTCGCCGGACAGCAAGAGACTTTTCTCAATATACGCGGCCTGGAAAATGTGATGGTTGCGATCAAGGAAGTCTTTGCTTCCTTGTTTAACGACAGAGCCATTTCCTATCGAGTACATCAGGGCTTTGAACACGAAGAGGTTGCCTTATCGGCCGGCATACAGCGCATGGTTCGAAGTGAGACTGGCGCCAGCGGCGTAATGTTCACCCTTGACACTGAATCCGGCTTCGACGGTGTTGTGTTTATCACTTCATCGTATGGTCTGGGTGAAACCGTTGTCCAGGGCGCCGTGAACCCTGATGAATTTTATGTTCACAAAACCGGTCTTGCTGACAATAGACCCGCGATCTTGCGCCGCAATCTGGGCAGCAAGCGGATCAAGATGGTGTATGGTGCCAGCAACGACACTGACAATTCGGTACAGACTGTTGATGTGGATGAAGCTGACAGGGTGCGATTTTCCTTACAGGACGAGGATGTTACCGCCCTGGCAAAACAGGCACTGATCATTGAGCAACACTATGCTCGGCCTATGGACATTGAGTGGGCAAAAGACGGAGATGATCAGCAGATTTACATTGTTCAAGCGCGACCGGAAACCGTGAAAAGCCGAGCCAGCGCGACTAATATTGAGCGTTATATGCTGAGTAATCGTGGCCCTGTTTTATGTGAGGGGCGCAGTATCGGGCAAAAAATCGGCGCTGGCCCGGTTCGCGTGATTCCCGGTATTGAGGCAATGGATCAAGTCCGCGAAGGCGACGTTCTTGTCACTGATATGACCGACCCTGATTGGGAGCCGGTGATGAAAAAGGCATCGGCTATTGTCACCAATAGAGGTGGTAGAACCTGTCACGCCGCCATTATCGCCAGAGAATTGGGAATTCCCGCAGTGGTAGGTTGTGGGAATGCCACTGAATTACTCACAGAAGCCGGTGATGTCACCGTGTCTTGTGCAGAGGGTGATACCGGGCTTGTTTATCAGGGCTTGCTTGAGTTTGACGTGCAGGAAAATAATGTTGAGACAATGCCTGATCTGCCGTTCAAGCTAATGATGAATGTTGGTAACCCCGATCGCGCTTTTGACTTCGCCAATATTCCTGGTGACGGAGTAGGTCTTGCACGGCTGGAATTTATAATTAATCGAATGATAGGGGTACATCCGAAAGCGCTGCTTAACTTAGATACGCTTGATCAAGATCTGCAAGAAGCGATTGGGCGCCAGATAAGCGCTTACGCGTCACCGCGAGATTTCTTTGTCGATAAATTGGTAGAAGGTGTTGCCACCATTGCTGCGGCGTTCCATCCGAAGAAAGTGATTGTTCGCTTATCCGACTTCAAGTCGAATGAATACGCACATTTACTTGGTGGAAAATCGTATGAGCCCGAAGAAGAAAACCCCATGTTGGGTTTTCGCGGCGCGTCCCGATATATATCGGATTCGTTTCGTGATTGCTTTGCCATGGAATGTGAAGCCATGCGGCGAGTGCGTGACGAGATGGGACTGACCAACGTTGAGATTATGGTGCCATTTGTTCGTACGGTCGGTGAGGCAAAACATGTTATTGATCTTTTGTCAGAGCAAGGGCTTGAGCGCGGCAAAAATGACCTTCGCCTGATAATGATGTGTGAATTGCCGGCCAATGCCTTACTTGCTGATGAGTTTCTACAATATTTCGACGGTTTCTCAATAGGCTCCAACGACTTAACCCAACTAACCCTGGGGCTGGATAGAGACTCCGGTTTAGTTGCCCACTTATTTGATGAGCGCAATGACGCCATTAAAGCCTTGCTAACGATGGCGATTCAAGCCTGTAAGAAAGCCGGCAAGTATGTCGGCATCTGCGGACAGGGGCCCAGTGATCACCCGGACTTCGCGCAATGGTTGGTAGAGCAGGGCATAGACAGCGTCTCTCTGAATCCTGATTCAGTGATTGAAACATGGCTGTTCTTGCATAACGAGCTAACGGCGGATTAATCGAGTGAAGTTGTTCAGCTATCAGGCACCGCTTTCAATCTGCTTCACTGAAAACTGATTGCATGCATATTCAATACGGTCTGACACCTCAGGTATTTTCTTACCCTTTGCATAGATAAAGTTGTCTTCAATGTCTCTAAGCCGTTTCAGCAGACCCGCTTGATTGGCGATTTGTATATTAAGACCGGGTCTCGCGTTCAATTCGAGCATCAGCGGGCCGCGCTCATCGTCAATAATAATATCAACGCCCAGATAGCCCAGCCCTGTCATTTCATAACAACGAGCCGAAAGGTCCAGTATCTGGTCCCAAAACGGAAGCGGTAAGCCACTAAGCTGATTGCCAGTATCTGGATGGCTCAACGTGATTTCGTTAAACCACACCCCTTGCAAGGTGCTACCCGTGGCGATATCCAACCCGGCGCCAATTGCTCCCTGGTGCAGGTTTGCTTTACCCTGGGATTGTCGCGTAGGCAGTCGTAACATCGCCATTACCGGGAAGCCACAAAATACAATAACTCTGACGTCCGGCACGCCCTGATACGCTATTTGATCAAACACGTGTGAAGGGCGTATACGCTCTTCAATAAGAATAACGTCCCGGTGCCCGCCCAAGCTAAACAATCCAGCGAGAATATTGGAGCAATGGTGCTCCATTTCCTTAGTGGTGACGGCCTGGCCGCTGGTCTTTATATAGCGTCCATTGTGCGATGTCTGAATTACCAAAATACCATCACCACCCGCACCCTGGGCGGGCTTGACAACGAAGTCCTGGAATGGGGCCAGCACTTTGGCGATATCTTTGGCTTCTGACTCAGAGTGAAGATCGGTAAGAAGCCCGGGCACGGATACCCCATGTTCAATGGCCAGTTGTTTTGTTTTCAGTTTGTCATCAACCAGGGGGTACTTCTTGCGATCGTTGTAGCGCAGAATATAATTCGCATTACGATTATTGATACCCAGTACGCCATTACCACGTAATTTTTGCAGGCGAGACCACATAATTTACTTACCCAATGCCTTGAACCGTGCAAGCTCTGTCAAACGGTAGCCACTGTATCGGCCAATCATCAGCATTAACGCCAGTAGGATCAGAGTAATTCCGGGAAAAGCGTAAACCCAGTGCTGAAACAAAGGAACGTTTATAACCGCATAAGTAAGCGATGCAGCAATCAGGCTGCCAATTCCGGTCTTAATTGCTTCGGCAGCTCCGCGCTCTTCCCAAATAATGGACATTCTTTCTATAGCCATAGTTAAGATCACCATGGGGAAAAGCGCGATGGAAAGCCCGCGTTCCATACCAAGCTTGTGCCCGAAAATACTAATTACACCCATACAAACCACGACAACAGTGAGAATCACTGCCATTCTCGGAACCAGCAAAAGGCGTAATTGTTCGAGGTAAAAACGCACCAGCAAACCGATACTGGTGATCAGAGTGAACAGGAAAATACCCCATAACAATTGAGTTTCTCTGAACGCCAGAGCAATAAGCACAGGTGTGAAGGTTCCAAACGTTACCAGCCCCACAAAACTTCTGAGCATCAGGATAATCAGGACTCCCAACGGTACAGTGAGCAAGGTCTGATAAACGATTTGAGTTTGAACAGGCAGAGCGCTCAGCGAAAACTCACTAAACAGTGAAGCTCGTCCGCGCGAGCGGATATCGGCAAGCTGCATTGAATTGAGCACATCTTTTGAAATACTGAAAGACAGTTCTGAATTCTTCACGCCGTTTGCGGTAAATACAGCATCGTCACCTTTCCACCATGGCAGCATGTCATCAGGAAGGCCTTCGTCGCCTGTGGAGATATCGAAGTACAGCCACTGCTCACCGTTGTAGCAACGTAACCAGATTTTGGGTTCAATATTCACCCCTTGCTTAAGCGGCAAAGTATGAATAATTTCAGCGGGAATGTGCGCGTGTGAGAGCAGCCGAACCAACACCGAAGCTCTTGCGGTAGCCGAGACTGCTTTATCCAGCAATAATTGAGCGTTGTTATTCTCACTGTCAGCAAGCGTGCGAATCGCCAAGGTGACAAAAGTGTGAATGTCGGCAGTTTTTGAGCGTATTTCAGCCGTTAATGATTCTGCGGCCAACTCTTCTATAGGTGTGCTGAACTGATTTTTCTGGGTATAGGTAGCGCCCGGTTTCTTTAACTTACGAGCGTCCGTCATTTTCGCCAGCGACACGGTGTAATACAAAGATTGACGGCCTTCCGGCTTTCGAATTGACCAGGTCACCAAACGATTGTCATCTTCCTGCTCAACCTTCATGCCATAGCCATCAGAAACAAACCGCTCGTGCAAGGATTGAAAGCGTTCTTTGAATTCTGGCAAATACATGGATAACTTGGCAGGGCGGTTTCTGGGCTCAAATACCAGGTTCGCTTCAACCGTCCATATTTCCTCCTTGCTGTCCGGAGTCAGCGGCACACCCAGCGCAGTGTGTTGGTAATAAATAAGCCCAGCACCTAAGGCCATCAATGTTGCGACTAAAATATGGAGATGATAACGATTAGACATTTAGGTTTATCTTTGCTGGGTTCAAATAGAAAGCTGGCGTAATTCAGCGCTGCTGATTGCACGCGACCACAAGTAATCGAAGTGCTCCGCGCGATCAGCGGCACCCGCTCTGTCATCAGGCGAAAAACGGGCCAGTTTTTCCTCTTGCGCTTTTCTGGTCACAAAGCCTGTTCGATCCGCAAGCAGGAAATCTTCTCGATATCGATCCGTCGGTTCAGTCATCAAACGGCATTGGCACAGGCTGGGTAACACGCGCACCAGCTCCAGCAGCCGATGACTGCGACCGCTGAGCTCGGCACGCGCCGACACAAGTATCCGGGCGTGTGATCGGCGGTTGCTGCGAACCATCGCAGACAAGCGTGATACGAAATCTTCGTTGCCATAAACTTCAATTTCAAGTAATTCACTGTAAATTCTTAATTCGCGCCGGGTTGAATCAAGCAGTTGCATCGCGGCCTGAACATAGCCCCTGGGATAGCTAACTTCACCAGCGGATACTTCTATTTGTTCGTCGTTGAGCTTCTCAGAATTCATACACTTGATACTGTATCGCTAAGAGTAACAGAGCTTTGCCTGGGCCACTTATTCTATCGTCCTTGTGATCGCAATGCGATCGGATATCCTCAATGTTCAGCTCTTCGGCAGAGCACAGCTGTTCCAACCATTCGAAATTGGCATCGTCAGACGCAAAAGCATGCCCGTTAAAGTAGACTCTTGCTGAATTATCCTGACAGTAAAAGAACGACCTGGCTCCAGGTGTGCGACATAGTTGAGCACCATTATCCAGAACCTCCATAAGCTCATCCCAACTCGGTGGTTCCGACTGGCCTAAATTCGGGTTGTCACTCTGGAAAGCCCCCAATGCGTCCGCGATTGCCGCTGGATCCTGCAGTAAGTCAGCTAGCAAGTTTCTGGCTTGGTGAATCGCGGCTGATGTGATTTGCACACCTGAACTTCTCGCATAACCGGCTTGCGGGTCCTGGAAACGCTGATGCTCGGCAAAAAGCGAATGTGCCCATTCAGTAGCAAGTTCTTTTCCTGACGGAGCGCGAAAACCAACTGAGTAGCAAATGCTGTTATCTCTTGAGGTACCCCAGTGGGCAACACCGGGCGGTATGTACAGTATGTCGCCTTTGCGAAGCGTGTAGCTAGCGCTTTGTTGGAAGTCGAGCAGAACTTTCTGGCCCGAACCATCGTCGGTTTCAGATCGTTCATCGCAACGTTGGCCCACTTGCCAATCTCTGCAGCCTTCACCCTGAACCAGAAAAACATCGTACTGATCGAAGTGCGGACCAACACCGCCGTTTGGCGTGGCAAAGCTGACCATCACATCTTCAAAACGCCAGCGAGGAATGAAGCCGAAGGCGTCTCGCATTGCTAACAATTCAGGCACAAAGAGTTCAACCCCTTGCACCAGCAGGGTTGAATCGCTGGTTTCAAACGCTTGCAAACGTTGCTCGGAGAATGGCCCAAGTTCCAAATGCCGCTCTGGCCCACTAACAATACGGCTGATAAGCTCTGCTTCGCAAGCCAACCCGGCGAGCTCATCGGCACTTATCGGGTCTTCAAATTCGCTTAACGCAGCTTTGTAAAAGCAGTGCTCTTGCTGCCAATATTGGCTAAGAAACTTTTGTTGTTCTTTAGCTGTTGCCAGGCCATTCAATGTCAGCATTGTCTAAAAAACCAGAAATATCGGAAACTCTTGCTGAGGCTGGTTAAGATATTGATCGCGCCAGTTTCTCGGCCAGCCCTGTGTAATTCAGCGGTGTCAGTTCCCGCATCATTTGCTTGGCTTCTTCCGGTACATCCAAGCCATCAACAAACGCCTGTAGAATTTCCTGATTAACAGCTTGCCCTCTGGTGAGCTCTTTTAGTCGCTCATAGGGATTACTGACCCCATATCGGCGCATAATAGTTTGTAGTGGCTCAGCAAGCACTTCCCAGCTGTTGTCCAGATCTTGCTCAATAACCTTAGGGGCCAGCTCGAGTTTCGAAATTCCTTTCATCGTGCTTTGGTAGGCAATCAAGGAATGCGCAATTCCAACGCCTAAATTTCTAAGCACCGTAGAATCACTCAAATCTCGCTGCCAGCGTGAAACTGGCAGCTTATCAGCGAGATGTTGATTAATGGCATTTGCAAGGCCAAGGTTTCCCTCGGAGTTTTCAAAATCAATCGGGTTTACTTTGTGCGGCATTGTTGAAGACCCTATCTCACCCTTAATTGTCTTCTGCTTAAAGTATCCCATGGAAATATAACCCCACACATCCCGATTAAAATCGATCAGGATAGTATTGAAGCGATTAATGCCCGAGAACAACTCCGCAATATAATCATGTGGTTCTATTTGCGTGGTGTAGTCATTCCAGGTGATGCCGAGACTGCTGACAAACTTCTGTGCAAGAGCAGGCCAATCTATGTCAGGGTAACTGGAAACATGGGCGTTGTAGTTGCCCACGGCACCATTGATTTTGCCAAGTATAGGGCTTGCAGATAGCTGAGTGGTTTGTCGCTGCAATCGATGTACAACGTTTGCGAATTCCTTACCTACGGTCGTTGGGCTTGCTGATTGCCCGTGGGTTCTGGATAACATTGGCACAGCGGCGTATTGTTCCGCCAATTCAGCGATTGCAGTCGTCAACGCCTGCATTGCTGGAAGCAATACTTGATCGCGCCCCTGTTTTAGCATTAGCGCATGGGATAGATTATTAATGTCTTCAGAGGTACAGGCGAAGTGCACAAACTCGATGTGGGGTGCCAGCTCTTGCCTGGCCGCCATTTTTTCTTTAAGGAAATATTCGCAGGCCTTCACATCATGATTGGTTGTTTTTTCAGTATCCTTGATAATCTGCGCATCTGCAGTATTGAAATCCGTGACCAACGCATCCAGGTAACTAATGTCGTCAGCTGACAGTGCGGGGAGCTCAGCAATGCCTGGTTCGGCAGCCAAGGCTTTTAACCACTCTACCTCTACAGTGATTCTTGCCTTGATAAGGCCGTATTCGCTAAACACCGGTCTGAGCGAAGCCGTTTTGCTGCCATAGCGACCATCTACCGGCGATAGTGCTGTTAATGCCGAAAGTTCGAGTTCACTCATTGTCATCCCAATTTAATAGATGTGTTACTTGTTGTTGATACTGGCTTCGTTTCAATACCAGGTTCAGTCGTGAGCCGCCTGATAAACGCCACAATCTGACCGATCTAACCGCACACAAAAGCAGTGCTCGAATGCAATTGGCGATATGTTCGTCCTGCAAGTGCTGCATATTGCCTTTAACATGTATTCGGTACTTCAGCGTACTTAGCGTGTCTTGGTATATGCCTGCCACTTGTTCGGCTACGCCGTGATTATCTGAACTAAAGTGATCACGATGGTACGACGCATGATCAAGCCTGTTGCGAATAATTTGCAACATATCTTTGTTGTGACTGAGTTTGCGTTCCAGATGCAGCAAGGACACTGCGTATTGCAGCAAGTTTTGAGTGCCTTCGACACTGTTCCTGGCAAGTAATTTTTGCAGGATTAGCAGGCCCGGCTTTAAGCTTTGCAAACTGCCAAACGCTTCCAGCGTTGTTTCGTGCTTGCTAATAAACAATTGCTGCAAGCAGTCTCCCAACTCGTCATAATTTACCGAGCCACTGTTCGCCAATTGATCCACCATCTGGCAGTGCTGCATCAATGCCGCCAGACATAAAGTTTGATCTCTAACACTCATGCGCTTTGTGCTTCAATGCCTGATGTTGGCAGCGCAGCCTGTATGATGCCACCGCCCAGGCAGTAATCGCCTGAGTAAAACACGCAGGATTGGCCGGGTGATATCGCACGCTGCGGCTCAGAGAAATGCACTGTGTAATGATTATCAATAGAACCTGCTTGCAGCGAGCAAGCCTGATCGGCTTGTCGATAGCGAATCTTTGCGTGCAGGGCAATATTGGCCGCCGGCGGCTTGCCGTTAACCCATTCAAGCTGTTCTAGTGATAATGCTTGCGCAAACAATGCGGGGTGGTCATTGCCTTGCACAACGTTCAATACATTGCACTGCAGGTCTTTGGCCGCTACATACCATGCCAGTTCTGCCTGGCCTTTTTTTCCGCCTATGCCCAGGCCTTGTCGCTGCCCAATTGTGTGGAACATCAGGCCTGAATGTCGGCCAATCTTATCACCTTCGATTGTGCATATATCGCCTTCTTGCGCGGGGATGTATTGCATTAGAAAATCTTTAAAGCGACGTTCGCCAATAAAGCAGATACCGGTACTGTCTTTTTTGTTGTGCGTGATCAACCCTTGTTGCTCAGCAATTTCCCTGACCTCACTTTTGTGCAATTCACCTAACGGGAACAGGGTGTGCTTTAACTGCAGTGCACTTACTGCGTGCAGGAAGTAACTCTGATCTTTTCCGGGATCCCGGCCTTTCATCAGCCTGGCCTCGCCAGTAGATACATCCAGACGTGCATAATGCCCCGTTGCAATAGCATCGGCACCCAACTCAATAGCGTGGTCGAGAAACGCCCTGAACTTGATTTCCTTGTTGCACAGAATGTCAGGGTTGGGGGTTCTTCCCGCTCGATATTCGCCGAGAAAGTGCTGGAAAACCCTATCCCAATACTCAGCGGCGAAGTTGGCGGTGTGCAGTTTGATGCCAAGTGATTGAGCGACATGTGCCGCATCCGCCAGGTCAGTCATTGCCGTACAATATTCGGTTCCGTCATCGTCGTTCCAGTTCTTCATGAACAGCCCTTCAACTTCGTATCCTTGCTGCAATAGCAGATACGCAGCCACAGACGAATCCACGCCGCCAGACATACCAACAATAACTCTCTTGGCCGCCTGATGGGCCATGACATATGTTCCTTACGCTTGTGCCCGATTCAGGGCTTAATGTGAACCATCGGTATAGAAGACACCGCACTTAGATCAAAACATTGACCGTCCAACCAGGCCTGCAGAGTTTGCAGCACTATTTGGCTGCGCATTTTACCACGCTGCGCTTGTAATTCATCCAGGCTTAGCCATTCGACAGCCAGAATATCCTCATCAATGGTACAGTTTTCATCATGCCTGACCGCGTTTGCCGCAAAAGCAACTCTGCAGTAATGCTCGCCTTGCGCGCCGCTTGCTAAAAACACGCCGACAAGACCAGTGAGTTCTACCTGCCAGGCAGTTTCTTCAAGTGTTTCCCGAATGGCCGCTTGCTGCAACGTTTCTCCCGGCTCCCAATGACCGGCCGGCTGATTGATGACTTCCTGCCCCATAACCATTTCCCGTACCATCAGGAATCGGCCTTCCTGTTCAACCACTGTCGCAACAGTCAGATGTGCGTTTGAGCGGTTCACCGTAGCTGCCTCCTTCTATTAGTGGGCAAAGGTGTAATCGTTTCCCGGGTAAGTTCACCGGGAGCCAAACCAGCCAGCGTAAATCGCCCAATTTGATGACGAATCAACCGCAGAGTAGGGTGGCCTATGTTCGCCGTCATCCTCCTGATCTGCCGATTGCGCCCCTCGTTAATGACTATTTCCAACCAGCTTTCCGGGATGTTTTTGCGAACTCTAATCGGTGGCACGCGAGGCCACAATGTCGGTGCTTCTATGTGTCTGGCGACCAAAGCGCAGGCTGGGCCATCTTTTAGCATCACACCATCTACCAGCGCAGCCAATGCATCAGTGCTTGGTGTACCTTCAACTTGTACCCAGTAGTGTTTGCTCGTGCCGAATCTGGGATGGCTCAGTTCATGTTGTAATTTGCCGTCATCGGTGAGCAGTAATAAGCCCTCGGAATCGTAGTCAAGCCGCCCGGCACAATAGATATCCGGAGTACTAATAAAGTCTTTCAAGCATCGCTTGCCAGCATCTGGCGTAAATTGTGACAGAACTCTGTATGGCTTGTTGAAAAGGTACACAAGCGACATCAGTCAAGCACCTCGCAAAGTGCAAATGCCAGGCAAAAAATTGGCGAGACAATGTTACAATAACCGACTTTTGCGGTAGCAACAGTTTTTTTAGATTCGGAGTGGAGCATGGCGTACAAACATATCAAAGTCCCTACAGAAGGCGAGAAAATAACGGTTAATTCAGATATGTCTCTGAATGTGCCCGATAAGCCCATTATCCCTTATATCGAGGGTGATGGAATTGGGATTGATATTACGCCACCGATGCTTAAGGTGGTTGATGCAGCGGTTAGCAAAGCCTATAACGGTGCCAAGCAGATTGTCTGGATGGAAGTGTTTAACGGTGAGAAGGCTGCCGAGCTTTATGAAGGAGACTGGTTTCCGCAAGAGACACTGGATGCAATCCGCGAATACGTTGTCGCCATTAAAGGCCCTTTGACCACACCGGTAGGTGGTGGCTTTCGTTCGTTGAATGTCGCACTTCGCCAGGAGATGGACCTCTATGTGTGTCAACGTCCGGTTAAATGGTTCGAGGGTGTCCCTTCGCCGGTTAAAGAGCCCCAGAAAACCAATATGGTGATTTTCCGAGAGAATTCGGAAGATATCTACGCTGGTATTGAGTGGAAAGCTGGTACTGAAGAAGCCGAAAAAGTGATTAAGTTTCTCCGTGAAGAGATGGATGTGCAGAAGATACGCTTTCCTGACGAATGTGGTATAGGTGTAAAACCCGTGTCCAAAGAAGGAACTACGCGTTTGGTCCGCAAAGCCATTCAGTATGCGATAGACCAGGACCTGCCATCGGTTACCCTCGTTCACAAGGGGAACATCATGAAGTTCACCGAAGGCGCATTCAAAGACTGGGGTTATGAGACTGCTCAGGAACATTTCGGCGCAGAGCTACTGGACGGTGGTCCGTGGTGCACGCTTAAGAATCCGAAAACCGGCAGTGACATTATCATCAAGGATGTCATCGCTGATGCGATGTTGCAGCAAGTGTTGCTGCGACCCGATGAATACAGCGTAATTGCAACACTGAACTTGAACGGGGACTACTTGTCAGATGCATTGGCAGCACAGGTTGGCGGAATTGGGATTGCACCAGGTGCGAACCTGAGCGATGAAGTAGCTTTGTTTGAGGCAACTCATGGCACAGCGCCCAAGTACACTGGCCAAGACAAGGTTAATCCAGGCTCGCTGATATTGTCCGCGGAAATGATGCTACGGCATATGGGCTGGAATGAAGCAGCTGACTTGATTGTTACAGGAATGGAAGGCGCCATTATGGCGAAAACCGTGACTTACGACTTCGAACGCTTGATGGACAATGCCAAGCTGTTGAAATGCTCTGAATTTGGCGACGCCGTTATTCAGCACATGGGCTAAGAATGGTCCTGCCGGGTAACTTGGGGAGATTGCTTAGGCCATCTCCTCCAGTTGATCCTCGGGGTGTTGGGCGGATTCTTGGGAAGACTCGACAGCGGCCTTAGGCTGAGAGCTTTCATCTACAGACTGGATATTGACCGCATGCAAACCCTTTGGCCCCTCTTCAGTCTCGAAGCTAACCCGCTGTCCGGCTTTAAGAGTTTTATAGCCTTCCATTTCGATAGCGGAATAATGCGCGAAAATATCGCCATTATCGTCTTCGGGCAGGATAAAGCCGTAGCCTTTCGCGTTATTGAACCACTTTACGACACCTTTCTGCATGGTATCTTTTCCTTTAAGAAGTTTGCCTAAATACTTGTTAGGCCATTATTTTTTTCTTCGTTTGAACTGCCTGCTGAAATCGTTTGTGAATCAGAGGCTTATCTTCCTGACAGGTGTTCAGCATACATTGTTTAACATGCAAGGGGTGCGCGTCAAGTCATAGTCTTCTATATCGGCGCTGGCGGTATAATGAGACGCTGGTAACATTCTCAACCTCTCGTCCCAAAAAGAGTTCTACAGATGGGTCAACTTTATAAAGATCGGCTAAGGTTAAGTAACGGGGCCGACAACGACGACGCGCTAGATTACGACAGTGATACGCTTGTCGAAGATGCACGCCCTGCATTAAAGAAACCACCTCTATATAAGGTGGTGTTAATGAATGACGACTACACGCCGATGGAGTTTGTCGTTCATATTTTGGAGCGGTTTTTCCACTTCGGCCGGGAAGAGGCAACCCAGATCATGCTGCTGGTTCATACCAAAGGCAAGGCGGTCTGCGGCGTGTTTACCCGGGATGTCGCAGAGACAAAAGCGGCCTTGGTAAATGATTATGCCAGGGAAAATGAGCACCCGCTGCTCTGTGAGATTGAGGTGGCAGATGACCAGGATTGAGACGTTAGAGGCAGATCTGGATGTTAAGTAAAGACCTGGAAAATACACTCAACGATGCCTTCAGAGAGGCCAGGTCCAAACGTCATGAATTCATGACGGTCGAGCATTTACTGCTGGCGTTGCTGGATAACAGCGTTGCCGCGGATGTGCTGACTGCCTGCGGTGTAGACATGTCACGGCTACGAGAAGAGCTGGACGATTTTGTAAACTCGACAACCCCAATTATCCCTGATGATTCAGAGGAGCGAGAGACCCAGCCTACCTTGGGTTTCCAGCGCGTATTACAGCGGGCTGTTTTTCATGTGCAGTCATCTGGCAAGAAAGAAGTATCAGGCGCCAATGTGCTGGTAGCAATTTTCTCCGAGCAGGAAAGCCAGGCTGTTTATTTCTTAAAGCAACAGCGTGTCGCCAGAATCGACGTTGTTAATTACATTTCGCACGGTATTTCCAAGGTTTCCGGCCAGAATGAGTCGGGTATGGAGCAGGAAGCCGGCCAAGAAGAAGATCTAAGTGCTGGTGGTGAGCAACAACAAAGCAGCCTTGAACGATTTGCACTCAACCTCAATGAAGAGGCAATAGCAGGCCGTATTGATCCGTTGGTAGGCCGAAGCCAAGAGGTACAGCGAGTTGCTCAAATTCTGGCCCGAAGACGAAAAAACAATCCTTTGTTGGTTGGCGAGTCAGGCGTAGGTAAAACCGCGATTGCTGAAGGTTTGGCCAAGCAGATTGTTGATGGCGAAGTACCTGATGTGTTGAACGACAACGTCGTGTACTCACTGGACCTTGGCGCGCTGTTAGCAGGCACCAAGTATCGAGGCGATTTTGAGAAGCGGTTCAAAGCCTTATTGAATGAACTTAAAGAGAAAGATGAAGCCATTTTGTTCATCGACGAAATTCACACCATCATCGGCGCAGGTGCTGCTTCGGGTGGCGTTATGGACGCGTCGAATCTGTTAAAGCCGATTCTGGCCAGTGGCCATTTGCGTTGCATAGGTTCCACTACTTTTCAGGAATTCAGGGGCATATTTGAGAAGGATCGAGCCCTGACACGTCGCTTCCAGAAGGTTGATGTACCTGAGCCATCGGTTGATGAAACCTATGAAATTCTGAAGGGCCTGAAGTCCCGCTTCGAAGAACACCACGGTCTTAAATACACTCACAAAGCCCTGCGAGCTGCAGCTGAGTTAGCTGAGCGTTATATTAATGACCGATTTTTGCCGGACAAGGCGATTGATGTTATCGACGAGGCTGGCGCTCATCAGCAGTTATTAGCGGAGAGTAAGCGCAAGAAAACGATTGGCTTGCACGAAGTGGAAGCTATTGTCGCCCAAATCGCCCGAATTCCAACCAAGAGTGTTTCCAGCTCTGACAAGAAGGCACTGTCCAGCCTCAGCGATAACCTGAAAATGGTGGTGTTTGGTCAAGACAAGGCCATTGACGCCCTGTCTACGGCAATCAAGCTATCCAGAGCTGGCTTGAATGCACCTGAAAAGCCAATTGGCTCGTTCTTGTTCGCCGGCCCCACGGGTGTGGGTAAAACAGAAGTATCGCAGCAGTTGGCCAAGATTATGGGCCTGGAGCTGGTGCGTTTCGATATGTCAGAGTACATGGAGCGGCACACGGTATCTCGCCTGATTGGTGCACCTCCCGGTTACGTAGGATTTGATCAGGGCGGCTTGCTAACAGACGCTGTGACCAAAAACCCCCATTGTGTTGTGCTGCTGGACGAAATCGAGAAGGCACACCCTGAAGTCTTTAACTTGCTTCTGCAGGTCATGGATCACGGTACGCTGACGGACAACAATGGCCGGCCTGCAGATTTCAGAAACGTCGTGTTGATTATGACGACCAATGCTGGCGCGGAATCCATTACCCGCAGCTCTATTGGTTTTACCCAGCAAGATCACAGCACAGACGGCATGGAAGCGCTCAAGCGCATGTTTACGCCGGAATTCAGGAATCGACTGGATGGCATCATCCAATTCGATAATCTTCCAGAAGATGTCATCCTGACTGTCGTAGACAAATTCCTTGTCGATCTGCAAACACAGTTGGATGATAAGAAAGTTATCCTCGAAGTGGACGACGAAGCACGACGATGGTTGGTAACCGAAGGCTACGACAAGAACATGGGCGCCAGGCCAATGGCCAGGGTTATTCAGGAAAACATCAAGAAACCACTGGCGGAAGCCGTGCTGTTTGGTGATTTGTCGGCCCATGGTGGCACCGTGAACATCACCGTGAAGGACAAGAAGTTAAAACTGGAATTCTTTCAGACCGAAGCGGCCTGATCGCGCTGTACAGACGCTTACCGCGACCGGGAAGGGTTACCGCTCGCGGTAAGTGATACGGCCTTTGCTCAGGTCGTAAGGGGTAATCTCTACCTTAACCTTGTCTCCTGTCAAAATACGAATATAGTTTTTACGCATTTTCCCGGAGATGTGGGCTGTCACCACATGACCGTTTTCCAGTTTTACCCGGAAAGTTGTGTTCGGCAGAGTATCAATAACCTCGCCGTCCATTTCAATGTTCTCTTCTTTTGCCATAATGCCTTTATGAGCCTTTTTGGGACTCTAATCTACTACTGAGTGTTACCGCCGAATCTAGTGATCACAGCGGCGCGAAGTTTGCCGTAAAACACGCCAATACGCAAAAGAAAAGGGGTAAATGGGTATTAATTCAACAATACCCAATCGTCATTAACATATAACTCGATGGGCCGATACTCGGTTTTGTAGCTCATCTTTGCGCATTCTTTAATCCAGTAACCCAGGTAAAGCGCGGGTAAATGAAGCTGCTGACAGTATTCAATTTGCCAGAGAATAGCGTATGCCCCCAGACTTCGCCGCGTCTCTTCAGGGTCAAAAAACGTGTATACGGCCGACAGTCCGTTCTCCATTTCGTCAAGTACAGATACCGCGATCACCTTCGCGTCACTTCGAAACACGACAAAACGCGTCGACTGCCACTCGCAGTTAAGAAATGAGTCGTACTGTTCCCGGGTCGGAGGGTACATATCACCATCTTGATGGCGTGCAGAGATATAGCGTTCGTATAGGTTGAAATACTCCGAATCGCTGATATCCGTGGGAAAGTCGATCTGCAGATCTGCATTTCGTTTCAATATACGACGTTGACGGCGATTGGGCTCGAACAAGGCAGCGGGAATTCTGGCGGGCACACAGGCTTTACACTGCTTGCAGTGCGGTCTGTACAAGTGGGTTCCGCTGCGCCTGAAACCAAGCTCTGAGAGCCTTGCGTAGGCACTGTCATCGATCTCTGCGGTTGGGTCGACGAACAGGGTGGTGGCCTCCTGGTCGTTCAGGTAGCTGCATTCATGCGGGTAGGTCGCAAATATTTTTAGCTTGGACAGTACTGTCAAAGTGGCCGCTACTCTATCGTTTTTTCTGTTGAGTTGTCTGGGGTTAAAGTTTAAACAATTAACTATAGCTCCATGATATCTGCCAGGGCTGCTGTTGACCACCACCGGTCGCGAAGCGGGAAAGATATTCGGCAAATTGTTGCCTTGGCAGCATTTCAGCGCCCATTGACATCAAATGAGGGTTTTCTACCTGACAATCAATCAATTGGTACTCCCATTGCTCTAATTGCCCGCACAAGCTGGCCAGCGCAAGTTTGGATGCATTAGCGACTCTTGAGAACATTGACTCACCAAAAAATACACGACCAATCGCCAGGCCGTACAGGCCGCCTTGCAATTGGTCGTTCTGCCACACCTCAATGCTGTGAGCAACACCTTCTTCATGCAGCTTTGTGTAGGCCTCTTTCATAGCCGCAGTTATCCAGGTGCCATCGGTGTATGAGCGTGGCGCAGAGCATTGCTCTACCACATCGGAGAAGGCTGTGTCACAGCGTATGTCGAAGTCATTCGACCGCAGTAGCTTTCGCAAACTGCGGGATAAATGCACGCGCGATGGAAAAAGAACGCAGCGAGGGTCGGGTGACCACCACAATAACGGCTGTCCTTCTTCATACCAGGGGAATATACCGGCCTGGTAAGCATGCATCAGGCGCTGGCTGCTTAAATCACCGCCAACCGCAAGTAAACCATTGGGCTCTTCGAGTGCATTTTCCAGGCTTGGGAAGCCAAATTGCTCGGTATCTAACCAGGGAATTTCCATATGCGTTTTCATGGCATAACGACAAGGTCTGGACGTGAATTATTGGCTGAAGCAATGCTTTCGCGGGTGGTAAGCTCAGCGGTCCACGAGACAATATAGCAGACTTAATCTAGCCATGATGAAGACAGAAACCGGTGTTGCCAGGCACTGGGTAAGAGAAGGCATTTTTATTGGCCTGCTAGCAGTTGGTGTCTACCTGCTTTCTGCGCTACTCACCTTTGACCCCGCCGACCCGGGCTGGTCTCGTACAGGTGGTCCAGGGGCTGCTCGCAATGCCATGGGTGCCAGTGGCGCCTGGTTTGCAGACGTGCTGTTTTCCTTATTCGGTGTGATGGCCTATTTGTTTCCACTTATGCTGTTTTTACGTGGCTGGCTGATTTTTCAGGACCGCGATCCTGAATACGAATTCGAATGGGTGACACTGGTTATCCGCATTATTGGTTTCACTCTCGTGATGGTCAGCGCTACTTGCCTGGTGGCTCTGAATATACAGGCGTTTAGCGTATTGCCGTTCGGACAGGGCGGCGTATTCGGTAAAGAATTGGCAGACGTGTCTTTGGGTGCTTTTAACCTACTGGGCAGTCGACTGATTATGCTGGCGATCGGGCTGTTTGGACTGACAATTTTCACTGATATCTCCTGGTTAAAGCTGATGGACCAACTTGGTTCCTTCACTATGAACAAGAGCAGTCAATTCTGGGGCTACGCACAGCATCAAATTGATCAGTGGCACGACAAGCGCCAACTCAGGGAAGTAGTTGAAAAGCGCAGGGAAAACGTTGAAGTGCACATCGAAAAGCGTAAGGCAAAGCCGGCACCAACAATTGCCCCATTGCCAGTAAAGCCTGCGCCCAGCGAACGCGTGCAGAAAGAGAAACAGGGGCGTTTGTTTGATACTGAAGTGAGCGGCGATTTACCAGGACTGGGCTTGCTGGATGAGGCGCAGTTGTCAGATAGAAAAGGCTTTTCAAATGAAGCGTTGGAAGCACTGTCGCGTTTGCTTGAAATTAAACTCGCGGATTTCGGTATTGAGGCGGAAGTGACAGCTGTATATCCCGGCCCGGTTATTACGCGTTTTGAAATTCAGCCGGCGGCAGGGACCAAGGCCAGCCGCATCACTAACCTGGCCAGAGACCTGGCGCGATCGCTGGCTGTGATCAGTGTCCGTGTGGTCGAAGTGATTCCTGGCAAATCTGTTGTTGGTATTGAGATTCCCAATGAAGACCGGGAAGTCGTTTTTCTGCGCGATGTACTTTCGTCAAGAGCGTATGAAAAGTCGAAATCGCCCATCACTATCGCGCTTGGACACGATATTTCCGGCGAACCGATTGTTGCCGATCTCGCGAAAATGCCGCACTTGTTGGTCGCCGGTACCACCGGTTCCGGTAAATCTGTTGGCGTAAATGCGATGTTGCTAAGCCTTCTGTATAAGGCCGGTCCCGACGAAGTGCGGCTGTTGCTGGTTGACCCGAAAATGTTGGAACTGTCTGTTTATGATGGCATTCCACATTTGCTAACGCCGGTCATCACTGACATGAAAGACGCCGCCAATGGTTTGCGCTGGTGCGTTGCGGAGATGGAGAGACGTTACAAGCTGATGGCGGCACTTGGAGTGCGCAATGTAGCGGGTTACAACAAGAAAATAGACGAAGGTATCAGCACAGGGCAACCACTAACAGACCCGTTATGGGTTGCCAATGAGCTGCTGGAAAATGACACACAGGCGCCGGAGTTGGAACGCTTGCCGATGATTGTGGTTGTGATCGACGAATTCGCTGACATGATGATGATTGTTGGCAAAAAAGTAGAACAGCTGATTGCCAGAATCGCACAAAAGGCCAGGGCGGCAGGCATCCACCTAATCCTGGCAACGCAAAGACCTTCAGTCGACGTAATCACTGGCTTGATCAAAGCGAACGTACCTACTCGTATTGCGTTTCAGGTATCCAGCAAGGTTGATTCAAGAACCATTCTCGACCAGGGCGGTGGAGAGCAACTATTGGGTCACGGCGACATGTTGTATTTGCCACCAGGAAGCGGAATGCCGGTACGAGTACATGGCGCTTTCGTTGCCGATGAGGAAGTTCATAGGGTTGTTGAAGATTGGAAGAAACGTGGCAAACCGAATTTTATCGAAGGACTTCTCGATGAAGGTGCCTCCAGCGGCGACATGGTGCCAGGAATGGGGGGAACTAACGACAGCGATGAAGAGTCAGACCCATTGTATGATGAAGCCGTAGCCTTTGTGACAGAAACTCGCAAAGCATCTATTTCCTCGGTTCAACGCAAGCTTCGGATTGGGTACAATCGCGCAGCACGCATGGTTGAAGCAATGGAACTGGCCGGCGTGGTGACTGAGATGGGAAGTAATGGAAATCGAGAAGTACTTGCAGCGGCGCCACCTAGAGACTAGATCCAGAGCAATTTGTGCCTGCATATTGCTATTGGGGCTTGTGCCCACGCTACTTGCTGCTGAACCGACGCTGAGCGCGATAGAAAAACTTCAGCAACACCTTACCGGTTTAGATAACTACCGGGCTGATTTCCAGCAAGTACTCAGGGATGAAGATGGCAATGTATTGCAGGAAAGTAGCGGCGTATTGCAAGTACAGCGCCCACAACTCCTGTACTGGCAAAGCCGGGAACCTTTTCAGTCAGTTACCGTCAGCGACGGGCAGACAGTTTGGCATCACGATATTGATCTTAGTCAGGTAAGTCGCAGCCTTGTTAACGGCGATTTAAGCCATGCGCCGGCCTTGATACTGGGTGGCGATAGCGCTGCACTTGAAGCTCAGTTTGTTGTTGCGTACTCATTACTGGACAACAATGCTCAGCTTTATCAGCTTACGCCCAAGATCGAAGATGGCCCGTTTGAATCGCTCAGCTTGCAGTTTAGTGGCCTATCAGTACTCAGCAATATGAAGATTGTTGATGCCTTGGGCCAAATCACCGATATATCGCTTTCAGCCCCACAGGGTGCGGAAACATTTGACGCCAGTTTGTTCGAGTTTGTCGTGCCCGACGGCGTTGATGTTATCGACACTGGTGGCTAAGTCGTCGACTTTGCAGGAGCCATTAGCCTCAGCGTTGCGGCCAGACACTCTGAGTGACTTTGTCGGACAAGCCCATATTTTGGGTTCCGGTAAGCCTCTACGCGTTGCAATAGAGTCACAACAATTACATTCCATGTTGTTTTGGGGGCCGCCGGGCGTGGGCAAAACTACGCTGGCTCATCTGATTGCGAACTCCAGCGCAGCAGCTTTAGAACATTTGTCGGCCGTACTGTCGGGAGTCAAAGATATACGCGCCGCGGTTGAACGCGCTCAACAGCGCCAACAAGTGAACCAACAAGCCACCATTTTGTTTGTTGATGAAGTGCATCGCTTTAACAAGGCACAGCAGGATGCTTTTCTGCCCTTTGTTGAGGATGGCACGGTGACGTTTATAGGTGCCACCACTGAAAACCCCTCATTCGAGCTTAACAATGCGCTGTTGTCACGCAGCCGCTTGTATGTATTAAAACCGCTGGAAACCGCCGATCTTGAAAAATTGATAGATCGCGGTCTGCAGCAGGCTGAGAATAATTATCTGATCGATGATGCTGTCAAACACCGACTCGCTGAATCCGCCGATGGGGACGCCAGGCGATTGCTGAACTTGCTGGAGTTGGCCATGCAGCTTAGTGAAAGTTCAGAGAGTGGCGAGAAAACTATTTCTAATGCAACTCTGGATACCGTGCTTCAAGACAGCTGGCGAAAATTCGATAAGAGCGGCGACGTATTCTTTGAGCAGATATCAGCCTTGCATAAGGCCGTTCGAGGAAGCTCTCCAGACGCCACCCTGTATTGGTTCAGCCGCATGATCGATGGTGGCTGCGATCCTTTGTACATAGCCAGAAGAATGCTGCGAATGGCCAGCGAAGACATAGGTAATGCCGATCCAAGAGCTTTGGGCCTGGCATTGGATGCCTGGCAAACATTTGAGCGCCTGGGAAGCCCTGAGGGAGAGTTGGCGATCGCGCAGGCCTTGCTGTACATGGCCTGTGCGCCCAAGAGCAATGCGGTTTATATGGCTTACAAGGCCTGTGCCAGTGACGTTAGGCAGCAAAGCACGTTTGATGTGCCTGAGCATTTGCGCAATGCGCCGACCAGCTTGCATAAAAAGCTTGGCTATGGGGAAGAGTATCGCTATGCGCACGACGAACCAGAGGCATATGCAGCCGGCGAAAACTATTTTCCCGAGGCACTTAAAGACGCGCATTATTATCAACCTAGTGATCGCGGTCTGGAGCAAAAAATAAAAGCCAAGCTTGCGCATCTCTCCCAGCTTGACAAGAATAGTTCTGCTCAGCGTTACCAAGCCAAAAGAGACAAAACATGACGGTACTGTGGGTTGCGATTGGTGGCGCTCTGGGTGCCGTGGCTCGCTTCCTGCTGGCAAGCGAGTTGCAGGCGCGCATCGATCACCCTATTTTTGGAGTACCGGCGTCAACGCTGCTGGTCAACATTATTGGTTCTACTTTAATCGGTGTGTTGTTCGTATTGATAGTTGAGAAGGGCAGTTTAACCCCCCAATTGCAGTCGGTTCTGATGATGGGGTTTCTGGCAGCGTTTACCACTTTCTCCACGTTCTCGCTGGATTCCATACACTTATTGCAAGCTGGACACTATGCGCTGGCGATTGGATATATAATAGCAAGCGTTGTGGTTTGCATAGGCATGTGTTTTTTAGCGATGCAAATCACCCGTTTGATTTAGCTGGCAAGTAAGCCGCCAGTTCGAACCTGGGATATTCAATGTTAGACGAAAAGCTTTTGCGTAAAGACGCAGAACTCGTTGCGGGCCAACTACGGCGTCGTGGCGTTCATTTTGATACTGAAAACTTTAGCAAGCTTGAGGCCAGCCGTAAGTTGCTTGATGTGCGGCTTCAAGACTTACAGGCACAGCGTAACGCTGCTTCTAAAAAAGTCGGTGAGCTGATCAAGTCGGGGGTCGAGGTTGATGCAGCCAAAACGCAGGTGGCGGATGAACTTCGAGAAGTAGATGCCCAGTTAGACCTTGCCAAAAGTGAGCAAGGTGCCATACGAAGTGAACTCAATGAGCTACTCATGGCCTTGCCGAATATACCGGCTGATGATGTTCCTGACGGTGATGATGAAGCTGCCAACGTAGAAATCGATCGCTGGGGAGAACCCGCTGCGTTTGGTTTCGAACCGCTGGATCATGTTGATCTCGGTGGCAAGCAACGCTTACTGGATTTCGAATTGGCGGCGAAAATTACGGGTAGTCGATTTGCTGTGATGCGCCGTGATATCGCCAGACTGCATAGGGCGTTAATACAGTTTATGCTCGATACCCACATCGAGCAGCACGGTTATCAGGAAGTTCATGTGCCGTTTATGGTTAACTCTGCTTCGATGATTGGTACAGGGCAATTACCGAAGTTTGCTGAAGACAGCTTCTCTGTGCCATTGCATAACGATGAGCAGTATTACTTGATACCGACAGCAGAAGTACCGGTTACCAACATAGCGCGCGACGATATTGTTTCAAGTAAAGATACCCCGCATTTGGGTGATCTCCCTATCAAATTTGTTTGCCATAGCCCATGCTTTCGCAGTGAAGCAGGTAGCTACGGCAGAGACACGCGTGGCATGATTCGCCAGCATCAATTCGAAAAAGTGGAATTGGTGCAATTGGTGCCGCCCAGCGATTCAGAAGCTGCCCATGAAGAGCTGACATCACACGCAGAAGCAATTTTGCAAAAGCTGGAATTGCCTTATCGCAAAGTTATATTGTGTACCGGCGACCTCGGTTTCGGTTCGCACAAAACCTATGACCTGGAGGTCTGGTTGCCCGGCCAGAACGCCTACCGGGAAATATCTTCCTGCAGCAATTATGCGGACTATCAAGCGCGGCGCATGAATGCACGATGGCGTAATCCTGCGACCGGTAAGCCTGAATTGTTGCACACCCTGAACGGCTCGGGCCTGGCGATTGGTCGCACGCTGGTCGCTGTTCTAGAGAATTATCAGCGTGAAGATGGCTCTGTCGAATTGCCGGCAGCTCTGCATAACTATATGGGTGGCAAAACTCAAATTTTGGAGAAGTAAACACCATGTACCTGCCAGTCAATCTGAATATTGATGGCGGATGGTGTGTGCTTATAGGCGGCGGCGAGTCTGCAACCCGAAAGGCCCGCTTGCTGGTCAAGGCGAATGCAAAATTATGTGTGCTTGTTTGTAGTGACTTTCGCGCCAGTAATCCCGAGTTAGCAGAGCTGATAGCTGTATCAGAAGGACGGCTTATAAGCTGGTCGCAAGATAATAAGTCGCCTGTTGAGCATCTTGAGAAACTTATCCCAGACGCCCGTTTGTGTGTAATCGCCTGCGAGGGCTTAGGGCTAGCGATGCAGCAAGAGCTCTCAGACACTTGCACCCTGAATCGGATTCCCGTCAACGTAGTCGACAAACCCGAGCTGTGTACGTTTACATTTCCTGCAATGGTGGAACGCGGCTCTCTGTCTGTCGCTATTTCAACCGATGGTAAGGCGCCTGTGCTGGCAAGGCAGCTAAGAGCTCGCATTGAAGCACTGCTGCCAAGTCAATACGGCACTCTGGTTGAGCTCGCAGGAGAGTATCGTGACCGGGTTAAGAACCGAATCACCGACGCTGTATCCAGGAGAAGATTTTGGGAACACACGCTTAATGGGCCTGTAGCAGAGCAAGTGTTTTCAGGCAACCTGCAGAAGGCAAGACAAATTATTGAGGCTGACCTGGACACACAGAATACCTCTAAAACAGGCGAAGTTTACCTGGTCGGAGCCGGACCCGGTGATCCGGAGCTATTAACCTTAAGAGCGCTTAGGTTAATGCAGCAGGCTGATGTGGTGTTCTACGACCGCCTGGTAGCCGACAATATCATGGAGTTGGTGCGACGCGACGCAGAGAGAATTTATGTTGGCAAAGAACGCGCGAATCACTCAACGCCACAAGCTCAAATAAATGAGCTGCTATTGCAGTATGCCCAGGAAGGCAAAAGAGTCTTACGGCTGAAAGGCGGAGACCCTTTTATTTTTGGAAGAGGTGGTGAAGAGATAGAGCATTTGGCGGCTAATGGCATCAATTTTCAAGTGGTGCCTGGCATCACAGCGGCCTCTGCTTGTGCCAGTTATTCCGGTATTCCCCTGACTCATCGGGATCATGCGCAGTCAGTACGCTTTATTACCGGGCATTTGAAACAGGGGCAACTGGATTTGTCCTGGTCTGAACTGTTAGACGAACAGCAAACTCTGGTTTTTTACATGGGCTTGCACGCCGCAGCAACTATTAGTCAGCAATTGATAACCCACGGGCGACACGCTGACACGCCCACGGCAATTGTAGAGAGTGGATCTACCCCTGCACAACGCGTGGTGGTCACTTCATTGGAAATGCTGCCGACAAAGTTGGAAGAGCACAATATTCAATCACCTTCAGTGATAATAGTCGGCGCAGTGGTGCAATTACACGAAAAATTGGCTTGGTTTAACACCAGTGATAAAGTTGAATAGACTTTGGTCGTTAAAGTAAACAGAGCAGTTTGAGTTAAACACTAGGGATTAAGCCGTACCCTGCATTCAATGCGAGGTTAACGTGATCAACTTTCCTACACTATTTCCCCAACGCAGCGTTGGGGAGAATAACCGCCCGAAGAAAAAATCGGCTGTTAAGGCCAGTAAGGAATCGGCAGAAGTCGCCGCCGAGAAACATGTGGCAACGACCGAGCGTCGTCGCGACCCGGCGCATCGTGGCCGTCTGTATAAACCGGGTCAACCCTCAGTGCGTGAGCGTCAAGAGCGTTTGAAAGAGTCCAGATCAAAAGCAAAACACATCGATATTGAGGTGTGATGTGGCATACTTTGCGTTCTCTAATGTAGGAATTGAGACGCAATGGCTACACCTGAATCTTCGGATGCCACAGAATATGATTTTGACTTGTTTGTTATTGGTGCTGGCTCTGGTGGCGTGCGTGCCGCACGTATGGCAGCTGCAACTGGGGCGAAAGTAGCCGTTGCCGAAGAGCGCTATCTGGGTGGCACTTGCGTAAACGTTGGTTGTGTTCCAAAGAAACTGTTTGTTTACGCCTCACATTTCGCCGAAGACTTTGAAGCTTCGCAAGGCTTCGGTTGGTCTGCTTCAGATTCATCACATGACTGGCCAACTCTGAGAGACAACAAAACGGCAGAAATACAACGTCTGAATGGTATCTATAAAAACCTTCTTGATAATGCCGGGGTGCGCATTATCGAGGGCAGGGCGGTGGTAGTCGATTCATCTAGCGTGCGCATTGATGGAACGACATTCAGCTGCAGGCGAATACTGCTGGCAATGGGCGGTTGGCCCAGTGTGCCCGATATTCCCGGCAAAGAATACATGATAGATTCGAACCAGGTCTTTTACCTCGAGCATTTACCAAAGAATCCAGTGGTTGTCGGTGGCGGTTACATTGGTGTGGAATTCGCAGGTATCTTCAATGGCCTTGGTTGCACTACGACGCTGTTGTACAGAGGCGCGAAGCTGTTAAAACGATTCGATCAGGATCTTGGTGAACATGTCACCAAAGAAATGGCAGGGAAGGGAATCGATATTCGTCTCCAGACGGATGTGGCAGAGATAAACAGTCTTGGTGATGGTCAGTATGAATTGACACTCAATACGGGTGATGTCTTGCGCTGCGACTGTATTCTGTATGCGACGGGTCGTGCTCCATTGCTTGCAGAAGCCGGCGTAAACGCTCTCAATCTTGAAATGACCGCAAACGGCAAGATTGCGGTTGACGACAGTTTTGAAACCAACGTGCCTGGGGTTTATGCGCTTGGCGATATTATCGATACACCGGAATTAACACCCGTGGCGATCGCTGAGGCGATGGTTTTTGTAGATCGGGTCTTTAAGGGCTCAACACGAACTCTGGATTACGCCAATATCCCTACTGCTGTCTTCTGTCAGCCAAACATTGGTACGGTGGGCTTGAGTGAAGCAGAAGCAAGGCAACAATACACCAATGTTGATACGTATCGTTCCGAGTTTCGCGCGCTGAAAAATACGCTCAGTGGCAGCAGTGAGAGAACATTGATGAAATTGGTGGTAGATGCAGACAGCGACAAGGTTCTTGGCGTACATATGGTAGGCCCGGATGCCGGAGAAATTACTCAGGGAATGGGGGTTGCGCTAAAGGCTGGTGCCACAAAGAGTGACTTTGACGACACCATAGGTATTCATCCCACGTCGGCCGAAGAGTTTGTAACTATGCGTACAGCGGACGCGTAAAGAGATTTACGCAAGATGAAATGCCTGCAAGTCATGGTCGGGTTGCTAATGTTGCTCCCGCAGTTGAGCTTTGCGCAAAGCAAGCCCAACGTTATTGTCTTTGTTGCAGATGACCTTGGCTGGAATGACGTCGGTTACCACGGCGGCGATATTGATACGCCAGCGCTGGATAGATTGGCCAAGGAAGGTATGCAGCTCGATCGCTTTTATACAACGCCAATTTGCTCACCGACCCGAGCGGCCTTAATGACCGGACGCAATCCAATGCGACTGGGAGTTGCCTACGGTGTCATCATGGCCTGGGACAATAACGGTATCCATCCTGATGAGCACTTTTTACCAGAGAGTTTTTTAGCTGCAGGCTATCAGACCGCAATGGTAGGCAAGTGGCATCTTGGCCACGCGCAGCAGAGCTATCATCCAAACAATCGTGGCTTTGAGCATTTTTACGGTCACCTGCATACTGAGGTAGGGTTTTATCCACCATTTGCAAATCAAGGTGGAAAAGATTTCCAGCAAAATGGCGTTTCGATTGAAGCGGATGGTTATGAAACATTTTTGCTGGCCGATGAAGCCAGTCGCTACATTGTACAACGCGACAGAAATAAACCCTTCTTTCTTTACATGCCGTTTATCGCTCCCCACACCCCATTGGATGCTCCTCAAGAATTACAGGACAAATACAAGGATATCAATACTGACTTAGCGCCTGCGCGTAGCGAACAAACTGACGGTACACGGCGAATTTCCAAACTGCTGTTGCAACCCAGCGCCAGACCAATGTACGCAGCCGTTGTAGATGCAATGGACCAAGCCGTTATGCAAGTGCTCGATACGCTTGATACAGAAGACATAGCTGATAACACCATCGTTTTGTTTTTTAGTGACAATGGTGGAGCTGCGTATTCAGTTGGCGGCGCCGACAATCACCCTTTGCGTGGCGGTAAAGGTGAAACTTTCGAAGGTGGTATTCGTGTGATTTCGCTATTGAGATGGCCAGGCAAAGTAGCTGCTGGCACAAAGCTCACAGAAATTATGACGGCCATGGATGTATTCCCAACCTTAACAGACGCCGCCGGTGTATCAGCCGCCAATAAATTCAAGCTGGACGGGCGCTCGATGTGGCCAGCTATTAGCAAAAGTAAAACCCAGCCACGTGACGAATACGTATTTTTCGCATCCGAAACGCCGATCTATGGCCAGTTTAATCTCACCGTTTTCAATGACGATTGGAAACTTGTACAGGAGGTACAGCAAGATCAACTAACCACAAATGTCACCAACCACTTGTTTCAAATCCGTGAGGATCCAAATGAGTACAACAACCTTGCCCAGCAATATCCGGACAAGGTGCACGAGCTATCGGCCTTGATTCGAGACTGGCGAGCCCTGTACCCAATCTCCGGAACCCGATCGCAACTGATTCCTCCACCCGGTTGGCGCGCACCCAGGGATTGGGCAACTTACCCGGTACCCATAGAGCACTTGCAGGAGACACCTGCACCTGGAATGGCGCCGAATGAGATGACTCAGCGTGTGCTGGATATGCAGCACGGAGAACGTGGTCGACTGGTGTACGACTGCGAAACTCGCTGGTATCTCGGCGGACTGTGCACAAAACCGAACTAAATTGCGCAAATTTCAAACTACTGCTTTGAAAATGAGCACTGTTTACCAATAAAGCCTCCAAAGTGTGACTTGGCTCACACACAAAATGCCAGATCGCGTGGAGATTCTTGCCCATGCTGTCGATACTGAAAAGCAAAAGAGCGATTCCCATTAATGGAGACATCGCCGATATAAGACTTGTATTTCTATTGGGAGCCAACACATGTCGCAATATTCATTGCCCGTTATCGGTTTGAGCGGAATTCTTCTCGCAGCTCAGGCCGGAGCGCTTGAACTTGGAGGTATTCGCGTACTCTCCGACAAGGACGAACCATTCAAGGCGGACATTGAGCTAAGCGATGTAGGCTCACTACGACCTATTGATATCGCTGTTTCTTTGGCTTCCGAAGCCGAATTCAGGCAAGTGCGCTTGGAACGTCCAGGATTCCTGAACGACCTGCAGTACGACATTATCCTGAATGGGCGTGACGGTGGCGTTATCCATGTCCACAGTCCAGTCGCCGTACCGGATGAAGAATGGGACTTGCTGCTGGAAACTCGCTGGCCAAACGGCAGAGAATTAAAGCAATTTGTTGTTGATACCCAACAACGCTATTTCACCGATAGCGAGGAACCCTTCGCCGTAGAAGAGGCTGATGCTGCCGAAGTCGAAGCAGGCCCAATAGCAGAGCAGATTGAAGAAGTAGAATCTATAGACGATATTATTGCTGAGGAACCTGCGCCAGTGGCAGTCCCTCAGCCTGCTGCGACTGCCAGCACTGAAACAGATAGGGCTCCGGAACCAGAACCGGTACAAATGGACAGCGATGCTGTAGCGATCGCTGCCGAACCGGAAGTTCCCGAAGCGAATAATCAAACCGCATGGTCCGATGAGCAGTGGAACGCGGAAGATACTTACACCACTGTGCGTGGTGACGTGCTGTGGAGAATTGCCCGCAGAGTTAGACCAGCGGATGACGTGAGTATTTATCAGACCTTGCTGGCTTTACAGCAATTAAATCAGGACGCCTTTGTAAGAAATAATGTGAACCGATTGAAGGTCGGCCAGGTGCTGCGCATTCCTAACGAATCGCAGGTACGCGCAAATGATAGAGGTGTTGCACGCTCGGAAATAGGCGATCAGATTCGCGAGTGGGAAGCGGAAACCGGATATGCACGCCAGATTGACGCACGCTCTGACGCCGACAATAGTTTCACACCCAGCGTGAGTGACGCGCCTTCTCTGTCTTTGAGCACAGATTCTGGCGATGGCGTGAACACTGCAATCGATACCGATGAACGCGTTGAAGAACTGACCAGACAATTGGAAGACGCGCTGGCCCAGTTGCAAAAAGCACAACAAATGACAGCCACGTTGAGTGAAGAGGTTGCCGAGAAAAACCGACTTGTCGCTGATCTTCAAAATAAGCTGAAACTTCTTAGCTCGCAAATGGCCGAATTGCAATCTCGACTGGGCGATGAGACCGAAGAGATCACTCCGGTCGATTCTTCCACCGACGCAATAGAGACACCTGATTGGTCTGCGGATACTGAGGATCCTGATAGCGAATTCGAAAACGTTGTTGAAGAGGCCGTGGAGCCTGCCAATGTAGAGCCCAAACCTCAAACGGAAGCGCCTAAGACCTGGCGTGATCATTTGTTGAGTTGGTCTGGCGCGGCTGCACTATTGGCTCTGGTATCTGTGCTGGGACTATTTTGGGTGGCGCGGCGCCGTAAGGATGCAGAAGAGATTCGAGCGTTCGAAGAAGAATTTGATCTGCCTGAAGAGCGCCAGCAAGGCTATGTTGCGCCTGTAGTAGGGGCAGATGATCCTGTTGACGAGGAATATGCGGAGAATGATCAGCGCATTCCAGAGGAAGATCCGGAAGAAGAACCGGAGGACGATCAGGGTGACACATCAGATCCTTTGAAAGAAGCAGATATCTACCTCGCATACGGTCGATTCCCTGAAGCCGCCGATATGCTGGAACAGGCACTATTGGAAGAACCCGAACGAGAAGATTACCTTGAAAAGCTGATACTGGTGCACGCCGCAGCAGGTGATGAGCAAGCCGAACAAGATGCCACACAACGCCTGGCAGATTTAAGAGGTACGGGTTTATTTGAGGACGAACTGCTTGAACTTGAAGAAGCAGACGACGAAGACATTCGCATTGCGGCTGGTGAGCTAGACGACTTGGAACTGGATTTGGACGATGGTTCCTCTTTGGATGAACTTGGTGATTTAGAGGATGAGCTTGATCTGGCTGATGACTTTGCTTTCGACGATGGCTCTTCGCAAGTTAATGGCTCTTCGGAAGTTGATGACTCATCATTTGCTGAAAGCTCTTCACTAGCTGAGGGCTCTCCACTAGCTGAAGGCTCGGCCAACGCCTTGGAAGATGCTACTGAACAGGAATTTGCTTCTGTTACGCAGCTGGAAGTTGCTAATCAGGATTTTGATCTTGATGAAGTACAACCAATAACAAGTGCTGACAATGATGGATTCCCAACCATTGGGGATTTGGATGACGTTGAAGCGCTACAGGATCTTGACGATCTTACCGAGCCTGCCGATGAAGTGTTGCTTGATTTACAGGACGAACCTTCGTCGATCATGAGCGTTTCCGAAGAGCATGAGGTTTCCCTGCACTCTGCCAGACAGTTAATAGAGCATGGCGATCATGCAAATGCCAGAAATGTTCTTGAGCAACTGGTTGGCAGTGGCACCGCACTGGAGAAACAGCAAGCTAGAGAGTTATTGCTGCAAATTGACTAGTAAGAAGCCGGGGACAAGAAGGCGTATCACATTGATACGCCTTTTTTTGCCTGTAGTAATTTGGCGTCTAAGGCAGACAAGCTAGCGAATTGGTAAAGCGCGTCCAATGGGTGTTCTGCTGACAATTGCTTGAAAAAGCGGTTGTGAATCCAGCAAAATTTGACCTGCTTCCTGAAGAAACGGGTCGGTCTCGGCGCCTTCATCCTTGGCGTCATCAATCGTTGCAGCGTCTGTTTCATCTGTTTCATCTGCGTCATCAAGAGTGGCCAACTTTTCCAAACCTTTTAATTCCCGGCGCTTATTTTCCAGCGCAAGTTGTGCTGCCTTATCATCTTTTCGCTGCTGACGGCGTTCCTGTTCGTTCAGAGATACTTTAGTTCGAGCTCTGGATTCATCCAGCAAGGCAATTTGTTCGCGTAAATAAATGAAATCGGGGTCGTCCTTTATCCGACGCTGATGTCTTAGTTTCAGTGCTGGCAGATTGTCTTGCAACGGATAGTAATGCTGGTGCTGCACAGCGTGAATCGTATCCCAACTCAAGGCATAATCCAGCGCGCTCTCGCCAACCTGATTGGCGTCGTACAGCTCGGGAAATTCAATATCCGGAATAACTCCTTTATGCTGCGTGCTTCCGCCCGATACTCGATAGAATTTCGACTCGGTTAACTTAAGATGGCCTTCGGTCAATTGCGTCAAGGATTGAACAGTGCCTTTGCCAAAGGAGCGGCCTCCCAACACCAGCCCTCTGTCATAATCTTGAATTGCCGCTGCAAAAATTTCCGAAGCTGACGCACTGAGTCGGTTAATCAACACCACCATAGGACCTGTGTAATGAGCCCCACGGTAGCTGGAACGCGGCTCTCTATCCACTCGAGAATTTGCATGACGAATCTGTACAGTGGGACCAGAGTCAATAAACAAACGTGTTAATGCGTTTGCTTCATACAAGGATCCGCCACCATTATCTCTAAGGTCGATCACAATCCCGGTTACATCTTGCGCTTCCAGTTCATCGATCAAACGCTTAACGTCAGTGGTGGTGCTTTTATAATTTGGATCACCTCTGCGCCGCGCGTCGAAATCAATATAAAATGTGGGCACGTCAATCACGCCTATGCGATGCAGCTCGTCATCTTTTACCAATTCGATGATACTGCTTTTAGCCGATTGCTCTTCCAGCTTGACTTTGTTTCGCACAATCGTGATGGTTTCATGCGCATCATCTGCCGCCGCGCGAGCCGGTATTATTTCAAGGCGTACTTTGGTGCCTTTGGGACCACGAATCATTTCTACAACTTCGTCGAGGCGCCAACCAACAACATTGACCATGTCTTCCTTCTCACCCTGGCCCACGGCAATTATGCGGTCGGCGGGTTGCAGATTTCCGGATTTATCTGCCGGTCCGGCCGGCACCAGTCTTACTACTTTGGTGTATTCTTCCTCACGCTGTAATACCGCCCCAATACCTTCGAGTGAGAGGCTCATATTAATATTGAAGTTTTCGGAATTACGCGGTGACAAGTAACTGGTGTGTGGGTCGTATAGCTGCGCCAGAGAATTCAGGAATACCTGGAACACGTCCTGGCTGTTCATCTGATTCAAACGCAAAATTTGATTTTCAAAGCGTTTGCTCAGAATGGTTTTAATCTCTTCGTTAGACTTGTCCGCAAGGCGCAGGTTTAGTGCGCTGGCCTTAATCCTTTTGTACCACAAGCCATCCGCCTCTTTTTGGTTGGCGGGCCAGGGCAGTTCTGAGCGATCGGTCTCCAGTGAGGCTACTTGACTGTAATCGAAATTCTCAACCAGTAGAGGCAGTCGTTCAAGGTTTTGCTCTAATCGCTCGGTCAGCAGTACGCGGTAGCGTTCAAACATTTTGTAACCCGGGCTGAGGTCACCTTTTTTAAGCTGATCGTCCAGTGAATATCTGTACGGCTCGAAACGATTAACGTCAGCCTGGGTGAAGAAGCTTTTGCCAGGGTCCAGGTTAATCAGGTATTGATCGAACAATGTGGACGACAACTCATCGCCGAACTCTTTGTCTTTGTAGTGATTGCGACTCAGTCGCTGAATTACTTCTCGTGCTGTCCGCGACTGCTTTTCAGAAAAGCTGATGGTGCTCAGCGCTTTTGCAGAGCTATAACCGCTAACACTCAGGGCTAACACAAAGGTCAGCAAACGGTAGGAAATCTTGATAATACTGCTCCAGCTGGCGTGCTTTACATGCCTATTGTAGCCCATTCACGCCTTAGCTCACAGCGACTAACGGTGTCCTGGCGGTGCCGTTCGGCCGCCAGGACAACCACCTGTTACTGACGGCTTAACAGATCTCTGATTTCAGTCAGCAGTACTTCTTCCTTGGAAGGCTCTGGTGGCGCTTCAGGTGCCGCTTCTTCTTCTTTTTTCATGCTATTCATTCCTTTGATCACCATGAATATAGCGAACGCGACGATCACGAAGTCGAACACATTTTGCAAAAATACGCCGTAGTTGATTGCCACCGCTTCGGCGTCACCTGCGGCTTCCTGCAAGGTTAAGGACAGTTGGGAGAAATCCACGCCGCCAACCATCAAGCCAATCGGTGGCATAACCACATCGGCTACGAAAGATGACACGATCTTTCCAAATGCCGCGCCGATAACAATACCTACTGCCATGTCGACAACATTGCCGCGCATCGCAAAATCTTTGAACTCACTCATCATGCTCATATTGAACCCCTTAACTGGAACTTTGTTGTGTTTGTTTTATAGGCAGCTACAGATGTGACTGCACTGGGCGTATTTGATCGTGTTTCGCATCATCTTGCACGCCTTTTTCATTAAAAATGGTTATAAATCAATCGGTTTTACAATGTTTTGAACTTCTTACTTTAAATTCCACAATGCGCCGATTATCGTTGTTAAGCTTGGCAATGAGCTACACTTTTAAAAATAACGTCCGACGGGATGTACATCTAAACCGGGATCTGGAACCACCATATGAATGTTGTGATGATTGGCGCTGGCTATGTTGGCCTTGTGTCGGGAAGCTGTTTTTCAGAATTTGGCGCGAATGTCTGTTGTATAGACGTCAATAAAGAGCGAGTTGAAAGCTTAAGCCGTGGTGAGATCCCTATCTACGAACCCGGTCTGGATGCACTGGTTGCCAAAAATGTAGAAGCAGGGCGCTTGCGCTTCTCCACCGATATTGAGTCTGCTGTTCCCGAGGCTGACATCATATTTATTGCTGTTGGTACGCCTACTCGCCGGGGCGATGGCCATGCGGATCTTCGCTACGTCTATGAGGCTGCGAGCAATTTAGCGCCCTTGTTGCAGGGCTATACCGTAATTGTGAACAAGTCTACGGTTCCTGTTGGGACTGCAAGACAGGTTAAACGAATTATTGGAGATACAAATCCTGACGCCGATTTCGATGTCGCATCAAACCCGGAATTTTTGCGCGAAGGTGCAGCCATAGGTGATTTCATGCGGCCTGACAGGGTGGTGTTGGGTGTTGAAAATGAGCGCGCTGAAAGCTTGCTCAGAGAGTTGTATCGTCCGATTAATCTGATCGAAGCGCCCATATTGTGTACCGGGCTGGAAAGTGCGGAGTTAACAAAATATGCCGCTAACGCGTTTTTGGCCACCAAAATTAGTTTTATCAATGAGATTTCCAGTTTGTGTGAGAGTGTTGGGGCAGACGTTCACGCCGTTGCTAAAGGCATGGGCCTGGATGGCCGAATTGGCAGAAAGTTCCTGCACCCTGGCCCCGGCTACGGCGGCTCATGTTTTCCAAAAGACACCACCGCGCTGATTAGAATCGCGCAGGAAAATGATATTTCGCTTCGAATTGTAGAAGCCGTTGTTGACGTAAATGACGCGCAAAAAGCGCGAATGGTTAACAAGATAAGAACCGCCTTCCAGAACGATGTGGCTGGCAAGAAGATCGCCGTGTTTGGTTTAACCTTCAAGCCCGAAACTGATGACATGCGAGAGTCGCCATCTATCGCTATTTTGCCGCCTTTGATGGACAAAGGTGCCATTATCCGCGCTCATGACCCAAAAGGTATTGAGCAGGCACGCAGCTTACTGCCCGAAGCCGTAGAATATTTTGAAGACGCCTATGAGGCCGCTGAGGGTGCTGATGCAATCGTCTTGATGACCGAATGGAACCAGTACCGCTCACTTGATCTGCCGCGCTTGCTGAGCAACATGAACGATTCGCACTTTATTGATTTACGCAATGTATACGACCCTAAACGCATGGCTGATAAGGGCTTCAAATACGTTTCAGTGGGTCGTTGAGGATAAATCAGCGGGCCTGTCTACGTCGCGAAGAATACCGGGGTCGTTTAGCTCAAGATATAACAACTGATCATCCGGTAATTTTTTTAGAACAGTAAAACCTCCCCGATCGCCTTCCAGCGAGCAGAGATCGCTAAACAGATCTCTGCTTAACACTTTGGGGTGCCCAGGCTTATTCCTGTAGGAAGCCTGCAAGGCTTTCACACCAACATGTTTGTCCGCCGCATCCAATAAGCGCAATACCGTTGCCGTTTGCAGAAAAGGCATGTCCGCCAGCGCTACCAAGGCAAAATCGGCTTTCACCTGCTTCAGGCCACACGCCAATGAGCGAGACATACCATCGACTGCCTGGGTGCACTCGTGCACTTGGATGCTGCCAGGCAGGTCCGGAAATTCAGCCGCTTCATTCTCACCAACGACTAGATGTCCGCTGAGACCAGCATCAATGAAAATTTCTATTGAGGTGCGCCACAAAGCCTTTCCGTTTGGCAGCTCGGCAAAGCGCTTGTCGCGTCCAAACCGCCTGCTTTTACCTGCAGCCAGCATTACTAACTCACAGTTCATAACAGATCGGACAATAAAATCCCTACACCAAAGCGTTCTACATTGGCGTTGTAATCGATCAAGCTTTCGCCGTAACCATTAAAATATTGCGCAAAGCCCCGGATGCCCCGCCATAAAGGAAACGTGTAATCCAGTTGCACAGCACCGCGGTTTTCAGAACGAAGGTTATTGCGCAACATCAGGCTAAATTCCTGGTTGCGCTTGCGGTACAAGGTGGTGAACTCGAAATGCCCCATGAATTTTTCAATATCAGGGTTATCGTCACCTTCGGCTTGCAGCCGATCTTCTTTTTCATCTTCGGGAATACGCCACCAGGGTTTCAAGCTAAATACCCAACGATTTTTTTCCCAGGTGAAGTTGGCGTAAATTCGATTCCAGCTTCTTGATAGAGTGCCGGTCTGTCCATTTGACTGATGGCTAAAACCAAAACTCATTACGTTTGCATTTAAGCCTAGAGGCCGCCAGTCTATCGGTGCGGTCCAAAATAATTCTGGCTCGTAGTTGGTTTCACGAAAAGGGGCAGAAACGTCGCTGTTATACGCTTGCCAGAAGGACAGTGCCGTAAAGCCGAAATGAATACTATCGTCTTCAAGTAACAAATCATTGATGATGTTGAACTTCAAGCTTAGTTGAAACTTAATCTCAGTGGAGTTAAGTTCTCGCCCGGCATTAAACTCGGGGATGGCCTCTCTATAGGGCTCTTCGTTAGGGTCTCCTAAATAGGAAACCGGCATCAAGTAATTCCGGTTGTGCGGAGTGAGGATAGAACGTATTCCTGCAGTGGCTCGCTCTCTGACCATACGGTCAAGAACAAGCGATAAACTGGGATCATTTGCGCGCTTTCGGCATTGTTCCTGTAATTCTCCTACAGTGACGCTGGGCTCCGCCTGCTTTAGTGCATCTAGCAGGCAAGCGTCGCTGATATCTTCTTCCACAATTTCATCAGAAATGGTCTGGGCAAAGACATGAGTACTGCTTAGCAGTGCCAGTATTACTGCGATAGCTCTAAATTTTCGCATCAATAAATGTCTCACAATAGTCTGAGTACAGCGTTCTGATGCCTTCTTTGGTGTAACCATATTCTTCAAGTGTGTATTCGTGCATAGGTCTGTCTTCGCGCTTGTTGACCTCTCTATGCTGCTGCATCGCCTGCCTTGCTTGTTCAGTCATCGGCATGCCCAGAAATTCGTACATTCGTTCAATCACTTCAAACGGCCGTGCAACCGTGTCTTCAAACCAGGCATCGAAGAACTGGTTTGAGCGCCGCTTACGCACATCCATAGTGTGTTGCATGCCATTGGCAAACAGCAATGACCATTCTTTGGCAACGGCACGTTTGTCTGCATGATCAGAGCAGGTAATCCAAAGGTTGTAATTCATGCTTGTTATAGACGGAACAGACAACACCGGATCGCGATGGGTCGCCAATATTTGCGCGTCCGGAAATTCAGACAATAGTAAATCCATAAAGTGCAGATGGTGGGGTGTTTTCAGCAGCCAACGCTCTGCTGTTTCCCCGCGTTGTTTTTTTTGCCACTGCAGGAATTGAAGCTGCCGTTTTAGGTATTGGTAGGCGGGTGCATTGTCACTGCTGCCAACGAAGCGCGTATAAGACGGGATATGGGTAAATGCATTGGGCACGTAGCTGTAAAAGCTGTGCTCAAGCAACATTATTTCTTCATCAGCACCCATCGGATCCATTGGGTGAATTGCCGCAAACTCAGGGTTGGCCGCCAACAGTGCCTCTACTTCGGCGGTCGCCTCAAGCAGTCGCTGGTCTGTGCTGCCGGCTGACCAGTCCATGTAGGGTGAAGGGTTGCGTACCTCGTACCACAGGGGGGCGTAGAAGCGTTCGTCGTTTGCGAGAATTCGATGCAGCATGGTCGTGCCGGTACGCGCTAAACCTACAATAACGACTGGAGGTGCGACAACTTCCGTTTCGATTTCAGGGTGGCGACGAATCCACTCTTCCATTCTTGCCCGGTTTTTCAAGCTATTCAGGATTCGTTGATACTGGGTTATTCGGCCGATGGGGTTTAGCTGCGCTTCTTCCTCCAAGGCCCGTACAAGTACCTCAAAAGCCGGCATAAAGTGATTGTTGCCGAAATCTGCTAATCCAGTTTCCTCGCTAGCGATTTTTAGCATTTCATTAGCATCGAAAACGACTTCTGGAATATCTATCATAATCAAAGGCTTATTGGTTTTATCTATAAATTACTTTAGGTTAGAAATTGGCTGCACATGACAATCAACAGGGTATTGCTCATCATTGTCGGCGCCGACCCAACGCCACAGCATGCCACCCTCATTGTGACCGCAGGTTTCTATCCAATTCGAATACTTAGGGCCAGGTCGCTGTGCGGATACTACCAATACCACGCTGCCGTCGGCTTCGGGTTTGGCACTGTGCTGGTTGTACGAAACCTTGTGGTATCGATAGTCCAGGGATTCCATCCAATAATTCGACAACTGAAAATTCCAGGTTGTGCATTGCGGAATGTGTCTGGCATGTATAACAAGAGCCTCGTCAGCAGCCAATCGCCAATAGCTTTGCAGATACTGAATGTTGGAATCGCCACCCGCGCGCTGGCATTTGGTTTGGTCGTCGTAGGGTAATTGGTTGATATGCGAAGAGTACTGATCCATCCAGTCGATGAACATTCCAGCGGTTGATGAAACAAAGTTTGAACTAGCAGCCAGGCGATTTGCGAACTCTTGCGGCCGCAGTGCGTCTGTTTCCCGTGGATTCAGGCATTCGATTTTGTATTGCGCAGGAATCTCAGCAGTACGGTCATTAAACGTTTGCCTGACTATCAGACTTTTTGTCTGTTGCTGCATCGGTAGCCAGTTGCCGGGTTTTGCTGTACTGCTTAGGATAATTTCAAACGTTCCATCTTCATTAACCTCAATATCATCAATATCAAGGTGACCACTGTGCTCCATAGTGCCGGTGGTTTCATAACTACCTGCCTTGGTCCCAAAACTCAGGTAATGAACGCTGCCGCGAGTACCCCAAACCCGATAATCCATTGTGCCGTCAATATTCGCGTTGTGATAAATATTGTCCGGGTTGTCATTACCTATTTTGATCGTTTCATTCGCCAGCTGAAAAAAGCGCGGAAAACTTGTATTGGATGATTCTATCTGGCTTTCCAAACCAGCCCGCAACAAGCGCGTGAGATATCGATACCCCTCTGCACGATCGAATACGCTGGCCGGCGTGTTATCACCAGCAATCAAATGACCAGCCGATTTCAGTTGTTCACAGAAGTTGTCCCACTGCTGGGCCAAGTCGTCTGTAGTTGTCATAGAGCCACCCTTAACAAACACTATTGAACCAGGGCCACGGATTTAATTTGCGCCCAGACCTGCGCTCCAACCGCTATTTGCAATCGCTGCAGTGACTTGAGCGTAATCAATGAGAGCAATTCATGGTCATCTGCCAGAGCCAGGCGCACTGCAACCGTGCCGTTATCATCGTTGTGCACTATAGCATCCACCCTCGCTGGCAGAATGTTCAAAATACTGCTGTCTGTGGCTTCAGAAAGTGCAATGCTGACGTCTTTCGCATAGATCTGAACCCTGGCTTTATCGCCTTGTGCAAGATGATCATTTCGAATGTGTAAATCTTTATCTCCAATAGCAAGAGAGGCTAACTGCGCCTGTGCATCAGTAGACCTTATTGACGCCTGCAGTAGTGTGCTTGGCGTATTCGCGTAATCTTCACCGCGTTGATAATCGTTAATGATCGCCACAGGATCACCGGCAGCCACCTGCCTGCCTCCTTCCAATACGACTAGATAGTCTGCAAGGCGGCCTACCTCCTGCAATGAGTGACTCACGTATAGAATAGGGATTCCAGCTTCATCTTTTATTCGCTCAAGATAGGGAAGCAGCTCACTCTTTCGGCCGGCGTCCAGGGAAGACAGCGGCTCATCCATCAATAGTATTTTTGGTTCGCAGAGTAGCGCTCGACCTATCGCCACACGTTGTTGTTCGCCACCTGACAACCCTTGTATCGGCCGGCCAAGCAAAGGGCGAATATCCAGTAAATCCAGTAACTCATCTTCTCGTGCTTTATCAGGCGTTTGCTGGCCAAATCGCAGATTCGATTGAACATCAAGATGAGGGAACAGTCTCGGTTCCTGAAACACATAGCCAATTTTCCGTTTGTGGCAGGGCAAAGACATATGTGTGTTTTGCCACACCTGGTCACCAACCGTGAGCTCCCCAAAGGGATCATGCTGCAAACCGGCAACGCAGCGTAAAAATGTGGTTTTACCCGCGCCGGAGCGACCGAAAAGCGCGGTTACTCCAAGCAAAGGTATCTGAGTATCCACACTTAAGGCAACGTTGGATGACGCTGATGAGGGGAATTCAATATGAAACTTTGCGCGAATCATAGGCTCACGATGATGCGTTGAAACGCACAAGTCGTGCCGCAGAGCCGTTAAAGCTATACACCAGTGTTAGCGTGAGTAGCGCAAACAATAACATCAATAATGATAAAGAGTGCGCCTGCGCATATTGTAGTGTCTCAACATGCTCATAGATTTGCACCGAAGCCACCTTGGTCTCACCGGGTATGTTGCCACCTATCATCAATACAACGCCAAACTCTCCCACGGTGTGAGCGAACGCGAGTGCTGCAGCTGTAATAAAACCCGGTTTGCACATGGGCAGCACCACTTTATAAAAACGCTGCCAGGCATTCGCGCCTAGCGTTGATGCAGTTTCCATGGGCCATTTACCCATTGCGCTTAATGCGTTGTGAATGGGTTGCACAACAAATGGCAAGGAATACACTACTGAACCCAACACCAATCCCCAAAAAGTAAACGCCAGGGAACTTGCGCCCAAGGCTTGAGACACAGCACCAAACGGGCCATCAGGGCCCATAGCGAGTAACAGATAAAACCCCAGCACTGTGGGCGGCAGAACGAGTGGCAGGGCAACAACTGCACTGACCAATGAACGTAGTTTCGACGAACTGTATGTAAGCCACCAGGCTATCGGAGTGCCAATAAACATCAGTAAGGTGGTGCTAATTGACGCCAGCTTGAGAGTCAGTAGCAAGGCTTGAATATCACCGTCAGCAAGCATCAGTCACCAGGCTCGCTGTATCCAGCTGCAACAATCATCGCGCGAACTTCCGCAGACTGCAGGTAACTGTGTAAGGCCACAGCTGCCGTAGAATTTGTCTGGCCCAGCAACACCATATCTTGCCTAATCCTTGGGTGTAATTCCTCAGGAATCGGCCAGTGGGTGCCTTGATGATTATTCGGCAAAGACACCACTTGAGCGTTCGACACAAAACCAAGTTCAGCGTTCTTGCTGTGAAGAAAATGAAATACCTGTGACACGTTTTCACCGAGAATCAATGTTGGCTGCAATTCATCGAAAAGACCGAGCGATTTCAGAACCTGCTCTGCAGCCATGCCATATGGCGCGATCACCGGATTGGCAATTGCAAGGCGGTTAAATTCTCTCGATGCAATCAATTTGCCTGCAGAAAGATGCTTCCATTGACGCGCATCATCACGGTTTGACCATAAAACAAGTTGGCCGATTGCATAGGTAGCCAGACTGGCTTCCTGAGCATGCCCGGCTTCTATCAACCTCTTGGGTTTAACGTTGTCAGCTGACAAAAACAAATCGAACGGCGCTCCTCGAACAATCTGTGCATACAATTTCCCGGAAGCCCCTGCGACCTGACGAACTTCGTGCGCTGTTTGCGCCTCAAAGCGCGAGCTTATTTTTTCAAACACCGGCACAAAGTTAGACGCCACAGCCACCGTCGCAACATCAGCATGCGCGATAATCGTCAATAAATACAATGAGATGGGCAGCAGGTACTTCATGGCGGAGTAGTCTGATCTAAGTGGCCTGCTAACTCAATAGCCTGGCCAGTCTGTTATGGCCTCTGTTAAGAAAAACTATTCCTGGAGAACTAGGGCATGTAAGCGCCGCCACTGACGCTGATAAGCTGACCTGTGATGTACCCGGATAAATCTGAGGCCAAAAAAAGCGACAGATAGGCGATGTCTTCTGGTCGGCCCAGTTTCGGAATCGGCAAACTGCTCATATTGTACAAGGTGCCATCGTTCAAAGCGGCTTCCATCTCATCAGGACGGCCCATCATGTCAAAACCAAACTTGCGCCAAAAACTACCAGCGCCTACGTGCTCCTCTTTTTCCGGCACAATCCAGCCTGGGCAGATGTTGTTGACTCGCACACCTTTGCTGGCCCACTCCCATGCCAGGGATTTACTAAACGAATTTACAAAGCCTTTTACACCACCGTAGTGAACAATGTTTGCGGCCGCCTCACCCAACAGCGAGGAATTGGATGAGATATTGATGATAGATCCGGTGCTACGACCAAGCATGTCATCAGCCACCGCCTGACAACAGTTAACCACGCCATCTATATTGACCGCAATTTCCCACTGTCTGCCTTCTTTATCAAACTTCTCGAAGTCTGCAGGACCCGCGGCACCTCCTGCATTGTTTACCAAAACATCCACTGGACCGAACGCTTCGTTGCAACGTGCCACCATAGTGTCAACCGATGCCCTGTCCGTCACGTCTGTAGCAATAGCGAGTACCTTGCCTGGTAAGCCAGCCGCTTCTGCATCTGCGGTCAAAGCATTACCGGTTTTCACGTCTCTGGACGCACTCACCACGTTCAAGCCTTCGCGCGCAAATTCCAGCACAAGCCCACGCCCGATTCCGCCGCTACCACCAGTAATTACTGCCGTTTTTCCTGCCAGACCTAAATCCATAGTAACTCTCTCAATAGTTGTTTTAGTGGTTTTATTACAACGCCTATTAGCGTAGGCCACCCGTGTTGAAACGTTTTACCGCGAAAAATCCACCGAGCAGAAAATCACCGCCTTCAAGAAAAACGGTAATGCCGCGCCATGTATTCCACAGCACGGAGTTATCCGGAAACGGCCACACCGCCGTCACTTCACCTGTCTTCCAATCCGCTGCAAAGTACTCGTAAACATCGTTGCGTTTATTGGCGATGTACACCAAACCGTTGGCGGCCGATACTGCGGGTGGCATCCAATCCGTGTTGTCTACATCAGGCATGGCCCAGCTTTCTTCGAGTTTGCGGGTATCACTATTCCATTCATATTTTTGTATGCCTCGTGGCGCCTTGCGCGTAGTGCCAGAGCCGTGTGGTGCGGCACCCATGGCCTGCGCCTCTCCTTCAGCCATTACATCGTAGGCAGAAGTCCATGCTCCCGGTTGGTCACCATGGGCCAGCGTTTCGCCGTTCCAATTGAGTTTGTGCATGGCCTTCGATGTCACCACATAGATCCCGTTGCTAGCATCTACCGCCACCGAGTTTTCGACATGCTCTCCAGGAAAGGCGACGAAGTCTTTAAGATTTAATTCGCGGTCAGCGATCATCACGACGCCATTCGCCGCAGCAACCAGGTGCCCGTCGTAAGTCATCGTTAAACCAAGAATTTTCTCTACGCCATCCGCCACCTCATCCGGCAGTTGCTCAACGATATTGGCACTTTTTACTGGCAGTAATGGCGCGTCGATATCATTGTTATCAAACGATTTCACCAAGTGGTATCTGTCGTAAGCCGCGTAGTGATAGCCGTCTTTATCAATAATCGCGTGGGCACCCGACGGCATGGTACGCATGTTTACATTCAGTTTCCAATACATCCACCAACTGTTCAAAAGAAGCCGAATGCGCTGCTTTTTGTGCCTTTTCTCATCTATATCACGCATGACTTTCAGAATATCGCCGTCGCTAACCTCTGCGTGAACCTCCTCTCGGCCTGGGTAGGCAACGTTCGAAATCATACTGAAATCTTCGCCGGTAGCGCGACCAGCCAGGGATTTACCTGCGGCAATACCGTGGTGGTACTGCTCTGCGTTGCAGCTTCGACAGGTTGCGGGACATTGATCTCTGCACAACAGAAATTGGCAAGCATTGCGATTACAATACCAAAGCTGGAAGAGACTGTTGAATTCATAAACAATCCAATAGAAGTGCAAGCAATAGAGCCGCGCATGAGTGCATTGTCGCATCTAATTTGAATAGACGGATTACCAATATG
>CAYGSL010000031.1:48797-56253 GCA_964352475.1 uncultured Pseudomonadales bacterium | reverse complement strand
TTGACCATGGGTGAGAAGCCTGGTTGATCCCAGGACTCGGGCTTCCATAGTTTCGACCGAATCATCGCTTTGCCGCAATGGAAGAAGCACTCTTCAATCACCACTGAGGTGAATAACAAAGCCGGCTTATTATTTACTTGCAGGTTTGAAAGTACCTCGGGGTCACGATGCAATGTAGCAGTACCCTTAAAGCGCAAAGTTTCTCTTTGATTGGGTATCACGAAAATCAAGCCAATTTTTGAATTGCGCAATATATTTTTGAAACCCAATGCCAGGCGGTTGCCCGGGCGTTCGGGGATGATGAGATTTCCTGATTCGTCTATTTGTACAAACCCCGGTGGGTCGCCTTTCGGTGAGGTGTCTACGTTTCCTTCTTCATCAATAGTGGACACAAATACGATCGGAGACTGGCGAATAAAATGAGACATGGGCTCGCCCAGCGACTTCTTGATCTTTGCCACGATAAAATCAAACGGTTCGCCAATAATTTCTTCCAGGTCGGCTTCATTCTCTACTCGGTATTGGTCTTCCATGCGTATTCCACTCGGTTATTCAGAATTGGATCAGGCGAAGTGTGAGTTAATCATTCTAACTGATTTAGCTACCGCCTATAATCAGACTGTTCGCTGAATTCAAGGCTTCTCAAGCTCTTGGCGGTAGGAAGAAGGCGCCACTCCGGACCATTTTATGTAGCTACGGGTAAATGCGCTTTGGTTGCTGTAACCCAGCAGCGCAGCAATATCACTGAGTGTGTAATGTGTGCTCTGTAAATAACGATTGGCTTGGTCGAAGCGGACGGATTGAAGTATTTGACTGAATGATAATTCGGCTTCGCTTAGACGTCGACGAAGGGTTCGTTCGGAATAGCCCATTGACCATGCGACGTTAGCCAAACTTGCTTTTCCGCTGGCAAGGGACAGAGTGATGGCATTGCTTAGTTCATGCTCCAGAGTTCGAGAGCTTAGAGTATGCCCTGGTTTCCTTAGCTGCATAATCGGCGGCTTTAAAGTGACGGCTTGATCGAGTATGGCGCGATCTATGGTTATTTTTATCTCGTCTGCAGCGAAAATAACAGGGCATGCAAAAAACTCACCGTGAATTGCTCTAAGGCGAGCATCTGTTTCATTACGAGCAAAAAAGCAGCCTCGCAATGGATAGTGGCTACCAATCACTCGCCTGAGAATCGAGACTGAACTGGCTAGCAAGTAATTCTGGAATTGGCGCTTTGGAAGCAGTGTTGGAACAAAAACGTCAAAGCGCAGTTCCAGGTAATACTCATTGCTTATAAAGCGGATGTCGAAGCCCGACGTTAGTACCTTAAGATATTCCACTATTTTCCCTAAAGCTTCGCCAAAGGTCTCACAAGTAGAGATTAAGTGCGCGACTGGGCCTATTGCGTTGATGCTTTGACGACGCGTGAGATCAAACGCGATTTCCGGGTAATTCAGTGTTTCATCGGCTACTTCCAGAAGGGCAATAAAATTGTCGAATGGAATCAGTTGGTGCTTACCCGAAGCCATCTCAGGCGGCAGACCCACGCGCTCGCAGAGCTCGCTGAAGTTACCGCCACGCGCCGTCACCAATTGCGGAAATTGCTCCAGAAAACTATTCATTATGTAGGGGCTGTTGTGGAGCTTTGGCATTCCCCTGTGCTCTCAACCGTATTGTGGTCAGAAATGATAAATTTATGGCCATAAATGATAAATGCCAACGTTCTCATTGTCTACCCTGTGCCTGCAACACTGACTACTGAGGACCAGTGCGAAAATGGAAACCAAACATGTTTTATGCGCCACGTGTGATATCTCCTGCCAGCTGGTGGCGACTCGAAAACCGGGTGAGAAGAATTTTACGCTTAAAGGTGACTACGATAACCCAATGGCACCAGGGGCAATTTGCGCTAAAGGAAAACTAGCGCAAAGCACATTCGATCACCCAAACAGGCTGCTAAATCCGCTAAAACGTGTTGGTGAACGCGGTGAGGGAAAGTGGGCAGAAATTTCCTGGGAACAGGCGCTTAACGAAATAGCAGAAAAGCTGCGCGGCGTAATCGAGCAATATGGGCCAGAGGCGTTGGCCGTGACCAGCGGGCCTTGGAATTGCTCTACCGAATCAGGTATGACTCGCCGCTTCATGAATCTTTTAGGTAGCCCAAACTATATTTCGCCAGTGGCATTGTGTCTCGGTAATACAGCCGCAGTGAATCGCTTAACCTACGGCTGGATGCCTCTGGCAGACTTTGAAAATACCCAGTGCATCGTTCTGATGGGTCACAATACGAATAGTCAGTCTTGGGTGTGGGAGTATGTGCGACAGAAGTTGGCGGAGAAACGTGGCGCAAAGCTTATTGTTTTCGATCCCCGGCGCAGTCCCAATGCTGAGCGCGCTGATGTGCACCTAGCTATTAACCCAGGCACCGACGTAGTGATGTGCATGGGTTGGATCAATGTGATCCTCTCAGAAGAGCTTTATGACAAAGAGTTTGTTCGCGACTGGACAGTGGGTTTTGAGGCGCTAAGAAATAGGGTTTTCGAAGACTTCAGTCTGGATTTTGTGTCAAAGGAAACTGGCGTTTCGATAGAAATGATACAGAGCGCCGCGCGAATGTATGCCGAAGCAAATGGCGCTATTATTCCCTGGTCGCCGATAACTGATCAGCAAGTTAGCAGTACTTCGGCCATCCGCGCAATCTCAATACTGCGCGCCATCACCGGTAATCTGGATGCTCCGGGCGGCGAGATGCTAATGGGCACTCATTCAGATTTGTTACCTGAGTCCGAATTAGAACTCACCGAAAGATTGTCCCAGGAACAACGTAAGAAACAATTGGGCTACGACAAGCATCCAGTGTTTACGTTTAAGGCCGCGGACCTGTTGAAGGAGCACAGTGAGCGGGTATTCGGCGAAGCCTACCCGAATATTGTCAAAGGAACGCATATGGCGGTGCCTTCACCCACCTTTCGGGCAATGGCTTACGGTGACCCATATCCTGTAAAGGCATTTTTCGCGATCGCAAACAACGCATTGATGGGTTTTGGCAATCAAACATTGGTACGCAAGGCAATGCTTAATCAAGACCTTAATGTGTGTTTTGAGCAATTCATGACACCGACGGCGAACCTTTGTGATTATGTGTTGCCTGGTGACAGCTGGATGGAAAGGCCCAATATGCTGGATGGCTACAACTGGGCTGCACTCACAATGACTTCAAACAAGTTATACGATCCACCGGGCGAATGCAGGAATATTTATGATGTATGGCATGGCTTGGCGCAACGCATGGGACTTCACGAATATTTCCCCTGGGCTTCGCTCACAGAGCTATTTGACCATAGACTTGAAAAGCTCGGCACAGATTTCGAGAACTATAAGAATCGATACAAACTCAAGCTGGCAAAATACAAATACTACAACTATCGGCACACAGGATTTGCCACACCAAGTGGCAAGGTGGAGTTGAGCTCTTCCGTTCTCAGTGATTTGGGCTTTGATCCTTTGCCCTATTATCGCAACCTAAGTACTACTAAAGAATTCCCTCTCAAGCTGTTTGTTGGTCTGAGGGAGCCGCAGTTCTTTCAATCAGGGCAAAGGCACAACCGAGCGCTACGAAAAGGAAATCGTTTCCCGAGAACATTTCTGAACGTTGTTGACGTTGAGCGATATGGCCTGACGGAGGGTGAGTGGGCAACCATCGAAACGGTTGTTGGTAAGATCCACATGTTGGTGACTATTCGAGATGACATACCAGAAGGGCTGATTCGTGTGCCTCACGGTTGGTGGTTGCCCGAAGAAAATGACTTCGGCGAGAGCGAGCACAACGACGGTCTGGTCATTCCCGATTCCGAAGAATATTTAGATCGTGAACAGGGCATACCGCACCTCAAAGGAGTGCCTTGCAGAATTTATCCGCGTAAGGAACATCGGGAATATATTGGGATTGAAGGTGCCAAGAAGTGAACAGACTGAAGACGATCAAAGCGGAACTGGCCATGAGAGTGGCTGGTTTTATTTCGCAGAATCACTCGAATCCAGTACTTGCCCACCTTGCGGCTTTGTTATCATGGATTAATCGTAGTCGCTATGGAAAAGAGGCTCTGGATTTTCTGGAGAACGAAGATTCGATCGATCATCTGGATTATAGCGACGTTGATGAGAACACCTAGCACCCATTGATTGGGTTATAGAGGTAGATGGATCAATGCCCACTATACTGCTCAAGCTAGCTATTACCCAGGCAGGCTTCGTGTATTCTTCATTTGCTATCGGACAATTGCCATGAAACTACCGAGTTTCGCTACTGTTGAAGACGTTGTAAATACGCTGCAACCAAGTTACCCGGTCTACTGCCTGCGCCCCAAGACTATTCGCGCCTCTGCCAAATTGTTTCTGGACCACTTCCCCGGCCGTGTTATGTACGCGGTGAAGTGCAATCCAAATTTAGAGGTGATGCGTTTGTTGTACGAAGCAGGCATTCGCCACTTTGATACGGCCTCGCCACGTGAAATAGCACTGGTACGGGAAAACTTTAAGGATGCGGATTGCTACTACATGCACCCTGTAAAAGGGCGGGCGGCTATCCAGCTTGCGCATGAGGTATATAGGGTAGATCACTACGTGATTGACCATATTGATGAGCTTGAGAAGATTATCGACGTTACCGGCGGCGGTGACGCCAGTGTGATTTTAGTGCGAGTAAAAACTCCGCAGCATAAGGCGTTGTTCAAGTTGGCGGATAAGTTTGGCTGTGAAGTAGACGAAGCTGTTGAGCTTTTACGCCGTGTTGAAAAGGCCGGTTTTCAACCTGGCTTGGCATTTCATGTAGGGTCGCAATGCCAGGAACCTGCTGCTTACTCAGCCGCAATGGGTGTGATTGATGAAGTGATAAAGGCAGCAGGTGTTAATCTGCATTATCTCGATGTGGGTGGTGGTTTTCCTGTGGACTATGTCAATGACGTGCCGCAGCCGTTAACAGATTATTTTGATGTGATTAAGGAATCCGCAAAAAAACTGAAGTTACGCGGCGACTGTACTCTGATGTGCGAGCCAGGCAGAGCGCTTGTGGCCAGTGGTTGCACCCTGGTGGTTCAAGTTCACTTGCGTAAAGGCGCTGATCTTTACATTAATGATGGTGTCTACCATAGCTTGTCTGAGACAATGGTGTGCGGTCTCGAGCTGCCTATGCGCTTGATTCGTGAAACGCCGAGTAGCGAAGAGCGCATTCCATTTAGAATTTACGGACCAACATGCGACTGCACAGACGTGTTGCAAAAACCGGTGTTGCTGCCTGCCGACGTACAGGAAGGTGACTGGATAGAAATAGGTCAGGCTGGTGCGTATACAAATTCCATGAGCACTCAGTTTAATGGCTTTTATCCAGAAACGTTTGTAAGCGTTGATAGCCCGCCGCTTCTCCCGCAATCCGTTTAGCTTTTCTTCACACTCTCTAATTTGCCAATGACTTAATAGGAACATCAAGGAACGATAAACGAGATTTCGATATCGTAGTTTACGGCGCCAGCGGTTTCACCGGCTGGTTGACCACGCCGGTTTGACCTTTGAGCTTGAGTCTTAATGTCGTTGGCAGTGATCAACACTTAATCTTGCATCGAGCGACGTCCATTAGCGCTATCGTCTTGGCGGTCCGCGTCGCTCGTCACCGTGGCGACCTCGTGCATGACGTCGCTCCGAGATGCTGTCGAAGGTTTCCATTTGACCTTCGTCCAGAACGCCGATCAGGCGCTCACGGGTAGCGGCCCGCTGTTGTTTGGCCGATTCTCGGGAAGCCTCAGCATTTTCCTGCATATAGGCGTGGTGTTCGCTCATGATGCTTTCTACAGCGCCCGCCTGCTCGGTGCTGAGTTGCAATTGCTCACTGAGCTGCTCAATGTTGAGTGCTGGTGGGCGATGGTGTGGTCGCTCTGCGAACGCAGATTGGCTAAGAATCAGGCCGAGAGCGAGCGTAAACCGATGCTTCATATCAGGTTCCTATCATTTCGCGTTTGTTGAGGTTTTATTGTTGCATTGAACTTTGCAACAACTGTGCAAACAATAAGAATTACTGGGGCGTTTCTTGCGGGATGATAAATACTGTATATATAAACAGTATTTGTGCTAGCATTAAGTAATGCTGTATGAGCCTCCAGATAATATCGATTCACATCCTGCCCGCGCGATTAAGGGGCGGGGCGCTCATAGTAATCCGAACAATCGCTTCCATAAGCGACACTCAATGGCCACCAGTGCTGAGTGGTTTGAGCAATTGTCGCAGTCTTCACCTGCCACAGATTTGATTGCAGATCACAGCAAAACAATTATTAGCAGCAACCAGTCGCCTGATATTCCGTTTAGCCAGTCAATCAACCCCTACAAAGGGTGTGAGCATGGTTGCGTGTATTGCTACGCTCGTCCCACGCACGAATATCTGGATTTGTCGCCGGGTCTGGATTTCGAAACCAAAATTTTCTACAAACCGGACGCTGCCAGCTTATTGCGCAAGGCGTTTGAATCACCAGCATACACCTGTTCACCGATTATGCTTGGTGCCAACACCGACCCCTATCAGCCGGCGGAAAAGAAGCTGAAGATAACTCGTCAAATCCTTGAGGTGTGCCTGGAGTATCGCCACCCGGTGTCGATTATTAGCAAGGGAAGTCTGGTACTTCGCGATCTCGATCTGCTCAGTGAATTGGCGGAACTCAATTTGAGTAAAGTAGTGGTAAGTCTTACAACCCTCAATAAGGAAACCAAAGCGAAACTGGAACCCAGAACAGCGTCGCCCTCGGCACGCCTACGCGTGATTCGCGAAACCAGCGAAGCAGGTGTTCCGGTGAACGTGATGCTGGCGCCAATCATTCCCTTCATTAATGATCAAGAGTTGGAGGACATGGTAGCCCGATGCGCAGAGCATTCGGTAACTGCGATCAGTTATATTTTGTTACGTCTACCGCACGGTGTGGCTGAGCTCTTTCGAGACTGGTTGCAAGAACATTACCCACTGAGAGCCAACCGCGTGATGCATACCATTCAGGCCAGCCGGGGTGGCAAGGATTACAAAGCAGGTTTTGGTACGCGAATGCGTGGTGAGGGCGTTTTCGCGGATTTACTTAGCGCGCGTTTTAAGGTGGCGTGCAAGCGGCATGGTTTGAATTCTGGCCGTGGGCTTGACTTAAGTAGTCGGCATTTTCGGTCTGCTGCGAATGCGCAGCGGGAATTGTTTTAACAATCTGCACAGGCTTCGAACGCGTTTAGCAAGGTGCGATTCCGCACAATGAGAACCGTATTGGTGCGAGTGAGTTACTGGGCGCACCTGTAACGAGCCTGTCATCACAATCAGCTAGAGTTTTTCCTCTATTTCAGCGGCATGCGGTTTGCATACTGTTATTTATTTGATGAGGCAAAGGACATGGCCATTGATAAGCCAGTACTAGACCACCTGGCGTTGATTGACGAACACGAG
>CAYGSL010000031.1:13495-48697 GCA_964352475.1 uncultured Pseudomonadales bacterium | reverse complement strand
CATGGCCATTGATAAGCCAGTACTAGACCACCTGGCGTTGATTGACGAACACGAGACCCCCGTTAAAACGGTTGCTTACTTCGACATGGACAGAACACTGCTGCTTGGCTATTCCGCCGTCAGCTTGGTGTTGGAAGGTGTGCGCAAGCGCCACCCGGGAATGAGGCGGGTTGCGCGTCAGGTAATAGCGAATATCGATAATCGCGGAGGCGGTGATCAATATGTTTCTGTGTATCATCGAGTTCTGCACGCTTTCGCTGGCTTGGAAGAAGATGCCCTAATTGATTTAGGCCAAACGGCCTTTGATAGGCACCTGGCGGCAAGCATTTACCGCGAAGCTCGGCAAATTGTTCGGCACCACCAGGCACTCGGACACAAAGTCGTGATTGTTAGTGCGGCAACTCGCTATCAAGTACAACCGGTTGCTGAAGCGTTGGGTGTGGACGACTTTTGCTGTACCGAGCTCTGCGTAGCCGACGGTGTGTTGACCGGTGATGTGAAAGGTGAGCTCTGCTACGGGGAAGGTAAAGTCACTGCCGCGCGAAAGATGGCAATGCGTTATCGAGCACGGCTGGATTATTCCTGGTTTTATTCGGATTCGAAAGATGACCTGCCACTGCTTCAACGTGTTGGCCACCCGGTAACGGTTAATCCGTCCTCGCCCTTGGCTGACTACGCAGTTGAGGTCGATTGGCCGGTGCTTCGGTTTAGCAGCCGTGGAAAGCCGAATATCGAAAGTATGCTGCGTACGGTTTTGATGGTTAACTCAATTTTAACGTCGGCCACCGCAGGCGCTGCGTCCTGGGTATTGTCAGGTTCGCCTGCCAAAGCGCAGAACACTATGGTGGAGTGGTTGGCGGATTCTGGCGCGGCGCTGGCGGGTTTGGACTTCAAAATAAAAGGCCTGGACAATTTGGAGAGCGTTCGCCCGGCCGTGTTTGTCTTCAATCATCAGAGCTTATTGGACTCCATTGTTCTGGCGTATTTGTTGCGTCATGACTTCGTTGCCTTATGTAAGCACGAGATTGAAAAGACCTTATTATTAGGCGCGTTTTTGAAAGCGAATGGTACTATTTTCATCGATCGCGTCGCGAACGATCAGTCGCACAGTATGCGCCGCGCTCAACAGGCCTTATCGTCCGGCCAAAGCTTGGTAATCGCCCCCGAAGGTACGCGCAGCTCTACCGGCGAGCTACTGCCATTCAAGCCCGGGGCCTTTGTTTTAGCGAAGAAAATGCGCGTACCCCTCATTCCCATCGTATTGCACAATGTGGATGACGCCTTGCCGAAAGGCAAGTTGTTACTGAGACCATCGACCATCAAAGTGACAATCATGTCGCCATTGATGCCGGAACAGTTGCTGTCTACCCGCATTGCAGCACGGCAGTTGCGTGAGCGTTATCAGTCGGCACTTGCTGAACCGTGGGAGAGCAATACCGAGTTGATGCATTGGTGATGAGGCTACTTGAAGCCATACCATCCGGAAGAAGGTGCTCTCATTAAGTAATCGGCATTTTTTGTGAGCTTAGTTTTACAGAATGTAGCGCTGATATTGTGTAAGTCCTGGCACTAAGTCGAATGTGCTTATCGTAACGGCGCTCTGCGACGGTATGATTAAGTGTTATTCAATTAACAAGGTGTCAATCATTTGCATTTTGATCTACCAAGTCACTAGGTGACAATGGAGTTTCCAGTACTTCCCGAAACAGCTGCCATTGGGCATCTCTATCACTACCAGCGTTGCGTCGTATGTAGTTTGATACCAGGTCTTTCCCGTAGTTGTAGTTGATCACATAAGTTCTTAACGCGTCGATAAAGTTGATGCGCTGCAAGGCTGTGCCGCGGGTTTCCAAGCCAAATTCCATTAGCCACTGAATCGCATTTTCTCTCGGCATTCCACCATAAAGGTAGCGTCGAGCCACTTCGTTGCGAGCGTAATTCAGGGCATCAATTAGATCCAGATAGTTGTAGTAGAGATCAAGTTTCTCGCCATCCAGGCCGGCCAGCGGCAGCAATGTAGTGCGCTCAAATGCGATTCGTTCCTCGCGGCTAAAAGCGAGGTCTATTCCATAATTTGCGGCACCCTCTGCGATGACCGCCAGCGGTCCGTATAGCGGTATAAAGTTATACTCTACCCAGCCGCGTTTTTTTGCCAGCTCTTGATCAACCAGGGTGGCGTGAACATGATGCCCAGGGTACGCTTCGTGACAACCCAATTCAATTGCGCGTTCAATATGAATGGGCACATCCTGGTTGATATGAATAATGCTCTGACTATTGCCAGTATATTCCGTGAAGCCAACCCAGGGTTTGTCGCTGGTAATATTGATGCTGACAGATTCGTTTTCTGGTAAGGAAATTCTGTTCAGCGTTCGCTTGCGGCATTCGGCTATGCCGGCACCAATCACGGCTGGCAGTTTACCCGGTGGAATAACAAACTGCGCGCGAAACGCTTCCATACGAGAAGCCAGTTCACCTTCACCGGGAATTAGTTCGTCTAACTTTGTGGCTAAGTTTCTAAAGTGCGCCTCGTCTTTCTCTGGCACTACCACATTGAACATGCGTTTCGTTTCGTTGTTGAAGCTGCTTGGGTAGTTGCCCTGAAGAATGTCTATGCGTGTTGTGGTAGCCTCGATTCTCGCTAGCAGGTCTGTACGGCGCCGTTGGTCCATGGCACTCTTGTTGTCGGGTAAGGTGGTAATATGCCCACCCAGAGCTCCAAGCGCGCTCTGTATATCAGCCAATGAGGTATTCGCTTTACGGGCAGACTCGCGCCAACTTTCGGGGCCAGTATAAGTATACTGAAGCGAGTCGTGATTCTGTAATTGCAGTGCTAACTGCACGTACTCTTTGGCGAGATCATTAAAAGGGTCGATGGCGCCAGTCTGCTTTGAAGCACACGCAAGTAGTGCCATAGCCGCTAGCAGTTGCGTAATGATGGTCCTTGACAGTCTTGTTATCGCAATACGTTTTCTATTACGGGGCATCAGAGGTTCCTGACTCTGCGCCGCTTTGAGATTCCCTGCGCTGTTGTTCCTTCACCAGTTCTCGAACCTGGCTTAGCAGTACTTTGGCGTCAAACACGATGCCATCCTTTATAGTGTACTGAATGCCACGGGTGCGCTGCATCTTGCCAGATTCGCGATTCAGCACCGGATGACCAGTACCGAATAACACCTTGAAGTTCGCCAGGGGGTTTTCATTAACAATCACCAGGTCGGCTTTCTTGCCCAGCTCAACGCTGCCAATCGATTCATCCAGACCCAGTAACTCAGCGCCGTTGATGGTGGCGGATTGAATTACTTCCAGTGGATGGAAGCCTGCCTCTTGCAGCAGTTCCAGCTCACGTATGTAGCTGAAACCGTACACGCTGTACATAAATCCGGAGTCCGCACCCGCAGTCACTCGGCCGCCGGCATTCTTGTAGTCGTTAAGGAATGTCATCCACAGGCGAAAATTGTTTTTCCAGGCCACCTCGTCGGCCGTTGTCCAGTCAAAGTGAAAGGCGCCGTGTATTTTCGGGTTGGGTTCAAACGCTCTCTTCATATAGGGCATTGTGTACGGCTCGTGCCACTCGGTAGTGCGTGCGCGCATGGTATCGCGGTTTACTTCATAGACACTGAGCGTGGGACTCAGTGTGAAATCCAGGCCGATCAGCTCGCTGATAGTGTCGCGCCAGATTTTTGAGCCAGGCGCGGAACTTTGTTGCCATAAACGCCCGGCCTGGGCGAAACGGTCTTGTTCATCGTTGTAGTTATAGTCGTAGGGGTAGTCTTGAACACGTCGGTCGTCGAACATGGCCTCGGGCAAACCATACCAATGCTCCATGCTGTTAAGGCCCATGCGGGCGCTGTCCAATACATTAGTGCGAGCAACCGAAACCTGAGAGTGATGGTACATGGTGCGCATGCCCAATTTCTTAGCCTCCGCAATCGCGGTCTTGATCAAGGCGGGGGAGGCACCAAGGAATTTAACGCCATCCGCGCCTTTCCTGTGTACAGCACGTACCCACTGGCGGGCGCGGTCGGTTGATGCCATGGCTTCTGGAAATAGTGCATAAGCTTCGATGCGCGGCGCACTTATGTCACCGGCTTCGCTGCGGCGCTTGTGCTCCAGTGTCCAGTTCAGACCCATTAGTGAGCCAGCGTCACGCACTGTGGTAATGCCGTGGGCCAGCCACAGCTTGAGAACGTATTCCGGATCGGTCATCGCCCCGACCAGCGCATGCGAAGGCGTGCCGAAATGCACATGGGCATCAATAAACCCGGGTAGCACGTATTGACCTGAGGCATCAATCACATGGGTGTCTGCACCAAAATCGCCGTGGTCCATGTGCACAGAGCCAGTTCCGGCCCCCAGCAGCTTAACAATGCGGTCGTTTTCAATCACGATTGTCATCGGGCCTTGTGGTGGCGCACCAGCGCCATCAATCACCATGGCATTCTTGATGACCAGGCGTTTAAAAGGCCCCTTACTTTCTTCACCTCGGGTCGGCGCCATAACGGGCGGGGAGAGTCCCATCGCTTTAAGACTGGACATAAGCTCTTCGCCAGGTTCTGCTGGTGCCGCTATTCCCTTAGCGGTTAAAACCGAGCTCAGCGTCAAGGTAAAAGCGATTGTAAAAATCTTGTTGAATGTCATTTGCCAACCTCTCGTCAGGCATGCCCTCTCATAGTCCAAACAGTGCGTTCGCGCAGTTCTGTTCTGGAGGGGCAAGTATTTAATTGTTGCTAGGATAATATGCAGGAAAAGTATATGCGTACCATTTTGCGTCACATAGCTTGTACTGCACTGTCGCGCCAGCTATGCAACAACAACCTTAGTTGGCGCCACTCGGAGCGTGGCTGGATTTCCAGTGCTCGGGCGACAGCGCGGTGGCATTCTTAAATGCGCGGGAAAACGCACTGGGATTTTGGTAGCCAAGAATATCAGACAGTTCAACAAGGGAAATGTCTGAGTCACGCAAATAATGCTCAGCCATCTCCAGTCTGACTTCTTGCAGTAGCGCTCTGAAATTAACATTGTGCTTTTTCAGCTCCCGCTGCAACGTTCGCGGATTCTGGCCCATTAGTTGCGCCGCACTGTCTAGATTGCAGTGGTTGGAGCCCAGAGTCCGCTTGATGTGATGAAGGACCTTGGCGACGATGTCATCGCCTCGTTTATGTTCAGCGTTTAAGGTTTCACATTGCGCGGTCAGCAGATCGTGCACTGCTTTGTCAGCGGTTGCTATCGGTATTTCCAGGCAGGACTCAGCGATTACAATGCCGTTGAATTCCTGTTCGAATGCCACAGGAATTTGGAAATAGCGTTCAAACAACACGTTACTTGCAGGCGGCGAGTGAGTGAATGACAGAAGACGCACGTCCAATTTGTCACCGACTAAATCAGCCAATGCTTTATAGACCAAGGTGATGGCCAAGGTGTTCAGCTGAACCAAGGGTGCGTCGTAGTAAGCACGCGTAGTGCGTATTAACATTGCGTAGCTATTGTCTCGGGTCAAGTACCAACGCGAATACTCGCTATTGAGCAACGAAAACTGGAGTGCATCCTGAATGGCTTCGCCGAGATTGGCCGCAAAACGGACCAGGTTTCCAATCACCGCAAATCTTAGAGGCGGCTGATGCTTGGCCACCAGAAAGCCAAAGTGAGGGCACTGGAAACGCTCGGCGACGTCGTTCAGAAAATTGACCACCTGGTGTAACGGCAAGTAACCAGTGCTTGCGTGGAACTGTTCACGCTCGAGTCCACTGATGGCCAATGAAGCGGACAGGTCGATGCCTAGCTCCACGGCCGCATCTTGGCTACCCAGCAAAAGTTCGCTGCTCACTAGTAGCGGGTTGTGTATATCGTAGGTCGATTGCATGGCCGATTGCTTGCGATATCGGGCGAAAATCTGTCGTTAAATGATATGACCAGAGTCGCATAATGGTATGCGTAATGCAAGTGCGTTCGGTAGTTTGCGGGTCTGACTTAGTGACTACACGAGAGGAAGCATGATTGGGGGTTGGAAATGCCTGTACCTCAGTACGATTCTTTTTTGCATTAGCAACACAGTTTTTGCCGCACAGCCGGCTGAAGAAGACACCACGCTTGTCGTACTCGAGACTGAACTGGGCAAATTGGTTCTTGAAATATATGAAGCTCAAGCACCCTCAGCGGCCGCCTACTTTCTGGGTTACGTTGATAGGGGAGACTATGACGGCGCTACGTTTTATCGAGCGGGTTCTCTTGATCAAACCAATGAGGTGCAACTGATACAAGGTGGTTTGCTGCTCGAGGCTCTAAATAGCGCTTCACCGCCAGACGTGGCGGATTTCGGCGCACATTTTCTAGAGCAATTTGATGCAACTAACCAGACTGGCCTAATACATGAATATGGCTCGGTGTCTCTTGCCCGAGATTTGTTGGACACTGGCCACGTGATCCCGGAAATTGTCATCTGCTTTCGCGCTACGCCCGCGATGGACTACGGTGGTCGCAATAAGCCGGACGCACGTGGATTTCCAGCGTTTGGCAAGGTTGTCGCTGGTATGGATGTGGCGCAGGCAATCGCTGATCGTGAACGCAGCGGAAGTACTAATATCGAATTCCTGAAGGGGCAGATACTCTCTTCCCCGCTGCGAATATCGCGGGCGTATCGGCTTCGAAGATCTGGATTTACGTTGGAGCAGTAGGCGATCCGTCGAAGTGGCAAGCCGGCGAAGCATGCGCCATTGAGTGTCGCCAATTGGTTTGTGATTTGTCGCCTAATGGTATGCCCTTCTATTTGCGGCAGAGTAATATGCCGCTGCAAATCAAATACTGAACGGGGTTCTAAGTTCCTGCTTCAGTACGCTATCGAAAACAAGAGGGTTAAACCGACATGTCAAAATCAAGTGTCCTAAGAATCGGCGGCATGCTGTTGGGTGCGTCCTGGCTGGCACTCGCACAACTCGCACACTCCCAGTCGCTTCTGCTTGAAGAGATTGTAGTTACGGCCACAAAAAGAGCAGAAGGCCTGCAAGACGTGCCAATCTCAATGTCGGTAATGAGTGGCCAGAAAATAGAGCAGCAGGGCATCTCTGAGCTTGAGGATTTGGCTATCTTTATGCCCAATGTTCATGTGGCAGAAGGGGGCACTGGTACACAGTTGTTTATTCGCGGCATCGGCTCAGGCATTAACTTCGGGTTTGAGCAGTCGGTTGGTACGTTTATCGATGGTGTTTACTACGGTCGTGGTCGAAATGCGCGTGCGGCGTTTCTTGATTTGGAGCGGGTGGAAATATTGAAAGGGTCGCAGTCGACCTTGTTTGGCAAGAACACAATTGCCGGTGCGATCAATATCACATCTGCAAAACCCACCGACGAGTTTGAAGCTTATATCCAGGGTACTTACGAGACTGAAGTAGACGGCGTTGGATTCACTGGCATGGTCTCTGGCCCTTTGTCTGATTCGGTACGTGGTCGATTGGTGGCCAAGGTCTACGAAGACGATGGATATGTTGAAAACACGTTTTCCAGTGAAGATGGGCCTGCCGAGAAAAACCAGTTTGTTAGAGGTACTCTGGTATGGGACGTCAACGATGCGCTGAGCTTAACCTTCAAAGCGGAACACGGTCAGTTCGACATTGACGGCCGGCAAGACCAGATCTCAATTGCCAGCGACTTTGCACTGAGCCAATATCGTGATCCTGTTGTTGGTGACCCAAACTTTGACGCCGCGTTCAACTATCAAAAATCGTCAAGAAATGTCGACGGACCTGGCGTGCGAGGCCCGCAATTTGATGATACTGAGGCGAGTGTGATTCAGCTCACAGCAGATTATCAAATGGGTGAGCACACGTTACGCTCTATCACAGCCTACACGGAATATGAGTATGTGAATTATCAAGACGCAGATTACGGTCCATTGCAATTCCTCGCCGCACAGCGCATAGAGGAACACGAGCAGTTCAGCCAGGAATTCCTGCTAACCTCACCAGCCGGTGGCACGTTGGAATATCTGGCGGGGGTTTACTATCAAGACAATGACTTGTTGGACAACGAAATTCTGGACGTGTTGTTTAGCAACGTGCCCATATTAGCGGCACAAGGCCTTGGCGGATTCAATGGTACTGGGCACGGTTTGTTCCAGCAGGAAACACAAACCTGGTCTGTATTCACTGAGCTGACATGGAATATTACTGATACTTTCAGAGCCACGTTTGGTATCCGTTATTCTGACGACCACAAAGAAATGACTAAGTCCAACGCCATCGGGCCGCTGTTTGATACAACCGCTGTTGCCGATCCGACCTTGTGTTTTGTGTATGAAAATGTACTGGCACTGGCAGCGTGCCATGTGTTTGATGAGAACACACCTAACTTTAATAACACGCGCGATGAAGAGCATGTTACTGGCAGTCTCAATCTTCAGCTTGACCTAAGCGATGACATTATGACTTATCTTACGATAGGTAATGGTTACAAGGGCGGTGGCTATGATGAAAGCAATCGCTTGGGGTTAGTCGCAAATGAAGAATTTGAAGACGAAAATGTAAACGCGATTGAGATCGGCTCAAAGATGGTGTTATGGGACGGTCGGGCACAATTCAACGTAGCCGCGTTCTACAGCGAATACGAAGACGTGCAGGTCAGTACCTTTGACGGCAATTGCTGTTTTGTGGTTGGTAATGCAGCAGAAACTGAAGTTAAGGGAATTGAAACTGACTGGATGATAGCTGCCACCGAAGCACTTACCTTAAGTGGCGGATTGGCAATTCTGGATGCAAGCTACAAAAGCTTTCCTGATGCAGCGTGCAATGCGTTTCAGATTGCGGATGGTAGTTGCGCGGCCAATGGTGGCGTGCAGGATTTGAGTGGGCAATCACTGCAATTCGCACCTGACTGGGCCGCAAATCTTGGCGCTGAATACCAGCGGGCTTTAAATGACGCTCTGGATTTGCGCCTGGGTCTGGAAGTCAACTGGTCCGACAAAGTGGTTGTCGCTAATGATCTGGACCCCAATATCATTCAGGACAGTTACTTCAAGGCAAACGCCCGTATTGCTCTTGCTGCGTCAGATGATTCATGGAGTCTAGCTTTGATAGGTAAGAACATTACTGACGAGGAAACATTTTCCTGGGGTAATGACGTACCGCTGGGTGGCTTGGGTTTTGCATTTACGTACTTCCAGCACATCGATCCACCACGCACTTTGGAGTTGCAGGCCAGGTACAATTTCTAGCTTGCGTATTGCAGTCCGTGTACAGCCCTGACGGATAGATAGAGTCAGGGCCTATGCACGCGAGCCGGTTGGCCATTACTATTGTGGTTAACCTCCACTAATAATTCGGCAAATTTGAATGAGTTGTATTGACGAGAGTAAGCAACCTACTGACTCAGTTCAACGAAGAGCCAGCAGGTTGTTTGCTTGGACCTAGAAGTTGTAGTTTATAGAGAGCCCACCAAATGCCGCATAGTCCTCATCGACAATCGAACTGTTGGAAATGCTCGAGTCTAATAACCGCGCGCCGGCGTGCAGTTCAATATCCCAATGATCAGTGAATTCGTAGCGCCCGCGAATGCTCGCAAACGCATTGATCGCTGAACCGGGTGCGTACGCTGCACGTTGTGATGTCGCTTCTTCAACGCTTACACCGTAGTAATGAGCCACCATACGATCGCTCAACCACTGCGCGCCGATGCTGGGGTTTACAAACCAGTTGCCCAGCTTCAGGTCAAAGGTATAGCTGAGCGCGGCTGATTGCCCGTCGTGTTCGTTACTCAGGTCGGTAAGTACGCTGAGGCTCGCCCGTCCAAGCGTGCTACTGTGATTGATATAGAAGCCTCCTTCTATGGTGGCATCTCTTTCACGCAAACCCGCGAGTTGCGCGTTGTCACGATAGTCATCTTCGTCGCTCAAAAAGTTACTGGCCAAAGCAACCGTAAGACCGCCACTGAATCCGCCGCGGCTCAGCAGCGACACATTCAATGAGCCATCATTTATGAAGATTCGATCGCCGTTATAACGAACCTTAGGGAACACGCTGCCGGATTGGTCTTCGCCGCTGTACACATTGGTGAAGACACCACCGCCACCGCCGAGTACCCAAACAGTGTCTTTGTCGCCAGGGCCAATGGCATCTCTAGATTGTGCACCGGCGGAGCTGAGTATCAGCGCGCTGGCGATTACAGTTGATTTCAATAGAGCATTCATACTACGTTCCTTCTGTAAGTGAGTGGTTTGCTTAATGGGATGGTGATTGTTCATGCTGAACTCCTGGTTGACTTGGGATTAGTGAATGTTGTTTATTGGTTGTTGATAAGCCATTGAATGGCGGCGTTAACGCCGGAATCTTGCTCGCTCTGCCGCATTGCAGCGTCAAAAATTGGTGCTTCTATGTCAGGGCTTATGCCCATGCCCTCATAGGCAATACCGTCAGCACCGCTGTACACTTCGTTGGCGAGGCTGAACTGCCATCCATTGGGCAGTGTTTTCTCCAGCGCATCTGAAATAGAGCCATTGGTTGATTCGCCCATGTGGGTAACATGTGGAATTTCACGCATGGCCAGAGTGAACACTTCGGCGGCACTGGTGGTCGTGCCACTGGTGAGCAAAATAGTCGGCTTCAGGTACGCTAGTTCAGTGGCAGGTGTCAAATCGATCTGCTGAACAGCACCATCGCCATTGAGCGATCTGGCGTACTTGCGCACGGCCAGTCGCTGACGGTCAGCAAATCGATTCGCAATCGCAATCGCGATCGGATCGGTGCCGCCCTGATTGATGCGCACATCAACGATGATGGCGCTTGAATGAGCCAGATCGGCAAATACTTGATCCAGAATCGGTGCCAAATCAGCCAGCTGCTGATCGGTATCGTCTTCCGATACCTGCATGCGATCGATGCGCAGGTACGCAATCTCCGAATCGATGGTACCCCACAACAGCATGTCATCATCCGGCCCGCCAGCGGTCGCAATCTGATCGTCTAGATAGGAATCAATGAGTATTGATGTCCATTGGTTCAGTGCCTGACTCTGGTATTCCTCGAAATCGGTGATCAGATTTTGCGTAAGAAACTCTTCGAGAATTATTCCTATTACGCCCTTGGGTCGCTCAGGCGCATATTCCCAGTCTTCGCCGGCGCTCAGTGAGACATGCGCATCATCCAAGGGTGAAACCAGCGTCGCCAGAGCGATAAACAGGTCTTCATCATTCATCTCATTGCTGATTTGATCGCGCACGAGATCGTACTGCGCAAGCCAGTCCACATTGCGCTCGGCGAAGAACGGGTAATGCTCATTGAACGTAGCCCAGACGTACTCGAAGAGCTCTGTGGGTGTATTGCCCAGTGGCGCATCGCAAGCATCAGGTAAATCAGCCACTTGTACAAAGTGATCTTCGAAGCCAAGAGCGGTATCATTGATGACAAACGATGCGTCGTCTTCGGCAAGCTCCAGTCCGTCGACATCGTCCAAGAGCAACTGGCCTGCTAATACGCAGAAATCGTTAGTGACTTCGTATCGAGTCAACTGATCCTGTTCAATAACGACCAGATCGCCATAGCCTGTTTTTTCCCAGGTACCTTGCAACCTGGACTCCAAGGATCGCGGAGCGGGGTTGGAGGATTGGGATTGCGGTGAGCTGGAACCGCTATTACATGCCGCGACTAATACAATCAGACAACAGCTTATTAAAGTACGGTACAACATAATATTCTCCTAAGAGTCAGTGTGAGCTTCCGGATTGCATAGCTGCATCCGTTGCGAACCAGGTGACAAAAATGCCTGCCATCAACACCGCGCCCACGCCAATGACCTTTACCCATTTAGGTAAGCGATCTATTGGCTTTGCGATTTCATTGAAGACGACATAACGGCTGTAAATCATCAGTGGAACAGACGCCGTCAATCCAAGTACTTCCACGCCCGCCAGCGCTGGTGACATGGGTGTGGGGGATTTTGGGAAGACTTGCGCCAGGTCGATGGCGTACACAGCGTAATAGGCGAGTGCGACGTAGAATGCGCTCGATAGTGCCCACGCATGACCACGAAACGTGAATAGCATAAGGACTAAGGTGCCTAAGTCGAGAGACGTTAAGAACACATTGAATCCCATCAGTATTGATGGATTAATGTGAGAGAAGTCTCGGTTCTCGATCGGCCCACCTGGAATCAATGTTGCCAGCAATCCAGCGGACAGGCCAAGCAAAGCGGTTACGATGGTTCTCTGTTTCAGTTTCATCCTGCTTCTCCTTGAGCGATTCGCGCTCAGTATTGAGTTTCAGTTTTTTGGGCAAAGCGAGCCCTTGACGCATTCAGGTGCGTCGAAAAAAGGTGTTTTTTTCTATTGAGAGACCAATCAGTCCAGCGGAGAATGACGACTCGTTAGCGAGTGCGACTCCAGATCGAACTGATGATTAGGTTAATGGGCTAGTTGCATGGCTTCATGTCAGCTCTCCCTGCGGATTGTCATTGACAGTGTGGTTTGTCTTGGCGTGATGCGATTGAAATCGCTGCCGGTATTCCGTAGCCGCTATGCCCAGATGCCGTTGAAATGCTCTGCGCATGCGCTCTGGATTACTGAATCCAGCATTTAGGGCAACAATTTCAACGGGATCATTGCTTTGCTCCAGGGCAACACGCGCGGCCTGCAAGCGTGAAATCTCCACATACTGCGCCGGCGTCATGTCCACGGCGTCTTTGAATTTTCTGGCGAACGAGCGCTCAGACATGCACGCGCGGGCGGCAAGTGCTGTTACCGTCAGCGGTTGATCACAATGATTGCGAATGTAATCGAGCGTGTCGCTCATGGGGCTGTCTTCGGCTTGTTGAGCAATCAGCTCAGCGCTGAACTGCGATTGCCCCCCAGGGCGCATCATGTACATTACGTTATACCGCGCAACCTGAAGTGCGATGTCGTGGCCCCAATCGTCTTCGATCAACGCCAATGAAAGGTCCATGCCGGCGGTGACACCTGCCGACGTCCAGATGTGATCATCTCGAATAAATAGCGCATCACTTTCCACGGAGACATTGGGATAGTTTTTGGCCAAGGTTGGACACCAAAACCAGTGGGTGGTGGCACGACGACCATCCAGCAGTCCTACTTCGGCGAGAATCATCGCTCCGGTACAGATCGAGACCACTCGCTCTGCCTTTTCGGCCGCCCAGTCAACGAACGAGAGCAACGTCTCATCCTGTATTGCGTCCAGTGTGCCGTGCCCGCCCGCCACAATCAAAGTATCGATTTCTGCGAGCGTATCGCGTGCTGTCTCGAACGAGTAATGCGCTTGAATGGGCACGCCGCAAGTGGTCGTGAGCGGTCCAGCCTCACCGGCAACGATGCTGACGGTGTAGGGCTCGATGTCCTCTGGAGCGAAAAGCTTCACGCCTGTCAGAATTTCAATAGGACCCACAACATCCAATATGTGCGCTTCGGGATAAGTGAGCATCACAATCTGTCGAGGGGTGCGCTTACTTGGCTTGTTTTCAATGTCTGTATTCATGTCTGTAGAATACAATAAGGTCCTGAAAACGGTTAGGACAGCTTCCCCTCGTTTCCTGCCAATTTAAGGATTGTTTAAGATTAGTTTGCAAGATCTGTGCTCTATTACCCCAGGTGGAATTGGCGTACCGCATTAGAGTAACTTCGCAAGAAACACCAGAATGGCCAGTTAACTATTTGCTCGGCTTTAAGTAGTTATTAGAGCCCCAGATGTTCGAATGTTTACAGGCCCCTGGAACGTCAGCCTATTGCTATCCATGAGATATGCTGATGCCTATCGCACTCTCCACCAATGAATTGATGCAGATCAAAGAGCAGATGGACTGTCGCTGTAGAATCGTCTAAAAGCACAAGTTCTTTGGAGATTTCCACAATGACTGGCGAATTCAGTCTGGCCAAACAAGTAGTTGCCGACGCGATCGAAATGGCTGAAGCAGAAAACAACATGGATAAAGATGCGATGACGATTGCGCTTCTGCGAGAGTTGCTTTGTCATCTTGAGAAAACCCATTCGCGCAGCGACTTGGATAACCTGATTGCCTATCAATTAGACTCGCAAGATCGCGATGAATTCCTGGTAACCCGCGGTTGTTAGTCTTTGATCTACATCAATTGTAGGAGCGCAAAAACACGAGCAAAGAACCTGCTTGATTTAAATCAAGCATAACGCGACAGGCACCTGCTTTACTGTTGTTGCTGCTTGCTCTAAGGCGCAGCGACCTAGTTGGCAAAACAGGAAAAGATGATGATGAGGTTAGTAGTAGGTGTTATTGGCGTGTTATGCGCTACCAGTGCAACTGCGTATGAAGCGGGAGATATTTTTGTAAGAGTAGGCGCCGTTGGAGTAGTTCCCAATGAAAGCAGCGGTGGAATCGCGATACCCGCTCTGGGCATTGCGCCGATCGCGGGTACAGAAGCAGAATTAGATAACGACGCCCAGTTAGGTTTGACACTGAATTGGATGTTGTCACCAACAATTGGACTCGACCTGCTTGCGGCAACGCCGTTTAAGCACAGTGTGACGGCAAACCTTAATGGATTCCAAGCGGGGCTACGTGTACCGGCTGGCGAAACACACCACCTCCCGCCAACTCTGTCACTCGTGTACTACCCAATGGGAAATTCGTCTTCGGTGGTTCAACCTTATGTTGGTGCTGGTTTGAACTACACCATCATGTTTGATACGGATGTAAACGCCGAATTAGAGGCATTGACGGGCACGCTAGCAGGTGCAGCTGGCCCGGTGCCACTCGAGCTTGATGTCGATGATTCGATTGGGCTTGGCTTAATGCTGGGCCTGGATTATGTTTTGGATCAGAAGTGGCACGTTAATGCGTCTGTGCGCTGGATCGACATTGATACCGATGCAACGTTCACCTCCGCGCTGGGCGATACGATCTCCGTGGGGAAAATCGAAATCGACCCTCTGGTATGGCAAGTCAATATTGGATACACATTTTGAACCCGTTGGGTTTCAGATTCACTAGAGTGACTTTTTGTTCAGAGTGATCGCGGGGTTAATTGCCTGGAGCGAGAAGGTGCTTGCGCCTCTGCACTTTCTAATTGAGATGCTTGGTTTGTTATTGGCGTACACAAGCGCCAGGTCTTTAGTTGAATAATAGAAATTGGACGACTAAATCGCGCCGAATCTAACAGATTGCTAACCACGGTTTTCGAGCCTTTGCGAAAATTGTCGTCATAAGAATGCGAAAGGCGCCACCGAAGCGATGTTCTATAGTTGCACCCAGCCTCTGATCACGGCTGAATAAACGAAGTTTATGCCCAAGGATTCCACCTTTCGGACGTCACCTCCCTGAGGCGGGTCGCAGTCTTCTAAGCCTTCAAGGGCCAAAACACTTGCCATTGCTGGTTTAGTAAGCCTATCGGAGCTAATCTCATCCAAATGCAATTCTTTGTCTGACCAGGTCAATCCATCGCGTTCAACCGGCGAGGACTTACTGAAGTCTGCAAATACAAATACAGCCGACGTGCCGGCCATTTTCTTGAAGGTGCTTCTGCTCATTAAATTGATCATAGTGCGACGGGAGCAGCCACAATAGAATATGGCAAGACCTATTTCCTTGCGCCATATCAATTGTATCGAAATTTCCGCAACAAGCGTTCTGAGCTTAGTGTCCTTTAAATGCGGCAATGCACCTGGCTATTTCTCAATGAATCGAACACAGTGATTATCTTTATTAAGGTTTCGCCAAAACTACTTAAGGCATTGTCGTAAAGTATTGTGATAGTTGTTCCATGTAACGCCTTAATATGGCTCCCCCCAAAATCTTATCTAGGTAGAAACAGTATATAGCTCGGAATATCCGATGCGAGAGACAAATAACTTCGCATTTATATTTAGTGTCAACGGTTCTACCATTTGTTTTCAATGAATATAGTACGGAATACAAGGAACTCTCGACATGACAAACTCTATCGCAAAACAGGAAAATTCTGAACCAACTTTTGGTGCTACATTCGGCCGCTGGTTGCAAGATCCGATGGGATCTGTGCTCGCTGCCACCGGCTCAGTTATAAGCAGCTTCGTACTTGTTCTGGGCGGAATTGGCATCATGAACATCTTGGTTCAGTAGCTCGGTGCCAGTGATTGTAAGCGCAAGTGGGGAAGAGCTGGTTTCCCGACTGATGCCAATGTGTCGGGTGAGTGTGATTTAGTTTGTTTTCCTGAGGAAGAAATATGCCACTTGATAAATTGATGGGCAGCATACAAGGAAATCCAGCACTGTCCGGCGCCTTGAGTGGTGCCGCCGGTGGTGCTCTTGTAAGTGCGCTCACGGGTAAGAAATCTGCGAAGAAATTGCTGAAAGGCGCTGGAATGGTCGCAGTGGGTGGCATGGCGTGGAAGGCTTATCAGACATACCGCGATGGACATCCAGCCCAGGTTGCAGCACCGCAGGTTGCTCGTGAAGACTTTGAAGCGTTGGTCGATGCTACGCCTGATCATGCCGAAACTACTGCTTTAGTACTGCAAGCGATGATTTCCGCAGCCCATGCGGATGGTCACCTTACCGATGATGAGCGCAAAGAAATCTGGCAGAAAGCGTTAACACTGAAAATACCAAGTTCTGACCTTGCCGCTGTGGAGAAGCAACTTCAAACACCCATGCCGGTCGAATATTTCGCTGCTTCTGCAGAGGATCTTGCAACACGAATCGATATTTATGCGGCCACCTTGCTGATTATTGATGAAGAATGCGATGCTGGCAGAGGGTACCTAGCAACGTTAGCGATGGCTCTGGAATTGCCTGCTGGTCTCGTGAGCGCTTTGCACACAACCAACCAATTGGCTTGAACAAGGTGATTTACGCTACTTAAATTACAGACACCTTCAGTACTTTTTGGTCTGGTGTCAGTATGGGCGGCATAGCGAGGTCCTCGGCTTCCCTGTAATTGGCTCTACGAACCATGGGCGATTCAATATGACCACACAATTGTGGTGAACTAACCGATTCACATAAAGAATTACATCGCATATTACAAGTTGTCACAGCAGTTAAATCAACTTTATGGAATAATTGTAGTCGCTAAGATTCCGTCGATAATGCCTCTGGAGTAAATTGTATGCGACATCTCAACTACAACCATCTCCAATGTTTTTAGACGGTAGTGCGTAAAGGTAGTATCGCGCAGACTTGAGAGTCTTTGTATCTGACACCATAGCCAATCAGTGGTCAGCTGAAGTTGCTCGAAGATTCTGTGGATCAGCCTTTGTTTCATCGTGTCGGTCGATGTCAGGTACCAAGTGAAATGGGCCCCTGTTTTAAAAATTAGGGCCTGAGAACACAAGCGGGTGTAATCCCGCGTTCACATAGCTTAAACCACTCTACTTAAAAATAGCATCGGACTAAGAAGCAACAGAGCTGCCTGTAATAAGTGGCTTTACAGCTAGAAGTATTTTTCTTCCAAATCTGGAGTATGCCTAACACCCAAAATCTGAATAACAAAACAGCTCCGCGACGCTCGGAAGGAATACCTAAGTCTGCTTTTGGTATTGAGCAGCCGGTCAATACTCATGAGCAACGCTAGATTCTATGGCTATGGAAGCGACTACCTCTCACAAAGTAGTATCTAATAATTAGCGCGATCTTAGTTTTGGTACTTGCAAAACGTAGCTCATCATCAGGAGCTGTCACTCAGGGATTTGTGTGCAGTGGTTCAAACAGCTGATCAGACCCGCTATTACTTACGGCTTATTGATTTGGCTAATGGTATCATTATTGATACCGCTAGTCATAGGGTGTATAAGATGCCTTGGGCCGGTGATCCCCGCGTCAACATCCAGAACGAGAAGGGGAAAGCCAAGGTCTATCAGGTGAAGCAAGTGCTAAAGGCTATTGATAAATTGGAGGCTGATAATGGTTGAGCAATATACTTACAGGGTGTCGTGGTCTGATGAAGATGGCGAGCATATTGCAACGTGTGCGGAGTTTCCAAGCCTAAGCTATTTGCACAAAGATTCAATACGAGCGCTAAAAGGTATCCAGGCTGTTGTCCGCGACTGCGTGACCGACATGGAGAGTAACGGCGAGTTGATACCTGAGCCGCTATCAACTAAAAAGTACAGCGGTAAGTTCCAAGTGCGCATTCCGCCAGAGCAGCACCGTAAGCTGGCCATCAAGGCGCAGGAGGAGAACGTTAGCCTGAACCGGTTGGTGTCGGAAAAACTTGCAGTCGCGTAACTTAGCTCAGAAATCGAAAGGGTATTAACTTAGTCTGAAGTCCTTACTGGCTGAGAGCTGCCTAATGATCTACTGATTCGGAAGGGTAGGTCCTACGCACAAGCACTACTAATATTTAAATCTCCGGTTATCCTCATTAAGTTTTCGGCAAACTATCGTGAGAAACGACGAGCTAACAAACAGACCATCGGTATGCATACGACATATTCGTGATGCGGGTGGCGGATTGAACGCAACAGTTCCTGATGCGTAGCTTAGTCGTCAACTGAGTACTGCTTCTTCGCTAAGAATGCACTAGCAAGGGCAACGCATGCCAGTAACACTGAGCTTACGTATCCCCAGATGGACATTTGCGAGGAATACTAAATGTCGAATATCTATTCAGAATGCTATCGTGTGCTCTTCGCTATCCTTGGCACAACGTTGTTAATTTCCTGCGCAAATGAACAGAGTCTAGTAGAGACAAGTGCGAAGGCACCATTCTTTGGGGCAAAATTCGAACCTCCTGCCGGTCGGGCACTGCATGGATGGGGCCAAATTTCGCATGGCTGGAATACCGATCATCCGGGAGCGCAAGGTGATAAACAAGACTATCTCGATTACCTCGCCGCCGTTAACCAATACTCCCCGGCGGTGATTTCATTCTATATTCATCCTCAACGCGAAGACGGCCAAGAACAGCTGGATGGTTTCATTAGGCGATACTCAGAGTTTGCTGCAGAAGAGACATGGCAAATGGCGCAAATTGCCTATGATTTTGATCCTGCGGATACTCTGGCAGGTAAGACCGATTTACAGTTGGAGCAATTTTTTAAAGCGATCTCAGCTGTTGGGAAACCCGTCTTTCTGCGCATCGGATGGGAGTTCAACAACCGAGGTCATTTTGATGCAATAGGGTATCGCAGAGCTTATCGCTATATTGTCGATAAAATGCGATCCATGAATGTTTCGAATGTCGCCACACTGTGGCATGCGTCCGTGCCCGATCTGAACGAACTCACTGGATTTCCTGTTGTGGAAGAACGGCCGTATATGGATTTTTATCCGGGTGATGACTACGTGGATTGGTGGAGCATCAGTGAGTTCGCCATTGATCATTTCCGTTCACCTGGAAGTATCGAATTTTATGAAAATGCCGCGAGTCGCAAGAAGCCTGTTTTTATCGGCGAGTCGGCTCCGTGGATGGGCGGTGAAACGATTATGAGTTTCCGTGATCCCGCGGTCATTCAGGAGTCGTTGGATTGGTTTGAAGCGTACTTCAGCCTATTTGAGGAGTATCCACACATCAAAGGAATGAACCTTATCATTCTCGACTGGCAGCGCTGGAATTGGATTTGGCCGCAGATCAAAAGCGGGTTCAATAATACTCGACTGGATTTGTTTCCAGAGCTTGCCGCTGAGTATCGAGGATTTTTGAAATCCGATCGCTTCATTCATTCACAGGAAGCGAAACGCCTGTTTGGTCAATAGTTCTATCGATTACATGGGTAAAAAAGTACCTGCCAACCAACAATAACCTTGTAGTCTTAAACAGTTCAGCCGCTCTATCATTCAGGTTCAGCGCAACTCGTGTACCACGCATCCCACAGGGAGCCAACGTTGATTGCGTCCAGCGCGAGTCACCGGAACGACCGTCACGATAGCGCAGAAAACCATTCGAAAACATTGAGGCAGGAATGAAGTACTGGATTTCTTTAGTCAATACAACTGAAGTCGATCAATTTGTTGAAATCGCGCAAGCGGCGGAGCGTTTGGGGTATGAGGGGATCAATGTTCCAGATCACCTGGTATATCCCGCTAACATCGAAACACCGTATCCCTACACCGAAAGCGGGGATGTTTGGTGGCCCAACACCAACCCGTGGGCTGATCCATGGGTTACGTTGACTGCAATGGGTGTAGCCACCACTAAAATAAGACTGGCCACTAATATTTATTTGGCCGCTTTGCGGGATCCCTTCACCGTCTCTCGTGCTCTAACGGCCGCTTCAATCTATACCGGCAATCGCGTGGCTTGCGGTGTTTCGGCAGGGTGGCTCAAGGAAGAATTTGAGCTGCTCGGCATAGACTTCGCCAGCCGTGGGCGTCGGCTGGACGAAATTATCGGAGCTGTGCGCGCTTTGAACAGCGGTGAGGTTGTCAGCCATAACGGCGAATTCTTTAATTATCAGGACGTCATTATGTCCCCAGTGCCGTCAAAGCCAGTGCCTTTCTGGGTGGGCGGCATGAGCAAGGCCGCGTTGCGACGCGCTGCTGAAAACGACGGTTGGTTGGGCGTGCCGCTCAAGAATGACGCCATGAAAGCTGTGATTGATCAGATTTTTGAGCTTAGAAAGCAAAAAGGTAAGTACGATGAACCGTTCGATGTACTGATCAGTGCTATGGAACTCTATACACCAGAGTTTATTGAATCACTCGACCCTGCGGGCACCTATCATGCCAGCGTGCTGCCGTGGACGCCTTCGCCGTGGGGCCGTGCATTTTGGGTTGAGGAAGGTGAGGATCACAGTCAGTTGGATGTGAAATTGAGCGCCATGGAGCGGTTTAAGGCGATGATGACCCAATTTGGACTGTGGGAAGACGCATGATGAACGTAGCGGCATCTGTATTACTATGAGCTACCAAACTCTGTTTTCGCCAATTAACATTGGCGCGATGCAACTCCCCAATCGCGTTGTCATGTCGCCAATGACAACGGACTACGGAACCTCTGATCAGGAACCGTCTGAACGATTGCTGGCGTATCTTGAAGCGCGAGCGCGAGGTGGCGTAGGTCTTATAACGCTTGAGGTGTGTTCGGTAGCGCTGGATCATAGATACCAGGTGAATTCGCTAAGCTTGTCGGAAGACCGCTTTGTTAAATTGCATCGCTCACTGGTAAACACTGTGCACCAGCACGGTGCAAAAATACAGCCGCAGATTACTCACCCTGGTCCTGAATCGCTGGCGATTTTCTTTGAAGGTAAACCGGGTGTCGGTCCAAGTGTCAATGTTAATCCAGCTGCGCTGCAGTCAAGTCGGTCTTTAGAGCTGAGCGAAATTCCAGGCATCATAGACCAGTACGTAGCCGCCAGCGTTCGTGCCAAACATGCGGGCTACGATGGTATGGAGTTGCATGCTGCTCACGCTTATATGTTGCTGGGGTCCTTCCTCTCACCGTTACGAAACAATCGTAATGACGACTACGGCGGTAAGCGCTTACAAGGCAGAGCGCGACTGCTGATTGAGACGCTGACTGCCATCAAGGCGGCGGTGGGTGCAGATTTTCCGATAACGGTCAGCATTTCCGGTTACGAACGTTCACCCGGTGGAAGAGAAATTAATGAAAGTCAGCGATTGGCGCAAATGCTCGAAGAGGCGGGGGCCAATGCCCTGCGAGTCAGCGGTGGCACAACCGACCGACTGGTAAGCCAGATGGTGATGGGTAGTGACTATCCTTTTGCAGCGAATGCCACGGCCGCTGAGTCAATTCGACAGGCTGTGAGCATTCCAGTCATGGTCGTTGGGCGAATTCACACTCCGCAGCAGGCTGAACGAATACTCAGCACGGGCCAGGCCGATTTGGTTGCGATGGGGCGCCCGTTTCTTGCTGATCCGGAGTGGCCGCAGAAGGCCAAAGAGGGCAGAGCGAGTGAGATTCGGCGCTGTATATCGTGCGAAAATTGCATTGACTCAATGATAGATCAACAAAATTTGAGTTGTGCTGTCAATGCTGCAACCGGTCGAGAAGCAACCCAACATCTTGCTTCAACAGAGCGACCCAAAAAAGTCGTGGTGATTGGTGCTGGTCCCGCTGGAATGGAAGCAGCCCGTGTTGCCGATCTCAAGGGACACAAAGTGACACTGATCGAGCGCCAGAAGCGCTTGGGTGGTTCGCTGTTGCTCGCATCCACTGTGCATTCTGATAACCAGTTCTTTTTTGATTGGATAAGAGCGCAAATTGACTCGTCGGGCATAGACCTTCGCCTTGGGCAAGAGGCCACGATCGAGCTCATTAATGAACTTAGCCCAGACGCCATTGTGGTTGCTACTGGCGCCCGTGTGGATACGCCTACAATTAAGGGCGACGATCAGTCACATGTATTCAATGGGGCGCAAATGCGTCGTATGGTCGAAGGGACAGCGCTGAGCACAGACTTTAATTTTTTACCTGCGGCTTTAAGCGGTGTGGCTCGCACGTTTCTGCGACTGGCAAGCGCATTTCTAACACCAGGTATGATGCGGACTGCCACAAAATGGTGGCTGCCTTTCGGAAAAACCGTGGTCGTGATAGGTGCCGATCTGGCGGCTTTAGAACTCGCTGAATTTCTCGCAAAGCGCGGTCGAAAGGTCAGTATCATTGATAGCTCGAAGCGTATTGCCAGAGAAATAGGCCCAAAGCGGCTTGCAGAACACATGGACCGGTTAGACAAATTGGGTGTCACCATCAATACGGAAATAGACTGTGAGGCAATAGAATTTGATCTAGTGCACTATAGAACAGCCGGTGGCCATAGTAAGCAGATTAAGGCAGATTCAGTGATCATTGCCGGCGATCCAGTCGCTGATCAGCGAATCACTGAGTCTCTGGAAACTCTCGCGCCCGAGGTTTTTTCAATTGGCGACTGCACCGGTTTGGGATTGATACGAAAGGCCACTAACGATGGCATGCGCGTGGCCTGTCAATTGTAATTGTCTACCATCAAAGACTCGATTCCAAAAGTAAATAGGCAACATGTTGGTAAGGAATGCCAGAGTGTTCAGTAAGACCGACCTCACACGTTCGACTGCTTGAATACCCTTCTAGACAATGCTCTGGTAGTTCGCCCTTTAGTGATTTCAAAGCGCTGACGTTTAAGCTTGGTAGCGTAAAACCCTTATCCCCAGCAAAGCCGCAACAGCTAACACTGAAAGGCACAATAACCTCCTCACAACATGCCTCGGCCAAGGCCTGCATTTTGCCCGTGTGACCCATTCGAGCGCTGCTGCAGGTGGTATGGATTGCTACTGTTTTAGGACGTTTTCGGATGTTCAATCGAGGAAGTACACGATCATGCAAGAACTCAACAGCATCAAACACTTCAATGTTTGTCTGTTGGAGACCATTGAGCTGTTGGCTACAGGGCGATGCATCGCAAATAACAGGCGTTTTTCTATCTCCGCCGAGTACGTTTAGTCGATTAAGTGCTTTAGTGGCCTTTGCATCGGCCAGATCGGCAAAACCCTTACTTGCAAACGGCATACCGCAGCACTCGTCTTCAACGTTGTCGGGAATGACAACTGAGAAACCAGCTCTTGCAAGCACGGTTGATATAACATTCGGCAAATTTCCGTCCAGTAGTTTTCCTGGACAGGCAGGTAAGTAGACAACAGTCTCTTGCAGGTGCCTCTGGTCATCCGGCTGCTTGGTCGAGGATGGGGTCATTGGTGAGGAAACCGAGGAGAACCACAGTGGTACTCGCCCAAAACTTAAGCGATGCACTGTTTTTGCTACCGCGGCCAATCGGTTTCGGCCCACGAGGTTTGCGGTCCGGTCAATCAGCTTGATGAAAAACCGAGCGCTCCGAATAATCACGCCCAAATGGTTCGACACCGCAGAGGCCATCCACAGCCAAGGGCGATTATCAACGGCTCTGATCGACCTTGTTAAGTCGCCAACGTTGACATTGACGGGACATGCCACTTCACACAAGCCGCACGCTGCACAACTATCATTGCCATCAACTTCATAAGCTGACTCTAGTGCTGCTAATTGTTTCTTTTCTACTTTGCTTAACGAGCTTTCTGCGCGCAGCCTAACAATCTCTCGCCACACAGTGATACGTTGTCGCGGTGTGAGTGTGATGTTTTTCGATGGACAGCTGGGTTCGCAAAAACCGCACTCTATACAACGATCAATGAGAGGTTCAGTGGTGGGCAGCGATTTCAAATGACGAGTATGCGCATCCAAATCGTCGTTCAGCAAAACCCCAGGATTTAGAATTCCGTTAGGGTCTAAAAGCTGTTTGATGTGCCTCATTAACTGATAGGCCTCTGTACCCCATTCCATCTCGACAAAGGGTGCCATGTTTCGACCGGTTCCATGCTCTGCCTTGAGCGAGCCACGATATTTATGGGCGACCAACTCCGCTAAGTCGGCCATGAAGCGACGATATCTGCTGACTTGCGATTCAGACTCAAACGATTGGGTAAACACAAAATGCAAGTTACCTTCTAGCGCGTGGCCAAATAGTACGGCTTCATGGTAGTTGTGTTTGCGTAAGAGTTTTTGAAGTGAGTCCACTGCTTCAGCCAAGTGTTCAATAGGAAAGGCGACATCTTCTATGACAACGGTTGTGCCTGACTCCCTGACGGCCCCCACGGCTGGGAACAAGCCTTTGCGCAATGCCCAGAGCGAGCTAGCCGCAAACTCATCTGTTGTGAAAGGAATGCTGGCCTCCTGCACGCAATCTGACAGTTCTCTCTCTGCGCAACGTTGGTGAGCCTTGCACAAGTCCTTCGTATCAGCTGAGACTTCTATTAACAGCGCGCAGGCCGTCGACGGGAGTTGGCTAATTTGTGGTGCTATTCCACTGTCGTCGGCTACCGCATAAAGCCCTGCATGGTCGATGAGTTCAACGGCTGAAACCGCTTGGCGCTTCAGCGCTACCACGACATTGCACGCATCGAACACCGTATTGAATAGGTACAAACCTGTTGCACGGTGTGGTTCATGGACTATCGTGCGCAGAGTAACGTCGGCTACGAAACCCAGTGTTCCCTCTGAGCCGACGAGCAAATGCTGAAGTATCTCGATCGGATTGTCGAAATCAATCAGGGCATTCAGTGCATAGCCCATCGTGTTCTTGATTCGATACTTTCTCTCGATGAGGGATGAAAGCGAAGGTGAGTTTTTCACGCTGTCGGCCAAAGCACTTAGATTGGCCAGTAACTCAGAATGAGATTGTCCAAACAAATCACAACTGAGTTCGTTGCCAGTATCCAGCGACGTCCCATCGGCCAGAATCAGTTTCATTGTTTTTAAGGTGTGATAACTATTATGCGCGGTTCCACAACACATGCCGCTTGCGTTGTTGGCGACGATGCCGCCGATCATGGCGGTATTGATGGACGCTGGATCCGGACCTATTCGCCGATTTAAAGGGGCAAGCACGCTGTTTGCGCGCCCGCCCACAACGGCAGGTTGTAAGCGAATGTATTCGCCATCATCCACTATTTCATGTCCACACCAATCGCGACTGAGTCGAAGCAAAACGGAATCAGAAATGGACTGCCCGGAAAGGCTGGTACCAGCCGCGCGGAAGGTAATGGGCACTCCCAGCCCATTCGCCTTGCTTAGTAAAGCCTGCACCTCAGCTGCGTCGATAACATCGATGACAACTTTGGGAACGAGACGATAGAAACTGGCGTCGGTTCCATAGGCGAAGAGTCTCAGTGGATCAGTGGTGATCCGATCAGAGGGTATGAGTTGTCTCGCTTCACTGAGGAATGCTCTAAAGTCGTTGTCGGATACTGTCATCGCATCAACAGTTACAGCGAGTGCACAAAATTGACAGCCTGTTGCGCTGTGCCCAGAGGGGAAGAACTGTTGTCATGCTCCACAAATAAGTGCTTTATGCCGGCTTTTTCCCTGTGCGATAACTGTGTGCGTAGATCGACAACTCCCTCACCCGGGTTAACAATTTCACCTTTCGCGTTGAAGTCCTTAATGTGGCAGGTTTTGAAGCGACCTGGGTGACGCTCAAACAACTCAAGGGCATCCACGTTTCCAACGTGTGTCCAGCCGAGATCGAGCTCCATGAAAACAAGGCTCGGGTCGGTCTCATCTAGCAAAACGTCGTAACCACGCCGTTCACCCACAACGGCCATTTCCCACGCATGATTGTGATAACCAAAGGACAGACCTGCGGCGCCAAACTCTTTACCCATTTTGTTCAGGTAGCTGGAGAGCATTTGATAGCTGGCAACATCTAGGTCTTTTTTAGGAGACCAGTCATCGTTCAGAAGTTGCATCGCGGCGGGCAGAATAACCAACTCGGCGCCAACCGCATGCGCTATATCGGTTTGCGATTCTACGTCGCCTTGCACATGCATTGCGGGGCAGATCAGTCCAGCGTCGTCGAGCATTGCACGAAGCTCTTTTGCGCTGACCCCAGGTGGTAAGCCCGCCAGCTCGACTTCTTCATATCCAAGTCGGGCTAGCGCATTCAGCGTGCCCCTTGGGTCCTCAGCGAGTAGCTCTCGTACAGTGTACAACTGAAGTCCCAGAGGAAACGCAGTACCAGATGTCGGTTTGGGCGACGATAAGTGTGTCTGTGCCGACGTGCACCCAGACAGCACATATTGGGAAAGTGAGAGTGCGCCAATGTGCATGAGGTGTCGTCGCGTCAATGAAAAACTGTTCATGGAGAGTGCTTCCGAGTGTTTACTGAGGTCCGTCCAATACGTGTATACGTATATTGCGAAATTCGGTGGAGTGGCTTTCGGCTTGCAAGCCTATATGGCCGTCGCTTATTAAAACTGAGCCACCGTTCTGAAGAGCCACCGCTTCGGCGCTGTTCGGATCATATTGCGGCTGTTGGTATTCCATGACCAATTCGCCATTGATGAAGTGGCGAATTCGATCGCTGCCCAGTACTTCAAACTCAGCCGTAATCCACTGATCTTTGCTGAAAGGTCTGGAGTTCGAATAGATACAGTGTTCCGTCTCCAAGCGACCTTTGATAACAACATGTGTGCCGGGCGTACAGAGATTACCGGTGGTCTGCGCAACCGGGTTTTCAGCCCCCAGCAACTGCGCTTCGATGCTGACGGGGAAGGCTTGATCTCGCCCCATACTCTGCGCAGACTGTGAATGGAGCATCACGCCGTTGTTGCGAATGGCCCAGGCCATGGTAGGCGGAGCAGGGACTTGCTGTCCGACAAATCGATATTCCAGCGTGAGTATGTAGCGCGAAAAGCGGCGTTCACTCACCAGGTGACCGAATTGTCCTTCGAACGATGTCCAGTTCGAGTAGTCAACCGACAGCACCCCATCTTCTGCTCTAAATGTATCTAAAACGTTAGTGCCGCTGTTTGATTGTGCAAACTTGGCGGTCCAGCCGTCCAGGTTACGCCCATTAAACAGCGACTCCCACTTAGCCTCTGTTCCCAAGCTCCTTGATGGCGGTTCTATCAAGCGGGTCGGTGCCTCTTCATGTTTTGTCGCTACACCTGTGGAGCCGCAAGCAGCGAGCGCGAGCAGCGCACCGACTACACCGACCAAACGAAGCATCCGAGCGATTATTTGCTGCTGACTCATCATTGTGATTTTCTCTTTTAAAATGGGTGGAGGTCACAGGGTGTTATAGCTTTGATCGCGATACAAGATGATTAATCGATTCTTGAATGCCATCGAGGCTGGAATACCGGGGTTGGTAATCCAGTCGTTGCTGTGCCTTTGCGATGCTGCAATTCTGACTTCTGAATAGGTGTTCCCACGCATTCGCGGCATCCTCTGTGGGCAATGTGTCCAGCCAATCCGATATGGGTATAAAACGCAGTTCTGCAGGTTGCTCAAACCACTTGGCAACGGCTTCGGCATATCCTCGTAAGGTAATCGCACCCTCTGAGACAGCATGAAAAGCTTCGCCCAATGCATTTGACCTGTACTCGATCGCCTGAACAAACAACGCGGCCACGTCGTCGGCGTGCACGTGGTGCAGGGTTTCCATTCCCGAATTAGGCAATGTGATCTGCTCACCGTTTTTCAGAGCTTTGAAAACCGATGTATCAAAATGCCCCTGGGGATTTACCGGGGCCCAACCCGGACCCACGATATGCCCGGGATGTATCACGGTAGCAGGGAATCCATTTTCTGCGCGTTCCAGTAGCAGCGTTTCAATGGCGACTTTGGCTTCTGCGTATTCTCCATAAGCGTTGCGTGGTGCTGCCTCTGTGGTGGGCACTGTGATGCTTCGCCCATGAACCCAGATGGTGCCACAATGCAGAAAGTGCTTTACCTGCCCGGATAGCGCGTCTACCAGCTGCAGCGCGCTTTCAATGCTAAAACAGATCAGATCCACAACAATGTCTGCATTCAGTTTGGCAATTGCCTGGCCAAATTGATTGTCACGTTCCAGTGTGGTTCGATCAAGCGATAGAGTTTGTACGCTGCTCCGATCCGCGCTTGGATTGTACAGTGCATCCGCCCGCCGGCTAATCGATATCACTTCGTAGCCTTTTTCAGCAAGGCGTGGGACCAGGTAGCTGCCAATATGCCCGGTACCGCCAATAACGACTATGCGCATTTGCTACTCCAGAAAACGGTCAGTCTAAAACGTCATCGGGATGGCCATTACGGTGCCGTCTGGGTATTTTTCGTCCGGCTCCTTGATTCCTTGCACTACGTCATACAGTTGATCGTTGACCTTGGAATACCCCTCCACGAAATCACTGTACGGTGTATGGGTGACGCTAACAAACCCTTGATGAAAATTCTGCCCATCAAAGCGTCCAAGCACTGGGTCATCGTTATAACTGAAGTAATGAATGCCAATACTAAACGGGTGCAGCGCGGCGTTTTCTGCGTAATACCGATACGCGTCCACTCGCTCTGCTTCGGTTCGCGTCCATCGTGCACCAAACGCAGAGTGGCCTGCTTCCATTGAGCCATGGTGAAATTCGCCAATCAGGATTGGCTTTCCGGTCATTTTAGCAGCGAGCTCCAGTCGACTTGCCGGATTGTCGGTGTAGTTATTCATTGAAAACACGTCGAGGTGTTGGGTTCCTGCGAAGCGCCAGTCTTCCTGCAGTGCAGCGGATGCCCATCGCATACCCATATTCAAATGGTTAGGATCTACGGCCTTGGTGGCAAGTACAGGTACTTCAATGTAGCGATCCAGCATGATGGCTGAAAAATCTTGAAGATCCTTTTCCGCCGCATCAGATAATTTGGAGGCGCTCTCGATAGGCGCCTCTAACGAAGCGAACGCCTCAAATGTTGTTCCCCAAGCCGCGTTCAGCTGCGTAATGTTGCCGTTATAACGCGTCGCGAGGAAATCGACCAAGACTTTTTTCGAGGCGTAACCCTCGCCTTGCGCCAACAATTCCTCAGCCAGGTTAATGGACGGCACATACGCCCAACCGGGCTCATTATTCATGAAGTAGCCGATCAAATACTTATCATCTTTTAGGCTATTTAATTGTTGGGCGAATTGTTCGGCGCGCTGTTCATATTCGGTGCTGAACACATCAGGAAAATCACGAAATATTCGCTTATCGGTCACTGGAAAATTCTGCAATGGCACCACGTAGGGGATTCCTTCCTTGCGCGCAAACTCTTGATCAGACCAGTTCCCTAGTGAGTTCACATTCCAATCCACTAAACGATTGGCAGTCAACCTCGACCACTGATCGTGCCAGTCGGGGCCAAATGCTCGAATCAGATTGGTGGTGTGAAAGTTAAGCAGCTCTATCTGCTTTCCCTGCGGTGCCATAATGTCGTGCATGGTTTCTGTTTCCCAGGCATCGGCAAATTCGCCTTGTTTGTCAGGTATCCACTCGTGGAGCTTTTCGATGCCATCAACGTTTCCGGAAATACCCGGCCCAACAATATCAATTCCGATACTGTAAAAACCGTAGCCTTCAGGGTCGACCAGCCACCAGCGCCGACTGTCATGGTGTGTGCGGAAGAATCCTGTAGCGCCAAACTGTTGGGTCTTGATGCCGCCAAATTGGCTGTATTTACTTGGGCGTTCAACGCGATCTCGGGCGGCTTCCGATTGCAAACGACTGATCATATCGTCCGGGTTGGACACCTTATCCTTCCAGTCTTTTTGAATCCACTGCCCCAGCGCATCAATCAGTTTTGAGTCTGGCACTGGATAGTCAGGTTGGGCAGGGGTGAACTTGAATTCCTCCAGTTCAATCGTGGCTGGCGGCCCCGAAATTTTCATGAGCGACAGTCCCACTCGTGACCATTTGTTGAGCTCAACGCTCTTTCCAAACGAGAACTGAATGAGGGTACCGGGAGTTTTGGGTGCCCCTCTACCTTCTGCGAGAACGGCCAGAGGAAAGGAGTTGCGGCCTTTAAGACCCGGGAATAAGCCTGATGCGCTGATCAAGTCGGGCTTAGGGCCCGTGTTGTCGGCGGACCAAAACAACAGGTTCGCTGTTGGGCTTTCCAGTCCATCTACGGTGGCCAGATAGGAGAGCCAAGCGTCTTCCGGTAGCGTTCTCAGTAATTCATTCTGCAAAATAAGTGTGCAGGGAGCACCTGAATTGATCATTACACTGATCTGGTTCTCACCTCGGCTCTTTACGTCACAGCCTGGGGCGATGAAATCGTCAAAGCTGATCTCGGGCAGAAGGGTCGCCTGTGACTGGGCGGTGCGTTCCACACCAACACAGGCAGCAATTACAAGACAGGCCGCCGTGATACCGGTGATACGCGCCCTATTGATAAGAAATTGACCAGTCATCATGTGTCGCTCCCACATTGTTCGAATGCTTACAGAGTAAGGGTACATTGCCTATTGAACTAGCGTTGTGTTAACGACTCAGTAGTACATTTTTGGCGTAGAACCCAGTGCTGGCACTAGTGTTGCTGCTGCAAAAAAGTACCGGCCATTGATCATTGGCTACGTAGAGCTTGCAGGGTAGACGTTGTTAGATAAGCTGTGAGTTTTAACGATGTAAGGATTCGTAGAATTGTGGCAAAAACCGATCTTGTGAACGTCGCCAGTAATGCATCACCATCGTCGTTCAATCGATTTTTTACGGAGTGCATTGGCTCGTGCCATGCTTACCTGACGCTTCGAGAAGACTTTCGTGAACACGTTCGCCAGGTGCAACGCGAGATAGGTTTCAAACGCATCCGCTGTCATGGCATATTTCACGATCTGGTAGGCGTTGTGCACAGTGAAACACCCGGCGTGGCTGGCGGAGATTCAGCAGAGAGAACCGGGCAATTGCGGAAAATTTATAACTTCAGCAATGTTGATGCGATCTATGACTTTTTTCTGAGTGTCGGCCTTCAGCCCTACGTTGAGCTGAGTTTCATGCCCGAAAGCTTGGCCAGCAGCCAACAGAGAATATTTCGCTACCAGGCCAATATCAGTCCGCCTGCAGACATGGATGAGTGGGTTGATTTAGTTTCAGCCTTTGTCGATCACCTGATCGACCGCTACGGCATAGAGGAGGTACAACAGTGGTACTTTGAGGTTTGGAACGAACCGGACCTTAAAGACGTATTCTGGACCGGCACTCAGCAAGACTACTTCGAACTGTATGGCCACACGGCCAATGCCATAAAAGCGATCCACCCGGATTTAAAGGTGGGGGGGCCGTCAACATCCAAAAACCTTTGGATCGATGAGTTTTTGGCGTACTGCTCAGCCGCCAACGCGCCTGTCGATTTTGTATCGACGCATCACTATTGTGCTGACGCTTCATTAGAAACCGGGCAAACACTGTTTGATATCGCTTGGCGAGGTCAGGCGGCCCTGCGCGAGGACGCGCTGACTGTACGTCGACAGGTTCATGAATCAGCGTTTAAAAATCTCGAGGTTCATTACACCGAGTGGAATGTATCACCCTGCCATGAAGACAGGTTTGGTAAAGACTCGGAGTTTAATGCCGTGTTTGTATTGCAAACGCTGAAAGATCTGAACGGTGTTAGCGACGTGTATTCTTACTGGACCATTTCCGATATTTTTGAAGAATCGGGTCCTGGCCTACTGCCGTTTTCGGGGAAATACGGTTTGGTGAATCGACACGGCCTACCCAAACCGGTGTTTCACGCTTATCGATTTCTCAGCCAGATGTTTGACCAGGCTCTCCCCGTTGACGATGACGGTTGGGTAACTCGGTCGGAAAATGGAGACCTGAGAGCGTTATTCTGGAATTATTGTGACGCACTGAGCACCGATTTTAATGGCGGTGACTACGAACTCGACACCCACTCTATCTCGCAAGAAATTACGATTAACGGCGTAAGTGGCCAATACCGAATCCGGGCCTATCGAGTGGGTCGCGATCACGGCAACGCCTATAGAGCGTGGCAATCCATTGGTTCTCCGCAATACCCTACCGAGACACAGCTTGAACATCTGCGCCGCAAAGCTCAGCCCACTCAGATTATTGATCGCATCGACGCTGTCGATGGTGAATTAAGTTTGGCTCATGAACTCGAGCCCTGTGAACTGATCTATTACGACATCTCTCGGATACCACGCTAGGAGGACCAAACAGTGACGTCACATAAGTTATCGGTGGTCGAAAAGGTTGGCTATGGAATGGGAGACGCCGCCAGCAACATCGTATTCCAATCGGTCATGATGTTCCTTGCATTTTTCTACACGGATATTTTTGGGTTGTCGGCCGCTGCGGTCGGAACAATGTTCTTAATGGTGAGGTTGTTGGATGCAGTGACAGACCCTCTGATGGGCGCCTTGGCCGACAGAACAGAAACGCGTTGGGGAAAGTTTAGGCCCTATTTACTGTGGCTATCAATACCCTACGCAGCAATTTGTGTATTGACGTTTACGACGCCGGATTTTAGTGACTCCGGCAAGCTTGTCTATGCGTACATCACTTACGCGCTGCTAATGATCATGTATACGGCCATTAATATTCCCTACTGCGCGCTGGGTGGGGTGATGACGGATGATCCGCAAGAACGAGTGTCCGTTCAGTCCTATCGTTTTGTGATGGCCATGATTGGCGGTTTAATGGTGACCTCGCTCACCTTGCCGTTGGTGGATTTATTTGGAGGAGGCGACAAGGCACTTGGCTATCAGCTGGCAATCGCAGCGATGAGTACTGTTGGCGTTGTAATGTTTATCGTTTGCTTTGCAACGACCCGCGAACGCATTCAGCCTGTTGCAGAGGCAAAAACCAGTATCCGCGACGACCTTGCAGCCTTGTGGGCGAATGATCAGTGGCGAATAATTTCGTTTCTAACCTTTGTTGTAGTGTTAGGTATTATGATACGCGGTACAGTCGCATTGTATTACGTCAATTACGTGCTGGCTGCACCCGAGCTAGCATCCAGTTTCGTGACCACCGGCGTACTGGGGATGCTTTTTGGCGCTGCACTTGCCAAACCCGCCACAGATCGATGGTGCAAGATCAAAATCTACAGTGTCTGCAATTTCTTGATCGCAGCACTGTGTACGGGGTTTTTCTTCATCGACAGCTCGATGATCATCTTGGCGTTCGCCCTTCACTTCATTGTTGGATTCTTACAGCAGATGACCTCACCCATCATTTGGGCGATGATGTCGGATACCGTCGACTACGGTGAATGGAAGACTGGCAATCGCATCACCGGTATGACATTTTCTTCAACCTTGTTTGCACTTAAACTTGGCATGGCTGTGGCCGGCGCTCTGGCGGGATGGCTGCTCTCGTATTACGGTTATGAACCGGGCGAAACCCAAACGGCAAACGCTCTTTATGGAATCGCTCTATTATTTACCGTTATTCCTGCGGTTGGTTCACTGATGTCCGCTTTCATCGTGCGATTGTACTCTTTAGACCGGCCAAAGCTGGCGTCCGTTCAGGCTGATCTACACGATCGCGTAGCGCTCATGCCTGCGGCGAGTTAAAGATAGCCGGCCTGGAGCTGCTTTGCGGCGTAATCACACGCGCGGGCAGTAATCGCCATATAGGTGAGCGAAGGATTCACACAGGCCGAGGACGTCATACAAGCGCCGTCTGTTACGAATAAATTGGGCACATCGTGCGCCTGGTTGTGCGCGTTGAGTACTGAGGTCGCAGGATCTTTACCCATTCGCGCTGTACCCATTTCATGGATTGCATCACCTGGAGCGCCGCGCTGAGTGTAGGGTTGGACCGACGTGGCACCGATCGCCGTGAGCATTTTAGTCGCCTCAGATGTCATTGCTTCAACAAGGCGATCTTCATTCTCGCTCCATGAAAAATTGAATTTGACTTGTGGCATGCCGTAGCGGTCTGGCTTCGACTCATCCAGCGCCATGTAGTTTTCGAATCTAGGGAGGCATTCACCGTAACCAATCATCGATACGACCCACGGGCCTGGTGCGATCAGGGAGTCTTTGTATTCGCCACCAATACCGTTTTGTGTGCCCATCATTGATTTCCAGTCCATGCGACTGGCATACACTTGATAACCGTAACCCCTCAACAGCTCATCCACTTGGCTATTCTTGTCGAGATTAACGAAGCGGGGCAGGTAAGACCCGGTCGGGCGATTACCAAATTCCATAATGTTGTCGAAACCAGGCATCACACCAGCCGCACTGAGGCCCATAACATGGTCCATCAAATAGTGGCCCAGCGCGCCGCTGTGATTGGCCAAGCCGGTTGGAAACGTCTCGGATTTGGAGTTCAATAGAATGTGCGCTGAGCCAACGGTTGAGGCGCACATGACGATCATTTTCGCTGAATAATGGGATTTTTCGAGTGACTGTGTATCGATTACGTTCACGCCCGTTGCCCGCCGTGAGTCCGCATCGTACTCCACATTGTGCACCAGGCTGTTGGCCTTCAGCGTCAGTTTGCCGGTCGCCAGGGCGGCGGGAAGACTGGAACTCTGGGTGCTGAAATACGCGCCCGCTGAGCAACCGCGATGGCAGGGGCCACAATAATGACAAGGGGCTCGACCCGGCTTCGGTTCCGTCAGTATCGCTGTTCGTCCAATGGTCAATCTGCGATCTGGAAACTGTTTTATGAGTCTATCTCTAAACGCCAGCTCTACACCATTCATTGACATCGGTGGGAGGAAGTCGCTGTCCGGCAGTTGCGCCAAGCCTTCGTGTTGGCCACTGACGCCTATAAAATTTTCAACGTGGCTGTACCAGGGTGCCAGGTCTTCATAGCGGATGGGCCAATCGACGCCGACGCCGTCCAGTTTGTTGGCCTGGAAATCAATATCGCTCCAGCGATACGATTGTCGTCCCCACAGCAGGGATCGGCCGCCGACAACATCGGCGCGACGCCACTTGAACGGGTTTTCCGGGTCATAAAGGTAGGGATTCTCTTTGTCGTTGTTCCAAAAGTGTCGCGTTGTTTCATCGAAGGCGTAGCAAT
>CAYGSL010000031.1:0-13395 GCA_964352475.1 uncultured Pseudomonadales bacterium | reverse complement strand
TTCTCTTTGTCGTTGTTCCAAAAGTGTCGCGTTGTTTCATCGAAGGCGTAGCAATCGTGTTGAACAGCGTATTCTTCAGCGTACAAGTCTCTGAGGGGTTTGCCACCATAAGGGATTTTCCAAGGTGGCGTATGTTCGCCTGTGTAGTCGCGACCGTGGGCTAACTCTTTGCCGCGTTCCAACATTAATACGGTCAGCCCTTTTTCGGTCAGTTCCTTGGCCGCAAGTCCGCCCGTGATGCCTGATCCGACGACAATGGCATCAAAATCTGTTGTTTGTTTCATTGCTATCTCCGGTGACGGTTTGACGAGTACGGCTCAGTAAGACCATTGGCGAGAGGCTTCTGTGTGTGGGTACTCGCCGTCATACTTCATGGGCATAGGGTTGTAGTTCAGTGCTTGCTTGCTGCCCACTTCCGATGTGAAGTAGCCAACAATGGTCAGCTCCTTGAGCTGTGTGTAGAAGGACTGCAGCTCGGAACTGTGAGTACCTCCAATTGAGTCATTTTGGCTGGCAGCGGCGTCAAGAGAAGACAAGACTTCATTGTGTTGCGTTATGGATGCGGTTGCGAATGCCTGATTAAACAAGTGCACGCTTTTATTGTTCAGCGCATTCAGTCCGGCAAGAAACCGATTTCGCTCGTTTGGCGTATACCAGTCACCTACAATCAGCTCAATAAAACTGATTACATTGGCGTCGGTTGCCCCGGGTGTGTCTGTCCTCGGCAAGATAGCTTCGGCGGCACAAATGGCCGTAGCGCGTTCATTCGCTGACAATGAAAAGCCGGAAGGCGCTTTCGATTCATTCTGATTCAGAACGGCGGCAATGGTAGCTTGCGACAGTGAACACCCCAGCAGAGTGCTGGTACGAACTAAAAAATCTCGGCGATGCATAAGAGCCTCCAAAACAGTTGTTGACGGTAACCTTCAGTGTGAGATTGATAGCCATCGCGAGCAATAGCATTGAGTTTAGCCATGAACAAATTCATACACCGTTTCTTGTTGATACAGATCTCCCGGTAGTAATTCAGTGGGCGGAAAATGCGATTGGTTAGGTGAATCAGGAAAATGATGCGTTTCGAAGCATATACCGGCGTGTCGCGTAAAACCCGCAACGGGCAAAGAGTTACCGGTGTAGCACTGTACTCCGGGTTGTGTGGTATGGATGTTCATTCGCACCCTGGATGCTGCACACGCCAAGCTCCCGGCGAAGCGCAATTCTTGTTGGCCGTTCTGCCGCAACACAAACGTATGATCGATGCCTCCCACCCTGTTGATTTGCTCAGTAGACTGGCATAGAACCTGGTGCAAGGGTATTGGTGCACGGAAATCAAACAGTGTTTGGTCAACGTTGGAGCATTCGCCAGTGGGAATTAAAGATGCGTCAATGGGCAGGTACTGGTCAGCATCAATTTGGACCGTATGATCCTTGATGGACCCACGCCCGTCGCCGTTTAGATTAAAATAACTGTGATTGGTCAGATTGATCACGGTGGGGCGGTCGGTTTCCGCTCGATACTGTATCGATACGCCATTATTCTCTGTCAATGAATAGGTGACAGAACACAATACGGCCCCAGGGTAGCCTTCCTCGCCATCAGGCGATGTGCGAGTAAACTCAACATGGGGTATTGGTGAATCGTCTAAACAAGACACTGTCCAATTGTGCCGATTAAACCCGCGCTTTCCACCATGCATGTGATGAGGGTGCTGATTTCGAGTCAATCCAACCTGCCCAGAATTCAGCACAAACTGAGCATTACGAATGCGATTACTGTATCGTCCGATGACTGCGCCTAAGTAAGCTTGATCCCTCAAATAAGCGCCAAGATTGTCATAGCCAAGCACTAGATTACCAGCCCCCGTATCTCCCTCATCCACGGCAATTGATTGAACAATAGCGCCGTACGACAGCAGCTGCACACGCAACCCCTGCGCATTAGTCAGCGTCACCTGATGCACGGTGTTGCCTAGGAAGTCTTCACCGTAGACTCTTTGCGTGGCGGACACTGAATCTCCTGAGAACGTAGTACGTCGAGCATTATCGCCTACCTTACTAACAGCGATGGCGGACGACCAACCAAGACATGATGGTAGAACAATACTTTTTTAACGAATGTTCTGGCAGTGCTTTGGACTCGGTGATTCATCTATAGGCGGGGTAATGCGAAAATCGTATTATTGAGCCGTTAATGCTGTCATTGTTCCTTACCCATTGGCGTCATATAGTCGACAGTCTCAGACTTTCCCGAAAGGCGCGCCATGCCGTCATCATACGACACAGATAAAAAGTCCAAACCACGTCGCTCAACGCCGTTGCGCAGTAAGGATTGGTTTGATAATCCGCAGCAAGCTGACCAAACCGCTATTTACGTCGAAAGATACATCAATTACGGCTTAACTCGTGAAGAGTTGCAGTCGGGAAAACCCATTATCGGTATCGCGCAATCTGGAAGTGATCTAAGCCCTTGCAACCGCCATCATTTGGAGCTGGCTCAGCGAGTGCGAGAAGGCATTCGTGAAGCCGGTGGCATTGCCATGGAGTTTCCGGTGCATCCTATCCATGAAATGGCAAAACGTCCGACGGCCGCATTGGATCGTAATTTACTGTTTATTGGACTCGTTGAAATTCTGTACGGTTACCCTCTCGATGGCGTGGTTCTCACTACCGGATGTGACAAAACCACCCCGGCGATGATAATGGCCGCGGCCGCCGTGGATCTGCCTGCAATCGTGTTGTCCGGTGGCCCCATGCTGAACGGTTGGGACAATGAGAAACGCATTGGGTCCGGCGCGATTATCTGGGAGTGTCGGGAGCTGTTAGCGGCTGGAAAAATAGACTACGAAGAATTTATGCGCAGGGTAGGTAACTCAGCGACCAGTGTGGGGCATTGCAACACAATGGGTACTGCGCTCACGATGAACTGCGTCGCTGAGGCCTTAGGCATGTCGCTGCCAACTTGCGCTGACATTCCGGCACCTTACCAACAACGTGGCCAGATAGCCTACAAAACGGGGCAGCGCATTGTTGACATGGTGAGGGAGGACATGCGCCCATCAGTGGTTCTAACCGATGCCGCGTTCCGCAATGCGATCCGGGCAGTCACGGCCATTGGTGGGTCGTCCAATGCACCGATACATCTGCAGGCCATTGCTAAGCAACTTCCCGGGGTGCGGTTGTCAATAAACGATTGGCAACGGTATGGCGAACATTTGCCAATGCTGGCGAACTGTCAGCCAGCCGGCGAATTTCTTGGGGAAGATTTTTATCGAGCGGGCGGCCTGGCATCTGTGTTAGGCGAGCTGCTCCATGCAGGAGAATTGGAAGGTGACGCGCTGTCGGTCAGTGGGTCCACTTTTGAAGAATGCTACGCGCAGAGACGAAGTTCCAACTCGGAAGTGATTCGTGCATTTGATGCGCCGTTTACAGAACAAGCGGGTTTCGCGGTGCTCAGTGGCAATCTGTTCGATTCCGCAGTCATGAAGAAATCGGTGATTAGCAAGGAGTTCGCGCAGCGTTATTTAAGCCACGCTGACCACCCAAAAGTATTTGATTGTCGGGCCATCGTGTTTGATGGTCCGGAGCACTACCACAATTCCATCAATGATCCGGCACTGTCGGTGGATGCAGATTGTATTCTCGTGATCAGAAATTGCGGCCCACTTGGCTATCCAGGGTCGGCCGAAGTGGTCAATATGCTGCCGCCAGATTACTTGGTAAAGCAAGGCATCACAACGTTGCCTTGCTTGGGTGACGGCCGCCAAAGTGGTACGTCGGCCAGCCCATCGATTTTAAACGCGTCGCCTGAGGCCGCCGCCGGTGGCAACCTGGCTATCTTAGCAATGGGTGACATCATTCGAATTGATCTGAACAGTAACACGGTCAATGTACTGCTGAGTGACGACGAGATTGCACAACGCCAGGCTACATTAGTCCGGCAGGATTTAGTTAATCAAACGCCGTGGCAGTCGATTTACCGAGCATCGATAGGTCAATTGCAAGATGGCGCAGTGCTTGAACTTGATGATCAACACGACAATATTATTGCCAGGCACGGCACGCCCAGGCATTCCCACTGAAGTGGTTGTAGCAATGAGAGCATTTAATGCCAAGTAATGATATTCGATGGCCACCTCGTGTGGAGTGTGTGTGGGACGCACAGGCTCAACTTGGTGAGGGGCCGATATGGCACATGGAAAGACAGTCTGTCTTTTGGGTAGACATTGTATCCTCGTCTCTCCATGAATACGTTCCGTCTACCCAAGTACGCCACGTGTGGCACCTGCCTGGTACGCTTAGCTGCATAGCACCCAGCGTTGCTGGAGGGTTTGTTGGGACTTTTGCCAACGGGATACACCACATTGATTTGAGTAGCAGTGAATTGAACCTGTTGCATGACCCGGAACCTCTGTTGCCGAATAACCGCTTAAATGACGGTTGCTGCGATAGAGATGGAAACCTGTGGTTTGGTTCCATGGACAATCTGGAATCCGTCGCGTCTGGCGCCATTTATCGCCTGCAGCCCAATGGGGCGTGCGAGCGGATGACGGGCGACTTCGTCATCAGCAATGGACCGGCGTTTTCACCCTCAGGAAACACGATCTATTTTACGGATACCCTGGCACGGCGAATCTATTCAGCCGAGCTTGATTCTGGCGAATTAGCGTATGCGACGATTGAGGACGCACAGGTGTTTGCGGAATTTACAGAGTCGGATGGTTACCCAGACGGCATTGCTGTGGATGCGCAAGGGTATCTGTGGTGTGCGATGTTCGCGGGTGCAAAAATAGTTCGATTGACGCCCAGTGGCGACCGCGACCGCGATCTCCCTATGCCCGTACCAAACATCACCAAGTGCTGTTTTGGCGGCGAGAAGTTACAGACGCTTTTTATAACAACAGCAGCAAAAGCGATGTCACCTACGCAACGACGCGAATGCCCTCAAGCGGGCGGGCTTTTCACAGTTTCACTAGACGTCCAGGGATTGCCAACCGCACTGTTTGGACACGTTGAGGATCAACAGGCGAGAACAAAATGAGCGATAGAATGGCGGGAAAAACCGCGCTGATCACCGGCGCTGCGCAAGGCATTGGTTACGCGATCGCTAAAGCCTATTTGAATGAAGGCGCTCACGTCATTATCACCGATATTAACGAGAAGGCATTGGAAGAAGCCGCCGGGGTACTGAATTGCAAAGCGGTCACGTTGAATGTCACTGACGCTGACTCTGTACAGCAGTGTGCGGTGCAGAATCCTGCGGTCGATGTTCTCGTCAATTGCGCGGGCTATGTGCATCATGGAACGATCTTGGAATGTGACGAAGAGGCGTGGGAACGGTCCATGTCACTCAACGTGTCGTCAATGGTGCGAACCATTCGAGCCTTCCTTCCGGGAATGCTTGAGCGTCAATCGGGCGCCGTCATCAATATAGCCTCCGTGGTCTCAAGCGTAAAAGGTGCTGCAAACCGTTGCGCGTACGCCAGCAGTAAGGCGGCGGTCATCGGTTTGACGAAATCGGTTGCACTCGATTTCATCGACCAGGGAGTTCGTTGCAATTCTATCTCCCCGGGTACCGTCGAATCTCCGTCCTTACAAGCTCGCATGGAGGCCACCGGGGATCCGATAGCGGCTAGAAAAGCATTTATTGAACGTCAACCAATGGGACGACTGGGCCAACCAAGTGAAATAGCATCGGTAGCGATCATGCTGGCGAGTGAAGACACCGCATTTATGACAGGCGCGAACGTTGTTATTGATGGCGGTTGGAGCATTTAGATGTTGGTACAAACACAGTACGAGGAAATCGAATGAAGTTGCTACGATATGGATCAGCCGGTTCGGAACTACCGGGTGTGTTAGATAACGATGGTCGAATTCGTGATTTATCCAGCGTTATCGATGATGTGAACCCTGCCGTGTTAGCGGGGCCGCAATGGGCTCAATTGAGGCAGTTGGACATCAACGCTTTGCCTTTGGTTAATGGGCAACCAAGACTTGGGCCTTGTGTAGCCGGAGTGGGCAAATTCATCTGTGTTGGACTGAATTACGCCGATCATGCCGAAGAATCCGGTATGGACATTCCGGACGAGCCCATTTTGTTCTTCAAAGCCAGCTCTGCGATCGTTGGTCCAAATGATGATATTCAACTCCCTCGTGGGCACCGCAAAGTAGACTGGGAGGTTGAACTCGGGATAGTCATCGGCCGGGAAGGGCGTTATCTCACCGAGTCTGAGGCGCTTGATCATGTTGCTGGATTGTGCGTGATTAACGATGTCTCTGAGCGTGCGTTTCAGCTTGAGCGGGGTGGACAATGGGTGAAAGGGAAGAGCTGCGATACTTTTGGACCGACTGGCCCGTGGTTGGTCACGATGGACGACGTCGGTGACTACAATAGCCTGGATATGTGGTTAGACGTGAATGGCCGGCGAATGCAAACAGGCAATACGCGTACCATGATTTTCGATGTACCGTTTTTGGTCGCTTACATCAGCCAATTCATGAGCTTACAGCCAGGTGACGTGATCAGCACGGGGACGCCTCCGGGTGTGGGTTTGGGTATGGACCCCCAAGTTTGGCTAAAGCGCGGTGATGTGGTTGAATTGGGTATAGAAGGTCTTGGCAACCAGCGCCAACAGGTGATTGCCAACGATAGCTAGATTTGTTTAGGTACCGGCGCAAACAGCATCACACAGGAGGATAGCCGGCGATGGAAGCGATGTTTGAGAACGTAGAGATCGAAGGCGATTCATGCTTTAAAACATGGCGATTTCAGTGCCCCTCTTTGGAAAGTGACCACGGTTGGCACTATCACCCGGAGTTTGAGCTTACCTACGTCATTAAAAGCGAAGGCATGCGGTTTGTTGGCGACAGCATCCAGCACTTTGAAGAGGGTGACCTGGTCCTTGTAGGTGCCAATCTACCGCATTGTTGGCAAAACGACGACGTTGGTTCAGAGGACCAGGAACATTGTGACTTAGTGGTTGCCCAATTCAGCCGTAGCTCGTTTGGTGAGTACTTTCTGGGATTGCCGGAAAATCGTGCCATTTCGTCGATGCTGGAAAGGGCCAATCGAGGCCTCGTAATTGGCGGCAGCGCTGGGGAGGCTGTTAAGCAAATTCTGCTGTCGTTAGACGGCCAGCAAAAGGGGATGCGATTAGTCAAATTGCTCGAATGCCTCCAATATATTGCGGAATCGAATGAACTAGAGGAATTGGCCAGCGCAGCTTACACGATAGAAAAAGACGAGTTTCATGGCCGGCGCATTTCTAAGATAGTTCGGTACGTTCGCGATCACTTGAGTGAAGACATAAAGCAGCCCATCCTGGCCGATATCGTGGGTTTGACACCGCAAGGATTCAGTCGTTTTTTCAGAGCGGCAACCGGACAAACTTTTGTTTCTTTTGTTAATACAGTGCGTATTACAGAAGCTTGCCGACAGTTGGTCAATTCCGACAAAGATATAACGATTATCGCCTATGACTGCGGATACGCGAATTTGTCCAACTTTAATCGACGATTTCGGGAAATGAAGGAAGTAACCCCCAGTAAATATCGCAAGTTACATAGCCGATTAGCCGTAAATCCTGCCTGAAACAGGCAACAAAAAAGTACCAACAAGCTGTCAATGCGGTTGTAGTACAGCGATCGAAAAAATCGTCTTATAGGGACGACTCAGAAAAAGCGTGAATCGCCATGCAAGCTATCGCCTACATCAGTGGGGCCAGTTCGGGAATAGGTCGTGAAATAGCCGTTCATTTGGCGCAGAGCGGTTGGGATATTGGCTTTACCTACAATAACGATGCCAAGGGAGCTGAAGAAACGGCGACCGCGATACGCGACGCACAACGAAACTGTTGGTATGTTCAATGTGACGCTGGATACAAAGATCAGGTCAGCCAATGTTTCGAAGGGATTGTTGAACATCTGGGTGTTCCCACACTGATTGTCAACAACGCAGGCGTACAGACGTGGGCACCGCTGCTCGAACTTGAAGAAGAAGACTGGGATCGCACCATTCGAACCAATCTTAAAGGTAGTTTTTTGGCGACCCAGATTGGCAGCCAACATATGGTCAACGCAGGTCTTCCCGGCAACGTCATTAATATTGGCTCGGGCTGTAATAAAACTCCGTTTCCTGCACTAATCGACTACTCAGCATCCAAAGGTGGCCTTGAAATGTTTACCCAAGCCGCCGCGGTGGACCTGGGCAAACACGGAATCCGCGTCAATTGTGTGGCGCCAGGTGCCATATTGATTGAGCGAACACGAAAAGAGTCCCCCGAGTACGAAAAAACGTGGGCTGGCCAATCGCCTCTGTCGAGAGTGGGTTTGCCCATCGATATTGCAAGTGCTGTGGAGTTTCTTGCCAGCGAGAAAGCCGCGTTCATTACAGGGCAAACACTCTACGTTGATGGTGGCGTGTTTACGCAGCCTAATTGGCCACACGAGCAATATTCTAACTAACTGATTTATATAGTCGCCAGGAGAATAATCATGACCCCAATAACGCTTGTAGCTCCGAGAACCTATGGGCTTCGTGATGGCTTAAGCTTCGAGTAAAACACGATGACGTGGGATTTTGAAACGCCAACGGAGCAACAAGAACAACTCGACTGGATTCGCTCGTTCGTCTATGAAGAGTTGATTCCGCTCGAGCCCATCAAGTCTGAGCTCACGGAAGAGCAGTGGAATGAAGTGCAAGAGCCGCTTAAACAAAGAGTCAGAGATCGCGGTCTTTGGGCCTGCCATCTCGAAGAATCGCTAGGTGGCCAAGGTTTGGGTCAACTTCCTTTGGCGCAAATGAACCTGATCCTCGGGCGCTGTCCGTTTGCGCAAGAAATTTTCGGCAACATGGCGCCAGACTCGGGCAACGCAGAACTGTTGGCAGAAGGTGGCACCGCTGAGCAGAAGGAAAAATGGCTGTGGCCTAACCTAAGGGGTGATATCAGATCCGCATTTGCCATCACCGAACCTTGGGTGGCGTGCACTGATCCCACGCAGATAGAAACGACGGCTGTGCTGGATGGCGACCACTGGGTGTTGAACGGTCGAAAGTGGATGATTACCAATGCGTCCCGTGCCGACTTCATCATTTTTATGGCAGTCACTGAGCCAGAGCAGGCGCCACACAAGCGCTGCTCAATGATTGTTGTTGAGAAAGGTACGGCTGGAATGGATATCTTTCGAGACATACCAACCATGCACCATCCCCACGCGGAATTTGGCGCCAATGGCAATCACTCAGAGATCATCTTGGAAAATGTGACCGTACCGAAAGCGAATTTGATTGGCCGGCGCGGTGAAGGGTTTCTATTGTCGCAAGTTCGCCTGGGCCCTGGCCGCATACATCACGCGGCGCGGTGGCTAGGAGAGGCAGAGCGCGCATTCGACATGCTGTGCGAGCGTACGGTATCACGCTCCTCATTTGGAAAAAGCTACAGCCAACATCAAATGATCCAAGAGTATGTTGCTGACTCTAGAATTGAAATGGAAGCGGCAAAGTTGCTGACTTTGCAGGCCGCTTGGAGAATGGACCGAGACGGCGCGGCCGCTGCTCGAACTGATATTGCGATGGTCAAAGTCAACAATGCCAAAGTATTGTTCAACGTCGTTGATAAGGCGCTACAGGTTCATGGTTCGCTTGGTTACAGTGCTGATATGCCATTGGAGATGATGTACCGCTCTGCTCGCATGGCGCCTTTAGTGGATGGTGCTAACGAGGTGCATAAGGTCACCATTGCCAAGCAGTCGCTTAAGCAATATTCAGCGGTTAGTGGTTGGCCGAGCGAGCATATTCCTAGCCGGCGTGCCATCGCAGTGAAGCGATTCTCTGGATGGCTTGAGGCCAGTACATAGTCAGACCAATATTTAGACGAATGTCTGGCGATGCTAACACCCAGCGGCACTCTTTTATCCAACGTGGCGCTTAGCGGCGATTAACCGTGTTACTAGACTACACCAAATGGAACACTGACTATGAACGAAATAAAGTTATCTCCATTGCACCAAGTAGAGTACGCCGTAGCAGATCTCGATGCGAGTGCGCTTTTTTTCGAACGGGTGTTTGGAGAATCTGAAGTAGAGCGGGCATTTTCCGGAGTGTTGAACAATCCTGCGCTGGCAATTAGGCACACGGGTTTTGGGCAAACCGTGCAGCAGTTGTGTGAACCGGTAATGGAGGGATTGCCTCATTACGATGCGCTCAAAAAATACGGTCCGTGCGTTCACAATCTGTGCTATTTGGTAGATAACATCGACAACTTAGTTGGCAACTGTCTGGAAGCCGGTTTGCAACCTTTAATAGAGTTTCCTCTGGATGACATTTGGAACCAGATGTTGCCACCTGATAACTGCCGCGGAAATCACCAATCTTACATTATGGATGCGCGCGATGCGCTAGGTTTCCATCTGGAATTGGCGGAAACGCCGTGGCAGCAAGAACCGGTCCCGCCACTCATGCTGCCCGCTTATGGACCACAATGGGCTGCGGTGGGTGCATCACTTGACAACCGATTGCTTGCTATCAACGTCGTAGTCTCTGATCTGGAGCAATCGATAAATACGCTTCGTGCCGTGTTTGGCAGCAATGTGACGATTCTGAGAGACGCGCAAGCCACGGACAACGAAGCGATTCGCGTTGCTGTTGTGAAATTGGGTGAGGTGGTGATGTCCTATTTGCAACCAATGGATGGCACAACAGAATTAGCGGCGTTTTTGAAAAATCGAGGCCCGGCGGTTCACAGCCTGGTTGCTGAAGTGAAAAACCTCGGGGAGGTGGGCGCCAAGTGCAATGCAATGAATGTGCGTTGCGATGTGCCGACATCCGCGTTGTTAGCTGGATTGAACGATACACAGCAATCAACCGCTCAATTTCTGCAGGTTCACGCACTGAATACGATTGGAGTGGAGTTTACGCTGTGTCAGGTTCCAGGCAGTTGAACATACGGTTACTTTGCGCGCCCAAGCGCGTAACGATCGCCGCTGTTAATAAGCTGCTCCTCAAGAGAATAAAGAGCGGTACATTATGCAAGCCTTGAAAGTGACCGATGTTGGATCGCCAGCCGATGTAATTGTAATGGAAGAGTCTAATGTTCCATTGCCGGCTGCAGGTGAGGTACAACTCAAAGTGCTGGCCGCCGGTTTGGGGCTGCCAGACCTAATGATGTGTAAAGGAGAGTACGCGTTTTCGCCAGAACTGCCATTCACTCCAGGGCAAGAGCTCTGTGGCGTGGTCAGCGCCGTTGGTGAGGGCTGCCGAAGTAAGATCGGTGACCTTAAAATGGGAGTTTCGTCTTTCTACATCGGTAATGGTAGTTTCGCGGAATACTGCACGGCACAGGAAAACTCATTGTATCCAATGAGCCAAACCATGACGCCGACACAAGCGGCGGCTTTTTGTATCCCCTTTCATACAGCGGGCGTTGGGCTGATAAATCGTGGAGCATTACGCGCAGGGGAAACTGTGCTCGTGCACGGCGCTGCCGGCGGCTCTGGGTCGGCCGCTATTCAGTTGGCAAAGGCTCTGGGCGCCACTGTCATTGCCACGGTAAGCAGCGACGCGAAACTGAATTACTGCCAATCTCTTGGTGCAGATCATTGCATCAACCATCAACAGGAATCTTTCGTCGACAAAGTGCTAGAACTGACCGGTGGGCGAGGGGTTGATGTTGTGTTTGATCCCGTTGGCGGCGACCTGTTTGAAAAATCTCTGTCGTGCACGGGGTCAGGCGGGCGTTTATTGGCCGTTGGGTTTGCCAGCGGTCGGTGGGGAACGGCCGATACCAATGAACTGGTCATGAGAAACTGCGCCAGCATCGGCGTGTTTGTGGGCGCGTGTTCCCGTGAAGAAATGCTAACAGTCCATCGTGAATTATTGGTCCTGTACGAAGCAGGAAAACTCGCTGTCACACCGGAAGTGAGTCATGGTTTTGAATCGATAGTCACTGGGTTGGATCGTTTAGAGCGCCGTGAAGTGGAAGGCAAATTGGTGGTGTTAATCAGCAAAGAATATGAAGATCAATGATGGCGTCAAACAACATTACGTTCGACACGAACGAATTAGTCGAACTGGCAGTAGAAAAATCCGCGCTGGACGATTTTGGAGACCTCCCCTATCGCGAAGGCTTATCGACACTCTGCGAAACTTATGACCGCCATGTGCGCGACCCCGACGGTCGCAGACGCCTTCGACGCAGAGTGCTAGATCAGCTTATTACTCGCTTGCGCTGTGAGGACGCGTTTAAGCGCATTCCGGAAATTGCTGAGCAGCCGATTACTGCGCCAGTATTTGTCACCGGTTTGCCACGTTCCGGTACGTCTGCCCTACTCAATCTTTTGACGGCAGCACCTGCAAACCGTGGCTTACTCCAGTGGGAGGTGCAGTTTCCAGACCCATGGCCCGGTAGCCATCCAGGTGAAGAGGATCCAAGATATCAAGCGTTGGCCGCAGCGCTGAAATCACCTGAGAATAGTCATTTCCGAAAAATACATTACATTGACGCGGACACACCAGAAGAGTGCGTCATGTTGCATGCCTTTGCCTTCAGTGGTGTGCAATTGGGTTTCGAAATTATGTTGGAACCGTATGGGAGTTGGTTAAAGGCGCAAGATCTTACGCCGTTGTACACTTATCAACGAAAGCAGATGCAGATGCTGAACTGGCGACGACCTGGTCAGCAATGGATGCTAAAGGCGCCAGCTCATATGCTGGGGATTGCATCAATCATGACTGTATTTCCAGATGCGCGGTTTATTTGGTGTCATCGGCACCCGAAGCACGTTGTACCCTCTATCAACAGCATGAACCAGGCGATTATGAACATGTACATGGGTGACTGCGAGCATATCGACATTCTTGATATGGGAACGACGGTAATGGACTGGTACGCAACGTCACTTGAACGCGGGCTCGAAGAACGATCACGATTTCCCGAACGACGCTTTGTGGATTGCTCACAGCAAGAATTTGTTGATAGGCCCTTGGAGCTCTCAGCGCGTATTCACACCGCGTTTGAACTTGCGGAAAGCGAGGCGGGGCGATCTGCCATACGCCAACACATCGCGGATAATCCGAAAGGGAAACATGGCAAGCACGACTACGACCTAGCGGCTTTCGGTCTATCCGAAACGCCAATCAATGACCGCTTCGCCTTTTACTTATCAGACGGTCGCTGGCCATTGAGTGAGTAGGGCTAGTGATCAATAGCGATTGGTATTTCCTTGAATCGCGTTGATAAGTTTCGACTTAGGAAGAAGGTGCGAGGTCAAACAATGCGTCCTCTATTTCGATTAGCTTATAAGTCTTCTAGAAGTCAGCGCCTGCGTGGTTTGTCAGCTGGAGTGCTGATCGACTAAATCTTTGCAGAATTGATTTCGTGACGCAGGGCGTATACACTG
>CAYGSL010000030.1:0-56761 GCA_964352475.1 uncultured Pseudomonadales bacterium | reverse complement strand
CATCCTCGTCGGCAAGACCCTCAATGGTCGTAATTTTCGCATCACTTATTTGGCCTATGCGTGCCTGGCAAGAGCGAATGGGCTGGCCATTCATTAACACGGTGCACGCGCCACACTGTGCAATACCACAGCCAAATTTGGTTCCTACTAAACCCAGCGTGTCGCGCAAGGCCCAGAGCAACGGAGTGTTTGGATCAACACCACTCAAATCTACGTCTTTGTTGTTGATGGTGATTTTGCTCATAGTTCTTTCCTTAGCTGGCCCTTGACCATTCTAACCCAAGACATGCCTGCTCAAGAACGCGGATACAAAGTTTCCGTATTCCCATCCACCGCGATGATCTGACCGGAAATATGCCGGCCAAGATCGGAACACAGGAAACAGATTAAATCAGAAATTTCTTCCGGGTCTATATAACATTGCATGGAGGTACTTATCGCATAGAGTCGCCGCACTTCTTCCGGGTCCAGACCGTCCGCTTCGGCGTGTGCATTGATCACCCGTTCTATGCGTTCGCCTTTCACATTGCCAGGCACAATTCCATTAACGCGAATATTGTCTGGTCCTAATTCCATGGCCAACGTTTTGGTAAAACCGGTCACCGCCCATTTTGCTGAGGCATAAGGTGTTCGGTTCGGATAACCCATAATGCCCGCAGCAGAGGTCATGTTAATGATCACGCCGGACTTTTGTCTGCGAAACACAGGTACGGCTCTGCGCGCACAAAAGAACTGTGAATCAATGCCTACACTCATGCAATGACGCCATTCTTCCACACTGATGTCTTCAACCGGTTTGGTCGGCCCGCCAACACCAGCGTTGTTAACAAGAATATCCAGGCCTTCTGGAAGAATTGCATCAAACATGGCATCTACAGCATCGGCGTCTGACACATCGCATACGAACGTGGTTATCTCTTCCGGCAGACCCCGCAATTGCTCGGTGTCTATATCACAGGTAACTACCTGTGCACCCAAAGCATGCATTGCTAAAACGGTGTAACGGCCCATGCCAGCACCACCTGCCGTCACGAAAGCGCGCTTTCCTTCGAGCGAAATTTTCATTTCACATGACCTTTCTGTCTAACAGAGTCAGCTAACTCTTGCGCCTGCATGCTCAACTCCGCGGCCTTAAACACATGGGATTGTGTCATTGCCTGTTCTGTTCGATGAATACAATCCATTATCAGTTGTCCAAAAAATGGGAAGCCAGTGCTATTCAAACATTCTATTTCATGCTCATCGTTTTTATCAATGAGAAACAATTTTGACGTAGGCGCTTCCCTGGCAGGATCAATGTATTTACGCAATTCAATACTGCCTTCACTTCCCACAATAAACGTTCGACCGTCACCCCAGGTGCGCAAGCCATCCGGCGTATACCAATCTACTCGGCTGTAAAATGACGCTCCGTTATCACCGGTTAACGACATCTCACCAAAATCCTCCAAGCCCGGTTTATCCGGGTGACTGAAATTCTCTACACGCGCAAAATTCAGTGTTGCGCCCGTACAGTTCGCATAGGTAAGAAATTGCTCCAACTGATGCGAACCAATATCGGTAATGATGCCGCCGTATTGATCTTTGTCGAAGAACCAGTCCGGGCGTGTGTTTTTTGCAAGCCTGTGCGGGGCAAGGTTCAATACTTGCAATACGCGGCCTATCGCGCCTTCAGCAATAAGTTCACCGGCACGCCATGCGGCATCGTTGTGCAGACGCTCTGCGTAGTACACAGCGTATTTTTGCTGCGTGCTGGCAACAACGTCTTTCGCACTTTCTAACTGTTCCAATGTGGTGAATGGCGATTTATCCGTGAAGTAATCCTTACCGGATTGCATCACGCTGATGCCTATACTTGATCGCAAACTGGGTACAGCCGCGGAACTGACCAATTGTATTTCAGGGTCAGCGAGAATTTCCTCGAACGAGGCGGCGACCTGTGTTTCGGGAAACCGCTGGATAAACGCAGATATTTTGTCAGGGTCGGGATCAAACACTGATTTAAGTGTGGCACCTGCGTCTTTCAACCCATTGCATTGACCGTTGATATGACCGTGGTCTAGAAACGCAGCGGCGAAAACAAACTCGCCCGGTTCTACAACTTTCTCTGCGTCACTGCTGGGTGCGTAGTTCGCCCCGTCTCCTATAGTCGTCATTTTAGAACCAATTCAGCTGGATGCCGGTTGTGTAGCTTACACTGGCAAGCACCGTAGCAATGCATAACAACATTGCCAGGTTGTAGCGTAGTTTCTTGCGGCCTGCTGGCCTGTCGTTGCCAAGGTATTGCCGACTGTTGTTTAGTAAATACCAGCCAATATAGGCAACCGGCAGCAAGAAGCCGCAAATAGCGGAGGTGGGCAGCACTACATAAGCGCCCATCGTTGACCACAGGAAAACGCCAAGCACGGCGGGCGTCGGTAGCAGTAAGGCCAAGCGATATTTGCGCGAGTGTGCCGGCCAATCAAACATGGCTCCGGCTGCAGCACCACAACACAACATATGCATTACCAGAGAACCAATGGCCATGCCCAGCACGCCAAAGGCAAATACCAAACGCCCGGTGACCGGCCCCATACCTGTATCACTAAACAAAACACCGGCTTGTGCCGGGCTAAGCTTGCCTTGAATACTCAGGTCACTGCCATAGAAAGCGCCGGCGGCCGCGATGGAAATCAAGCCGGTAACCAAAATGTAGGGAATCACCAACCCCATGACTATGTCATAGCGAGCAAGCTCTCTGTGCGCCCTGCCCCACTCCCGGTCCAGCAAGGTATAGCCATAGATAAACGTCATATTGATACCCACCGCCGTGCCCAGAGCAGCCATGATGGTAATCACGCCATCGCTGTCGCTGGGTAAACCACTTGGTACGTAACCAGCCAGCACCGCTGCCCAATCAATTTGGCCGTTTAACGACGCTGCGATCACCACCCATAAGAAGGCAAGCACTATCATACTGCTGAGTAACTTGATCGCGGTTTCAAATATCCGCACGGCACGGCCACCGGCGCCGTAGTTCCATGCGGTGTAAGCGCACAGCATCCATACCAAAATAGCCAGCCCGAACAAATACATTTCGCGCGCCGCACCACCACTGTCTTGCAAGGAAAAACCGGTGCCAACGGTGATGATCTCTTCGAGCATACCGGCGCTCAAAGGGTAATGCGAAAAGCCCCATATGATGCTGGATAGTAGCGCCGCAATTGCCCACAACCAGGCCACAGAGGGATGCACAAAGTTGCGCATTGCCGTGAATGGCTTTATGCCCGTGCTAAGTGTTTGGTGCGACAGGGCAAACAACATAATGCAGCCGATGATCATCGCCAGGGGTTGGACCCACAGCAACTCGTAACCATACACCGCACCAATGGTTAATGATGTAATGGCGCTGCCACCCCCCAGGGTCATCGCACCTTGCAGCCAACCCGGTCCACTAAGGCGCAGATACGCCGGCAGGCGCTGCAACGCTGGCTTATTGGCTAATTGGCTGAGCTCATCAACACTTACATTCATAATCTTATTCTATTTGATGGCGGTTAGGCGTCTCGTTAACGATATGAAGCATCCATATCAATGTTTACGTCTATATCTGCTTTTTTTCGCAAGCTCGAAGTCTCAAGCTTTTTCTGCAGTGCAATTTGATACTCATCGGCGTTTAACGGCAGAGTGAGCGAACGCTGCTCCCAACTTGACAGTAACATTGCATTGGCAAGTTCCAGTGAAGCAAGACCTTCACTGGCGGGAGCAATCAATTCAGTACCCTGCGTAATCGCAGCTACGAAATTGCTTAACACTAAAGCGTGTTGGTTGACGCCACGATCAACAACTATTTCGCGGCGAGAGGTTTCGGGCATGCCGAACATATCACGGGTGTTACGACTAAACTCACTGGTGGACTGTTTATTCTCAGTGAGCCACAAGGTTTCGCCGTCAAAATTTAAAGAGCCGTTATCACCTATTATGTCAAAGCGATTGACTCCAGGTGCCTCTCCAGTAGAGCCAATAAAAACGCCACTCGCGCCATTAGCGTATTCGAAATATGCCGTTGCCTCGTCTTCAACTTCTATATCGTGAGTATGCCCAAAGCGGCAGAACGCCTGCACCTTGCTGGGCATTCCGCACAGCCATTGAAAAATATCGAGGTTATGAATGCACTGGTTTAACAACAGACCGCCACCTTCGCCTTGCCAGGTTGCGCGCCAATCACTTACCTGGAAATACGCCTCGGGTCTGAACCAGTTGGTCATGGTCCAGTGCGTTCGGGTAATGTCGCCTATGGTGCCATTCGCAATCACCTCTTGCATGGCCAGAAACAAAGGATCGGTGCGCTGATTAAGCATAAGCGCAAAAATTTGCTCTCCACCCTGCAACGCCAGGGTTTCCTCAGCGTGCTTCAGTGACAGGTCTAGCGGTTTTTCCATCAACAGGTGCAAACCTGCATTCAGAACCGCGGCACCAATATCAGTGTGGGTGTAAGTGGGTGTTGCCACCAATACAGCGTCACAAACACCGCTGCCGATTAATGAATCTGCGTTATCGAAATGCGCGATGTTGAGTTGCTGTGCCAGCGATTGCCCGCTGCGGGAGCAGACGGCCGTGACCTTGCAATCTGCGACGTGACCATTAACGACATTCTGTATGTGCTGCTGAGCAATATTGCCCAGGCCAACAACACCCAGGCGAACCTGTTCACTCATTACCAACGCTGCCTATGTGCTATGAGACATGTTGGCATTATGAGCCTTTTTTTGGTGTAACGGCTACCTTAGGGAGCTTCTAAACGACTCAAAACATCAGCTTGCAGCTGCTCAATGCGCTTGGCATAAATACTGTACAAACGCGAACGTTCAATAGAGCCAACCACGGGCCCTTGTTCAAAGATCATCTGCCGCGGATCATTCTCCACAAATTGTGGCCATGCCGGCAAGCCTTTCGCAATCGGCAACCCTGCTTTAGCGAAGTTTGTCCAGTAGGTAGACATGGCTTCCGATAAATCTTCGTCGAAATCATTGGTTTCAAACAGCGGCATGCCACCACCAAAGACAAACGATATCTCCGAACTGTGGGTTGCACCCAGGGTTTGCTTGGGCGATGGCGGTGTTCGTTTGAAAAAATACAGATACGCTGCTGAATCAACGTTTTTCATCTGCTGAGCGCCGTATATGCCCTGGTACCCGAAATACGAGTCGCCCCAAATATTCAGTCGCGCCAGTGGCACTTCTTCATCGTTGTTTACTTGATAATGCACCATCAGCGCAGTGCCATCTTGCTCACCAAACTCGGCCACCAATAGCGCCTTCAACTCATCAACTGTTTCCGGTACTTCCAAACTCCAGTACAGCGGCGGCATTGGAAAGATCTGAAACAAGGTGCCTTCGTCGGCGTTACTGCCAATAAGCAACGGCACATCAGCCTGCTGCCCTTGTTTGAATATTTCGAATACCGGCTGCGGCAACATCCAGCCATCAACATTGGGGTGCATGTAAGACACCAGAGCTACGTCGCTTGCGCCAATCTCCAGGAGTTGCTGCGCGCTCAGTTCACGCAGGTTTTTCAAAGCATGCTCGTCGTTTGCAATATTGCCCGCTGCAGCGATAGCGACTCCGCCATTCTCGGCAGCCGAAAAACCAGGCATGTCTTTGCTCAAATGCATGTAGTTGTGGCTGCCTAATCCGCTTTGCGCAATCGCTCTATGAAACAGGCCGCGCGCTAATGGTGTTGCCATCAGTTGGCCAACAGAATGACCACCTGCCGATTCGCCAAAGATGGTTACCTTATCCGGGTCACCGCCAAACTCTGCGATGTTATCTCTAACCCATTCCAAAGCTGCTATTTGATCCAGGGTACCGTAGTTTCCAGAGCTGCGATGACCGTGCAGTGTTTCTGCTTCAGCACTGAGTTGCGGGTGCGCCATAAAACCCAAAATACCCAGCCGGTAGTTAAAGCTGACCACTACAACGCCTTTACGCGCAAGTACATCGCCCTCGTAGATTCCATCCGAGGCACTGCCAGCAATATGGCCACCGCCGTGAATCCATACCATTACGGGCAGCTTCGCGTCATCTTCCAGATCTTTTGGTGTCCACACATTGATTGACAAGCAGTCTTCGCTGATTTCTCGCTCAGGTGCCAGGCCTATCAGAAACTTCAGCAGCTTGGTGCGCCACCAACTCATGCCCTGGCCATCAATCATGGTATCCAGCACGCCCTGCAACTCCGTAGTCTGCGGACAGATTGGGCCGTAGTCGTCAGTAGTCTTAACGCCTTCCCAGCTTTCTACAGCAACAGGCGGGCGCCAACGTAATTCACCAATGGGTGCGGCTGCGTAGGGAATGTTTTTATACACTTCCAGATCTTGGTCAGAGCCCCAGTCGCTGAGAATCTTGCCTTGCACCTGGCCACCGGTCACGGTGCGAATAGTGGCGGGGTCAGCGAAAAGACTTGAATGATAGAAAATGCTGCTGGCAGCAAGAACGACAAGAATATTCTTAAGCATTTGGTATCCCTTAGTAAGTAAGGGGAGTGATCAACACTTAGCAGCTACCACTCGCCCTGGTTGGGCATCGACGCCCACGGCTCCTGGGGTGGTTTTGCATCACCGCGCTGAAGAAGCTCAATTGAAATATTATCCGGCGATCTAACAAACGCCATATGGCCATCGCGCGGCGGGCGATTTATGGTCACGCCGGCGTTTTGCAGTTTTTCGCACAAAGCGTAAATGTCATTGACCGCATACGCCAGATGGCCGAAGTTTCGGCCACCGGTGTATTCTTCTGCGTCCCAGTTATAGGTCAGCTCAATGGCTGGGCGAATATCACTGGCTGAACTGATACGTTCTAAAGTGCTTTCAAAGTCTTCCTCGGTAACAAGGAACACCAATGTGAAGCGACCTTGTTCACTGTCGTAACGATGCGCCTGCTTGAGGCCCAAATGCTCACAATAGAACTCCAGTGATTTATCCAAATCACTAACGCGTACCATTGTGTGCAAATACTGCATCGCTACTCCTTGAACGCTAAGCGCGCTTACTCTTCTTCCTGGCTCGCCTCTTCGTCGTCATTATTAGCCGGCGCAGATTCTTCCTGCAAAGCTTTCATGCTTAGCTTGATGCGCCCGCGTGCGTCAACGTCCAGTACTTTTACTTGCACTTCCTGACCTTCTTCAAGCACGTCGCTGACGTTCTCGATGCGCTCATTGGCAATTTGTGAAATGTGAACCAGGCCGTCTTTGCCAGGCAGAATCGTTACAAACGCACCGAAGTCTACGATGCGAGCAATCTTGCCGGTGTAGACAGCACCCACTTCCGCTTCTGCAGTAATGGTTTCAATCATTTCCACAGCGGCCTTCATGCCGGCGCGGTCAACCGCAAAGATCTTGATGCTGCCGTCGTCGTCAATATCAACAGAGGCGCCAGTTTCTTCTGTGATGCCACGAATAGTCGCGCCGCCTTTACCGATTACGTCACGGATCTTGTCGGGGTCAACTTTCATGGTGGTCATGCTGGGCGCGTTTTCAGACAGCTCCTGACGAGGTGCGTCAATCACAGCGTTCATCTGCGCAAGAATGTGCAAACGCGCGTCTTTGGCCTGATCCAGTGCCGTTTCCATGATCTGCTCAGTAATGCCTTCAATCTTGATGTCCATCTGCAATGCAGTCACACCTTTGGCAGTACCAGCTACTTTAAAGTCCATGTCGCCCAGGTGATCTTCGTCACCTAAAATATCAGTCAGAACAGCAAAGCGGTTTGATTCCTTGACCAGACCCATTGCAATACCAGCAACCGGCGCTTTCAAAGGCACACCTGCGTCCATCATCGCCAGGCTGGCGCCACAGACGCTGGCCATAGAGCTGGAACCGTTAGATTCAGTGATTTCAGACACAATGCGAATCGTGTACGGGAAGCTCTCCATATCAGGCATAACCGCTGCAATACCACGTCGGGCCAAACGACCGTGCCCAATCTCCCTACGACCTGTAAAACCAGGACGTCCGGTTTCACCTACTGAGTAAGGAGGGAAGTTGTAATGCAACATGAAGTTGTCTTTGTACTCGCCTTGCAGCGCGTCAATGATTTGTGCATCACGAGTAGTACCCAAGGTGGCTACCGCAATGGCTTGTGTTTCACCACGCGTAAACAAGGAAGAACCGTGTACTTTAGGCAAGATACCGGTTTCAACGCGAATAGGTCGAACGGTTTTGTTATCACGTCCGTCAATGCGCTTCTCGCCATTAACGATTCGGCCACGCACCAGTTTCTTCTCAACTGTGCTGAACATAGCCGCTACGTCGTCGCTTGATACACCAGTATCTTCGTTAGTGAGCTTGGCGATGGCTTCTGCCTTGATTTCGTCAAGCTTCTCTTTACGCTCAATCTTGTCGCTGGTTCGGTACGCTTCACCGATGGCAACAGCGAAGTTTTCTTTCATTGCTTCCAACAGCGGCTCGTTTACCTCAGCAACTTGCCAGTCCCAACGAGGCTTGCCCACTTCAGCGGCAAGTTCTTCGATTGCTTTGATGACAACCTGCATTTCCTGGTGGGCAAACAATACCCCACCCAGCATTTGGTCTTCAGTCAGTTCCTGCGCTTCTGATTCCACCATCAAAACGGCGTCAGTGGTACCGGCAACCACCATGTCCAGTGCTGAATCTTTCAGCTCGCTGTATTTAGGGTTGAGGATGTAACCTTTCTCCGGAGTAAAACCAACACGCGCGCCACCAATTGGGCCGTTGAATGGAATACCGGAAATGGACAATGCAGCTGATGTGCCGATCATTGCAGCGATGTCTGGGTCTACGTCATTGTTAGCTGACATAACCGTGATGATCACTTGCACTTCATTTTTGAAGCCTTTGGGAAACAGCGGGCGAATCGGACGGTCAATCAATCGTGACGTCAGCGTTTCTTTTTCGCTAGGGCGTGCTTCACGCTTGAAGAAACCGCCAGGAATTTTGCCCGCAGCGTAGGCTTTTTCTGTGTAGTGCACACCAAGCGGGAAAAAGTCCTGGCCTGGCTTCTCAAATTTGGCGCCGACTACAGTGGCCAGCACTACGGTGTCGTCCATGCTGCATAACACAGCACCTGAGGCTTGGCGGGCTATTCGCCCGGTTTCCAATGTGACGGTTTGTCCGCCCATGGTGAAAGTCTTTTGTACGGGGTTCACTATTTTTTCTCTCTCTATCTGTCTATCTGTCTATCTTTGATCTTTCTTACTAACTTCGGTAATCAGTGCGAGCCCGTTGCAACAATGCACAAGCTGCGAACTGCCCGAGCATAAGCCCGGGCGCAGACCTTCTTAACGACGCAGGCCGAGGCTTTTGATCAGCGCAGCATAACGCTCGCTGTTCTTTCGCTTCAGGTAATCCAGTAATTTACGACGCTGGTTTACCATGCGAATCAATCCACGGCGTGAATGATGGTCTTTCTTGTGGCCGGCGAAGTGCGACTGCAGCGCTTCGATATTCGCGGTTAGCAGGGCAACTTGAACCTCTGGGGAACCAGTGTCGCCAGCTTCACGCTGATACTCTTTAACAATCTCGGCCTTACGGGCAGCATTAAGTGCCATAACATTTTCTCCAATATGCCTGTTTAGTGGGGATTGAGCCTAGCCGTGCATATTTACAGCCAGGTTCGCGCTTTTGAGGACCTTTTCGCCGTTTGGCGGCTAGTGTTCTACTACCAGTCGCTTGGGCTGTAAGGTTTGGCCATTCGCGTCCGCGAGGCCTATAAAAGCGGCGCGCAGCATAACACGAACCAGCCCATTACTCACGTGCTCGGGCGCGGTTATTTTGCGGCCCAGGCGCAATTCGACGGCCTGTTCAGCGCTAATCTCTACTTCCGGGATGTATCGGATGCCAGCATCCACAGGTTTAAGTATTTTATGCGCAGTTTCGACGGAGTACGGACCATTTTCGGGTAGCTTAAGCGCTATATCCTCGATACTCAGCATATCTACAGCGCTAAAGGGGCCCGCTTGTATCCTGTGCAAGCGGCTAACGTGCCCTCCCACACCCAGCAGCTCACCAATATCCATTGCCAGTGAGCGTATATAGGTCCCTTTTGAGCACTCTACTTCTACAGTTGCCCTGGGAGCGGCACCTGCTTCAAAGTCCAGCAGCTCGAAACGTTTGATCGCTACCGGCCTGGGTCTGCGAGTAATTTCGACGCCCTGACGGGCTAGCTTGTACAAGGGTTGACCCTGATGCTTCAGCGCAGAATACATTGGCGGCACTTGCTCTATGTCGCCAGTAAATTGCGCTATCGCGGTTAGCAGATCCGCGCTCTGCACATGGCTTGCGTCAGTTTCACGCTGAATCTCGCCGTCGGAATCACCGCTATCGGTTGCCACACCAAAGGTAAACTCGCTTTGGTAGGTTTTATCAGCATCCAGCAGGTAATTTGAAAACTTGGTGGCTTCACCAAAACACAAGGGCAGAACCCCGGTTGCCAGAGGGTCCAGCGCACCTGTGTGACCTGCTTTTTTCGCCCGCAGCAGATATCTCACTCGCTGCAAAGCGCCATTCGAACTAAGACCCAATGGCTTATTGAGAACCAGCACACCGCTGATGGCATGCCGTGTAAGGCGTTTCTGAGGCATTATTCGTACAGGGAATCAGGAATCGTGCGAATCCGGATTGTTGTCGCCGCCGGTTAAACGCTGATCGCTTTCAAGGGCGTCGTCAATCAACTTGGTTAAGTAACTGCCCCGGCGAATGCTCTCGTCGTAGAAGAATTTGAGTCGGGGCGTTGAGCGCATTGTATTGCCCTTGGCCAACTGCGAACGCAGGAAGCCCGCTGCACCGTTCAACACGCCTTCGCGCTCTTTGTCTTCCTCCACGGTGGACTCGCCGGGAAACGACACGTATACACGGGCTGCGCTCAAGTCACGGCTAACTTCTACCCCGGTCACGTCTACCAACGTCAGTCTGGGGTCACGCAATTCGCGCGAGATCAGCAACGCCAGCTCTTGCTGAAGATAATCGGCTACTCGCTCTGCGCGTTGATATTCCTTTGGCATGGGCTTTCCCAAAAAACCGCGATTCTACCTGAACCTTTCGTATTGTTCGCGCTTTTTGCAAATGCGGCGAAGTTTGCGACAATAGGGGCAACACCCTATCCAGTCTCGACAAGTCTTCTATGCATACAACATTCAACGCGCTCGTTTTTAAAACTATTCTACTGACCGCAGCCATCTGCACCGTTTCTGCAAAGGCGTACGCTGAAGAAGCACCCATAGAAACATCTTCAGCAGCCGCGCATGAGAGCACTTCTTTGCCTCAACGCAGCTATGAGATCACTGAAGAGCGCGAGCCCTGCAGCAACTATGAGCCGTTACGCCGCCCCCACTTCGGCGATATGCACGTGCACACCACCTGGTCATTCGACGCCAATTCTCAAGATACCCGTAACACACCTTTGGACGCATACAACTTTGCCAAAGGTGGCAAGATGGGCATACAGCCCTATAACGACAACGACGAAGCAACCCGCCACATTCAGATAGATAGACCACTGGACTTTACCGCCGTCACCGACCACTCCGAGTTCATGGGCGAGATGCGCATGTGTAATACACCCGGCGAAAAAGGCTATTGGCACCCGGTGTGTATGCAACACCGATGGTGGCCAGAACTCAGCTTCGGCACGCTGGCCGCATACGGCATGGCTGGAAAAAAACGCTGGGGGTTTTGTGGCGACAATAATGAAGATTGTTTTGCAGCCGCTGCAAATACCTGGAAAGGGGCACAAAAGGCCGCCGAACAAGCGTATGACCGGTCCAGCGAATGCAGTTTTACCAGCTTCCCCGGCTACGAATGGACAGCCAGTGTGGGCTCTGGTCAAAACTTACATCACAACGTTGTGTTCAAGAATCAGCACGTGCCTGAGCGTGCGTTGAGCTGGATAGAAACACCTTCGCAAGTTGATCTTTGGGACTACCTCGACAAAGAATGCGTCGCCGACAAACCAGGCTGCGATGCAGTGGTTATTCCGCATAACTCCAACCTAAGCGGTGGCTTGATGTTTGAAACTGCGCGTGTTGAAACAGAAAGCGTTCCCAGCGAACCGGTTACCGCTGAAGAAGCCAAACGCCGTGCACGCTGGAATGTTTTATTTGAAGTGATGCAACACAAAGGTTCCAGTGAATGCGACTCGCGAACAGCTTGGGGCGCAGATGAGTTCTGTGACTTCGAAAAAATGGGTTACGACAGTTTCGGTGGCAAAAACACTGGCATTGCAGAAGGCGGCCGACTGGATTGGCTCACAATATTTCTTGACGACAGCATGATACCGGAAACAAAGCCACCGGAACCTACAAACTTCCTTCGTTATGGCTTGCAAAAAGGTCTGCAGCAACAAGCCGAAATTGGCGCTAACAGTTTCAAGTTTGGTTTGATCTCAAGCACCGATACTCACATTGCCGCACCCGGTCTGGTGATGGAAAAAAATCACCCTGGGCATGGTGGCGCCGGTATGGGAGCCGCCGATGGAGTACCCAAGGGCTTGCCTGATGAGCTCGAATATGGCCCAGGTGGCCTGGCGGTACTCTATGCCGAAGAAAACACGCGCGACTCATTATTCGCCGCTATGCAGCGACGCGAAGCCTACGCCACCAGTGGCACCCGTCCCGTATTGAGATTCTTTGGCGGTTGGGACATAGATGCGCAAGCCTGTGACAATGAAAATATGGTAGCGAATGCGTATGCCAGCGGCGTGCCCATGGGTAGCGACTTGCCTGGCAAGCCGGAACAGGTGGTCGCACCAAGCTTTATTGTGTCCGCACTGGCCGACGGCGGCACTCAGGAATATCCAGGTAACGATCTGCAGCGCGCACAAATCATCAAGGGTTGGTATGACAATGGCGAACTGAAAGAACAAGTTCTGGATGTTGCCGGCGGAGCTAACGATGCCACCGTGGATATAAACACCTGCGAAAAAAGCGGTACTGGGCATAAGCAGTTATGCACCGTGTGGACAGATCCCGACTTCAACCCGCAAGCGCAAGCCTTTTACTACACACGCATTCTGGAAAACCCTAGTTGCCGCTGGAGCCAACAAATTTGCGCTGCCGCTAAGGTGCAATGTGAGAACCCGGGTTCCATCCCGGAGGGCATGGAAGGTTGTTGCGCCGACTCACACCAGAAAACTATTCAGGAACGAGCGTGGAGTTCACCCATTTGGTACACACCCGCCAAATAGAAAGTTGGAGTAATACATGGTTAGCAAACAGGTATTTTTTTCTGTTGTTATTGCATTCGCGCTTTCATTATTAAGCGCCTGCCAAACACCCAAGCCGCCTGAGGCTGCTGATCAAGTGTATATAAACGGGCGCATCTATCTAGGCAATGTGGATAACCCCTGGGCAACCGAACTCGCCGTCACGGGCGATCGTTTCGTATATGCAGGAATGGATGCCAGTGCTCAAATTGGCTCAGGCACAACAGTTATCGACCTCGGCGGAAAAACGGTCATACCGGGAATTATCGACGCCCATTCTCACCCGGGCTTTGTTGCCTTGTCACACACAACCCTGGCCATGGAAGAAGCCACTAGCAAACAAGAGCTAATGGCCAACATAGAAAAACTGATTGCAGACAATCAGAACCGGGACATTATCATAGGCGGCTTCTGGGAAAACTCCTTGTTTGGCGTTAAGGGGCCACACAAAAACGAGCTGGATGCCATTGAATCTGATCGACCTGTTATTCTTTATGATGCCTGGGCGCACTCGGTTTGGGCAAACTCCAAAGCCCTGGAACACGCGGGGGTTACGGCCGCAACAAAAGACATTGTGCCCGGGTTCGCTTTTTATCAAAAAGACAGCAACGGTGAACCCACCGGCTGGATTACAGAGTCAGCCGCCTCTGTGTTTATCAATAACTTTCAAGAAGTAACGCCCACAGTAGAATCCTTTCTGTTCGAATATCTGGACTATTACCGCACCATTGGCGTTACCACTGTGCTGGATGCCGGAAATTTTGGACTTGATGACCAAGTGTATGCCGCAGTTTCCAAGCTGGAAAAGCAGGGCCGCCTGCCAGTTAATTATCACGGCGCTTACACCTTGTTTCTGCCAAGCGAGGCAAACACAGCTGTTGAATCACTTAAGGGACTTGCGGAGAAATACAATAGTGATCGAATTAAAATCGACACGCTAAAAATATTTTATGACGGTGTTCTCGAAACGCGAACCGCGGCACTTGCTGACGACTACCTGGACACGCCTGGCAACGATGGCGAAATTTTATTAAGCCAAGCTCAGGTGCACAAGATCATTGAACAACTCGATGCGGAAGGCCTAAACCTTCATATGCACGCCGTTGGCGACAGAGCCACAACTACTTTGTTAAACGCCGTTGAAGATGCACACGCATCATTAGGCCGCGCACCGAACATTAGGATCGCTATTTGCCACCTGGAAGTTGTGAGAAACATCGACTTCCCTCGCTTTAAACAATTAGGCGTGATAGCAAACTTCACGCCGCACTGGCATACCGGCGGCATTGATGTGATGCAAGGAGCAATTGGCGACAGAGCCTTGAATATGCAACGTGCACAACCTTTGATGGCAGATGGCGCAATGGTCACTTTCTCCAGCGACATCACCGATGCCTTTGAGTGGAAAACAGATCGCGCCAATCCTTACTTGGGTATGCAGGTTGGGCACAATCGGCAAGACGTAGGTGTGGCCGCCGATGGCGTCTATCTACCACCGATCAGCGATAGACTAAGTCGTACCGATCTTATGAATGGTTACACCAGCAACGCTGCGCATCAATTGGGTATCGAAGACCAGGTTGGCAGCATTGCGGCAGGCAAACGTGCGGACTTTATAGTGCTGAATCAGAATATTTTTGAAGTAGACCGTTTCGACATCCACAAAACCCAGCCAGTGGCTGTTTTTGTGGGTGGCGAAACGGTGTCGGGTGGTCTTCAGTAAAGACCTTCAGACCGGCGATCTAAAGCGTGCGCGCAACTTCCTGCACACTGAACACTTCGATCTTGTCGCCCACTTTCACGTCGTAGTTCTTCACGCCAATACCGCATTCCATGCCATTGCGCACGTCGTTAACATCGTCTTTAAAGCGACGCAGAGATTCCAGCTCACCTTCATAAATCACCACGTTGTCGCGCAGCACTCGGATAGGTTTATTGCGATGCACCGTGCCTTCCACCACCATGCAGCCCGCCACCTGGCCAAACTTCGGTGAATTGAATACGTCGCGCACATCAGCCACGCCGATAATTTCTTCGCGCAATTCCGGCGCCAGCATGCCACTGAGCGCCGCTTTAACATCGTCGATGAGGTTATAGATCACGCTGTAATAACGCATATCCATGCTTTCATCTTCAACCATTTTGCGAGCAGAGCCATCCGCTCGAACGTTAAAACCGAATACAACCGCTTGTGAGGTTAATGCCAGACTGGTGTCTGTTTCGGTAATACCGCCAACACCGCCAGAAACGATATTGACCTGAACTTCATCATTGCCCAAATCCATTAATGCCGCTTGAATAGCTTCCAAAGAGCCTCTCACGTCGGCCTTCAACACAACATTCAAGGTCTTGGTTTCGCCACCTTGCAACATGGCAAACGGGTCGTCCAGCTGAACCGTACGCCGGTTGGATACGCGCTCTTCACGTTCTTTCACTTCGCGCTGCTCGGCAATTTCACGCGCTTGCCTTTCGCTGTCTACCTGCAAAAACAGATCACCCGCGTTTGGTGTAGCATCCAGCCCCAATATTTCGACCGGAATAGAAGGGCCTGCCTCAGCTATTGGCTTACCGTTTTCGTCCAGCATCGCACGAACGCGGCCAACTGCGGTACCGGCTAACAAGATATCCCCACTGCGCAAAATGCCGCGCTGTACCAGAAGCGACGCTACCGGGCCGCGGCCCTTATCAAGTCTTGATTCAATCACCAGACCTTGTGCAGGAACATCTCTTGCGGCGGTCAGTTCAAGCAGCTCTGATTGCAGCAACACCGCATCAAGCAACTCATCAACACCTTGGCCAGTGTGTGCCGACACTTGAATAAACTGCGTATCACCGCCCCAGTCTTCAGGTATAACTTCTTTAGCAGACAATTCGTTTTTAACCCGCTCTGGGTCCGCGCCTTCCTTATCAATCTTGTTTACCGCAACCACAATTGGCACACCGGCTGCACGAGCATGCGCAATGGCTTCTTCGGTTTGCGGCATCACACCGTCGTCAGCGGCAACCACAAGAATAACAATATCCGTGCTTTGCGCACCGCGAGCACGCATGGCGGTAAACGCCGCGTGGCCAGGCGTGTCCAGGAAGCTGATCATGCCGCGATCGGTTTCTACGTGGTAGGCGCCTATGTGCTGCGTGATGCCACCCGCTTCACCATCAGCCACTTTCGCTTTGCGAATGTAATCAAGCAGTGAGGTTTTGCCATGGTCAACGTGACCCATAACAGTAACCACTGGTGCACGCGACTCTTGCGTACCATCAACGTCCAGCAATTCTTCGATCCTTGCTTCAGCCGTGTCGCCAGATTGCAGCCGCACCTTATGGCCAAGCTCTTCAACCACCAATGCAGCCGTGTCTTGATCAACGTAGTCGTTGATCGTTGCCATAACACCCATGCCCATCAGTGTTTTAATCAACTGGCCGGACTTGATTGACATTTTTGATGCCAGCTCAGATACCTTGATGCTTTCAGGAATTTCTACTTCGCGAACGATAGCCGCAGTTGGCATTTCAAAGCCATGTTTGTGATGCTCGGCGTGAACCGGGCCCAGTGCTTGTGCAGCTAAGGCACGACGTACGCGCGCCTCCTCTTCCTCTGCAGCCAACATGGCTTGCCGAGTGAGGCTATGGCCAGAAAGCTTGTCTTTGCGTTTTCCAACGCCTCCTCGTTTCCTTGGCTTGGCGTCATCGTCATCCGTGCGGCCGTCTTTGCGCTTATGTCTTGGATCGGCTGCTGCTTCAGCAGGCGCTTTCGCCTTGGCTTGGGCCGCAGCTGTGGCAGCAGCGGCTTCTTTGGCCAGACGTTGGCGTTCTTTCTCCGCAAGCTCAAGGCGTTTTCGATTGGCTTCATCACGACGCGCTTGTTCTTCGCGCTCTTTGGCTTTGCGCTTACCTGCCGCGGCTACGCGTAATGCTTCAGCATCAAAATCGGCCTTGCGCGCAGGCTTGGCTTCCGCTTCCTCAACGGGCGCTGGCTCGGGCTCTTCGGCGACAATTTCTTCTTCAACTAGCGCTTCAACGCCACTTTCAGCCGCTTCATCAACCACTTCCGCCACCGGCTCTTCAACCACTGGCGCTACTTCTATCTCTTCCTCAACCGGTGCTGCTACTTCTTCCTCAGGCAACTCTTCGCGTTTAACGTAAGTACGCTTTTTTCGTACTTCAACATTAACTGTTTTACGCGCCTGGCCACTGCCTGTTTTCAGACGGCTAACAGTTTTTCGTTTTAGCGTGATTTTTTTCGGCGCAGTCGGAGTTTCACCATGGGAACGCTGGAGAAAAGACAGCAAAGTCTTTTTGTCGCTATCTGAAACTACTTGATCTTCTTTGTCGTGCGACAAGCCAGCTTGCTGCATTTGCCCAAGTAAACGATCAACTGGTGTTCCAACTACTTTGGCAAGTTCACTTACGGTAACTTCTGCCATTGGTATTCTCCTGTTCAGCCTTAGTGGCTGCTATCTGTGCGACCCTGGTGGGTGATGGATGAGAAAGTTTCTGTTGCCGGCGCTTACTCTTCCGCAAACCAAGGTGCGCGTGCCGCCATAATTAGCTCACCTGCACGCTCTTCATCAAGCCCTTCTAGCTCAATGATATCTTCAATGGCCTGTTCGGCCAGGTCTTCCATAGTGATCACACCAAGGCCAGCGAGCTGATACGCCAGCGCCTTGTCCATACCTTCCATTTCCAGCAAATCTTCCGCTGGCTCGGTGGCGTGTTCCTGTGAAGCAATTGCACTGGTTAACAGTGCGTCTTTTGCTCGTGCTCGCAATTCTTCGGCAATGTCTTCATCAAAGCCTTCGATAGCGACCATTTCCTCAAGCGGCACGTAGGCCACTTCTTCCAGAGACGTAAAGCCTTCTTCAACCAGAACCAGGCCTACGTCTTCATCAACTTCAAGGCTGTCGATGAACATTTGCATCACCTTGCCCGCTTCCTCTTCTTGCTTGAGGTTGGCGTCTTCAGTGCTCATCACGTTGATAATCCAGCCAGTCAGCGCACTGGCGAGCCTAACGTTTTGTCCGTTTCGGCCAATTGCCTGGGCGAGGTTGTCATCCGCAACCGCCACATCCATAGTGCGACTGTCTTCGTCAACAACAATCGATTCTACTTCAGCCGGTGCCATCGCGTTTATAACCAGCTGTGCCTGGTTGTCGTCCCAAAGCACGATATCAACGCGCTCATTCATCAATTCGTTTGACACTGCCTGTACACGCGAACCTCGCATACCAACGCAAGCACCTACAGGGTCAATTCGGCCGTCATTGGTTTTCACGGCGATTTTAGCTCTGGAACCAGGGTCGCGAGCTGCAGCGCGAATCTCTATTACTTGTTCAGAAATTTCCGGAACTTCCACTTTAAACAGTTCAATCAGCATTTCATTGCAGATGCGACTTAATATAAGCTGCGGTCCGCGCGCTTCAGGACTCACCTCGATTAGAATTGCACGTACCCGATCATTAATTCGGAACGCCTCTCGACCCACCACTTGCTCTCGTGACAACAAGCCTTCAGCGTTGTTTCCAAGATCAACAATTATGTGCTCACGAGTAACACGCTTAACAGTGCCACCAATCAGCTCGCCAATACGGTCCTGGTATTCATCTACAATTTTCGCTCGCTCTGCTTCACGAACCTTTTGCACAATGACCTGCTTGGCTGTTTGAGCAGCTATGCGACCAAACTCTACGTTTTCAACTTGCTCCTGATGCCAGTCGCCCACTTGCAAGCTGGCGTTCACTTCAGCCGCTTCTTCGGTAGTGAACTGAGTGCCTAGCAAGGCCATTTCATCATCAGCCACAACCAGCCAACGCCGAAACGATTCGTAATCGCCACTTTCACGGTCGATGTTGACGACAATGTCGGCTTCTTCTTCATAGCGTTTCTTGGTGGCCATGGCCAGGGCAGACTCAAGCGCCTCAAAAATAATATCTTCTGACACACCTTTTTCGTTTGAAACAGCTTCAGCAACCAGCAGTATTTCTTTACTCATCACACCCTCATGGCTAACACTTTAGTGCGGTGATACCTTATTTCGCTTATTCGAAATTCGGTACCACTCGCGCGTTATCAACTAACTCATACGGCAATACAAACTCTTCGTCGTCAATGTGAACCATCAGCTCATCATTTTCTATGCCGCGCAATATGCCCTTAAATTTTCGCCGCCCGTCAAACGCCATTCGCAATTTAACCTGCAACTCAAAACCTATGTACTCGTGGAACTGCTCCAACTTGAACAAGGGCCTGTCCATACCCGGTGAAGAGACTTCCAGTCTGTACTCACCCGGTATTACTTCTTCCACATCGAGGTTCGCGCTAATTTGTCGACTCACACTCGCGCAATCATCAACGTTCACACCGTTTTCCTTGTCGATGTACACTCTGACCATTCTCGGGTTGGCGTTGAGTAATAAATCAATACCCCACAACTCGCAGCCATGCGCCCGAACGGCTGGCTCAAATAAAGCTTCCAACTGCGCCGCCGTTGCCATTCGCGCCCCCTATCAAGCAAAAAGCCCCAAAAAGGGGCTTCTAAACCATCGCTGTCACCCCTTGTAACCAAAAAATCGGCCACAAGTGTTATTTGGTAGCGGGGGCCGGATTTGAACCAACGACCTTCGGGTTATGAGCCCGACGAGCTACCAGACTGCTCCACCCCGCATCAAACAAATTCCCAGACTAGTAGGCGATATCCACTAGCCTGATCAGAAGACGGCGAATTATAGTGATGCGCAAGCATCAGGTCAACCTAAGCTTTGGCAAAACACACAGTTTTGTCAATGACTTAGGTAAAGGCGCTTGGTTTAGCAAAATACCATCAACTATTGGCGCCCAAAGCTAAACAGGGTGCCTGCGGCTGGCTTTGAATACTCAAGCGTGCAGCGCGCTCTGCCAATCTCTTAGCAAAGCGATATGACCATAAGAATCGGCCTTCACATAATGACGATGATCCGCCGTAATAAATAGGCCATCTTCAGCAATTGCCATAGCGTGGTATATGCTGTCGTATAAAGAAGGGAAGCCACTTTTTTTGTTTCCTTGCTGACATATTTTTTCAGCAATCACCCACACCTTTTGCTCGGGTGGCAACATCTCCACCAATGAAGATATTGAATTCTCAAGCAAATCCAAGCAGACTTCTACCGGATATTGCTTTCTGATAGCAATCTGCAGCACTTCATACCTCAGCAAATCCGGTGCAATCAAGTCCAGATCTTGCTCTACGCACGCTCTAAAGAACTCTATCGCTTGCTTGGAATCAGATTCCTGCGCAAAAGATTTAACAACAACGTTTGCATCGACAACAATACTTCTCATTCTTGTGGCCTGTTGTTCGCAAGCCTTTCCGATTCGGTTTTCCTGATATTCTGTAGCGACTCTACAACGGATTTTCCGGTGGAACTAATCTTCTGGGCATTCTCCAAAGCATCAATGGCCTTTTGCTTTGCCACTTTCTTTAACGCATCGTTTACAGCACGGTCTACGAATTTTGATCGCCTGGATTTAGGTACCAAGTCATCAAGTTTCTCAGAAGTAGTTTCATCAAATGTGATCGATCGTTTTACAGACATAGCTCATCGTAAGAAAGTTTCGCATTGATTTAGTATATAGGTTCCAAGAAAGATTACAATCTGTGGAATCTTTTTAGATTCCCTTTTAAAGAATCTTTTTACGAGGCGCTTCTTACAGAACGAATTAGCCATGACGCATAGGCGGCATTTCAATAGCATATTTCAGACCACTGCCTGCTTTTTCGTGAACGAAAATGGCCGGTTTGTCAGGCGCTATGCTTCCTGCTCATACTGGAAACGAAACCCTCGGCGCTCCAATCCTCAACGATTGGGCTATCTACGCCTTCTTTAACTAACTGCCGCAGCTGATTTAGCTTGGATTTAGCCTGCTGCTCCTGAAGCAACCTGATTCCGGCACGGATAACTTCACTCTGACTGGCAAAATCACCGGATTCAATCATGTTGTCTATAAATCCACCTTGTTCATCGGTGGGTCTGAATGTAATGGTTGCAGCCACAATGCACCTCCACTGTAAGCAAATGTCTTACACTCACTATAGAGGAAAAACCGAAGTAAAAGCAAGTTTTCGGTGCGACAGAAAACCCTTTAGGTTTCAGCTAAAGCTAGATAAGCTATTGATTTAAAAAAGAAATATATGGTGCCCAAGGCTGGGTTGGGTGCCAAAGGCATTCAACGCCTGAGCCCGAGGCGGCTATGAAGAGAGCGAAGCGAACGACCGCCTTGGAAACAGCGAAGGCCGGCAGTCCGGCTGAAATAGCAAAGCGGCATTCGCAGAATGCCTTCAACAATTGGTGCCCAAGGCCGGACTTGAACCGGCACGGCTTTCGCCACTACCCCCTCAAGATAGCGTGTCTACCAATTCCACCACTTGGGCCTTTCATTCGGAAAAAGTCGTCCTGACTTTTTCCTTTCACGCTCCGCAAAATGCGATTTTGCTGCGCTCCCATTTCCGTCGGCGTTCGCCTCTGGAAATGCCGGCACATCCCTGTGCCGGATTGGGTTCTTACCAGTTACTCCGGAATATCCGAATCTGCCGGCAGATCGTCAACTAGCGATGAGGGTATATCGCTGGCATCCAGAACAGGTACTTCATCATCCACAATACTTTCAACCGCTTGTTCTGCCTGAGCTTCGATGGCCTCAGCAGATGGCAATGCTGTATCCACATCAATACCGGCTTTTTGCTTGGCATATATAGCGAGTGCAAAGCTGGTAGCGAAAAACAAAGTGGCCAACATGGCCGTACTTTTGGTCAGAAAATTGCCGCTGCCGCTGCTGCCAAATACGGTTTGAGACGCGCCGCTACCAAATGATGCCCCGGCGTCAGCACCTTTGCCTTGCTGAATTAAGATCAGCGCTATTATGCCAATTGCCGCCAATACGTGCACAATCAGTACTATTTGTTCGATACCCATGTGTGTTCTCCTAGTAACACAACTCAGCCGCGCGTAAGGCGTGAACTCTAAGCTATGCTAGCCACCGCTCACTGCGGCCTGGCATATTGCCATAAAATCGTCTGCCACCAAGGCAGCTCCACCAATAAGCCCGCCATCTATATCGGGCTGCGCAAACAATTCTTGCGCATTACCTGGCTTAACACTGCCGCCGTACAAAATGCGCACACCTGCGGCCAGGCTTTCGCCGTATTCAGCCACTTTAGTGCGCATTGCTGCATGCACTTCCTGCGCCTGCTCTGCAGATGCCGTTCGGCCCGTGCCAATTGCCCAGACCGGCTCATAAGCCAAAATTAGCGAACCAAGCTCTTCGGCCGTAAACGCATCAAGAACCGCGTTTTGCTGTCTGAGCACCACATCAAGTGTATGCCCCCGCTCGCGTTCTTCAAGGGTTTCCCCTACGCACAACACTGGCAGTAACCCTGCATCCAGCACCTGGCGAACCTTGGCGACCGTATCTGCATCCGTTTCCGCATACAGCGTTCTGCGCTCGGAATGGCCAATCAACACGTATTGACACCCTACGTCCGCCAGCATCGCTGCAGCTACTTCACCAGTAAATGCACCGCTTTTCTCGCCAGCGCAGTTTTGTGCTCCAAGGCCTACCGCGCTGTCAGCCAATAAATCACTGGCCTGCGGTAAATACACATAAGGAGGGCAAACCGCCATCTCTACACCCGCTACCGCGGGAATTGCGGAAATTAAGGCCTCTACCTCAGTAGTTGTGCCATTCAATTTCCAGTTGCCAATCACTAATGGTGTACGCATTCCTTTCCTACCCCCGGTGCCCTGCGGCACTTTCAGCGGGCGCACATGGTACCCAAGCGCCCTGCAACATACAAGCCGACAATTGCCTTATCTAGGCGTAACTCCCGGCGGCTCCCACGACTGATCTACAACCGAGCTTTCCGGGTCGTAAACTCTTAGGAACATATAAAAAGGGCCCTCTGGTGAGGGAAGCCAATTACTGATTTCACCCTCATCAAGCACGCTGGGGCCAATAAAAATATCCAGCGATCCGTCTTCGTTGTATTTCAAACGCTCAGTGCGGTCCCCAATGCTGTACCGGTTCAGCTCATTGGCCGCAAACGCGTAAGTGGCCGAGTCGTACATAGTAGTGGACCAAAAGGCATTCGCTGGCGGTAGATTGTCCGCCGGGAAGTGCATTCGATAGTGTTTGGTGCCATCCAGCGCTTGACCTTCAACATCGGTATACGACGACAAATACACCGCCTCTTCAGGCTGATTAGCCATCAAGCCCATTAAGGTCACGGCTGCGCGATACGCAAAATCGCTTCCGTATCGGCCAATGTTTTTCTTGGGGTAACCCCAGTGATTCAAGTTCAAGCTCGAAATATCGGCAGCCTGTGCAGTAACGATTTTGTGCGCGGTTTCCGCAGCACGCGACAAACCCCTCTTTGTTGCGTCATCCAACTCGCTAAAATCAACGGGCACATCAATACCAACACCAATGCTGGAAAATTGCGCCAGATAGCTTTCATGAGCAGGAATTGGCGGATTGCTTGCCAACTCACGATTTATTACGCGCCAGGCATCTGCTGGCTCTGAAGGGTTAACCAGACCTGGTATCTTGCCGGTGTAGGCTGGCGTGGGTTTGCCATCAAGCGTTAACAAACGAAACTGATCTTGCATTGCATTTACGTTCGGTATGTCAGCTTTACCATCGACCAATATTCGCAGCAAGAACATAGTCCACGGCGTGGTGGACTCATACACTTTTTTGATGCCTTCTGGCACTTCGCCTTGCCAGCCGGGGGGCACCATCAAATATCGTCCGGCCGCCGCACCGGTCCGACTGCCGAATGAACCAAAGTTGGTCGCGTACATATCGGCCAGCTGAATCGTGTAGTAACGCTCTCCCATGGCAGGCACCTCAATAATGAGAGGTGCTTCAGACAAGTCCAAAAATGCCAGTGTATACAAGGTGTCATTGTTTGGTGTTGCCGCAACGGTTGTTTCGGCGTTCATCAATACGCGATTGTGATTCAGCTGATTGGCCGGGCCCCTGTACATTGGTGAGTCTTTGCTGTGCCAGATCCAACGAAACTTATTGGTGTGCACCAGTGGATAGGCATAGGTATACGCCTGCACACCAAGAGAATAAGCAAGCTCTTCGCGCAATTCGTCCGGCATTTCGTTTGCAGCGAACGCTATCCTGCTGTTAACAGTACAGATAAGAACAGCGACAAAAAACACTTTAAGCAATTGGACTTGAAACAACCTGAAATTACTCATTGATAGAAACCTCGAATCTTTAAACGAAAAAAGGCATCAAAAGATGCCTTTTCTCTATAAGTACTCTTTCGTTTAGAACGAGTACTTGGCTCTCAGACCAAACACAGAGCCTTCTTCCTGGAAGCGCGCGTGTGAACCCGCCAATACCGGTACGTCGAAGCTTTGTGCGTAAGCTACTTCGTCAAAGACATTGCGGCCAAAGGCCATCAGGTCCCACTGTTCATTGCGAATACCTATTCGCATATTCACTTTCGTGTAGGAAGGAATCACATCGATAGGATCGTTGTCACCCGCTGAGTTGAATTCATCGCGGTAGTTAACTTCACCACCTACGTAGAACTCTAGAGCGTCAAACGATTTTACGTAGTCCCACAGTATTGACGCGCTGATATCAGACGCGTACAGGGTTGGCTCGCCAGACAAGTCGTTAAAGTCGCCGCCAGGATTACCCGCAACGCCACACAGTGGGTTCGCATCTAACTGAATCGCCGTACATGGCGCGTCGGCAAACTCGTCGTAAGTTGCATCAAGGTAAGCAATGTTCGCTCCAATCTGAAGACCTTCACTGACCTGCCAGCGAGTATCTACTTCAAGACCCAGAATCTCGGAAGAACCGGCGTTCTTAACAGTAAAGCCTACACCCTTGAAAATCGCGGTTTGAAGATTGTCATACTCAGTGTAGAAGGCCGCCCAGTTAACGGTCATCGCGCCGCTCATTAGAGTGTGCTTACCACCAATTTCAAACGCGTCCACCGACTCATCGTCAAACTCGAAGTCTTCGTTAGGTACCGTTGGATCGTAACAGGCATTAATGTTAACGCTGCCATCGGCCTCCATGGTACAGCTCCACTCGCCCAGCGCTACGCCGCCTGGCTCGCCGTCATCAGCCGCGGTGAAACCGCCACTTTTGAAACCTTGGGAGAACGAGAAATACAACATGCTGTCGTCGTTGATATCCCACTGGAAGTTGATCGAAGGGATCAACTCACTGGTAGTACGCGAATCATTGTAATTGTACGCGTAGGTGTTAAAGGCAAGCGCTTGTACCTGGCCGAGAAAGAACTCATTACTAGGTGTTCTATTGCCCGTAAAGCTGTCCGTCAAGAACTGAACGCTTTCTACGTCTTTGCTTTCTTCGGTATAGCGTAAACCTAAAGTTACGCGCAAAGTATCTGAGATGTTATAGGTGCCCTGAAAGAACAGCGCCCACGAATCAGAGTCCAGTGCGTATCTGTGGTTTCGACCAATAAAGTCAGGCCTGTAAGGTGCGCCTAGCGGTACAGTTACCAGCGGTGTTAGGTTGGTGAAGCCCAAAACTCCCAATGGAATAGGCGGCAAGAAAGGAACAAGCTGATTGCCCGGCAAGCCAGCAACCAAGCCACCTAACGACAGATCGATCTCAACTAAGCGATCAGTCACAAGCTCGCTTTTGTCGTAGTACGCACCCGCTACGTATTCGAATCTTTCACCCACCGGTGATGTAATTCGGAATTCCTGACTGAACTGTTCATAATCCTGGTCGTCATCCCGAGCAATGAAGCGCAACGGCAACCAGTCCACGTCGGAACCACTTTGCACTTCGTATTCAGACAATCCAGTCACAGACGTGAATGTGTAATCTCCCATTTGGTAGTTAACATTCAAAGCCCAGTTTTCAACAATAGCGTCATCGCCATCCGGGAAGCGACCTAGAGTTGGGCCACTGCTTTGCGGACCATCGCCAAACCCGTTATCTCTATAGGTGGTGTAATCCTGCCCGGCAATACTGCCGAAGTCTGGAAAGTTCTGATCGGTAATTGCATAAGCACCAGTGGCAAATGCACTTCTATTAGGAAACAGCTGATCGCGCTCTGCTGGGCTCAAATACAACCAGGTAGCCGATGCAGCACCGGTACGACCTTCATCCGACTTGCTGTACTTCAGATTAAGATCCAGATCGTCAGTGGCTTGCCATACAAAGGTGATTCGGTAACTGCTTTCTTCGACGGAAGGCTCTCTCTGGTCCAGCAAAAGGTTATCAATGTAACCCTCAGACTCTCTATGCTTGAAGCCAATTCTCAAACCGGTATTTTCTGTGGGCGATCCACTCAGGAAACCTTCAATCACCTGGCCGCCGTTTTGCTCAGCAGTGAAAGCAATATCACCCATCAACTCTTCGCCGGCATCAGGAGACGCCGAAGTAATGTTGATTGCGCCCGCAACCGTGTTTCTGCCAAACAAAGTGCCCTGCGGTCCACGCAAAACCTCAATCCGCTCTAAATCAACAAACGCGTTTCGGTACTGTCGACCACGACCCATGTAGATGCCGTCGATGTACATACCAACCGATTGCTCAAAGCCCTGGTTGTTACCAGAACCAACACCACGCATATAAATGTTAGTGTTTACCGCCGCATTGGCGATGTGAAGGTTAGGCACATAGTCGGCAATGGCCGCCATGTTGGGTATACCCGCTTCCTGCAGCTTATCTCCCTGCATGGCCGATACTGAAATAGGTACGTCTTGCAGGCTTTGGGCTCGCTTCTGAGCCGTAACCACGACCTCTTCTAGCATTTGAGCCTGGCCCATCTGGCTTAGAGACGCCAAACTTAAGGCAAGAACAATAGGGGTCTTTCTATACTTGACAGTCATTCGAGGATCCTCTGACAACGGCTTTATATTTATCAATAAAAACGCACAACGGTTGTGCACTCATTGGCGGGGATGGTACTACAGTTTTTCTCGACGGAACACCGGAACCTCGCTGTTAGCGCTGTTCCAGATTAACGGTTTTATAATTGAGGGATATTGCGTCCCGTTCGTCTTGGGTGCTATTTATAGAGGGCCAGATCTCGCCTTGGCCGGGCAGATATAGCCAATACAGTCGGGTGGCTGAAAGCCTGTCAGGCGACAGCGCGCTCAACTATTTCGGCTAATTCTTGGGCAATTTGACCAACCAGCGACCCGTTTTCACCTTCAACCATCACTCGCACAACAGGCTCAGTGCCTGAAGGCCGCAACAAAACACGGCCACGGGAACCCAGGCGGGCTTCGGCGTTGTTCACTGCAGACTGAATGTCTGGCTGTTCTACCAGATTGATTTTACTGGCTAATTTCACATTAATCATACGCTGCGGAAATTTGCTCATACCCGAGCGCAAGTCTCTGAGATTGCGTTCAGACGACCGAACGGCCAGCAGTACCTTCAACGCCGCGACCATACCGTCGCCGGTAGTGGTTACATCCGCGCAAATGATATGCCCGGAGTTTTCGCCGCCCAGCTTCCAGTCATTTTGAACCATTTTTTCAATCACGTGGCGATCACCAACCTGGGCTCGCGTAAATGGGATATCCAGTTCGGCAAGCGCCAACTCAAATCCCAGATTCGACATTAAAGTACCCACTACGCCGTTGCAGCCACTGGTTTGCAGCTGGTCGCAAGCAATGATGTACAGTAATTCGTCGCCATCAACCAGATCACCCGCGTGGTCAACCATAATAAGCCGGTCGCCGTCGCCATCCAGTGCTACGCCTAAATCGGCGTGCTTTTCCAATACGGTTTTCTGCAGCAATGCAGGGCTGGTTGAGCCCACACCGTCGTTAATATTGATACCGTCAGGGTCGACACCAATTTCAATCACATTGGCACCCAGCTCACGCAACACCGCTGGTGCCACGTGGTAAGTAGCGCCATGTGCACAGTCAATCACAATGGTCATACCTTCAAGATTAAAGCCGGTTGGGACCGTGGATTTACAAAATTCGATATAACGCCCTGGGGCGTCGTTTATTCGAGTTACCTTGCCAAGTTGATTGGACTCTACCGTGGTCATGGATTTGTCCAGTTGCGCTTCTATGCGCAGTTCCAGCTCATCCGGTAACTTGGTGCCGGCGGATGAAAAAAACTTGATACCGTTGTCGTGATACGCATTGTGCGAGGCGCTGATCACAATACCGGCCTGTGCATTAAAAGTACGCGTTAAATAGGCAATGGCGGGGGTGGGCATTGGCCCCATCAAAGCAACGTCAATCCCTGCAGCCACAAGACCTGCTTCCAGCGCCGATTCAAACATGTAACCGGATATGCGGGTGTCTTTGCCAATCAGCACTTTGCCAGCCGTTTTGCCACGACGGTCTTCGGCAAACACTTTGCCAACTGCCCAACCCAGTTTCAGAACAAACTCAGGGTTGATCACGTCGTTGCCAACGCGGCCTCGAATACCATCAGTACCGAAATATTTTTTTCCCATAACCCAGCTTTTCAGTTATTTGTTGTCACACACGGCAGAAAGCATATCCAGCGCGTCGCGAGTAGCTAATACGTCGTGTGTGCGGATAATTGCCGCACCTTGTTGCGCTGCCATCAATGCCAACGCAATACCGCCGACCACCCGCTCTTTCTCAGGGCGAATGGTCTCACCTCTGGAAAGTATAGACCCAATCATGGACTTGCGAGACACCCCGATCAGCACCGGGTAACCAATGTTTACGAAGTGCTCAATATGTTTGAACAGCTCTATGTTGTGCGCCAGCGTCTTGCCAAAACCAAAGCCCGGGTCCAGCAACACACGCCTGGCCCCAATACCCGCCGCTGCACAGGCTTCCAGCCTTATCTGTAAGTAAGCACTTACTTCGTCGGTCACGTTTTCATACTCAGGCGCCAGCTGCATAGTGCCGGGCTGACCTTGCATATGCATCAGGCATACGGCCATATCTGAGGCGGCTACCGCCTCAATCGCCCCATCACGCTCAAGCGCACGCACATCGTTGATCATTGCAGCGCCCGCGCTACCAGCCTCAGCCATTAAAACGGGGTTGCTGGTGTCTACAGAAATGGGCAAATCGAAGCGGTCGCCAAGCGCATGCAGAACCGGCAATACCCGCTCGCATTCCTGCTCAGAACTTACCGTAGCGGCCCTGGGCCGAGTGGATTCGCCGCCAATATCAAATAGATCAGCGCCTTCATTTACGACTTGTTCCGCCCTGCGTAGCACGGCGTCCAGATCCGGCTTGCCGGAAGCAAACAACTCGCCACCGTCTGAAAAAGAGTCTGGGGTTAGGTTCAGGATGGCCATCACCAACGGCCTATCCGGCTGGCTGCCACCTTGCGGCAGCAGCTTCTCAGGGAGTGTGTGCATTGCCTGGTTCTTAATCAGGAAATGAAAGTGTAAGAATCAGGTTTCGCTGGCGGGGCCGCCTACTGAACCTTTGCCTTCGTTACGGTCATCAGCTTCTGCCTCAGCGTCATCTGACTCAGCCATACCACCGCCTGATGAACCCCAGTCACTGGGCTCACGCGGCTCGCGGCCGGCCATAATATCGTCGATCTGATCCGCATCGATTGTTTCGTACAACATCAGGGCATCAGCCATGGCGTGCAGTTTATCCACGTTTTCTTCGAGAATAGTCTCTGCGTGCTTGTAGCATTCATCGATAATGCGGCGAACTTCTGAATCAATAGACGTCGCGGTTTCGGCAGAGAAATGCTTCGCCGCCTGACCCGCCGAGCGACCCAGGAATACTTCTTCTTCAGAATCGTCGTACATCAACGGGCCAAGTTTTTCAGACAAGCCCCACTTGGTCACCATATTGCGGGCTATTTCCGTAGCGCGCTTAATATCGTTTGATGCACCGGTGGTTACGCCATCTGCACCAAGCGTCATTTCCTCAGCAATTCGGCCACCGAACAGGCTGCAAATTGAGCTGTTGATTTGGCGCTTACTGTGACTGTAGCGATCTTCTTCCGGTAAAAACATGGTCACACCCAGCGCTCTACCGCGCGGGATAATACTCACTTTATAGACCGGGTCGTGCTCAGGCACCAAGCGGCCAACAATCGCGTGGCCCGCCTCGTGGTAAGCCGTATTCAGTTTTTCCTTGTCAGACATCACCATTGATTTGCGCTCAGCGCCCATCATGATTTTGTCTTTGGCCAGTTCGAACTGTTCCATGCCAACAGTTCGACGATTGGCTCGGGCTGCAAACAAGGCCGCCTCGTTTACCAGATTAGCCAGGTCGGCACCAGAAAACCCTGGCGTGCCTCGCGCAATCTTGGACGCTTCAACATCATCGCCTAAGGGCACTTTACGCATATGTACTTTCAGAATTTGTTCTCTACCACGAATGTCCGGCAAACCTACTACTACCTGACGGTCAAAACGGCCCGGGCGCAATAGCGCAGGGTCAAGCACGTCGGGTCGGTTGGTAGCAGCAATCACTATCACGCCGTCATTAGCTTCAAAGCCGTCCATCTCAACCAGCAACTGGTTCAGGGTTTGCTCGCGCTCATCATGCCCGCCACCAAGGCCAGCACCACGGTGCCTACCCACGGCGTCTATCTCATCGATGAATATAATGCAGGGCGCTTGCTTCTTGGCTTGCTCAAACATGTCTCGCACGCGTGAGGCACCCACACCAACAAACATCTCAACAAAATCCGAACCGGATATAGAGAAAAACGGTACTTTCGCTTCACCCGCAATGGCCTTCGCCAATAGGGTTTTACCAGTACCGGGCTGGCCAACCATCAATACCCCGCGTGGAATTCGACCACCCAGGCGCTGAAACTTACTTGGGTCGCGAAGAAACTCAACCAGCTCCTTCACGTCTTCTTTGGCTTCTTCAACACCTGCCACATCGGCAAACGTTGTTTTAATCTGGTCTTCACCTAACAGTCGCGCTTTGCTCTTACCAAAACTCATGGGCCCACCGCGGCCACCGGCGCCACCTTGCATCTGGCGCATGAAAAACATAAACACCGCAATAATGATTAATATCGGGAAGCAGGCAACCAACAACTGAGTGAGCAAGCTTTGCTGCTCTGGGGCACGCCCTTCAACCTGAACATTGTTGTTCAGCAAGTCGCCCATCAAACCGTTGTCGACTACATTGGGCCGTACAGTTTTGAACGCGTCGCCATTTTTGGTTTCACCGTAAATATCCAGCCCATCAACCACAACTTTGCTGATGCGCCCAGCCTGAACCTCTTCTACAAATTCAGAGTATTGCAGCTGATTAACAGGTGGTTTTACGTTCAGGTTTTGAAACACCATAAGCAGCACAGCCGCAATGATGGTCCATAAAATCAGATTTTTTGCCATATCGTTCAAAACAGTACCCCTGGTTGGCGGTGGCTGTCGTCAGTAAACATTACTGTGTTTAACACGTGGTTAGATGATAAAACGTCAGCCCGTAAAGTTTGGACCAGTTTGCACACCGAGAGTTCTCGCTACTCCTTTGTAACTGTACTACACATTCTGGTAGCACGCATTCCGAAATACTGCGTTTGAGACCTGACATCACCCTCTAAAGCCTTGAGCAAGTTGATAAATTTCCCTGGATCGAGGTCTGGACGCTTTCGGTTTAATCGACTGCACCTTGGAAAAACGTTGTTTGCACATAGCCAGCCACTCATCAAAGCCTTCACCATGAAAAGCCTTCACTAATAAGCTGCCGTTTGGCTTTAACACTTGTTCAGCCAAATCCAGTGCCAATTCAATAAGATACATCGCTCTGGGCTGATCAATTGCCGCCATACCACTTATATTGGGGGCCATATCCGATAAAACAAGGTCAACTTTTTGACCATTTAAAGAAGTCATTATTTGATCAAAAACCGCTTGCTCAGTGAAATCACCTTGAATGAATTCAACGTCCGCGAATGCGTCCATTTCCAATAGATCAACCGCCACAATTTTGCCGCCCGAGCCCATGCGCTTGCTGGCTACTTGTGACCATCCACCAGGCGCCGAACCCAGGTCTACAACCCGTGCACCCGGCTTTAGTAAGCGGTATTTATCGTCGATTTCAATCAGCTTAAAGCTTGCCCGCGAGCGCCAGCCCTGCTGCTGAGCAAGCTTCACGTAATAATCGTCAAAATGTTCTTTCAGCCAGCGTGCGCTGGTTTTGGATCGAGCCACGGTTAGTGCGCCCCCAAAGTATGGTGTAAGTGGGATTTTACTGTAGAATGCGCCGCCCCGGAGTCAGCAGGCCGCATTCTATGGATAATGCGTACAAGAAGCAGTTAAAAGCGGTTGGTCACAAACTAAAACCTGTGGTCACCATCGCGAGCAATGGCATTACAGAAAACATTGATGCCGAGCTTAACCGAGCGCTGGGTGACCATGAGCTGATAAAAGTACGCCTAAGCGTACCTGACCGAGCCGTACGAAAAGGCATGGCCGAAGAGATTTGCGACACCCACAATGCTGAACTGGTACAGCGCATTGGCAATATCATTCTGATTTTTCGCGCTGCTGAAAAGCCAAATCCGAAACTGTCTAATTTGCTACGAGTTTTGTAAGACTATTTCAGAGCACCCTCAGGCCGTTTCCTCATCAACAAAACGTTCCTGGAAATTGTTAACACTTGTCTCGGCACTTTGCAGGCGCGAAAATTCAGCCACGTGCATTAAAGCCTCACCTTCATTCACCACCGGTATCTGGGTGGCGCCAATAATAATCCCTGCGCTTGGCGCGCGAATTTGCCTAAGCTCCGCGTCAAACGGACCTGCCAGCGTGCACAACACTTCATCTTGTGCCACGCGCCGACCTAGAGGAACACTAGACACCACCATGCCGTCGCAGTCGGCACGCACCCAGTAACTGCGGCGTACCTGTACCGGCCGGATAGTCGGCTGCTTGTCCGCATTTTTGCGCGGCTTCTGATTCGCCGGCAACATGCCAAGCGCGCGCATCACCCGTTGAATACCGCGTACACCCGCTTTAATGGCCGCACTGTCCAGCCGTAAAGCTTCGCCTGCTTCGTAAAGAATAAATGGAACCCCCTGATCAGCCGCGCACTCTCTAAATGAACCATCCCGCGTTTTGGAATCAATAATAACTGGAACACCAAACGCTTCAGCCATCGCAAGCGTGGTCTCGTCATCAAGATCGGCACGAATCTGTGGCAGGTTACTTCGATGTATCGCTCCGGTGTGCAGATCTATCACGTGGGTAGCCACCGACAGCAATTCCGTTCTAATGATGTACGCAAGGCGGCCGCCCAGCGAGCCATTCGCCCAACCGGGAAAACAGCGGTTCAAATCGCGCCTGTCTGGCAGGTAACGACTTTGCTGAATGTAGCCAAGAGTATTTACAACCGGCACCAACAACAGCGTGCCGCGCAAATTTTGCAGCAGCTTTCGCCGGGCTAACTGGCGGCAAATTTCCACGCCATTCAGTTCGTCACCATGCATTGCTGCGGTTACCAATAATACCGGGCCAGGGCGCCGACCATGGATAACATCAACAACAAGATCGACCGGGGTATTTGTGTATAAGCGTACGGCTGGAATTTTTACCTGTTTGCGCTGGCCCGCCGCAACACTTTCTCCGGCCAACACAAAGTCTTCACGTTTTGACACCTATACTAGCCCTTACCTTTAGTTCTGGTACGCGCAGGACGTGCATTTTCTTCCATATATTCAATAATTTGCCCAGCCACATCTTTGCCACTGACATGCTCAATGCCTTCCAGGCCGGGCGACGAGTTTACCTCCATCACCACCGGCCCGTGATTGGAACGCAAAATGTCTACTCCCGCTACGTTCAAACCCATTGTTTTTGCCGCTCGCACAGCTGTAGCGCGCTCAGACGGATGCAACTTAACCAATGTCGCCGTACCGCCACGATGCAAATTGGATCGAAACTCACCGGCCGCCGCCTGCCGTTTCATAGCAGCCACTACCTTGTTACCCACCACGAAGCAGCGAATATCCGCACCACCCGCTTCCTTAATGTATTCCTGCACCATGATGTCTGCTTTCACGCCCATAAACGCTTCAATCACCGACTCAGCGGCCTTACGCGTTTCCGCCAATACCACACCGATACCCTGCGTTCCCTCTAGTAACTTGATCACCAGCGGGGCACCACCCACCATATCAATCAGGTCAGGAATATCACTGGGCTTACTCGCATAACCTGTCACTGGCAAACCAATGCCCTTACGCGACAGTAATTGCATAGACCGCAGCTTGTCACGCGAACGCGTAATCGCCACCGACTCATTCAACGGATACGTTCCCAGCATCTCAAACTGGCGCAATACCGCCGCCCCATAAAACGTCACCGACGCACCAATTCGCGGAATCACCGCGTCAAAATGCGGCAGCTCTTCACCACGCGTGTGAATGCTGGGACTCTGCACATTAATGTTCATATAACAGCGCAGCACGTCCAGGGTGCGCACTTCGTGGCCACGCTCCAGGGCTGCTTCCCTGAGGCGACGTGTTGAATACAAATCAGGATTTCGGGATAAAATCGCAATTTTCATTCGGGTTTACCAAGTAGGTAGGCAGCTTCAGGGTCAACCATAAAGTGACCACGCATCGCAGTGCGACCAAGTAACATGCGGTAACGCATGGAATCTCGATTGGTGAGAGTCATTTCGATCGGATACTGCACGTTCGCCATGTGTAAGGTTGTTTCAATCACGTAGCGAGTCTCTACGTGACCACCAGAGTCCATGACTTCACGCTCACCTGCAACTGGCGCTTCACAAAACACCTCTTTCAAATAGTCGCGGCGCGGGTGAATCCCAAGGCGTAGCCATGGTGCGCCTTTGTGGGTTACGGGTTCAATACTGAATGCATGCAAGCAGCTCGTTTTAGCACCAGTATCAACTTTTACTTTTATCCTGCCTATGCCCAAATCAGGCAATGCCGCCCATTCTCGCCAGCCTATCAAGGGTTTGTGGATTTCGGTGCCGATTAGGTCACCAGGAGAGCTGTTCACACCGCACCTGCATATCAATTATTACAGTGGCAGCTTACAGCAAAATTGCGCCCAAGGCCTCAGCGACCTTGCATAAACTATGCGTCGCACTGAGGCATTGAAGCGACTGTCGGTTTAATGCCGGTCTAGCTAGCTCAACCAATCAGTTAATAGTAATACGCCTAGGCTGAGCAGGTTGCGACTTAGGTATAGTCACGGTCAACACACCATTGTTACCACTGGCATTCACATTGTCCGGATCCGTACTCTCAGGCAACACGAAGCGCCGATAGAAACTACCACTCAGGCATTCACTACGCTTCAAATTCCCACCTTCCGATGGATTCACCGCCCGCTCGCCAGAAATAACCAACACACCTTTCTCAAGCGTCACTTCAATATCCTCAGTAGCAATACCAGGCACGTCCGCAAACAACTCAAATCGATCTTCGTATTCCACGATATTGACCGGTGGCGTCCAATCACTTGTCGCACTGGAACCTTCAGGTTCCTGCTGTAAATAATTTCTGCTCAACTCGCCCTGCAGTTGATTGAACAAACGCCAGGGATCTTGTCTATAAATGTTCATATGCCCTCCAAGGATCTAACGAAGTACCCCGATTTTTCCGAGATACGTTTCGAACACAGAACAAATATTGCGTTCAGAACGTCTTTTTCAAGCACAAAAAAATATTTTTTTGACCTTGAATTTCAACAACGCGTCCCAACAAGTCTATAAAGCGAACAGCACAAACTCACTTTTCAAAAGAATAACTGACATCACCACCGCTAGAGATTGCCGACGATTCTGTCTCCAGGTTCCAGCGGTCTGTCATCAAATAGCGTAACTTGACGGTATTCACAGCCTCCAGCAATCCAACACCGTAACTAAGGTATAATTTTGGCGTGAGGTACTTGCCAATCACCAGTGCCGCCTGATTAACATCGCTTGCAGCACCCGCCTCACCCGTACCAGTTTGAATACCAAAAGTATCCACACCCAATGAGTCGCCGATACCCTTAGTGAAGCTGTTACCCCCACGAATACCCAGGGCCAATGCGGCCTGGGTTATGTAGTCACTCTCCGCACCCGACGCGTTTTGCAACGGCCGCCCCAGCACCAGCCACGACAGCTGATCAGACTGGCTCATGCCGGGTTCCGAAAACAGATTCAGCTCAGGCTGGCGTAATTCGCCGCGAACATTCACTCCCACGACAATGTTTTCCGCAGGCCGTCGCAGCGCGCGCACATTAATGCCAGGGTTCTCAATCGCGCCACCCGCAAACAGAACCTGACCGCGGTCAATCACCAGCCCCTGCCCGTACGCCCGATACTCGCCGTTAACAATATTCAGCTCACCACTGGCCACCAGCGGTCTGGACGGGAGTTGCTGAACCGCAAGAATTCCCTCTATCCCACCTTGAAATCCAAACCCTTCAACGGTTACGTCGTCACCCAGCGCCAGCTCAACCGCTGCTCGTACCTGTAGCGCTTCTTCAACGCTAGTCAGATTTTCCTCGCCATCGGTCTCCAGAATAATGATTTGGTCGCGCGACACACCCACGGCACTAACAGGTAGTTCTTGCGGTGTTACTCTTGCTTTTGGAATAGCTACCTTGCCGCCTACCTCAACGCGATTACCCTGCAGGCTTACAGTCAAATCGGGCGACGCCCACACACGCGCTTCCGCAGTATTCCACAGCTGAAACCGCTCGCCCTGTAGCGTAAGTTCTGCGCTCGCAGTCTCGCCCCCCAGCTGACTACGACCTTGCAAAGTTAAACCTCCCTCATCCGAGCGAGCGCTGCCTGAATACTCCACCTTACCTGCGCGGTTAGCCGAAGCCTGAATCTGTACCTCGCTCAATTCCAACCCCGGTGTACTCAGCTCTGCTGAACCGTCACTCAAGCTCAATTCACCAATGGCTTCCGGCTTAGCCACTGTACCCGCAAGGTTTATGTCTGCCGTAAGTTTGCCTTGAATGGTCTTTACCTCTGGCACAAACGCAGCCAGTATTTCCAGGTTGGGCAGGTTCGCCTGCAAGCCTCCACTCAATGCACCACTGGCGAAGCCCGCGGTACTTTCGGCCACTGAAACCTGGCCAGCTATACCACCACCGCCTGCAAACGGTAACTGGATGTTAGCTTGCCCACCGTTTGAGCCAAGGTTTGCCGCCAGCTTGCCAGGCTCTGTGGCCAGCAGCTCAAGGCGCTGCTCTCCGGCCAGTTCATTTGCCGTGACACGAATAGCACTGGTGTAGATATCTGCGGTGGCTGACCATTGCTTAGCACCTGCCATACTGAAATCACCTTGGGCGCTCAGAGCGCCGGCAAATTCCAGTTCCGGCGACAGCACGGGCTGTAAATACTCCAGAGAGAAATCCTGCACACTAATGCGCGCCTTGGCTGACTGAGCCTGCCCCTTGACTTGCCTGCTTCCCTCTACACACATCGAGGCAGACCCCGCCTCCCAACAAGCCTGAGATGCCGACTGCTGGGCTGCAGACAAGGTCAGCTCAACGTCGTCACGAAGCGACCATGCCTGCAAGCGTTCAGGCTTGATGTCAGCGTTGCTTAGTCGGCCCGTCCAGCGCTGATCTTCAAGACCGCCCTGAAGCTTCACATCCAGCTCTGTGCCAAACAAGTCCGCCTGTAGTACCAGAGCATGATTGGCGGGCCGCCCCGTGCCGTCCACTTGCAGCGACCGTACACGGGTGTTTGAAATCTGCAGAAACTCTGCTGAAAGTTCGACGGTGGAGTCAGAGGCGGCGCCCAAATCAACAGTAAATTCAGCGTCTAAAGATCCTGCGCCGTAGCCGTCGTATCGCAATTTGCTGGCGTTTACCGTGGCATCTACCTTTGCTTTAGCCAGCGCGCCAGATAGGCTACCAGTACTGCTTAGTGTTCCCCTCGCATCTGGCAGCACCGCGCTTAGATCCGGACTGTTAAGTTTCCATTTGAAATCCAGCTGCTCGCCTATAGACCCACTGGCGTCCAGACGGCTCTCTCCGCTGCGAAAGCGCAGCTCTTTAATGTGTGCAACGCTGCCGTCGTAGCTGGCATTCGCCTGCAATTCAAGTGGACGCTCACGAACAATACCTTCCGCTTTCAACGTTGGAATATCAACACTGCTGCCTGTTTGCTCGCCCCGTAACTGAAAGCTGATGGAACCGGGCCAGTCGGGAAATAACTCACCTGGGTCAAGGCCCGCACCGGAAAGTTGAAACTGCGATCGAAGCGCCTCAGCCCAATAAATACTCGCTGTACCATTCGCAACTCCACGCAGGGCTTGCAAATCGAGTTGCGAAATTTTCAAATGCTGCTGGTCACCATCGGCTGCGAGACTCAACTGTCCGTCAGGCACTTGTGGTGTGCTAACACCTGCTTCCAGTGTTAACGAATACTGATCCAGCGAGCCTTGCAGTCTCGCACCTCCAGTCGGGCTACTCACTTGAGGCGGAGTATCAGCCTGCAATGGCCATCGCAGGTTCTGCCAGTCAAGCCGTGCGTGCATAGTTGCTGTTGCCGCTTGCAGATCAACTTCACCGCTAGCGGATACGCTTGTATCAGAATTTTTCAAGTTGAGCAGAGCCTCGCTAACAAGCACAGATTGGGTGCTTGCTTCGGCGTTCAGTGTTAACGAGTAGTCACCGAAACTGGTATTATCCGCATCACCTGCCAACATAATTCTTAAGCCGTCAAGATTGCCTTTGGCCGTCACTGTTCCCGATGTGTCCGCAACATCCTGCACAGCGTAGCGCCAACCCAGAGTGGCGTCGGTCTGATAATTTTTCCACAGCTGTACTGTAGCCTTCGCATTCACTTCCAACTGCGGGCCGCTAAGCGTTAAAGCGCGCACTATGACTTCGCTACTGCCGGCCTGACCGCGCAAACGAACGGCGTCCAGTTGTAATGGTGCGGATTCGCCAGACTGGAACCTCAGGTTTTGAACCTTTGTATCCGCCAGGCGCACGATCACGGGCAGCGGCAAGCTAGCTGGTAGCTCTAACGGCTGGTCGTTTTCTGGTTCCGGTTCGGTCTCACCATGACTGTGAATGCGAGCGTCGCTGGCATAAAGAGTGCCCACGTATAACTCACCAAACAGCAATTTTTCCAACTGCCAATCCAGCAATATATGCTCAACGTCAATCGTTATTGCGTCATTGCTGAAATGTAGCCCACGAATTTCCAGTGGTCCGGCAAGCCGCCCGGAAACTTCGACAGCTTTCAACCCTTGTACGGCACCACTGGCGATAGACCAGACTGATTTTGCAGCGGTCTGTGTAAATAAAATGAACGCGAGCAGCAACACCAGAACAAGCGGTAACACACCTGTGGCGATCGCAAGCCACTTGACCACCGCGCGTGTTGTCATAAATCGATTCCGAAACTCAAATGAATTCTGAACGATTCATCCGGATCGTCAAACGGATGCGCTACATCAAAACGCAACATACCCACCGGGCTGCGATAACGAAACCCCAGACCCGCGCCAATTTTGAATTTCTCCACCGGATCCCGGGTTGCATCACCTGCATCTATAAACGCAGCAAGACCGTAGTTTTCATACAGCAGGTAATCCACTTCCGCGCTTAATACCGACACGTATTTGCCCCCGATAATATTGCCCTGCGCATCACGTGGGCTCAGATCTTTGTAGCCATAACCTCGCACGCTCTGTGAACCGCCGGCAAAGAACCGCAGCGACGGCGGTAAATCATCAAAATCGTCCGTTGCTATGGCCCCGAACTCGCCTCGCAGTAGCAATCGACTGCGCTCCCCAAGGGAAAACACAGTGCTGGCAAACAGTTGTAATTGCGCAAAGCTAAGGTCAGAGGCCACATTCTCCGCAGCACCCTGAACCAGGGCTGTATAGCTGTAGCCCCGCCGTGCAAAGAAAGGATCATCGGCATTCTTGAATGTGAAATTGAGACTGGGAAACAGGATGGTCGCGTTGTTACTGGGTCCGTCACCGAATGACCAGTTCTCATGCAGCACATCAAGACCGATTCGGCGCCGGCCACCCCAGCGGTTTTGGTTCAGGCTGGTGCCAATCTTGTATTCGGTAGCGTCTACGTCATTGACGGTCTCTTGCTCAACATTGGCCGTGTAGTCCAGATATTCACTGCTAACATCGCCGATTGGCACCAGATACTGAGCAGCGAGCGTGGATTGCACCGACGACACCTGCAACTGGCTTTTAAGCCGATGACCTTTGCGATTTACCCGCCGAAAATCCGCACCAATACCCGCGCGCGGACCAGTGTCGGTTCCAAAGCCCAGGCTAAATACGTATTTGCTGGCTTTGCGCGGCGACGCAGTGATGGTAACCGGTATGTGCTGATCTACCGTTTCTTCGCGCTTAACGTCCACATCAACATGACTGAAATAATTTGTTTCGCTTAGCGCAAGTTGCAGCTGTACAAGCTTCGAGCTTTCAAATCGATCGCCTTGCTCTGACTTTACGAACCGTCTGACAAAATCATCGTTAAGAATATCCTGCTCTATATTCAGAGCCCCAAAATAATACGGCTTGCCAGTATTGAACTGCAGGGTCACATCCGCGGCTTGCTGGTTCGGATACACCCTGAGCTCATTTTTCTCAAACTGGCCATCCAGGTAACCCAGGTTATACGCCATCTTTGCAGTCGCATTCTTATAAGCCGAATATCGTTCGTGACTTAAGGCCTCACCTTCTTTTAGTCCGGATGTGGTGATGATCTTTCGTAGTTCACCAACATCCGCACCTTCGCCAACAATTTCAATTTGCACATCACGCAACCGTGTTTGCGCCCCTGGTACAATCTCAATATCAAGCTTCCACTCTTGCTCTTCGCGCAACTGAAATGCAACGTCTGGCTGGTAGTAGCCATAGGCTTGCAGCGCCGTGCGTGATTGTTCTTCAATACGTTTGCTTAAACGCCGAACCGCAGCGGCAGATAACATGCCGTCTTTCTCCAGAGCCTTGTTTAGACTCAGGTGCGCCATCACGTTTTTCTCTAGAACCTCGTTGACGCCATTCACGGAGATATCAACCGCTTTTCGGTCTTGCGCAACTACACTGCTGGCCAATAGCAACAGTAGAATCGCGCCGAAACTTCGATGCAGAACTCTGCGTGTGTGAATAAGCATAACTTCAATCTATGCCGGTAAGAATGTTATAGGCACGGAAACAACAAGGTAGCGAGTTACCCGGTGGCCCTCCAGGAAAAACAAGTGGGAAGCGGCCATGCACTAGGGCGAAATCAGTTCTTTATCAGCCAACAAATCTTTGGCTAAACGAGCACCAAGCTCACTGCACGCCTCTTCCGAAGGATGATACCCATCCTCGGCGAAGCTGTCTGCATTAGCGGGCAAATCAATGCGCGCATACGACACATAGTCGAACTCGCGCAATATCTCGGCGGCCGCTACCTCAAACTGACGCGCCCGCAGACCAAACAGTGCTTTGAGCGGGTGCGGCAAAAGCGGGAATTCGCCCATTGGTGGTAAACCGATCATCAGGATGCTGGCTTCAGGGCATTGCGCACGCAAGGCCAGTGTCAAAGTGCCCAAATCACGGCGCCATTGCTTTAAGGAACGTAATCCGGTCACGTCATTCACACCAACAGACATGATTACATATTCAGTTGAAGCAGGCGGAGGCTCGCACAACAATAATTCCAAAACCTGCGCTGTGCGATAACCAGACTTGCCGGCAGCCTGCCACGACACTGCTGCGTTAAGTTGAACAGCAAGCGCCCCGGCGGCCTGACCAAGCATGGCATTTTTTAGGCTTGATGTGCCAACCCCATCAATGATGGAGTCGCCAATACCATACAAATGCACTGTTTTATCAGCGCTGCCGACGGTGCCGTTGCGCGGTCCAGGAGCCGGTTCCGATCGATGCGCCACGCGTCGCACATACAAGGCCTGAGGAATGATGAGCAGAAAGCCCAGCCAGAATACTGCTGATTGAAACCACATCAGTCAGTAGCTACTGGTACTCGTAACGCAAATCCACTTCCATGCTTTTGCCCTTAGCGTCGGGTAATTGGCCTTGGCCAATAAAACGCAGCAGTCGCTGCGTATCGCGCTCATACACCAGATCAATGGGTGCGGCCAAGGCCGATATCAACCAATTTGCCGGAGAAATTCTAAAACACAGCTCGCTGGCACCCGCATCAATGGCATTGCCTTCGCACTGCCTGGGCTTCAGCTTCAATCCTATTGTGCTGTCACGCAGTGGTAGCATAAAACGAAACTTGACAGTCTCTCCCTGCGTTAACTGATTCCAGTGCTTGCGAACATAGTTATCGAAACCAGCGTCCATCACATCGTGTTCTTCAGGCTGGAACGTAGACGAACTCTTTTCTGTGCTGTTGTCCAGATCTGATATAGATACCTCGCAAACGTCTTCGCCATGCTCTATAAGTGTGGCCCGCTTTGCGCGATAGTCATCAACTTGCACATTTGGCGCGAAGATGTTCGAACTGTAGTCGATCAGCTTCTCGGCAACCAGTTCTCTATTTGGGTCCAGGTACACTACTTTATGCAGAGTCTCGGCGACTTTATAGTGTTCTTCTATATACAACAAAGTGGTACTGCCTGGCTCGAAGGCCTTGCCAGTCACATAAGGTTCCACATCTTCAACGACTGTAGCTGAAGCGCCTGCAACACCGGCCAATGCAAACAGCGCAAGTAACAGAGTTGGCAGCGACTTTGCGAACACTGGCCGGCAACTGATCAGCACTGAATCAGCTTGCGATTGCCGGTGCGTCAAGTCGCGCCGGTTTTGCAGCAAGAACCTGTACCGTACTGATAACACGCTCTCGAAAACCACCCTCGCAGTAACACAAATAGTACTCCCACATGCGGCGAAAACGCTCATCAAACCCGTACGACTGCAAGGTATCAGTCTTACTATTGAATCGAGCATGCCAATGCGCCAGGGTATCGGCATAATGCAAACCTATATCTTCCAAACCAACCATCATCATATCAGTGTCATTTGCGATATGCGTGGCAATAACAGCATTTGACGGCAGGCAGCCGCCAGGGAAAATATATTTTTTTATGAAGTCTACCGAGTTCTTGGCAACTTCAAAGCGTTGATCGGCAATAGTAATTGCCTGCAGCAACATCAGGCCGTCCTTCTTTAACAAACCGTTACAGGTACTAAAGAATTCCTTGTAATACTCGTAGCCCACCGCTTCGATCATTTCTACCGACACCAGCTTGTCATAACGACCTTCCAGGGTGCGGTAATCCTGATTTAACAAAGTCACCAGGTGCCCAACACCAGCGTCAGCAATACGCTGTTGGGCGCGGGCAAATTGTTCGTTCGAAATGGTAGTGGTAGTTACCTTACAGCCGTAATGCGTAGCAGCAAAACAGGCCAGCGCTCCCCAACCGGTGCCAATTTCCAGTAGATGATCGTGCTCATTCAGCTGCAGGCGCTCGCATATGTGCCTGATCTTGTATTCGGCGGCTTCTTCCAGACTGGCATCTGCATGCGGAAAAATAGCCGAAGAATACATCATTGACTCATCTAGAAAGGCTTCAAAAAAATCATTACTGAGATCGTAATGAGCGACAATATTTTTCTTAGACCCCTGCAAGGTGTTTTTGGCGCTAACACGCTGATACAAGTTCGCCAAGGCCGCACGAATGCCGCCGTGGCTGTCCATGGCCGACATCGCATTCATATTCGCGCAAAACACGCGAATCAGGGTAAGCAAATCAGGACTGTTCCAATGCCCGAGAATATAAGCCTCGCCCGCTCCCAACACACCACTGCGAACAATTTGGGCGTAGGCATCGCTGTTTACTATGGTGATATTGGCTTGCAGTTCAAGGCGCTCAGTATTGGCCAGACCAAACTGCTTTACTCCCTCACTGTCGGTAAGCGTAATGCACCCTACCTGAATACGGCTCAACAGAGAGTGCACCAACTTACGCGCCAGGCCATTGCTGCGCAGCACTTTCTTTTGCTTCACAATATCAAGTCTGGCTATTGAATTTCCTGAATTTCCGATCACTTCGTTCATAAAATATTAATCACACCTCTATTGGTGCTTCGGGTGCGGAACAACTGGCACACCTTGAATAAATATCTTCAATGCTTGCCAGTGAATCGCCAGAAACACTTTCATTGTCATCCATGGATAATCTCGCAGCACTTTCCGTTTTACCTTTTGCCCGCAGCCCTGGTTACTCAAGGCAACAGTGGCATCAAAAACACATTGGTCGTTTTCAAGGTTACGAAGGTGCACAGCCACTTTTTCACCGGGGTTGTTACAGCGCAATTCGTAACTCAGACTCATCGGTAAAAATGGGGAAACATGCATCTCCTTACTGAACCTGATACGCTGCGTGCGTGCTTCAGGATCACAGGGCAATACATATCGCACGCGCTCTTTCCAGGGTGTGTTTGTGACTTCAAGAATGACGGCCTGTAACCCGGTGTTGGCTTTGTTAAAACAAAACACCACGGTGATAGGATTAATCAAATAGCCAAAGATACGCGGGTTGGTTAGCATCAATAAGCGGCCGCGTTCCTCAATACCCAGTGTATTTTTGAGAGACCACATCACCTCGTCAGTCAGTGGTCTTTCGCTTTGCAGATAATCTTCACGTCGAAACTGAACCAGCGCACGCCCCGTTCCCCATAAGCTGCCCGTATTGAACAGCTCTGACACGTCGTCAAGATTGACCATGGTCATAAACACGCGGTAGCTGAAATCGCGTAAGCACGTTTTGAACCGGCGATGCCGAACCGTGCCGGTGAATACCCCCGCTAAGGGGGCAACTTCAGAACCAGCAGCTGACATTGGGGTATTCACGCTCCCTTGCTGAGCTGTTCAACAACTCTTAGCGCGCTGCTCACACCGTCTTCGTGAAAACCGTTTCGCCAGTAAGCGCCGCAAAACCAGGTGTTCGCACCATTGATGTCTGACCAACGTTCCTGAGCCACAACAGCGTCGGAACTAAACTCAGGATGGGCGTATTCGTAGCTACCCAATATTTTGCTCGGGTCTATGGCCTGGTCATGGTTTAGCGTTACGCAGAAGGTGTGCCGGGACTCAATTCGCTGCAATATGTTCATGTTGTAGCTAAGCACCGGCAACTCCTGCGCTGACTTAGTGATTCTATAGTTCCAGCTTGACCAGGTAGAACGACGCTCTGGCAGAACACTGGCATCGGTGTGCAGAACTACCGAGTTTTTTCGATAAGGTATAGCCGCCAGAATATCCTGCTCAGAGCTACTCGCATCGGCAAGTATCGACAGCGCCTGATCGGCGTGCGCTGCAATCACAACATGATCAAATTCCTCTTCGCCGAAACGATCACTCACCAGAGTAACTCCGTTTTCCCTGCGAGTAATTGATCGTACCGGGCAGCTCAAACGTATTTGCTCCTTGAAAGGCCTGGTTATCGGCTCAAGATAACTGTTAGAACCGCCGATCAATGTACGCCACTGCGGTCGGTTGCGAATTTGCAGCAAGCCGTGGTTTTTAAAAAATCGAACAAAAAACAGTACCGGAAAATCCAGCACCGTCTGTTGGCTGGACGACCAGATGGCCGCAGCCATAGGCGCCAGATAATGTCGCACAAAGGCTGTGCCATAGTTATGCTGGTGAAGATATTGGTCCAGAGTTTGATCAGGGTCTAGCAGGCCATTCTCGAAGTGATCCAGAGCCTGGCGATTGAAGCGCAAAATATCACGCACCAGGCTCAGAAAATACGGCGACACCAGGTTCTTACGTTGTGCGAACAAGCTGTTCAGGCTGCCACCACTGTACTCCAAACCAGTTCTTTCACAGCTCACGCTAAACCCCATAGTGGTAGGCTGTGAACGCACACCCATGCTGTCCATAATCTTTATAAATTCTGGATAGGTGTTGTCGTTAAAAACGATAAAGCCAGTGTCAATGGCGTAGCTTTTTCCATCAACCGACACGTCTTTGGTCGCGGTATGCCCCCCTATACGGTCGGCACCTTCAAAAACAGTCACCAGGTGATCTCGACTCAGCTTATTGGCCACTACCAGGCCGGAAATGCCTGTTCCTACTATCGCTATGCGCACTTCATTCTCTGTCGAGGTATTTACCCTCATTACGCTCAGCGCGCGCCAGACAGATCACCCAATGAATATTAATCCTGCTGTGATCCAACCCGGCAGTCCTGGCGTACTAAAGGTCGGATACAATGAAGGTCATGGATATGGCAGAAGCACAACAACTCGCTGGCTGGCTCGACGCAGTCGCTGCAGACCAGGACAAAGCGGCGTTCAAACAGCTGTTTGATCACTATTCAGGCAGAATCAAGGCGTTTGCGATGAAGTCGCCCGGCGTATCGGGGTCAGCCGCAATGGCCGAAGAGATCGTTCAGGAAACCATGATCAAGGTGTGGAACAAGGCGTCCCTGTACGATCGGTCCAAGGCCAACGTTGACGCCTGGGTATACACCATTGCCCGAAACGTGCGAATTGATATTCAGCGCCGCAACAAAAAACATGACGCCTGTATTGAAGTAGACGAAATTTGGCAGGAAAGCGATGAGCCCGGCCCTCTCGTACAGCTTCGCCAACGGCAGCTGGCGGACAACATTCGCGCCGGCCTGGAAGACATTAATCCGGAGCAGGCGTTGGTACTCAAAAAAATGTACCTTGAAGGCAAGTCTCAGCGCGAAATTGCAGAAGAGTTTGATATTCCGCTAGGTACCGTTAAATCCAGAACACGTTTGGCTCTTGCGCGCCTCAGACTGTTACTGCAGGAGAAAGAACTATGAGTCATCACCCAAGCGAGCATTTGCTCACTGAATTTGCCAGCGGCAGCCTGGAAACAGGTGCTGCTCTGTGTATCCGGACTCACCTTGAACAATGCCATGAATGCAGCCGGGTTGCTGAAGACCTGAACGTGCTGGGCGCAGTTATGATGCGCAGCAGTGACGAAGCCTCTTGCAGTGACGATCTGTTTGATCGGGTATTGGATCAGCTGAATTCAAGCCCAGCGCCAGAAAAAGCGACCAGCCGTGGCGGCGACAATCGCGCATTGTCGGCTTTGGTCCCTGGCGGTATTAAATCGGTGCCGTGGAAAAAAATTGCCGGTGGTGTGAGCAGCTATGAGCTGCCTATTAATGATGGCCAGTACACGGTTAAATTACTCCGCGTTGAGAAAGGCAGAAGTGTTTTCCAGCATACTCACTCAGATACAGAATTAACCGTACTGCTGCAAGGTGGTTACTCCGATGAGCTGGGCAGTTATTCTGCTGGCGACTTCGTAGAATGTGATGGCAGCCACGTGCACAAACCCGTTGCCCATCGCGACCAGGACTGCATTCTGTTAACGGCTGTTTCCGGAAAGCTGCACTTCACTGGCGCACTTACGCGGCTATTGAATCCTATCGTCAAATTCTAAGCTCACAGCGGTAACTGTTTAATGGCCCGCTCCCTGCTGTGGTTCCGCCAGGACCTTCGCCTGGCTGACAACTCAGCGCTGGAGGCGGCGGTAGACCGTGGCGAGCCCATTTGCGCCGTCTACGTTCTCGACAGTGAGAATCTACGCGCGTTGGGCGGTGCCAGTCGCTGGTGGCTGCATCACAGTCTGGCGTCTCTGCAAGCAGATCTGGCGACATCGGGCGGCCATCTGCATTTATTTCAGGGTGACTCACAAGAGATCATCAGTCGGTTATGCGCAAGCAAAGACCTGGATTCCTTGCATTTAAACAGGTGTTACGAACCCGAAGCCGCAGCACTTGAGCAGCGCATCTACAAAAGCGTGCAATCAACCGTTGAAGTGCATCGTTATTCGGGCACCTTATTGTTTGAACCTGAACTCATCGTGAAAGACGATGGTAGCCCTTATAAAGTATTTACGCCGTTTTATAAAAGCTGCTTGAAGCACCCTTCTACTGGCCGCCGCGCTGAACAGACAAGCTATGGCAACTGGTTCATAGAGCCTGTACCCGGTTCATGCACGCTGGAGCAACTGGCCTTACTACCGACAAAACCCGACTGGGCAGGTAGCCTGCGTGACAGCTGGCAACCTGGCGAACAAGGCGCGCAGGCTAAGCTAGACATTTTTCTGGAGTCGGCCGTTGCAGGCTACAAAACCGACCGCGATATTCCGGCCATTGATGGCACCTCGCAAGTGTCACCGCATCTGCATTTCGGAGAAATCAGTCCCAGAGTAATCTGGCATCAGGTCGAACATGCCGCAAAGCAAACGCCTAAGTTTCAAGAGGGAGCCACAGCGTACTTACGCGAACTGGTGTGGCGTGATTTCGCCTACTACTTGTTACACCATTGGCCCACCTTACCCAAAGCGCCGTTCCGCCCGGAATTTATAAACTTCCCATGGCAGGAGGACGCCCGCTTACGCGAGCTCTGGTCGAAAGGCCAAACCGGTTACCCGCTGGTGGATGCCGGCATGCGGCAACTCTGGCAAACCGGCTGGATGCATAATCGTGTTCGCATGGTGGTGGCCTCGTTCCTGGTGAAACATTGTCTGCAGCACTGGAAGCATGGCGAAGCCTGGTTCTGGGATACGCTGGTCGACGCCGACCTGGCCAACAACACGGCCAGCTGGCAATGGGCCGCCGGGTGCGGCGCAGATGCAGCACCCTACTTCCGCATTTTTAATCCAACCCTGCAGAGCCAGAAATTTGATTCGCAAGGAGACTATATTCGCCAATACGTTCCCGAGCTGGCCGCGCTACCGGCGAAGTACATTCATGAGCCTGGCAAAGCTCCCGCCCCGGTACTTGAAGACGCGGGTGTAGAACTGGGCGTGAACTACCCGCTGCCTATCGTTGAACATAAAATGGCACGCGAACGTGCCCTGGCAGCACACAAAGCCATGCCGAAAAATTCTGGCTGATGCTCTGGCTGATTAAGCAGCGGCTAGGTATGCTGTTGATCTGATTGCCGCAGCCTTCCAGTGCGGCACGTTTCCTGAGAATGGTTTTTTGTTACTAGATCGAGTCTGCGCAGTGGTTGACCTTGAGACCACGGGAACCAATGCCGGCAGAGACCGTATTACTGAAGTGGGCGCTTTGCTGCTGGATACTGACGGCGCTGAGCACGAATTCCAAACGCTGTTAAATCCCTACATCAGCATTCCTCCCTACATTTCATCACTCACGGGCATTACCAATGCCATGGTTGCTGACCGCCCGGGCTTCGAAGACATCGCCCCGCAACTCTGGTCGTTGATTAACGACACCGTTTTTATTGCGCACAACGCACGATTTGATTACGCGTTTCTAAAACAAAACTTTGCCCAATGCGGTTACCGATTTCGCCCCAATATTGTATGCACCGTAAAACTGGCCAGGCGCCTTTTTCCTGAGTGGAGCGGCTACAGCCTGGGCAAGATAATCACGCGAATTGCTTACCACGCAGACGACCGCCACCGCGCAATGGCCGATGTACAAGCAACCAGGGCCTTTCTGCAGTATGCAATTGACGAGCACGGCCTGAGCGCAGTGAACGCAGCCGCTGCGGAACAGCTGAATAACGCGAGTATTCCAAGCTACCTCGACAAAAGTTTAGTGCAGGCTATTCCAGACTCACCCGGGGTGTACTACTTCTACGGTGAAGATGAATCTTTGTTGTACGTTGGTAAAAGTAAAACCATGCGCACCCGGGTTAAGTCCCATTTTGGAGCTGATGTACGTGAGCCGCGCGAAATGCGCATGGCGCAGGAAGTTCGAAATGTTAATTACCAGGCCTGTGCCGGTGAGCTGGGCGCATTGCTATTGGAAAATCACGACATCAAGAATTTGCGCCCCATTTATAATCGCCGCCAACGACCAATGAAAAAACTGTGGACAATAAAACTCATTGAAGACAGTAACGGCTACTTGCGCAGCCAGGTTAAAGATCGATTGGTGGAACATGCACCGGAAGGCATCAGCTACGGTATTTATTCGTCAAGAAGCACAGCAAGCAAGGCGCTGCGCGCGCTGGCGGATGAACACAATCTGTGTAAAAAGCTACTCGGACTGGAAAAAGGCAAAGGGGCTTGCTTCGGATTTCAATTGAAAAAATGCTTCGGTGCCTGCGCTGGCAAGGAAAGCACTGTGCAACACAACGTACGATTGCAGCTCGCGCTGGAAAATATGCGCGTAGATAGCTGGCCCTACGAAGGCGATGTGCTGGTCTGTGAAACCAGTACGGAGCATCGCATAACTGATATTCACGCGGTTTCCAACTGGGCTTATCTTGGCAGTTGGCGACTGGAAGAAACATTAACGGCAGACCAGCTGCCCACAAACTCTCTGGCACAACTGGACCAATGCGGGAAAAGGCTCACCAAACTGTCGCTGGGCTTTGACAAAGACACTTACCGCATTCTGCACAAGTTCATGATTCGCGAACGCTGTAGCAATCTCTCGATCAAGACTTTATCGACCAGCGAGACAGAACAAGTCTCTCCAGCCTAATAGCGTTCAAGCAGAATGTTGCGAGGAAAGGGTTCCAGGTAATACTGGGATTGAGCGTATTCGTTAGGATGATTTAACAAGTGATGCTTAAGTAAAGTCATCGGCGCCTGGCGAGGCAGCTCGCTGTTACGAAAAGCCAAAATTGACTCTGCTAACTCCTCGCGCTCACGCGGGTCTAGATCGTTCTTCACATACCCTTGCAGGTGCATCAATACATTGCAGTGCTGACCTTGCGTTGGCACATTTCGCATGCCTGACATGAATTCCACAATATATTGCCGAGCCAGCAAGTTGATATCTTCAGCCGCCAGATTAGCCAACATTGGGCCAAGGTTCCGGTAGGCGGCCTGGTCGTGTGCAAGCAACAGGAATTTATGCCGGCGATGGAAATCGAGCAACCCGGACGGTGAAAAACCCTCGCTTTCCATAACACGCCAACGCTGAAGTGCAAATACCCGGGTAAGGAAGTTTTCGAATAAACCCCTGTCGTTCAATCGCCCGTCTTCTTCAACAGGCAAATGCGGCAAGCGCCGAATAAGCTCGGCGGTAAACGCGCCGCTGGTGTCATGACCAAGCACATTGCCTTGTTCACTATAGCGTTTAACGCCTACCATGCCGCAGGACGGCGAGCCCTTGCACACAATAAACCCGCACATTTCCACGCTGTCTTCAATGGAACGCGCCACGCGGCCCGCGTACTGCTGTAATTTGGCGGTAACGTTAAGCGTTCCGTCGCTCTCAATGACTTGCGGGTCGTGCTGCTCGCCCACCAGGCGCAGTGTTTTACGCGGAACACCCAAACCAATGGCCACTTCCGGGCAGAACGGCCGAAACTCGAAGGATTCCTGAAGTTTCTTGCGCAGCTTGAATCGCTTGCTGGCCCCATCGTAGCGAACTTCCTGGCCTGCCAGGCAGCCACTTAGTCCAAGTACCAGTTTGTTGTCGCCCATCAATTTTTCACGGTAAGCTATCATTCAGCGCAGCGCACTGTGCTCGCCCACGCTCAACAAGCGTCTAAGCCGCCGCGGCTCCAGTGGCTTGCATTTCACTCAGCGCAACAAGCAAACGCTCGCGTTCTTGCTCTGACTCCCGGGTTCCCGGCACAAGATAAGGGTCGCGTGGAATTCTGTCTAAAAACAATTCGCCGCTTACCAGCCTGGCTTCCGTTGCTGCCGCCAACCAGACTATGGTATCAGCCCCTTGCTCGGGTGTGCGCAAACCTTTTTTCATAATGGAATAAAATTCCGGTAGCGCGGTTTCAACTCCGGGCGTATCCGCCCACCCGGGGTGCATCGCGTTTACCGTGATATTGGCGCCTTGCCATTCGTGCGCCCATTCCTGCGTAGCTATCATCAAGCCACGTTTCGCTTGTGCGTAAGCCGTACTGCCAGAAAAATCGGATGGGTCAGGATCGTACAATTTGTCCACGTCCAATTTCTGCGTATACATACCGCCAGACACAACATTGACTACTCTGGCGTCCGGCGATTTCTTCAGCAATGGCAGTAAGCGCTTTGTCAAAGTGTATGGGCTAAGTAGCAACAAGGCCAAACTCTCGTCGTAGCCTTCTTTGGTGTTGCGTTGCTCGTCAAACAGGGCGCCGGCGTTGTTGACCAGTACGTCAATCGCTTCTTTGCGACGCTTTAAGCGCCTCGCCAGCGCCTCAGTGTCTGACAACAGACTCAGATCGGCCAACTCTACCCGGATATGCTCGTTACCGGTATTGCTCATTAACTGCCGGCAAACCCTGTCCGCTTTTTCCCTATTGCGCATCACCAGAGTCAGTCTGGCGCCGCGTCTTGCTAATTCTTCTGCGGCCGCCAAACCTATGCCGGATGAAGCGCCAGTAATCACCATGTGCTTATCTCTGAGGTCCGCAGTGATCGGCGTAAACTGCTGGCGTGACGATTTATAGCCCAACTTTGAAAACTGGGCCATGCCAGGCAGTACTAGCTTGTCGCCCAATGAAGAGCGGAAGGTTTGTTTTGGCGCCGGAAAATTATCTTCCAAGGCCTCCTTCAGGCCTTGCAAGGCCTTTCGACCCATCTCTTCCATACCGCCAGGAAACGCCGAGGCTAATCGCGATGTAAGCGCAGAACTGGCACCGGTAAAAGTGAACGCCGCTGTGTAGTTGATACGCGTTTGGTTGTTACCCAGCTTTTCCAGAACAATGGTGTCCAGAACATGGAAAAAAGCGCTGCGGCCAGTCAATATCAATTTTTCGTTTGGTACTACCGTATCCAGAGAATAGTGGAGGCTTATAGAGCCTACTGGCAAGGCGCACTCAACGGCGAAGCGCGAACCTTCCTTACACGGCCCTGACTGAAGACGGCGTGCACTCACCACTCCCGGATCCCACTCCTGACACCGTGAGAAATCAATCAGATAATTGAAGCACTCCTCGATACTTCGTGGTACTTCGATAATCTCATTCAGGGTGGTCACAGTTTCTCCTTGGTCAGTTGGGTGGCACATTCTACTTTCTATATACGCTTTAAACGTCGTAACGGTTTACTGTGTGTTGGCTTTATTGGCAAGCTTGGCGACTGGGCTCTGCCCCGGAAGTACTGATATCCAGTACGTACCAAAGATAACAGCGCGAGAAAATGCCGTTTAGTATTAAAAACAACGCCACCACCCCAGCCATAAGATCAGCAATAGTATAAGCGGGTTGCTGCCACAACCAGAGCGCCAGGCCAATACCAAATATCAGCCGTGCAACTCGTTCAACATTCCCCAAATTTCGTTCAATCATAGCTTTTTCCCAACCGTTTTCGGTTCGATGAATCAAGAACAGCAAGCTACGCGGCGTTTAAGCGTTCAGATCAGTTAGAAGGCTACAAAACGTTCGCTAAGTGCTACGCAACACGTTTTGTGATCCGGCCGCACAGCGACGGCGTAATGCCAACGACCAATGTAAATAGAGAGCGGTAAACACGCTGCCAGGACTAACAATGATTTCTGAAGATGCAATTGCTGTACAGACACAATTACTTGAGCGTGGCCTTGAAACGCCACGCATTGATAATGGCTTGAGCAATGAGCAAAAATACGAGCTGATTCGCGGCCATATGACCGAGGTAATGGCCGCGCTGGGCTTGAACCTGGAAGACGACAGCTTGCAGGAAACACCCCATCGCATTGCCAAAATGTACGTGCACGAGTTATTCGGCGGTCTGGATTATCAGAACTTCCCAAAGTTGAGCGTTATTGAAAACAAGATGGGTGTGGAAGAAATGGTAAAGGTTAGAGACATAAGCGTACTGAGTACCTGCGAGCACCATTTTGTGACCATAGACGGTACGGCAAAAGTAGCTTACATCCCGGGTAATCGAATTATCGGCTTGTCCAAGATAAATCGCATCGTTCATTTTTTCGCGAAGCGTCCGCAAGTTCAGGAGCGTTTAACCCAACAGATACTGGTTGCACTGCAGACCATTCTTGAAACTGAAGACGTAGCCGTTAGTATTCAAGCGGCACATTATTGTGTAAAAGCCCGCGGTGTAATGGACGTAAACTCTGAAACTGAGACTACAGCATTGGGTGGCGAGTTTAAGTCTAACGACAGAACACGAGCGGAGTTTCTTGCCTAACACGAAGCACTTTGTATGGCTCAAGCAATGGCCGCGAACGAATGCGGCAGGTTCTAGCTAATCTGAGCGAGAATGCTGACTAAGTTCATGCAGCGAATGCAGCGCTTGTTTGGCGTTTTCGGTTTGTACAAAAATGTGATCATGGTAATAGCCAGCGATCACATTGGCGCTAATCCCATACTCGGTCAGCTTGGTGGCAAACGCTGCTGTCAGGCCAACGGCACTAAGACTGGAATGTACTTCCAAAGTAATCTGACGATATTTACCGTCATAAGCAAGTCCGGCTTGTTCCGCTTCAGCCACGGGAAGAACCAATGTAAGACCTTCTCGCTCGCGCACTGTGGCTACCGGGCTTAAGGCCTTATCGACAACAACATTACCTGGCACAGTACAAAATACGAATTCACCATCCTGGATGACCGGTGACATAGACGCCAGCAGTTCATTAAGATTGTCAATGCCGCTCACAAAGCGCAGCCGTATGCGTTACTGCTCACCAGTTACCTCCCCACGCTTGCGCAAATAAGAATCGCGAGATTCGTCAACCCCTATCTCTTTGTCCACGAATAAATAACATCGCCACTACGACAAAACTAGCAACGCCGAAACCATTGATGGAAAGACCCGCCACCTGCCAAAATTCGGATGGCCACGCCTCAGAGCTGCCGGTCACACTTGACCAAACCGCAGAAAAAGCCAATAAGAACACCAAAGCCGCCAACAGTATGTACGCCGCTTCCCAGCCTGCCTGTAAACAATAGGCCAATAGAATCACCAGAATCACGGCACCGGTAATCACCACCATGGAGCCAGTTGGCCCAATGGCTTGAATCCCCATCTGAACCTGCCCGATAACCACACCATTCCAAACAATACACAATAAGGCGTACAAGGCCTGAACCCTTAACGCTAGCGCGTATTTTTCGCTAAGCATGGCTTGCTGTGTTTTCATTGCAGTGGCGCACGCGCTTGTTTCCAGGAAGCGCGAAGACGATAAAACAGAAAGCCATGCACAACAATCGCGCCTATCAAAAACACCAACAGAAAAATACCCGATGAACCCTTGTAGTTGTTCTGGGCGATGATAGTACTCCAGCCGCCCATGACCTTACTTGGGAAATCCAGAAGAATAATCAGAATTATGTCGAATATGCCTGCGGCTATTAGAAAATCACTGTTGTCTGACAGTACTTCGATAAGCCTGCTCATAAAGCCTCCTGTGATAAGGTGTGTGTTGCCATTCTTACCTTGAATGCCCACCTAACGTCCGAATCACTTCTACAATCTCGGCCGCCTCAGGATAACAGCCTGTTTCATACTTGGAATAAATAATTGTGCCATCCACACTCACATCAAAAATACCACGGCCTTTGGCAACCAGCGTGCACTCGATATTAAGCGCACGATGTACTTCGGCTGCCAAACTGACCGCCCTGGGTTTATAGTTTCACTGCGCGCAATAGGTTATGGATACGTCCATCAAACTCTCCAGGCTTTCATTTTAGGTACTTGCATCAGTCACACGAATTCTAGCCGAAGGCCAGAGAATAGCTATCAGAAACAGCAAACTGCAAAATTTCTATCTTCATTCAATGCCCAGGCTATGACTGTTGCCGCTGCTCCTATTATCAGTAAAATTCGGCACGCCAAACACCGAACATTTTAAAGCTCAGAGATACCGTAGCAACAGTGAGCACGATAAATACTATGCCGATGGTATAAAAGACTAACCGCCTGAGCCGCAGCTTTATTCTCACCAGTAATTTTTGTTCCGAACGCGGTCTGGGCGGCAAATTTGGAAACGTTATGGATAGCACCACCAGTAACAGTGACCAAATAAAAGCAATGACGCCGGGAATCAAATAACGATCTGCTGCACCCGCCTTTAGCAAGGAAAATACAAGAACACCGCCTGACGCCACGCCTAACACAATACCTAGGCTACGAAGCCAAGTGTATTTCCGGGATATTGCTGAAAGTAACTCAATCATACGCCTGAATCCCTATTGAAATACACTACTTGCGCACCTCTAAACACACAAATAGCGCAATGTATATTCGCTATTCGGAAACCAACTTACCCGACCCTCCAAATTCGCTTGGAAAATCTTCGTATTTTGGCAGGCCATCAGACATTGGAAGCACAGCCTCCAAATAGTTAACATGAATAGTAGGCGCGAATTCCAGAGTAGGGATTGTCGCAGCAAAAACGTCTGTTAATCCAAAGTCAGGATGATTAATCATTAGATGACCACCACACCGCGCACAGTACTGCCGATAGCTTATGCTTTCCGGCGTTTTTTGAAACGTGTTAATGTGTTCCTCACCGGCGACTATTTCAACTGAATCTGCCTTCCATAGGGTGGATGTACCAACGGGACTTCCTGACCACGAACGGCAGGATGTGCAATGACAATACGACATGGCATCTGGCTCGCCTGAAACCCGAATCTGCACCGCTCCACAAAAGCAATTTCCATCATGTTGCTTATTCATAGAATATTCTCCCGGGTTAGCCTTTCACTAAACGACGGCTTGTTGGCTCGTATCGCTTGATTTAATGACTTGTCAGACCGGCCCATGTCTCGCTC
>CAYGSL010000029.1:13149-57366 GCA_964352475.1 uncultured Pseudomonadales bacterium | reverse complement strand
TTTTATTGGTTCTTGGTTGAAGTCTTGAACTATCTGACTGCGGGTTTCCATGCCAGCGCTGGGTCATGGTCGCTAACAGCTCATCACTGACAAAACGGCTACGAGAGCCGTATACATGCTTGTCTCCATGTCGGTGCTGCTGGGTAACGTCAAAACGTAATGGTGCGCTTAAATGCAGGTTGTCTTTTGCGCGGGTCATGGCCACATACATTAACCGTCGTTCTTCCTCTGTTTGCTCGGCGTCGCCAGTGGCAAACTCATTGGGAAAGTTGCCGTCGGTAACATTTAATACGTAGACTGATTTCCATTCCTGACCTTTGGCGGAATGAACCGTGGATAAAATCAAATAATCTTCGTCAACCAGCGCATCACCGGCGTTGTCTCCAGTGGCTGATGGCGGGTCCAGAGTAAGTTCGGTGACAAATCGTTCCCGACTGGGGTATTTGGCGGAAATCAATTCAAGTTGATCCAGGTCACTCTCTCGTTGTTCTGCCGACTCATACAAGCGTTGCAATTGTGGTTCATACCAGTTTCTGACGGCAGAAAGTTGTGACTGCCAAGAGGGGTTATCCCCGCCTGGGTTGTTAGCCAGCGTGCACATGAGTTCACATAATGCGGGCCAGTCTTCAGCAGCTGCTCTGGGCGGGGTGTGTCCGCGCAACGCTTCCCAGTTGTAGGCGGCTAATGCCAAAGCATCGAAACTTTTCGCTGCACTAGCTGGTCCAACACCAGGCAGTATTTGCAAAACACGGTAGGCCGCCGGTTGGTTCTTGGGATTGTCAGCCCATTTTAATATGGCTAACAAGTCCTTAATGTGAGCCGCTTCCAGAAACTTTAAACCACCGTATTTTACGAACGGAATGTTGCGCCGCAACAACTCCACCTCCAGCCGGTCACTGTGGTGAGAATTTCTGAACAATACGGCCTGGTCTTTTAATTGCTGGCCTGCCTCTCTAGCGGTCAGAACCTGGCTAACAATGTAATCGCATTCGGAATCGACGTCTTCTGTAGTAACGTAAAACGGCTTTTGTTGAGAGCTCTTGGATGAGTGTAGGTTTTTTTGGTAGCTGCGCGCCGACTCCGCCATCAGCTGATTTGAGCTGTCCAGCACTGTTTGTACAGACCGATAGTTGTGTTCCAAACTCACAATGCGAGCTGGCGGGTCGAAGGTTTCAGGAAAGTTCAGAATATTGTCTACGCTGGCTGCACGGAACGAGTAAATTGATTGTGCATCGTCACCGACTGCGGTAACGCCTTTACCCGCGGGTTTCATCGCTGACAAGATGCCGGCCTGCAATGCATTGGTGTCCTGGTATTCGTCAATCAGTACGTGGTCAAAAAAATCACCGATTTCGGCCGCAATTTCCTGGTCCTGGACAAGATGGTACCAATACAGCAGTAAATCATCGTAATCCAGGCACTGATGGCGCTGTTTCAACTCAATATAGCGGCGGAACAGCAGAGTCAATTCCGCTTGCCAGTCAATGCACCAGGGGAAAGCTTTTCTAAGACAGTCAGCCAATGGTTCCTGAGAATTGACCCGTCGCGAGTAGATAGCCAGACAGGCGTCTTTTTTGGGAAAGCGTTTGGCCAGGCTGGCCAGTTTCAGTTCCTGGCGCGCAACATCCATCAGGTCAGCGGAGTCACCGCGATCAAGCACCGAAAAAGAGGGCTCCAAACCAACTGTGTGGGCGTAACGTCTAAGTAATCGATTGGCAACGCTGTGGAAAGTGCCGGCCCATTCGAAATGACCAACAGCGCTAGCTGATTCTGTCGACTTGGCTTTGCATTGTCGAACAATACCTTCCGCGCGCCTGATCATCTCAGTAGCTGCTCGCCGAGTAAAAGTGAGTAACAATATTCGCTCACTTGGCGTGCCATTGATCACCAGATGGGCCACCCGGTGCGCAAGCGTGGTGGTTTTGCCTGTTCCCGCCCCGGCAATGACCAGTAACGGGTGGTTGTCAGCTACTACAGCCTCGCGTTGTTGCTGATTTAGCGACTCAAGATAGGGAAGTGCGTTTGCGGTAATGGCGTTCATCGTCTGTCATGCTCTGGATTACTGATAATATATACAGTAACTGGTTGCATGAACAGTAGTTTATTGCCGCGGGCTTTGTCCAGTCAGCATCCGTGGCAATTTTCTACAGAAACGATGTTTTTTATGCCAGTCCGTTTTGCTGCTTGGCCGCTCGCACGGTATTGTGCATTAAGCAGGCGATAGTCATCGGTCCTACACCACCCGGTACCGGAGTGATGGCGCCGGCATTGTCTTTGGCCGCGTCAAAATCGACATCGCCGACAAGGCGGGATTTGCCATTGTCGTCAATGCGGTTAATGCCTACATCAATGACTGTTGCACCGGGTTTTACCCAATCTCCCTGAATAAAGTGCGGTCTGCCTACGGCAGCCACCAGAATGTCAGCCTGACGGCACACATCGGCAAGGTCTTTAGTGCGCGAGTGCGCGATGGTGACAGTGCAGTGCTTCTGTAACAACAGGTTTGCCATTGGCTTGCCAACGATATTGGAACGCCCAACAACCACCGCGTTCAAGCCGCTGAGATCGCCCAACTGATCTTCCAGCATCATTAATGAACCAAGCGGGGTACATGGAACGAGCAAGTTGTTGCCAGTAGACAAAGCACCCACGTTTTCCACATTGAACCCATCAACGTCTTTATGCGCGGCAATTGCATTAATCACCGCCGAGTCATCAATTTGATCCGGAACGGGCAGCTGAACCAATATGCCATGAACGCTGCTGTCGTTATTAAGCTCATCTATCAGAGAGAGTAGTTCTGCCTGGCTGGTAGTATCATCCAGGCGATGCTCTCGAGATTCGATATCCAACTCTTCGCAGCGTTTGATTTTGTTGCGCACATACACTTGGCTTGCCGGATCTTCGCCAACCAAAACCACCGCAATGCAAGGGCGGAGACCATGCTCAGCCTGCAGTTGTTTCACTTCTTCAGTCAGGTTTTCGCTGACCTTATTGGCGAATGCCTTACCGTCTATGATTGTTGCCATTGCATGTTCTCGATGGAGCTGAAAACGCGCATTGTGACTGCGCAAATGCCTGTGTCAAGGGCAGAATCCTTGAAAGGTTCCCACGACGACATTGAGTGACGCAATTCCGCCTTGGCGCATAATACACAGTCTTGAAATTAGGCAATTAGCGCTACAATACACGCTATTGAAAAGAGTGCAGGGCGTATGAGTCAGACAAGAGAAAGCGTTTCCAAATTAGTGGAATCCTGGCAAGGCGTGCCTGGTGGTTTGATGCCGGCGCTGTGGTCGGTTCAGAATGGCCTGGGCTACATACCAAGCGATGATGTGCCAGAGATAGCCAACATTCTGAACCTGTCGGTTGCAGAGGTTCATGGTGTGATCAGCTTTTACCATGATTTTAAGACCCAACCGGCCGCCACCCATACAATCAAGTTATGTCGAGCTGAGGCTTGCCAGGCTATGGGTGCCAGAGAATTACAAAGCTTTGCCGAGCAGCGCCTTGGAGCCAAGATTGATGAGAACGCGAGTGCAGTGAAGTTGGAGTCTGTTTATTGTCTGGGCTTATGCGCCTGTGCGCCGGCTGCCATGATAGACGGTCAGTTAAAGGCAAGGCTCGATGAACATAGCCTTGGCGAGCTGATCGACGCTTGCGAAGCAACTGAGGGTGCAGACCATGGCTAATTCAATCACAGCCTACGTACCTGCGGATGCGTCCGCAATAGCGCTTGGCGCCGATGACGTTGCCACCGCGATTGAGCAGCATTGTGCGTCGGAAGGAATAAGCCTGAACCTGGTACGCAATGGTTCAAGGGGTTTGACCTGGCTTGAGCCATTGGTGGAAATTGATCAAGGCACGGGTCGCATCGGGTTTGGTCCAATGACCGTCGCTGATGTTGCGAGTGTTATGCACAGCGTTAGCGAGTCAGGCAGCGAGCATGAGCTGGCGTTGGGCGCAATTGATGATCTGCCATTGTTTGCGCAACAACAACGACTCACGTTTGCCAGAGTGGGTTTGATTAACCCGGTATCGCTTGATGACTATCTCGCTAACAACGGCTACCAAGGTCTGGAAACTGCGCTAAAGATGTCGGCGCAAGACATTGTTACAGCGATTACTGATTCCGGTCTTAGAGGGCGCGGAGGTGCTGCTTTCCCCGCGGGGATAAAGTGGCAAACAGTACTGAATGCAACAAGCAACTCTCACCCTATCGGCAAGGGCAAATATATAGTGTGCAACGCCGACGAAGGAGACAGCGGCACTTTTGCTGATCGCTTGCTAATGGAAGGCGATCCATTTTGTTTGTTAGAAGGCATGACCATTGCTGGCATTGCTACCGGTGCAGAGCAAGGCTACATTTATTTGCGCTCTGAATACCCCATAGCGCATACAACATTACTGAAGGCTATCGATATTGCGCGAGAGCGTAATTACCTGGGTCAGAACATCTGTGGTTCCAACAAGCACTTTGACATAGAAGTTCGCCTGGGTGCCGGTGCCTATATTTGTGGTGAAGAAACCTCATTGCTGGACAGTCTGGAGGGCAAACGTGGCATGGTACGCGCAAAACCGCCACTGCCGGCACTGGAGGGTTTGTTTGGCCAACCCACCGTGGTGAACAACGTGATCACACTGGCATCCGCGCCGGTGATACTGGCCAAAGGTGCTGAGTATTATCGCGATTTTGGAGTTGGGCGTTCACGCGGAACCTTACCGGTACAATTAGCTGGCAACGTGCGTCGGGGTGGTTTGTTCGAATTGCCCTTCGGTGTCAGCATCAACGAGATCATTTTTGACTACGGCGGCGGCACTCTCAGTGGCAGACCCGCAAAAGCCGTACAAATTGGCGGCCCTTTGGGTGCGTATATTCCTGAGTCAAACTGGGATGCTGTACTGGACTATGAGGCGCTGGCAGAGATCGGCGGCATGCTGGGCCACGGCGGTATCGTTGTATTTGATGATACGGTCGATATGCTTGATCAAGCCCAGTTTGCAATGCAGTTCTGCGCGGTGGAATCCTGCGGCAAGTGCACACCCTGCAGAATAGGTTCTGTGCGCGGCGTCGAAACCCTTGAGAAAATTCGTGCCAATGAAGATCGTGAGTCTAATCTCATACTACTGGACGAACTTTGTGAAACAATGCGAGACGCCTCTCTATGCGCAATGGGCGGATTAACACCATTCCCGGTCACCAGCGCCGTGCGCCATTTCCCCGAAGATTTCGGAGGTGAAAACCATGCTTGAATATTATGATCCCAGCAGTATAAACCCGTCGCCCAATGGCATGGTTCCTGAAGTTGATCTGGGTACGCCTGCTGTCAGCTCAGACACTATGGTAAGCCTCACCATCGACGGCGTATCAGTGCAAGTACCCGAAGGCACTTCGGTACTCAGAGCGGCAGCCAGTGCGGGCATTACGATTCCAAAATTGTGCGCAACCGATTCTCTGCAAGCTTTTGGATCTTGTCGCTTGTGCATGGTGGATATCGAAGGCATGCGTGGTAAACCTGCCTCGTGCACCACACCGGTTGCGCAAGATATGGTGGTTCACAGTCAGAACGAATCACTGCAGCGCTTACGCCGCAACGTTATGGAGCTGTATATTTCAGATCACCCGTTAGATTGCCTGACGTGTGCCGCAAATGGTGATTGTGAGTTGCAAGACATGGCGGGCGTAGTCGGTTTGCGCGATGTCCGTTATGGCTTCGATGGCTCTAACCACCTCGATTCAGTGAAAGACGAAAGCAATCCGTATTTCAGTTTTGACCCCGGTAAGTGCATTGTTTGCTCGCGCTGCGTGCGAGCCTGCGATGAGGTGCAGGGTACGCTTGCCTTAACCATTGACGGTAGAGGTTTTGATTCCAAAGTTGCCGCCGGTCAAGACACGAATTTCATGGATTCGGACTGCGTGTCTTGTGGTGCCTGTGTTCAGGCCTGCCCGACCGCGACACTGGTGGAAAAAGAAGTGCTGTCCATAGGCCAACCCAAGCGCTCAGTGGTTACCACTTGCGCCTATTGCGGTGTGGGCTGCTCATTCAAGGCCGAAATGCGCGGCGAGCAATTGGTGCGTATGGTGCCTTACAAAGGTGGCAAAGCGAACCAGGGGCACAGCTGTGTAAAAGGGCGTTTTGCATTTTCCTATGCCAGTCACCCGGATCGCATAACCACGCCATTGGTGCGTGACAGTATTGACGAGGATTGGCGTTCGGTTGATTGGGACGAGGCCATTGCGTTCACGGTCAACAAGCTCAAGTCATTGCAAGATACCTATGGTGCGGAAAGCATCGGTGCAATTACATCCTCACGTTGCAGCAATGAAGAAACTTATCTGGTGCAGAAGCTGGTGCGTGCCGGCTTTGGTACCAATAATGTCGACACTTGCGCGCGCGTATGTCATTCACCAACCGGCTTTGGTCTTAAGGCTACACTGGGAGAATCTGCAGGTACCCAAACGTTCGACTCAGTGCAGAAAGCCGATGTGATCATGGTCATGGGCGCCAACCCAACGCAGGCACATCCTGTATTTGGCTCGCAACTGAAAAGACGCTTGCGCGCTGGCGCTAAACTTATCGTCGCTGATCCAAGAGCCATTGAACTGGTTCGCTCACCGCATATTGAAGCGGCCTACCATCTGCCGGTTAAACCCGGTACTAACGTTGCCTTCATCAATGCCATGGCGCACGTAGTGGTGCGTGAGAATTTGATGGATAGAGATTTTATGAACTCGCGATGTGATCAGGCAGCGGCAGACGCCTGGCTTGAGTTTATTGCCAGAGAAGATAACTCGCCAGAGCACACCGAGAGTATTACCGGCGTTCCAGCAAAAGACTTGATAGAAGCGGCACGCTTATTTGCTACTGGCGGTAACGCGGCCATTTACTACGGACTGGGCGTGACCGAACACAGTCAGGGCTCAACCACTGTAATGGGTATTGCTAACCTTGCCTTGTCCACGGGCAATATTGGCCGTGAAGGCGTAGGTGTAAACCCGCTTAGAGGCCAGAACAACGTGCAAGGCTCCTGCGACATGGGTTCCTTCCCGCACGAGTTCCCCGGTTACCGGCATGTTTCTGATGACAACACACGCCACTTGCTGGAAAACGCCTGGCAAGTGTCATTGGACAATCGCCCCGGACTTCGCATACCAAATATGTTTGATGCGGCAATTAATGGAAGCTTCAAGGGCTTGTATTGTCAGGGAGAAGACATTGCCCAATCTGACCCGAATACCCATCACGTAGAACAAGCCCTGCGTTCAATGGAATGCCTGATTGTTCAGGATCTGTTTCTGAATGAAACGGCCAAGTTTGCGCATGTCTTTTTGCCGGGCTCAACGTTCCTTGAAAAAGACGGTACGTTTACCAACGCCGAACGCAGAATTAATCGCGTACGCAGGGTAATGACGCCGGCGTCGGGCAAGGCCGATTGGGAAATAACCGTAGCACTGAGTAATGCCATGGGCTACAACATGAATTACACGCATCCTGCACAAATAATGGATGAGATTGCTGCGCTGACACCCACCTTCCATGGCGTTAGTTACGCCAAGCTCGATGAACTCGGCAGTATTCAATGGCCTTGTAATGATGAGTTTCCAGAAGGCACGCCGATCATGCACGAAGAATCCTTCCCCATCGGTAAAGGCCAGCTGGCCATTACTGAATACGTTGCTACCGAAGAAAGAGCCTCACGACGATTTCCTCTGCTGCTGACTACCGGGCGCATACTCAGTCAATACAACGTAGGCGCACAAACGCGGCGAACCGAGAACAGCCAATGGCACGCTGAAGATGTGGTAGAGATTCATCCACATGATGCCGATGAGCGTGGCATTGTGCAGGATGATTGGGTCGGTATTAGCAGCCGTGCCGGCAAGACGGTCTTGCGAGCCAATGTCACTGAGTTGATTCAGCCAGGCGTTGTTTATACCACCTTCCACCACCCGGAAAGTGGCGCAAACGTGATTACCACCGATAACTCGGATTGGGCGACCAACTGTCCGGAATACAAGGTCACGGCCGTTCAGCTTGAAAAAGTGAGTTCGCCCTCGGACTGGCAAGCCCAACACCAGGCATTCTCCAGGCGGCAACTGGATCATTTACACAGCGCTCAGGCAGCACCGTGACGAAAAGCGGACCACAACAGACTGTGAGTCCGGATAGCTCCGAATCACTGCTGGGCGGCCAGCAGCGACGGCTGGTGCAACGTTGGAAAGACGGCGCACAACAGCAAGTCGAAGATGAACTGGCCACAGAAACCGCCATCGCCTTCGTCTACAACGGTATCTCCCACGCAGTCATGATGGCCAGCCCGATGAATCTTGCCGATTTCGCCCTGGGTTTTAGCCTCAGTGAAGGCGTATTGTGCGGCCCTGCAGAAATGTACTCGCTGTCAGTTGATGAGATGGATGCAGGCATTCAGCTGGATATGGACATAGCCTCACAACGCTTTGCCGCCCTCAAGCACAGGCGACGAAGTCTGGCTGGTGTGTCTGGCTGTGGCCTGTGTGGAGCAGAGTCTTTGCAAGACGTGCAGAAACCAGTCGCCCAACTGTCTGCTAATTCAGAAGCATTACAGCCAGTCGCGCTGGCAAGCGTGCACAACGCATTGGCACAATTCGAATCTTTGCAAACCATGCGCGCCTCAACAGGCGCCATTCATGCAGCCGCATGGTGCAAACCCGATGGCAATATTGAGTGCGTTCGCGAAGATCTTGGTCGTCATAACGCCGTTGACAAAGTAGTTGGCGCCATGGTGAAAGAAGACTGGAACCCAGGCGAAGGCTTCCTGCTGTTATCCAGCCGTATCAGCTTCGAAATTGTACAGAAGGCCGCCGTAATCGGCATCTCTAACATTGTCGCTGCGTCAGCCCCGTCAACACTTGCGGTAGATCTTGCTAACAAGCACAACATAAGCCTGGCGGGCCGGTTGAGTGAGCACCGAATTACCCTTTATACCGACGCCAAAGGAGTTATTTTGTCGTGAGCGAACACATTTCCCGTGAAGTGCAACACAATCTGAAAATGTTCAATGACATTGCCCGAAACCTGGGTGCCGGTCGTGATGAACAAAAAGCGGCTGACATGGTGGCGGCGCACGTAAAGCGTTTCTGGTCACCCATGATGATCCACTCACTGTTGAATGCGCGTGAGGCTATAGACGCTGAGCTCTTGGATGTGGCGAAGCTTGCTTTACCTCTTCTAGACAGCTAGTTCGAAGCCGAAAGCATGTCGCTGTAGTGGAGAAAAATAAACTGAGCGAAGTCTCACAGCGGAGGCTTTGGGTGTAATGTGGGTTAGCGAGACTGTGTGAGAGAGGGACCTCGAACACAAGCCCCCATGGACGGGTTTAAAGCTGGCCCCGCGAGCGCAGCGAGTGCTTTGGGTCCGTCGTGTCTCGCTAGCCCACGTTACATCCAAAGCCGGACTAGACGGGCATCTCAAAAGCTACTTTAATCGCCCCCTCCGAACGATTAGCCGCCGTATCAAACGCCTCAACACCGGCCTCAAGCGGAAAGCGGTGACTGATCATAGCCTTGCTCAGTTCCGGCTGCTCAAGCAGTAGCTTAGCCGCTTCATCAAACGTACGACCCGGTGATGTGCATTTATAACTGGTGGCCGGCAGAATATTAATTTCTTTCATCTGCAAACCCTGGTCAAACTCAACCCCATTCCACGGCGTTCCCAACAAACTGACACTCGCCATAGGCGCACAACTCTGCACCGCCTGGCGCATAGACTCCGTGCTGCCAATAGCGTCAATAACCAGGCCATATGAGCCCAGATCTTTTGCATCGGTATGCGGGTTTGCCCCCAGGCGACTCGCAGCCACTTGCTGGTGTTCGTAACGTGCCAGTATGTCGCATTGCAAACCCCGTGAAACACAAGCCGCCGCTGCCGCAAGACCAATCGGACCCGCACCAATCACAAGGCATCGTCGCTGTCGCCTGGCCGCTCCAGGGAATCGATCCAGCCCCCAGAGCGCTATTGCGACCGGTTCCACCAAACACGCCTCCCGCGGATCCAGCCCCGATGGTAGCTCAACCAAACGCTCCGGAGGCACAATCACATACTCTGCCATCCCACCAGCAAGCATCACGCCCAGATACTGCGCACCGTGCTCACAGTGGCTTAGGTGCCCATCATCGCAGTAGTGGCAACTGCCGCAGCCAATGACAGGTTCAACCGCAACCGCCTTTCCATTCGGAGCAAAACCCGCAAACTCGTGCCCCGGTGTTTGCCCTTCAAGCCAACGCAAATCCATCAAATGCAGGTCAGAGCCACATATTGAACTGCTCACAACCTGGACCGTGACGCCAGCGGACTCATCAATGTCGGCCTGAACGTAGTCAGGCTTACCATCGTTGATTACTATCGCGTTCGTTTTCATGACTCTCTCCGCTGTGACCTGTGGACAAGACTACAATATAGAGTGTTGCTATAAATGATGAATTGCTAATGTCAAAAGGCATTGTGCTGATAGGGATGCCCGCCGCAGGGAAATCCACAATCGGAAAGCTGCTGGCAAAGTTGCTCGGCTGCGAATTCGTTGATTCTGATAATTGCATTGAGCAACAGCAAGGGGCGAGTTTGCAAGCCATCGTTGACTGCCAAGGCTATACAGCCTTCAAGCACATTGAAGAGCAGGTGTTGCTGGGAATCGACCCTGATGGCTGCGTGCTGGCAACCGGTGGCAGCGTGGTTTACAGTGACACAGCTATGCAACATTTAGCATCGCGTGGCCACATTGTATACCTCAAGGTATCAGCAGCAACGCTGCTGGGCCGACTGGCAAATGCAGACCAACGCGGCTTGGCAAGAAAGCCCGGGCAAAACTTTGAAAGCCTGTTGGCCGAACGGCTGCCTTTGTATCAGCGCTACGCTGAAATCAGTATCGACACGCAAGGTCTGACAGCGCGGCAAACGGCCGAAGCAATCGCTGAACGTCTGCAATAAGCTGCTGTTCGTCGGCCAGACAAACCTGACGTGACTTGTCAGACCAGCGGTATCGGCTGGAATTCGTGTTTGATGCGCATTCTAACTCACTGAAATTAAAAGAAATTAAAAGCTCAAGTTGGTGCTAATTATGGTTATTTCCACCTTTGTGATGCCGTGCTCACTTTGAGCGCAGATAGATTGACAGTTCAGCCCTTTACAACTACCTCGATAGATTAAAAAATGATCACATATCGAATCAACAATATCTTAAGAGGGCGGTACAGATGGCAAGGTCACTTGGACTTGGTAAACGATTGAGCATTGGAGTCGCAGCGGCACTGGTGGCGGCATGTAGCTCGAATCCAACCCTAACCACCAGCCAAGACCTGCAGACGCAGGCCGATCTGGCCTACCTGCAAGGCGATTGGCAGACTGCTGAGGCACACTATCAGGCAATAGCAGAAGCCGTACCGGATAACAGCACTGCCTGGTTGCGCACTGGCAATATGCGGTTGCGCCAAAACAACTATCAAGGTGCTATTGATGCCTATCAAACAGCGGCCGGATCAGAATCAGACGGTGCCAAGTCGCATTACAACCTGGCGACCAGTTATATGATGCTGGCCAGAGAGTCTTTGCTTAAAGCCCGTGAAAACCTGCCCGAGCGCGACGTAGGGCAAATGATTATAGACGCCAAGCTGGCACATTTTGACGCACTGATGAGCTCATCAGTGGCCGGGGTGACCATGCCCGAGTCAGGTGTGTTTAGGTAATCGCTCGACAATAACTTTGTAGAGTAGTGTATACAATAGCCCACTGCTGGCTCCCAGCCAGTGGGCTTGCTCTATCACCTCGCCACCCAGCCAATCAGAATCCGTAACCGTTGTTGCAACATTCTCAAACACCAGCTTGGCAATCAAACCCATTGTCAGTATCCTCGCGAAACGAGGCTGACCGGACCATAAACGGATACAGGCGGTTGCGAACCAAGCGTGCAGCACGCCTGATAGACCTACATACCAGCCTATGCCTGGAAAAAGCAGGTAGATTCCCAAGCTGATTAATAGTGCAGAGAACAAACCTCCCAACACAATATCTTTAGCCTGCCAGGCAGTTTCAAATAACAACGACAGTAATACCAGGCCGGCAATATTTAAGGCGAGGTGATTCCAGCTTAGGTGCACGAGATGGCCACTCAGCAAGCGCCAGAGCTCAACGTCCATTACGGCAACTCTGTCGTAGCGCAATACTAGCTGCGTGTCATGAGGCAAAACCTGCAAGCACACGCAGACCAATACAATGAGCAAGCTAATGATAACTGCTGGTTTTTCAGGCAGCTTTGTAATATCCATCACCTCAAACGGTACGAAAAACTCAAGCGCACTATAGCGGATAGCGGCGCTCATACACCCCTAAAACGGCCGTGGGAGTTGCAAAATAAATACTAAAGCTTCAACCATTGTCGCCGATAGCCTTTTGTAGAGCCGGCAATTCATGTGGGAAGGGGCAAGGAAGCTCCTGGATTTCGGCTCAGGACCGGTCTGACCACCGGCCCGAAACTACGAGGGTGTCAAAACCCTGTGCGTGGGGGAAGCTCCCGAAAAGGACGTCGGGAGCTTCCCTCATGTACGTTTTAATATTTGGCCTTGCATTATCAGCAGTAATTTAGCCCGCGTTGGCGATCAGCGCGGGTTATTATTGTTGGTATGAAAACCATCATTCTTTATGGCACTGAATACTGCCATCTTTGCGAGCAGGCTGAAGAACTGGTGCGCGAATTGCCCAAGCAGCTCTATCTAGTTGAAAAAGTCGATATTTCAGAAGACGACCAGCTTATGGAGCGTTACGCGCTGCGCATTCCCGTTGTTCGTGTACAAAACACCACGAACGATTTAGGTTGGCCTTTCGACAGTCTTAGTCTAAGTGAGTACCTGGAGGCTAACTAGTCTATTAGCAGCAGCTGGCAAGACCTAACGATTAATCACCCATTCGTTAGTTTTAATGAATTCCACATCGTTCTCCAGTCGGTAATCGTAAATAGCGGCAAACATAAGAACGTTTTGAACGTAGTTGCGGGTCTCTTTAAACGGAATAGTGTCTATCCAAACATCAAACGACTGTGCTCGGCTGCTGCGTTTTAACCACGCATTGGCTCTGTGCTTGCCTGCATTGTATGCCGCAGATGCGAGAATTCGGTTGCCGTCGTATAAGCGAGATAATTCGCCAAGATGAGCGGTGCCGATCATGGAATTCACTTTCTCATTGTGCAAGTCCTGCGCTTTCACCGGCAATGCGTTTCGCTTCACTGTTTCTTTTGCAGTGGCGGGCATTAACTGCATCAATCCTTTTGCACCTGCGTGCGATGTGGCCGAGGGGTTCATCGCGCTTTCCTGGCGGGCGATGGCATACGCCCATGATAAATCTATGCCTGCCATTCGCGCTCCGCGGTGCATGTATTCGCGGTACGTCAACGGGAAACGTAAACTCAGCTCGTCCCAGGAACGTGCCATTATCGTGGTTAATACGGCCTGGCTGGCCCAGCCCCAATCCTGGGCAATATGTGCCGCAGAAATCATGTGAGTTGCTGGCAGGTCGAGCAGAGCGTGGCGCCATTCACGACGCGCACCAATAAGCTCGCCGGCAGCGTACAGTTCCAGCGCAATTTCCAATCCGGGAATCGCCTTGATTTGAGCCTGAAAATCAGGGCTGAAACTGATGGCGTGGTCATTGAAGTCAAAACTGCGCTCTAGCAACAAGGCCGATAGAAAACCGTAGTAATCGCGTTGTTTGGCAAGCTCCGCAAACGCATTGTGCTTCCAAACATCATCCAGCTGAGGGTTCTCCTGCATGCTGGCCTTGGCATGCCAATACTGCCAGCGATTTGTTTTTTGCAAGGATTCCGGCATGTACTCTATGGCCACGAGTACCGTCTGCCAGTGCTCAAACACCAGGGCGATTCGTGCAGCGTACACTGCAACATCCGGGTCAACGCCTTGTTTTAGTTCTTTTCGAATCCAGTCCAGTCCAGCCCGACTTGGATTGCTTAGAATATGAAATGCCAGTGATTTCTGTGCTTCAGCTAAATCGGCCGCGTTAAATTTCATGCTGCTGTTTAAATCGCTGAGTCTTTTCGCCGCTAACATGGTATCGCTGCGTGCAAGCCTGCGTATCGCGTGCAGCGCTATGTCAGCGTCTTTCTCATAGCGTGGACTGAGTAAGCCGCGTTTTTTCACTCTGGACGGTTGGCGATGGAAGCTTAAAAATTTCTCTGCCGCTTTCTTGTCTTCACCGCTCATTAGCCCCGTTAGATAGGTTGCCAGACTGATATTGCTCTTTGCCATGGCAAGCTTCAAACGCTTCCAGGTATGGTCTCGGGTCAGCTGGCCGGCAGCCTGCCACTGCTCAAATAATGGATCACAGGCCTTGGGTTGCGATTGACCCGCAACCCACAAGCTAGGTACCAACGGCCAGACTTCGTCAGGCTTGCTTTGTTGAAGGAGAGCTCTCAGGTAGTAACACCGAAGCTGTGTATCAGCGAGGGTGTCATCATAAAAGCTGAGGTAGTCTTTCCAGCTGTTGTTTTTGCCCAACTGCTTTAACCATCTGGCCCGTAGGCGCTGCGACACCGCAAGGTGTTTATTGGTCTCAATAAACTCATCGATTTGGCGGCTGCCGACGTTGTGAAGGTTTGCCGACAGCTCTGCGTATTCCAGATAAGGGTAAAGCGGGTAATCTCGTAACTGCTTTTTCAGTTTCTGGTATTGCTTGGTTTTGCCGCTATTTCTTAATTGCTTGGCGCGTAAGTAATCAGCGCGCTGATCCTGATAGGCCTGTTGGCGATCGATTGCGGCAAAAACCTGGTTGGACGAAAATGTGCATAACAGTGCGACTATGAGCGCGGCATACTTCATGGAAAAGCTCCAGCCATGATTGCGTTTTTGTGTGCAGATCAGGATTGCACTCGTACTGCCAGCACGTCGCAACCTGCACCGTGCAATACGCCATTTGCGGTAGAACCCAATAATAACGCCAGGCCGCTACGACCATGGCTACCAACAACTACCAAATCAACATCTTGTTGTTCTGCCAGCCTATGTATCTCAACCTCTGCACGGCCCAGCGTGATGTGCTGATGGTCCTCGGCGACTTTATACTGCTGCGCAAATGCTTTTAGCTGCGAATGCGCTTGCTGCTGAATTTCTTCTTGAACGGAAGACAAATCCATTGGTATATCACCGCCGTACGCAAAACTTAATGGTTCGATGACATGCAGCAAACTAAGCTGCGCCCCGAAAGATTCTGACAGGGCATGTGCTCTGCCGGCCACCGCGTGTGCTTCCTCACTGAGATCAATGCCGACAAGAATATGCTTGTAGTGAGCCATGGCATCTCCTTATTGAATTATTCTGCAGAGTGTTTTGGAAATATAGCCTAGTGCTGTTAGGCAGGCAAAGGACTAAGGCGGTAAGATTGCTGCTTTTGTAATCGAGACCCATACAATGAAACAACCTTCTCCAGGAATTTATCAACACTATAAAGGCCCACAATATCGGGTAATGCTGGTGGCGAAACACACAGAGACTGAAGAGCAAATGGTTGTTTATCAGGCACTTTATGGCGAGCGAGGCTACTGGATAAGACCGCTTGAGATGTTTTGCGAGACGGTGAGTGTCGACGGTCAGGAACGACCAAGGTTTGAGCAAATCGCAGTCAGTGACGAAAGTCAATGAACTTGATGACTGAAAAATTGCGGCTCAAAAGCTTCTCGTAATCGCGTAGATTGTTCTACTCTAGGAAAAAAGAGTCTTCGCCTTGCTATTGACCGCGTGGACTTCTGCCCTTATATATGTCGCCCCGGCGGCTACAGGTCGCCCCGGCAGACAGTGTTGCCGGACCGTATTCACAGTTGTAGGAACCCATGGGTAAATCTCTAGTCATCGTCGAATCGCCGGCCAAAGCGCGCACAATCAACAAATACCTTGGCAAGGACTTCATCGTAAAATCCAGCGTTGGGCACATCCGCGACCTGCCAACCAGTGGGTCTGGAGGCACTACTGATCCAAAAGAGCGGGCTAGAGCGGCCGCTGAAACGCGCAAAATGACGCCCAAGCAGAAAGAAAAGCATCGCAAGAAAAAGGCAAAAGCCCAGCTAATCCGTCGCATGGGTATTAATCCAGACAAGGGTTGGAAGGCTGACTACCATGTGTTGCCGGGTAAGGAGAAGGTGGTCAATGAGCTGCAAAAACTCGCTGCCAATGCTGATGCCGTCTATCTCGCGACTGACCTTGACCGCGAAGGGGAGGCGATTGCCTGGCATTTAAAAGAAGTCATTGGCGGTGAACCGAAACGCTTTAAGCGCGTGATATTTAACGAAATTACCAAGAACGCTATTCAGGAAGCGTTTGAGAAACCTGGAAAGCTGGATGTACAACGAGTCAATGCCCAGCAGGCGCGTCGCTTCCTTGACCGGGTAGTGGGCTTCATGGTGTCGCCACTATTATGGTCAAAGGTTGCCAGAGGTTTGTCGGCGGGCCGGGTGCAATCGGTCGCGGTAAAGTTGATTGTTGAGCGTGAACGTGAAATCAGGGCGTTTGTACCAGAAGAGTTCTGGGAGCTGGATGCGCATTTAAACTCAGCGGCGAAAGACGCTTTGAAACTGGCGGTAAAAAAACACAAGGGGGAGAATTTTCGCCCTGGTAGCCGTGAAGCCATTGACAAGGTTCTGGCCGAGTTACAACCCGCTGACTACACGGTAGCCAGCCGGGAAGATAAACCAACTCAAAGTCGCCCAAGCGCGCCGTATATTACGTCAACGCTGCAGCAGGCTGCCAGCACCAGACTTGGTTTCTCTGTGAAGAAAACCATGACCATGGCTCAGCGACTGTATGAAGCTGGCTACATTACCTACATGCGAACCGATTCCACCAACTTGAGTGCCGAAGCGGTAAGTAATTGTCGAGACTATATTCGCGATGAGTTCGGCAAAAAGTATTTGCCGGATTCGCCGAATAGCTATGGCAGCAGAGAAGGCGCACAGGAGGCGCACGAAGCGATACGGCCGTCTGACGTGTCTATGAAAGCCTCACAGCTGCAAGGTGTTGATCGTGACGCTCAGCGATTATACGAGCTGATTTGGCGGCAGTTTGTGGCCTGTCAAATGCCACCGGCGCGCTTTCTGAGCAGCAAACTTATCGTATCAGCAGCCGATTACGAACTCTGGGTAAATGGCCGGGTTATTCAATTTGATGGCTTTATGAAAGTGCAGCCACCGCAAAGCAAGAAAGAAGATCAGGTGGTTATTCCTGACCTGAAAGCGGGCGACACCTTAACCCTGAAAGAGCTGGTGCCAAGCCAGCACTTCACCAAGCCCACACCTCGTTATACGGAAGCAAGCCTGGTTAAAGAGCTTGAAAAGCAAGGTATAGGGCGACCTTCTACCTACGCCGCGATTATTTCTACGATTCAGGATCGTGGATATGCGCGAGTTGAAAGCCGACGGTTTTACGCCGAAAAGATGGGCGAAATTGTTACCGACCGTTTGGCGGAGAATTTCAAAGAGCTTATGGACTACAGCTTTACGGCCAATATGGAAGAAGCGCTGGACGATGTAGCAAACGGTGAACGAGACTGGAAAGGTCTGCTGGATGAGTTTTACACCGACTTTCTAACCCAACTGGACGCAGCCAACGACGAAGATGGCATGCGGGCCAACCTGCCGGTAGAAGTCAATTTAAAGTGTGGCGATTGCGGTAGGCCCATGCAGGTGCGTACAGCCAGCACCGGTGTGTTCCTTGGGTGCTCGGGTTATGCTCTGCCACCGAAAGAACGTTGTAAGAAAACGGTTAATCTGGTGCACGGTGACGAAGTAGTCAGCGCCGAAGAAGACGACGACAGCGAGCAGGAATCCATTTTACTTAGAAAGCGCCATCGTTGTGCGAAGTGCGACACCGCGATGGACAGTTATCTGGTGGACGAAAGCACCAAGTTGCACGTGTGTGGCAACAACCCGGATTGCACCGGCTCTGAAATTGAGAAAGGCAGTTACAAAATCAAGGGCTACGACGGCCCGATTATTGAGTGCGACAAATGCGCTGCTGAGATGCAACTCAAAACGGGACGTTTTGGCAAATATTTTGGCTGTACCAGCGACGATTGCAAAAATACTCGCAAACTGCTGAGAAATGGGGAAGCAGCACCACCCAAGATGGACCCGGTGCCAATGCCCGAGCTGGAATGCCAGAAAGTCGAAGATTATTACGTTCTGCGTGATGGTGCGGCCGGAATTTTCCTTGCGGCAAGCCAGTTTCCAAAAAACCGCGAGACACGTGCGCCGCTATTGAAGGAAATTCTTCCGCATAAAGACGCCATTGACCCCAAGTATGGCTTCCTTTTTAGCGGTCCAACCGAAGATAGGCAAGGTAACCCTGCCATGGTTCGTTACAGTCGTAAAACCAAAGAGCAATACCTGATGACTGAATCGGACAGTAAAGCCACTGGTTGGCAGGCCTATTACGTGGATGGAAGTTGGCAAGAAAAGCTGCCGGCACCCAAGCGTAAGAAAGCGGCTAAAAAGTCAACACTAAAGAAAACCACGCGCAAGAAGTCAGCGGCTAGCAAGAAAAAAACAGCCAAAAAAACAAGCAGCAAGAAAACAGGTTAGAGTGACTTTCGCATCGATCAGGTGTTAGTGCTATGTCGGCTACAAGCTTGTGCAATCGCGAACTGGCCTATGCCAGAGAATTGCTGGCCGCGGGTGACAGCCCGGCGTTGCGCAGTGCAGTTCGCTTGCAGTTAGTTTCAGCACTTCGATATTTTTGGCAGGAAATTGCCAACAGTCATGGTGTGGTACAGCTGGCAAGCTTCGATAACCTGGCCCAACTTCGGGCCGTGTTGCAGCGTAAACTGGGAGTGGACCACCCAATATCTGAACTTAACGAGATGGAGGAAAGCCAGCTTCTTAAACAGCTGTTGCGCAGTTGTGATCCGGCCAGTGCATTGCAGCAAATACCCGACATTTCTCACAAAAAACCTAAAAATAATATTATAAAGGCCTCTCAAGATACTGAATTTACTGCATTAAATGATGCAAATTTCGAGCTGGAAGTGCTGGAATTCCTGCAGCGTGCGGTCACCGAATGGCGTGAATATAGCCAAGAGTATTAGCGTGCTCTAGCTTTCGCTGGTACACTGCGCGCCATTGCAATAACGCCGAGTGATACTTGGCAAAGAGTGAAAGTGCCTTCATCTTTTCTGGAAATTGTCGAATTGCCCAACGGCGAAATAGTGCTGCTCAGAGCAGACGGAGAGGGCGAGCCCCTGGTAAACATTCGGTTTTCCGAGGAATCAAAAACTCACATGCCTGAAGCCAGACTGGAAATTGCCCGCGCAATGATTCGGGCGGGAATTGAAACTGCCGTTATGTTGAGCGAAGAGAACGAAGACGCCCCAAGTGATCTTCGTGGCGCATTCATAGAAGAAGACGAAGACGTTTCAGAACCCAGGGTACTCCACTAGCAGCTGCTGACGCTAGCTCAAAAAAATCCATCTAGTGCACAGCAACGCGCTCGCTGATCAATAACAATTTGCATGAGTTGTGACGGGCGGCTTGCTCGAGAATTTCAGTTTCACGAAAAGAAAGCTCCTGGGCCGGACCAATAACCCAGGAACTATTCGCGGCCTGGAGGGCGAGATAAAGCAAGTGGAACACACTACGCTGCTGGTCCTTATAAACTAAACGCAAATGATCAACGCTTAGATCATCACGATTGAAAAATGATTTGTGAGATTCTGGTGGATTCACCCAGGTTACCCACTGCTCACTGCTTTGACCAATAAACTGCAAAGTGCCAATCAGCAACTCAAGGGTACTGCCACTGCCGTCGCCTAGTTCCAGACGCGTTGCGTCAAATCTTTCGGTATGTCGTCGAAACGGCAGTACGTTGCTGCTGTGCTGGGCGGTTGGGTTTAGCATGATAAGACTCTGACTGATTTGAAAACGGTTTACTGGGTCGGGAACTAATTTGCTGCTCGCGTCAGCGACGAATAATGCCAACGCTCAGACCCTCTATCGTGAATTCCTGTTCGCGCAGGTCGACTTTGATGGGTTGATAGTCTGCATTTTCTGGCAATAGCTCGATCAGGTATTTGCTGCGACCGCGCTGCAGCCTTTTAACTGTCACTTCATCTTCCACGCGCGCTACAACAATATCGCCATTGTTAACGTTCTTGGTGCTGTGAACAGCAAGCAGGTCGTCTTCGAAAATGCCAGCTTCAATCATGCTGTCGCCACGCACGCGTAGAAAGTAATCTGCTCTGGGTTTAAACAGTGACGCGGGAACTTCGCAGTGGTCTTCCACATTTTCTATAGCCAGAATGGGTGCGCCAGCGGCCACCATCCCAACAATCGGTATGCCGGTTTGCATGTCAGGGATTCGAATGCCACGGGAAGCGCCGGGTATCACCTCAATAGCCCCTTTACGCGCCAGAGCCTTGAGGTGCTCCTCAGCCGCGTTCGCCGATTTGAAGCCCAGTTGCGAGGCTATATCAGCCCGGGTTGGCGGATAGCCTGTTTCTTCAATATGTTGTTTAACGATATTCAGTACTTGCTGCTGGCGATCGGTTAGCTTGATCATCGGTGGTATGCCTGTTTGTTTATACAGTTACTGTAGTTTTATACAGTTTGCTGCGCGGGTCAAGCCAATGTGAATGAAATAAGTCTCGGAGAATGTGACTTTCTCACACCTGCGCAAAACTCGATCAAGAGACAGCGAGCCTCTGAGTATGTATGTCTATACTCTGGTGTATTCCAGCCAACCCTTGCCCAAGCAGGGAATGTGACTGTTCAATTGGAGAATACTGTGGATCAAAGCAAAGTTATAGAGGCCTGGCGAGTTCTGAGAATTCAGTCAGAGCTTGTGCAAGGCATTGAACGCCTGGCCAAGTTGGGCGGTGCTGTATCGGTGTATGGCAGTGCGCGCTTGCAAGCTGGCACACCTTATTACCAGGCCGCACACGATCTCGCCGCGGCAATGGCTGCACAGAATATAGCGGTTATTTCGGGTGGTGGCCCCGGTATTATGGAAGCTGCCAATCGTGGTGCATTCGAACAAGAGGGCGCATCAGTTGGGTTGAATATCACTCTACCCGAAGAGCAGGAAAACAACGCATACCAAAATGTGTCTTTGGAATTCCGCTATTTCTTCGTGCGCAAACTGATGTTCGTCAAACACGCCATAGGATTTGTGATCTTTCCCGGCGGGTTTGGCACCATGGACGAATTGTTTGAAGCCTTAACATTGGTGCAAACCTTGAAGGTAGAGCCATTTCCAATCGTTTTATACGGCAGCGAATACTGGGGTGGGCTTGTTGATTGGCTGAAATCCACAATGCTTAATGAAGGCTGTATTGATAAAGAGGATTTACAGCTGTTTAAACTGGTTGATGATGTGGATCAGGCGGTAAAGATTTTAATGGACCATCATGATCAATTGAGTCGAGAGCCCAACAATTCAGGGGCTGGCGACTGCGAAGACTAGCGCAGTACTACTGTGAGCGCGCTTCGCCAGGCAATGGCTCGATTCTGATCAGCATGCCCAGCAAGGGGTGATCCAGATAATGCGTTTCCTTGCTCCGCAGGCGACGCTCCTGGTCAAATAGAAATACCTGTTCAACAGGCGCGGTCGGTCCCAGATCTCTTGTGCTGCGAAAAGGAGGCTCTGGCAAGGCAAAGGGCTCCATATCGTCCAATAGCATATCCGAATCTGCTTCCACAGCGGTGGCATCAGAATCGAGTGTCGCTAACGCCACATTTTCTGCGTTCTTGAATCTTGTTAACCAGAGTTTGCTTCTAACGTGCAGATAACGTTCAACGCTGATTTGCAGGCTTCCTTCCAGCTCGCGATGCGGACCAGCACGCTCGCCGCCGCGTATATAGATGTAAGGCGCGTTTTCCTTATCCAGCAGTCCCTGTTCCCAGCGGCGGGAGAACAATACGCGCTGGTCGCGTGCACGTTCGATCTTTTTCTTCGCTTTTTGCAAATGCGCGTCGAATGGCAGCTCGCTAAAAAATTCTGGCTGGCTGTTGTTTCGCGACTCGGAAGGGAAGCGAATCAAATTTTCCGGAAATCCCAATTCTGGTTGCTCAGGCCAATACTCCGCGTAACCCGGGCTCATGTATTGCTCAAATACAATCACCTCGATACTGAACCAGCGCGGTTCCGGTTGAGCCAACAGCGCTGGCGCCATTACGGCGCAGCACAAGGAGAGTATTAAGCGAAAACGTTGCATAGTCGTATAAATCGGCGGCCAAGACTGAGATATTAGCATTCAGGGGAAGCCGGTGGAGTGAATAATGCCAACAGCTGGTTAACGAATGTAAAGCGTTCCTCGCCTTGCTCCAATTGTTCGCTGAATTTTAGTGCGTTGGCGCCGTCCATGCGATAGGTAAGACTTTTCTGTTGAACCAGCGTTACCAGTACCATTGGATCAATCTGCGTATTGGCAGCAAATTCCAGACGCCCACCGCGCGCTCCGCAATCGAGCTTGGCAATGCCAATGGCCGTGGTCTGCATTCGCAGTGCAGCTATTCTGAACAGGTTTTGAATTTGCTCAGGCAGTGGCCCGAAGCGGTCGATCATTTCCTCGCGCAACGCGATAAGCTCGCTGTCATCAGCGATTGAAGAGATACGTTTGTAGAGAATCAAGCGACTGTGCACGTCGGGCAAGTAGTTATCGGGGATTAAGGCCGGAACATGCATATTGATTTCGCCACCGGGCTCAACCGACGTTTCGAGATCAATTTCTTCACCGTTTTGCAGGGCTTGTACCGCACGTTCAAGCATATCCATGTACAACGTAAACCCGACACTTTGAATCTGGCCGCTTTGTTCATCGCCCAGCAGCTCACCGGCACCGCGTATTTCCAGGTCGTGCGTTGCCAGCGTAAATCCGGCGCCAAGATCGCCTGCTTGCTCAATGGCCTCCAGACGTTTGTGCGCATCGCGACTCATGGATTTGGGGTGCGGTGTGAACAGGTAAGCGTAAGCCTGGTGGTGCGAACGACCGACTCTACCGCGCAACTGATGCAATTGCGCAAGGCCAAATTTATCAGCCCGTTCTATGATAATGGTATTCGCTGTAGGCACATCGATTCCGGTTTCGATGATGGTTGTGCAGACCAGAACATTAAAGCGCCTGTGGTAGAAGTCTGACATCACGCGTTCCAGTTCTCGCTCAGGCATTTGCCCGTGTGCTACTGCGCAGCGTGCCTCTGGTACCAGCTTGGTGATGTCTTCAACGGTTTTTTCTATCGACTTCACCTCATTGTGCAGAAAATAAACTTGCCCGCCGCGAAGAATTTCGCGCAGGATAGCTTCGCGCACAATGGGTTCGTGGTACTCGCGGACAAAAGTATTGATCGACAGGCGCTTGGCCGGCGGGCTTGCGATAATGGACAAATCCCGCAGACCTGACATGGCCATGTTCAGGGTTCGCGGAATTGGCGTGGCGGTCAAGGTCAGTATGTCTACCTCACTGCGCAACGCCTTCAAGGCTTCTTTTTGTTTTACGCCGAAGCGATGCTCTTCATCGATTACCAGCAATCCAAGCGATTTATACTTGATGTCTTTCTGCAACAGCTTGTGAGTGCCTATTACTACGTCCAGCTTGCCATCTTTCAGCGCGGCAATTCGCTCAGACTGCTCTTTGGCACTTTTAAACCGAGATAGAACTCCAACGTTGATAGGCCAGTCGGCGAATCGGTCGTTAAACGTTTCATAATGCTGCTGTGCGAGCAATGTCGTTGGCACCAGAATAGCTACTTGCTTGCCGCTTTGCACCGCAACGAAAGCGGCTCTGAGTGCTACTTCGGTTTTACCAAAACCAACATCGCCGCACACCAGTCTGTCCATTGGCTGCTCTGAAAACATATCAGCCAATACAGCGCTTATGGCGTTTGCCTGGTCGGGTGTTTCTTCGAACGCGAAGCTGTCGGCAAAGCGGCGGTAATCGTCTCCGGGATCTTTGAATACGAAGCCGGGCCTGGCAGCGCGCTTGGCATTCAGAAGTAATAGTTCTGCGGCTACATCGGCAACTTGCTGCGCGGCTTTCTTGCGCGCTTTTTGCCATTGCTCACTGCCGAGGCGGTGAAGTGGTGCGTTTTCTTCCTCGGAGCCCAGATATCGGTTAATCAGATGCAGTGAAGACACCGGTACGTAAAGCCTTGCCTCTTCCGCGTAATCAAGATGCAGGAATTCGGCAGCCTGGCCGTCAATTTCAAGAATGATAAGACCGCGATAGCGTCCAACACCGTGATCGATATGAACCACAGGAGCGTTGAGCTGCAACTCGGTGAGATTCTTTATTAACAGATCAGGATTGACCACCCGTTCCGGGTCGCGTTTGGCGGTATTGCGAACTTGTTCACCGGCTAACTGATCTTCGCAAATAATCGCCAGGCCAAGATCAGGAAGCTGGCAGCCGTCCAAAAGTGGTGATACAACGCTGGCATACGGAAGATCGCTATCCAGGAATGCCTGCCAGGACTCCAGCGCTTGTGGTTGGATTCCAAGCGCGGATAAATTGCCTTCCAGCGTGTTCAGGCGACCCGCAGATTCGGCGCTGAACAAGATCCGCATGCTTTGTTCGGATTCGGCATTTGCCATCAAGGCATCGTCAAGCCGATGCAATGATTGCTCGGCCCGCCGATCAATTTCAAGATTAGGCCACACAGAGACGTCAAACGGTACGCCTTTGCCGGCATCTTTTTGATAATCGTTGGCTAGTATCACCTGGGGAAACGTTTTCAGTTCCGCAAACAGTTCCTCAACGCGGAGAAATACCTGCTCAGGTGGCAATAAGGGTCGGGTGGGGTCAACGCCGTATTCATCAAATCGATTGCTCACTTCCAACCAGAATTTTTCAGCCGCCTCGTGCGCATTTTCTTCACTAATCAACAAGACGTCTGCAGGCAAATGGTCCAGAAGTGAATAACGGCGGTCGAAAAACAGCGGCAGGTAATACTCGATACCGGCACTGGCTAGCCCGGCACTGATATCCTGGTACACCGGGCAAGATGAATGATTGACACTGAACTCGGCATGCCAGCGTTGTCGAAAATGCGCAATCGCGGCAGCGTCGAGAGGAAACTCTTTTGCCGGTAACAATGAGATATCGGTTACTCGCTCGGTGGTGCGCTGAGACTCCGTATCGAAATAGCGCAGGGACTCAATTTCATCGTCGAACAATTCAATGCGTACGGCCGCGTCCGAGCCCATTGGGAACAGATCTACAATTGAACCCCGAATTGCGAACTCTCCGTGTTCATACACCGTGTCGACACGGCTGTAACCGGCGTCTACCAGCGCGGTACGAAAACTGTCGGCTATGAGCTGCTGGCCTTGCTGGAGCACCAGACTGTGTTGTCGCAAATAATCCGGCGATGTTGTGCATTGCATCAAAGCGCTAATGGGAACAACTAAAACACCTTGACGTTGTCCAGTGTCGCCATGCAGTTCATGCAGTGTGCTGAGACGGTCGGAAACAATATCCTGGTGAGGGGAAAAACTGTCGTAGGGCAGGGTTTCCCAATCAGGAAGATGCCACACCTTCAGATCAAGATTTGTACAAAAAAACCGCAATTCTTCTTCCAGTTGCACACTTCTGGCACCGTCTTCGCAAACCACAAGGGTTAAACCAGGCCTTCGCACTGCCGCCTGAGCAATTGCAAGAGGCCTGCTGCAGGATTGCAGTCCATGCCAGTGCAAGCGGCCAGACGCGCTGGCGGGCAGTGGGGGGGAGAACACAGAAGCAGTGGGTGCAGACATAAAAGCCATTTACATTGGCCGCGCACCTGAAAGCGTTGGCGCTGGCGAAAAGCCGGGCATGTTAACCGATTCGCCGTTCGTGTGGCAGTGTCTATACTCAGACAATAATATTGCACGGCGGATGGTTGTATTTACCGCCTTGTACAAAGATAATACGCGCCGCCAGCCCGCTGGCTGGCAAGCAACTGGGCAAATGGGATTGGTTTAATGGCTACGGAACAACGCAGAGAGCGTCCTGACGATTATTTTGCAGACTGGAAGGAGCGCGAAGCGCTTGCTGAAGGCATCATTCCCCTGGTCGGTCAGTTATACCGTCAAAATAATGTAAAGACGTTTATTTACGGTCGCTCTTTAGTTGGCCGCTCTGTCACCAATATCATGAAAACCCACCGTTTTGTTCGCCAGGTGGAAAAAAACGAATTGTCCGAATTTGAAACCTTCCCGTTACTGCAGGCATTGGTTGAGTTAAGCCCTGGCCCTGCGCATATTGATATCGGCATATTAACGGTTGAGTATATGAGCGAGGGTAATGGGAAAACGCCCAAGGAGTTCCTGAAGCGTAAACTCAAGAACATCCTCGCCAATACTGAGCACCCGCTGCAACAACCTCAAGACATCGTTTTGTTTGGCTTTGGGCGCATCGGTCGATTAATGGCCAGACTACTGGTTGAAAAAGTAGGTGGTGGTGATTCTCTTCGCCTTAGAGCCATTGTGGTTCGCAAAGGCGGCGAAGATGACTTGATCAAGCGTGCCAGCTTATTGCGCCGCGATTCAGTGCATGGCTCATTTGAAGGCACTATCAGAGTGGACGAAGAACGCCAGTCATTCGTCGCCAATGGCAATGAAGTCAAGGTGATCTATGCCAGCTCTCCTGATGAAATCGACTATACGCAGTATGGAATTAATGACGCAATCATCGTCGACAACACGGGTAAGTGGAGAGACGATGAGGCGCTGGGACTGCATCTTAAGAGTAAGGGTGTGAAGAGCGTTATTCTCACCGCACCCGCAAAAGGTAATGTGCCCAATATCGTGTACGGAATTAACAATGATATTTTGGGACCGGACGATCGTATTGTATCGGCGGCTTCATGCACAACTAATGCAATCGTGCCACCGCTGAAAGCCTTGAACGATAAATTTCAGGTGCTTAATGGGCACGTTGAAACAGTGCACGCGTACACAAACGACCAGAATTTGATCGACAATTACCACAAAGGCAACCGCCGCGGCCGAAGCGCACCACTGAATATGGTGTTGACTGAAACCGGCGCAGTTAAGGCAGTGGCAAAAGTGCTGCCGGAAATGGCCGGTAAGTTGACCGGTAACGCGATCCGAGTACCAACCCCCAATGTTTCGATGGCAATTCTTAATCTTACGCTGGGAGCAGAGACCACGGTCGAAGAGATCAACGAATACATGCGCGATGTTGCATTACACGGTGATCTGCGCAGGCAGATAGACTATACGGCCTCGCCGGAAGTTGTATCCACCGATTTTGTTGGTTCCCGGTACGCCTGCATCTTTGATGCCCAGGCCACAATTGTGAATGGAAATCACGTTGTACTGTATTTTTGGTACGACAATGAATTTGGCTATACATGCCAGGTAAACAGGGTTGTTGAACAAATGGCGGGCGTGAATTACGTGTCGTACCCAAGCGTAGCTACTGTCTGATAATGTGAGTCCAGGCGACCGCCAGAGTTGCCTGGAGGTCGCGAATAAATCACGCATTCAGCGGCGCTCTGATGATAGCGTTTCGGCGCAATGATCAGTATACTGCGCGCACCCTATTTTGGGCTTCAATCAACCATTGTTCTAATGTTTGAAGGCCTGTTGGGCCTCCAAACAACAAGATTCAGCAAGCCACATTAAAGTGGTGTACTGCACGCGAGGAGCAAAGCGCACTCAATGATTAAAATCAGTAAAGGCCTGGATATTCCAATCAGCGGCAGCCCTGAAGCGCAAATGGACGAGGCAGCAAAAGCTCGCTCGGTGGCGGTGCTGGGTTATGACTATATCGGTATGAAGCCAACAATGTTGGTGAAGGAAGGCGACAGGGTCCGCACAGGTCAGGCACTGTTTACCGACAAAAAAACCGAGGGTGTGCAATACACAGCACCAGCAACCGGTGTAGTGTCTGCGATCAATCGCGGTGCGAAGCGCGTATTTGAGTCATTGGTAATCGATTGCGAAGAAGACGATTACGTAGATTTTGGTAAAACGGACAGCGACAACCTTGGTAATTTGACCGCGGCTGACGTCACCAAGACCTTGATCGATTCCGGCATGTGGACTGCGCTGCGCACTCGGCCGTTAAGCAAAGTACCTGCGCCCGATACCAAGGCTCATTCCATATTTGTGACCGCCATGGACACCAATCCATTGGCCGGCAACCCCGTGCCGATTATTCAGGCCAATCAGCCCGCATTCAATGATGGCCTTACGGTATTGAGCCGACTGGAGAGCGGTACCGTATACGTAGTGACAGCAGATCACAGTGGCTTGGTAGGCGCTAACATTAGCGGCGTGAGTTACGAATCGTTTTCAGGACCGCACCCGGCCGGCCTGGTGGGTACCCATATTCACCACCTGGACCCGGTCCATGCGAAAAAGACCGTCTGGACGATTGGCTATCAAGACGTCATTGCCATTGGCAATCTGTTTACGGATGGCAAGCTGTTTACCGAGAGAACCATCGCGCTTGGTGGGCCAATGGTACACAAGCCAAGAATGCTGAAGACACGAATGGGTGCCAATTTGCTGGAATTGACGGCCGGTGAGTTAGAGGCTCAGGAGCATAGAATTATTTCAGGTTCAGTACTGGCGGGGCGTGAAGCGTCAGGTGCCACGGCCTATTTGGGTCGATATCACAATCAGGTGTCGGTGTTGGCGGAAGGTCGTGAACGAGAGTTTATGGGTTGGTTTTCCGCAGGGGCTAATCGCCACTCTGCAAAGCCCATTTATTTGTCGCACTGGTTCGGCAAAGGTCGAAAGTTCGATATGAACACCAACACCAATGGCAGCGAGCGGGCAATCGTTCCGATTGGCGCCTACGAAACAGTGATGCCGCTGGACATTCTGGCAACCCCCTTGCTCAAGGCCCTGGCGGTTGGCGACACAGAAATGGCGCAACACCTGGGCGCGCTTGAGCTGGACGAGGAAGACCTGGGCTTGTGCAGTTATGTGTGCCCGGGCAAATACGAATTTGGGCGCGTGCTTAGAGATAATTTGACGCGCATTGAGAAGGAAGGCTAAAGCATGAAAGCAATCCAGAACTTCTTCGAACGAATCGAGCCGAACTTCACCAAAGGTGGCAAGTTCGAGGTGATGTTTCCGCTGTACGAAATGTTCGACACGTTTTTCTTCCAGCCATCAACGGTGACCAGCTCGGCTGCGCACGTTCGTGATGGCCTGGATCTCAAGCGAGTGATGATCACGGTGTGGCTGGCCACATTCCCTGCCATGTTTTATGGCATGTACAACCTGGGCTACCAGGCCAATACCGCGATGGCGGCCATGGGAGTCACTGAAGTAGCGAACTGGCATGGCGCGATTATTAGCTTGTTTGCCGGTTACGATCCCAACAGCTTGTGGGATTGTTTCTGGCATGGTGCGGCGTATTTCGTGCCGATATATGTAACGACATTTGTAGTAGGCATTGCTTGGGAATTACTGTTCGCGGTTAAGCGTAACCACGAAATTAACGAAGGCTTCTTCGTAACATCAGTGCTGTTTGCGCTGATCGTTCCGCCCAGTGTGCCGTTATGGCAAGTTGCATTGGGAATCAGCTTCGGCGTTGTGATCGGCAAAGAAGTATTTGGCGGTACTGGTAAAAACTTCCTCAACCCGGCACTAACCGGCCGCGCCTTCCTGTTTTTCTCATACCCGGCTCAAATGTCTGGCGACACTGTCTGGACAGCGGTTGATGGCTTTTCCGGTGCCACACCTCTCAGTCAGTTGGCCAGCGGCGGGGTGGATAACCTTGAGCAGCCATCAGGCGAAATGCTGACCTGGTTTGATGCCTTCAGCGGCAATATGCAAGGCTCGATCGGCGAGGTGTCCAGCATAGCGATTTTAATGGGTGCGGCGCTGCTGCTGTTAACCCGCATTGCAAGCTGGCGCATTATGTCAGGTGTATTGTTGGGAATGGTGGCTACCTCGCTGCTGTTTAACGCGATTGGTTCAGAAACTAATCCCATGTTCAGTGTGCCCTGGCATTGGCATCTTGTGGTGGGCGGTTTTCTGTTCGGTGCTGTGTTTATGGCAACCGACCCGGTATCAGCTGCTATGACAGATACCGGTAAATGGGTATTCGGCGCCTTAATTGGTGTGATGGTGGTGTTGATCAGGGTGGTTAATCCGGCATTTCCTGAAGGCATGATGTTGGCGATTCTGTTCGCTAATCTGTGCGCCCCATTGATAGATCATTATGTGGTGCAGGCAAACATTAAGCGGAGGGTCGCACGAAGTGGCTGATAAAGACTCGGTAAAACAAACCCTCATCGTTGCATTACTAATATGCATCGCTTGCTCTGTTGTGGTAGCTACCACGGCAGTGGCGCTTAAGCCAGATCAGCAACGCAACAAGTTGTTAGATCGTAACAAGAATATTCTCGCGGCGGCTGGTCTTTACGACGAAAACAAGCATTCCGAAAGCGACATACCTCAACTGTTTGAGCAATTTTCAGTAGGACTGGTGGATTTGCAGGAAAACACGCTGCTCACAGCCGAGCAAGCTGCAGAGCAGGGTATTGATCTTGCCAGCTACGACCAACGTAAAGCCAGTAAGGACCCTGGTTTTTCCAAAGCATTAAGCGGCGATGAAGACATAGCAGGAATCGGCCGACGTGAGCGGTATGCGAATGTGTACATGCTGAAAGATGGCGACGACATACAGCGCATTGTGCTGCCGGTTCGCGGTTATGGTCTGTGGGGTACTTTGTACGGTTTCATGGCTCTTGAGGGTGACATGGACACCGTTGCAGGGCTGGGATTCTTTGAGCACAAGGAAACCCCCGGGCTGGGCGCAGAGGTGGACAATCCAAAATGGAAAGCAATTTGGATTGGCAAGGAAATATACGCCGAAGACATGACTGTTGCGGCCGAAGTTCTTAAAGGCGCGGTGGTGAAAAATAACCCCAAAGAGATTTATCAGGTTGATGGTTTGTCGGGTGCAACACTGACCAGCCGTGGTGTTAGCAATCTGGTGAAGTACTGGTTGGGTGACAGTGGCTTCGGGCCTATGTTAGCCACACTTAGGCAATAGGGTAAAAGATGCGACACATTGAACTACAGAAAATGATGGAGAGCGTGTAGATGTCACAAACCAAAGACGTGCTGATATCACCGATATTCAACAACAACCCCATTGCATTGCAAATTCTTGGAATTTGCTCGGCATTGGCGGTCACCACAAGTTTGAACACAACCATGGTGATGTGTATAGCGCTAACAACAGTGTGCGCTTTTTCAAACTTGTTCATATCAATGATACGAAACCATATCCCGTCCAGCATTCGAATCATTGTGCAGATGACGATTATTGCCTCGCTGGTGATTGTGGTCGACCAAATATTGCAGGCCTATGCCTACGCCATCAGTAAGCAGCTATCGGTGTTTGTCGGTCTGATTATTACTAACTGCATTGTGATGGGGCGTGCAGAAGCGTTTGCAATGAAAAACCCGCCAATGCCCAGTTTTCTTGACGGCATAGGGAATGGTTTGGGCTACAGCGTTGTGTTGCTGTTTGTTGGTGTGATACGCGAATTGTTTGGTTCAGGCAGTTTATTTGGTGTGAACATTTTGCCGTTGGCCGCAGACGGTGGCTGGTATCAAGGCAATGGCTTGTTGCTGTTGCCACCCAGCGCATTCTTTATCATTGGTTTGTTCATCTGGTTGCTGCGAGCGTATCAACCAGAACAAGTTGAAGAGGCTGACTTCGATATCATGCCGCAATCGGCAAATACGGAGGCTCATCATGCTTGAGCATTATCTCAGCCTGTTGGTAAAGGCGATTTTCGTTGAAAACATTGCTTTGGCGTTTTTCCTGGGCATGTGTACCTTTATCGCCGTTTCAAAGAAAATTGCAACTGCAGTAGGGCTTGGTATTGCGGTGGTCGTTGTACTGACCATCACTGTGCCGTTGAACAATTTGATCTACGGTTTCCTGTTACAGGAAGGCGCTTTAGCCTGGGCCGGCTTGCCTGACGTTGACCTGGGGTTTCTGGGGCTGCTTAGCTATATTGGTGTAATCGCAGCAATGGTCCAGATTCTCGAAATGGTTTTGGACCGCTATATGCCGGCCTTATACAACGCACTTGGCGTGTTTCTTCCTTTGATCACAGTGAACTGCGCGATTCTTGGCGCCTCCTTGTTCATGGTTGAAAGAGACTACTCCTTCGCCGAGAGTGCAGTGTTTGGCTTCGGTTCCGGTGTTGGTTGGGCGCTGGCGATTGTGCTGCTGGCCGGAATCAGAGAGAAGTTAAAATACAGTGATGTACCGGATGGTCTGGAAGGCCTGGGAATCACATTTATTACCGTGGGTTTGATGTCGCTTGGCTTTATGTCATTCGGTGGCATCTCGTTGTAAGGCTCGTTTGAGTCGCACGTTAAGGTAGAGAACTGATGGATACTGGAACAATTATCACGGGTGTCGGCATGTTTACGGCCGTCGTAATGACCTTGGTGGTGGTCATTCTTGCGGCCAGGTCGCAGTTTGTAAGCTCTGGAAACGTGACTATTGAAATTAACGAAGACCCAGACCGGGCGATTACTGTGCCTGCTGGCGGTAAGCTGCTGACTACTCTTGCTGACAAAGGCATCTTTTTGTCGTCAGCGTGTGGTGGAGGTGGGACCTGTGCTCAATGTAAATGCCAGGTAATCGATGGTGGCGGGTCTATGCTGCCTACGGAGGAAGGGCATTTCACTCGCAGAGAAGCCAATGATGATTGGCGACTGAGCTGCCAGGTAGCCGTTAAGCAAGACATGAAGATTCAGATTGATCCCGAGTTTTTTGGGGTCAAGAGCTGGGAAACCACGGTTGTATCAAACGATAACGTGGCAACTTTTATTAAAGAGCTGGTGTTGGCGATCCCGGAAGGGGAAAGTGTCGACTTCCGCGCCGGTGGCTACGTGCAACTTGAGGCGCCACCGCACACAGTCGATTACAAAACGTTTGATATACCTGAAGAGTACCGCGGAGATTGGGACCGGTTCAAAGTATTTGACAACGTCTCTTCCGTAAAAGAAACCGTTATTCGCGCTTACTCAATGGCAAACTATCCGGAAGAGAAAGGCGTTATCAAATTCAACATCCGAATTGCGTCACCACCACCGGGTAGTGAAGGTATACCGCCAGGTGAGATGTCGTCCTGGGTCTTCAATCTGAAGCCCGGCGATAAAGTCAAAGTGTTTGGCCCATTCGGCGAGTTCTTTGCAAAAGACACCCAGGCCGAGATGGTATTCATCGGTGGTGGTGCTGGTATGGCGCCTTTGCGTTCACACATTTTCGATCAGTTAAAGCGATTAAGCTCCTCGCGCAAGATCTCTTATTGGTATGGCGCTCGCAGTTTGCGTGAGATGTTTTACGTGGAAGATTTCGATTCGCTGGATGAGCAGTTTGAAAACTTCAAATGGCATGTGGCTTTGTCTGATCCGATGCCTGAAGATAACTGGGACGGATATACGGGTTTCATTCATCAGGTGGTGTTGGATAACTATTTGAAGGATCACCCGGCGCCAGAGGACTGTGAATATTATCTTTGCGGTCCGCCCATGATGAACAAGGCTGTGTTGAGCATGCTCGACGAGCTCGGCGTTGAGAAAGAGAACATATTGCTTGATGAATTTGGTTAGCGCACAACGCACAGCAAACCTCGAAAAGCCAGAACGTTGTGTTCTGGCTTTTTTGCTTTTACTGCTGATTCAGTCTTGTAGCAGCGGGCAACCCAATCAGGTGTTCAATGGTCAGGTCATGGGTACTACATGGTCTGTGCAAGTGGCAGAGGCACTGGAAACGCCGGAGCAACAGCAAGCGGTGGGCAAGATTGCACAACTGCTGGCCGACGTTGACCAGAGCATGTCTACCTATAAAACGGATTCTGAGCTGAGCCGTATCAATGCGGCTGGTCCGGGCCGATATCGCTTGTCGGCGCCCCTGTTCGCGGTGCTGCAGTTGGCACAAACCGTTAACCAAGGCAGCGACGGCGCGTTTGACGTCACTGTAGGACCACTAGTAACGGAGTGGGGCTTTGGCAACAGTGATTCACCAGCCAATGTACCAGAGCAAGCAAGGATTGACGCCTTGCTTGAAAACACCGGCATGGACCGAATCGAGTTAGATGCGAAAGAACGTGAGTTATTAGTTAAGCAAGCCGTGGAATTGGATCTTTCCGCTATTGCCAAAGGCTATGCCGTAGACAGGGTGGCGTTGGCGTTGATTAAGGTTGGCTTACGAAATTTTCTGGTCGAGGTTGGCGGAGAACTGCGAGCCAATGGCGTGAATAAGAACGGTAATCATTGGGTCATTGGTATAGAAACGCCTGTGCAGAGCCGCAGACAAGCATACAGCGGCGTTATGCTTAAGCATAAATCCATTGCAACCTCCGGAGATTATCGAAATTTTTTTGAAGTAGAAGGCAAGCGCTATTCCCATACTTTGGACCCACGCAGCGGTTATCCGATAGCGCATACCCTGGCGTCGGTCAGTGTGATTGCAAGCAGCGCTGCAGAGGCGGATGCCTGGGCAACAGCACTGAATGTGCTTGGACTTGAGCAGGGCTTAAGTGTGGCGAACCAACAGGGGCTAGCCGCCTTTTTTATTGTCCGGGATGGCGAATCATTTGTAGCCAGGGAAAGTGTGGCGTATACCGCGTATACTGAGCAACTAACGGGAGGTGCTAAATGATCACAGCTTTAATTACCTTATTGGTGATGCTGACTGTAGTGGCGGCGATGGCGATCGGCGTTATTATGGGCCGCAAGCCTATTAGCGGATCCTGTGGTGGTATCGCCGCACTAGGCCTGGATACAGAGTGTGAGATTTGTGGCGGTGACCCTGCCAAATGCGATGTTGAAATTGCCAAAACAGACAGTGCGGGCAAAGACTCAGGCACACAGTTCTATGATGCATCCTCTGCCTCTAAGGACAAAATCTAGTTTGCATTCGGTCTGTGCTTGATCACCGAATGGATGACATGGCCGTGTTCAAAGTAGACTATAAACCCCGGGTATTCCCAGCGTGAAATTGGCGGTTGCCCGCGGGCCGCATAACGCTGAACAGGTTCACCATGTTGCTGTGCTACTTGTTCCTTGCTCTGACCACGTCGGGGTTTATCAATGTGATTGAGTTCCTTGTGTTGCTCACCTACCGGAATCTTTATTTGTTCGGCCAGCGCTGCAAACGGAATCAATAGCGCCGCCAGCAAGGTTGCTCGTACCAGGGCAGTTATCAGATCCATTGACTCAGGCCTTTAACAAACGTCGTTGCTTGGCCTGCTCACGCAGTACATGCCCCGCTAACAAATCGCGGTCGTGCTCGTCACGCCAGGCAAATTCAGAATTCACTGACCAGTGTCCGTCGTGATCGGTGCATGGGTCGCAGGCCTGCACTTCGGCAAAGCAGTGAAACACCAGCGGCTCGCTTTTTAACACAACGCGCACGGCTATCCATTGCCCGGGTTTGAGAGGTTCCTGGCTTAGAAACTGCATTCCGGCTTCACTTAAAATGATGTCCTGCAGAAGCGTATCATCGCTTTGCTGTGCGCCGATAATTGATCTGGCGATCAGCTCAATCTTCTGATTTTGAATCCTGAGGTAGCTGGCTAGTTCCGCATCACGTTCTGCCAGTGCGTGCAATTGTGCGGCACTCTCGCTATCGAGTCGTTGTAACTCGCTTGCCAGTTCGCAATCTTCGTCGGAATTGAAGTGAGCGGACGCGCTGCCGCTCAGCTGCGCGTGTTTGACACGCCGGTAATCCACCCAGGCGGTGTCATTGATTCTGAAATATTGCCGCTGATCAATCATAGTTCTAATTGTAGAGCGAGCTCGGCAACATTTACTGGTAGATTCTGGCACTTTCACCAAATAGGCGTCTGCCACTCTGCGTTGCTGTGGTTAAATAGCAGCATGTTCCGTCCATTATCCGTGTATATCGGCGCACGTTACACGCGTGCACGCCGCCGAAACCAATTTGTGTCGTTTATCTCGATGCTGTCGCTGCTGGGCTTAACACTGGGTGTGGCGGTTTTGATTGTTGTGATATCGGTTATGAACGGCTTCGAAGCAGAGATCAGAAATCGTACGCTCAGCGCCATTCCGCATTTAACGGTAGAACAAGCCCAGGGCATGGATTTGGCATCGATTCAACAACTGACAGCTCAACTATTGAGCGATCCTGACGTGGCAGGTGTGGCACCTTATGTTGCCGGAAAAGCCATGCTTAGCGTGCCAGGACTGGTGCGCGGCGTGCAGGTAACCGGTGTGGACCCGGGTCAGGAAGCGGCGGTTGCAGAGCTTCAGTATCAGATGGTTAGCGGTGCGCTGGAAGAGCTGGTCAGTGGCGGTTTTGGAGTGATTATTGGCTCGGTTACAGCGAATCATTTAGGGCTGTCAGTGGGCGATGCTCTGTCGCTGACTCTGCCGCAAATTGCGATTACGCCTTTGGGCATTTTTCCCAGAGTGAAGCGGTTTACGGTTGTCGGTGTATTTGATGTTGGCGCCGAAGTTGATTCAAGCACAATTTTTATTCACATAAACGATGCCGGCAAGTTGTATCAGAAAGGAAACAAGGTGGATGGACTGCGCGTAAAGCTGAGAAATCTGTTTCAGGCACCAGAGTTTGCACAAAGCTGGCGTGAGCAACTCGGAGACGATTTTGACCTGCGTGACTGGAGCCAATCGCAAGGCGGTTTGTTTCAGGCAATAGCCATGGAAAAGCGGGTGATGGGCTTACTTCTCATGATTGTGGTGGTGGTAGCCGCGTTTAACATCGTGTCTATTGTGGTCATGATGGTAGCGGATAAACGCGCAGCCATTGCGGTACTGCGCACCATGGGAATGCGGGCAAGGTCGGTTGTTGCCATTTTCCTTACCCAGGGCAGTTTAATCGGTTTGCTTGGTGTGACAGCCGGTACGGTGATAGGCGTGCTCGTCGCTCTGAACGTGAGCGACATTGTCGCCGGCATTGAAAGCGCATTCAGCCAGCAATTATTCGACCCGTCTGTTTTTCAGATCGTCCATATGCCGTCTCTTGTTAGAGTGAGTGATGTGTTGTTAATCAGTGGCGCGTCGTTCGCATTAAGTGTGCTGGCGGCGCTGTATCCAGCATGGAAGGCTTCAAGCATAGAAGCCGCTGAGGTTTTACGTTATGAATAAATTGGACGCTGGCGAGCAAAATGGCACGCCCATATTGCAGTGCAAGAAACTGAATAAAGCCTACGCCCAGGTAGGTGAGGACTTGCATGTTCTAAAAGACATTAATTTCACCCTCAGAAAAGGTGAGCGAATTGCCATAGTGGGCGCGTCAGGATCCGGAAAAACAACCTTGTTGAATATGCTGGGTGGGCTGGATTTACCAAGCTCAGGGCAAGTGCTGGTCAACAACACTGATATCACCAGCCTCAGCGAAAACGCCAGAGGTGCGATGCGCAATGAATTTCTGGGTTTTGTCTATCAATTTCATCATTTGTTGGGGGAATTCACTGCGCTGGAAAACGTGTCAATGCCGCTGTTAATGCGCAAAACGCCGCTAAAAAAGGTGCGTGCAGCCGCTGAGGAACTATTGGAGGCCGTGGGGCTGAAAGAACGTATGACGCACAAACCGGCAGAACTGTCGGGCGGAGAGCGTCAGCGTGTGGCAATCGCCAGGGCATTGGTTACCAAGCCCGCCTGTGTACTGATGGACGAGCCCACGGGTAATCTCGATGAAAACACAGGGCAGCGTATTCAGGCACTGATGCTCAACCTCAATGAAGTGTCTCAGTCCAGTTTTGTCACGGTAACTCATGACCACAATTTGGCAAACACCATGGACCGGGTGTTAACGCTGGTCGATGGACAGCTAACGCAATGATGAAATCGCTGCCTGTGTTTGTTGGCCTGCGCTATGCCTCGGCAAAGCGTGGTGGCATGCTGGTTGCATTTCTCTCGCGCATTTCGGTTGCCGGCCTGGTGCTGGGTGTTGCGATGCTGGTTACCGTTTTGTCGGTAATGAATGGCTTCGAAAAAGAGCTACAAACCCGAATTCTGAACCTTGTGCCGCACACCATGGTGGTATCAGGCGAGCCCATTCGAGAGTGGCAAACCTTGCGCGAGGTAATCGCCCAACACCCGGATATTGTTAACACGGCGCCGTTTATTAGTCTGGATGCACTGCTGAGTGCTGGCCGTGAAGTTGAAGCAGTGAAAGTGCATAGTGTAGATGCCGAGCTGGAGCGTTCTCTGACATCAATTGATAGTTATGTAGTGCAGGGCGAATTTTTGACGCTTGCCAGCAATGACAAAGCCATAGCGTTAAGTACTGAAATCGCCTCGCGATTGAACATTGGCTTGGGTGAAAAAGTTCGCCTGATTGTGCCGTCAACAAACGGTGTAAGTAACGGAGCGCGCCCGGCTGTGGCCAGTTTCACACTAGCAGCTATATTTCATACCGGCACCACCATCGATCAGGAGTTAGTCATTATCCCGTTGGCCGCCGGCCAAAAATTGCTGCGAGTCGGAGATGCCGTGCAAGGTGTACGCGCGCAAACGCGAGATGTATTCAAAAGCCGGGAAATCAGCTGGGACATTATTCAGCAGCTTCCGCCAGGGTATTACGCCAGAGACTGGCGCCAGCTTCATGGCAATTTGTTTCAGGCCATTCAAATGTCACGGCGCCTGGTAACATTGATGATCTTCATGGTGATTGCGGTGGCGCTGTTCAATGTTGTGTCGTCACTGGTAATGGTGGTAACGGACAAACGCGAAGACATTGCCATACTCAAGACCATGGGCGCTGGTACTAGCGAAATTCTGAAGATTTTCCTGATTCACGGTGTGATCATCGCCGTAGTAGGTACCGGCCTGGGCGTATTGCTGGGCTGTATACTCAGCATCAGTCTGCCAGATTTAGTCTCTGCATTGGAATCAGCGCTGGGATTTCAATTCCTCAAAACGTCAGTGTACCCGGTGGACTACATTCCATCCGATTTGCGCATGAACGATGTTGCGGTTATTGCAGGTAGTGCTGTAGCAATGAGTGTGTTGGCCACAGTTTACCCGGCGTATCGCGCGAGCAAGATTCAGCCGGCGAATGCCTTGCGCTGGCACTAGCTAGTGCTAGTTCTTCCCTAGCTCCGCACGGCGTTGCAACCTGCGCAGTTTGCGCTGCCTTTTGCGCTCCCGCCAACGACTGAGCACCTGCCAACGCCATACACGCCAGACGATGGCATGAGCGACTAAACCCGACAGCACGCCACAGACCACACAACCGAGTAGCATGGGCAGCCAGATGTCGGCCAGCTGGTATGAGATGGCGTTGAGACCACCCTCAAAGCTGATCGCGACAGGGTCAATATTCAGTAATGCAGAGCCAACTCGGTACGCCGCATAAAACATGGGCGCGAAGGTGATGGGATTGGTCATCCATACCAGGCCAACGGCTATTGGCAGATTAGCGTGGAAGCGAATAGCACATACGCCGGCAACCAGCATCTGCATTGGAATGGGCAGGAAGGCAACGATAAAACCGATCAGAAAAGCGCGGGAGACTGACTGCCGATTGACATGCCAGCAATTCGGGTCTTCCAGACTACGACCCAGCCAACGCAAATGCTTTGTCTGCTTTAGCGTTTCGGGGTCGGGCGCGTAGCGCTTAAAAAATCTTCGCGGCATGGAGAGTGGTATTTAGTAACACGGCGGCACTTTCCATTCGCCGCTCGATTAAGTTTAGCACACCGCTGCGCATCGGCTCTTTGCACGGGCTACGCAACAGCGTACTATCTGCCGTTGTATTCACGCTATCCAACACCAGGGAAGGTGGTAAATGGTCGCCCGTGTATTCGCAATGCTGACTGGCATTGCCGTCGCTGCTTTTCTGCCTTTAGATAATCAAATTGTGCCCGTTCTCGCTGGGCAGGCGAGTTGGTGTAATTATGCGCTACTTTTCCTGCTGGTTTGCGCAAGTCTTGTACTTGCTTGCAGCTTGACCGCCGGCATACTCGCGTTCTGTGCGGGTCTACTTTACGCATCAATATTTGCCACGCAAATGCTTGCACAGTTGCCCTGGTATGAGCACGAAGGCGAGCTATTTGAACTAACAGGTACGGTGCTTGGTTTGCCACGCACTGAATTTCGCTTTGGCAAGCCGGTTCAGCGTTTTGATGTTCGTGTTCACAGCACTGGCTGGCCAGTTTCCAGCCTTCCTGTTCGCAAACTGCGTCTTTCCTGGTACGACGGTAAGCCGCTGGCCGCTGGGCAGCATTGGCGGTTTAGAGTAGCGGTAAAACGACCCCGTGGCTTTGCAAACCCTGCCAGCTTTGATTATCAGCACTATCTGCATTCGCAGAATATTGATGCGACCGGAACAGTGCGATGGGGTGAACCTGTCAGCGATGCCAGCACAAACTGGCAGGACGATCTTGTTGCCTGGCGCGGCAAGCTGGCAAAGCGTTTAATGAAGCAAACCGAGAGCATGCAGCAACAGCGTTTGCTTAAGGCGCTTGCCCTGGGCGACGGCAAAGCCCTGTCTACGGATGACTGGAGCTTGTTGAGTCGCACCGGCACTACACATCTCTTTGTGGTATCGGGGTTACATATTGGAATGGTGGCCGCGATCAGTTACCTGCTGTTGCTGCCGTTTTCACGGCTGCTCGCCTTGTTCTTTCAGCAATATGCGGCGCAACGCTTGGCAGCATTGGGCTCGTTGCTGTGCGCGTTCGCATTCGCGTGGTTGGCGGGTTTTGGCTTACCTACGCAGAGAGCAGTGCTTATGCTTGCTATAGCGCTGCTGGCACGGCACTTTTTCATGCCATTGCGCTTCAGTTACTTGCTGGCGCTGGCTGCGCTGCTGATCTTGTTAACACAACCTCTATCAGTTCGAAGTCCGGGGTTTACCTTGTCGTTCATGGCGGTGGCTGCCTTATTATACGGTTTCAGCCACCGGGTTCAGCCAAGCCGCTCGATGCTCGAGCCATTGTGGCGGGCGCAGTGGATCAGCTTTATTGCGCTGAGTTCTATACTTCTGTTTCAATTCCAATCCGCAAGCCTGCTAATGCCGCTGGCCAATCTGCTGGCCATCCCCGTATTGAGCTTGCTGGCGCTGCCGCTGGTTATGCTGATTCTTATCAGCATGCTGTTGTTTAATGACGTGCCACTGTTCGTGCTCCGCATTCTCGACTTTACGCTGACACACATGTGGCATTTTTTGCAATGGATCGACATTCACGCGGGTAAGGCAAGTTTGTTGCAGCACGCTATTTCGCCTTATAGCGTCTTGCTTCTTGGCTGTGCCTGTCTGATTATTCTGGCGCCTGCGGCGATCAGGGTACGTAGCCTGTTTTCAGTGCCTTTGCTTAGCCTTCCGCTCGTATATAGCTTGGCTTGGTCAAACTTCTCGTCGGGTCTATCTTCTCAGCAGCTTTCCTGTGAAGCAGGGACGCTGACAGTGCTTGATGTAGGGCAGGGCCTGGCAGTGGTTTTTACTGCCAACAACAAAAGCCTGCTGTATGACGCCGGCGCGCAATTCTCAAAAGATTTCAATAGCGGTGCCGCCATTGTCGGACCTTATCTGCGCTATGAAGGGATAAGCAAACTCGATACTTTGGTGATCAGTCACTCTGATAATGACCACGCAGGTGGTGTCTCGGGACTGTTGGAAAACATCGATGTTGAAAACACACTGGCGAGTTATCAGACAAACTCGCAGGCCAGCATGCTTTGCCAAGCGGGTCTGCGTTGGCAGTGGGAGTCTGTACGCTTTTCGGTGTTAAGTCCTGCCAGCGCTGATGCCGCGGCCAGCAAGGCTGATAATGATCAATCGTGTGTGCTCAGAATAGATACAGCGGGTGCCAGTATTTTACTAACAGGTGATATAAGCCGGGATGTTGAGAGAAAGCTATTATCCAGTCTGCAGCCGTTGAATGCAGACATTCTGCTGATGCCGCATCACGGCAGCAAGTCCTCGTCCAGCGCTGAGTTTATAGCGGCTGTTGCTCCGCAATATGCGATTGCATCAGCGGGCTACAAGAACAGATTCAATCATCCAGATGCTTCGGTTGTTGCGCGCTATTCGAACGCCGGCGTTACTCAACTCAATACGGCCAGCAGCGGTGCGATAAAATTCGATGTTCCATTGTGCAAGAACCAGGCACTTTCGCAGCCTCAGGAGTATCGATCAAAATCCAACCGCTATTGGTTGCGTTGGTAATTTGCTTTATACGCACAATTGACGCTTTCGTTTCGTGCGCGCTCGTGCATTCCGGTCTAAAGTAATATGAGACATATCAGTAGGTTCTGGGGGAAAAGTGTTCGAACTTGTGAAGCAGGGTGGCTGGTTAATGCTGCCGATTATTACTTGCTCAGTTATCGCCCTGGCGATTACTATTGAGCGACTTCTCGCATTGAATCCGAATAAGATTGCGCCCAAGAATTTGCTGGCTGAAGTCTGGACCTGGATAAAAAACAGCCAGATCGATTCTGAGAAACTTAAAGGCCTTAAGCAAACCTCTCCGCTGGGTCAGATTTTAGCGGCCGGTATCAGCAACTCGCGAAACGGTCGTGAGGTGATGAAAGAAAGTATTGAGGAAGCCGCCGCACAGGTGGTGCACGAAATGCAGCACTATCTGAGCACGCTTGGCACAATTGCTGCCATTACACCATTGCTTGGATTGTTAGGTACTGTGATCGGCATGATTAAAGTATTTAGCGAAATCATGGTTCAGGGTACGGGTAACGCCAGCGTATTGGCCGGCGGTATCTCTGAAGCTTTGATTACCACAGCATCCGGTTTGGCCGTTGCCATTCCGGCGTTGATCATGCACCGCTTCTTTGAGCGAAGAATTCAGTCTATTGTTGTTACCCTGGAGCGGGAAGCAATTAAGCTGGTTGATGCTTTGCACGCAGACCGTCGAGTTAAGTCTCGCGAGCCAGAGTAGAGAGTAGCGCTAAATGAATTTTCGTGATTACGCAGACACCTCGGTAGATGTCAATCTAACACCATTGATAGACGTGGTGTTCTTGCTGCTTATCTTTTTTATGGTGTCGACCAGTTTTACCAAAGAAACGCATCTGAAAATTGATTTGCCAGAGGCCGTTGCTGAGCAAGCGCAGACTGTTGAGAATACCATCGAGCTGGTAGTTAACAGCGATGGTAATTACGCCCTGAATGGTCAGGAGTTGGTAGATACCAAGCCAGCGACCCTGAAGCGTGCACTAGGCGAATTTGCGGCGGATAATAGGGATATTCCGTTTATGATTACTGCGGATGCGAATACACCGCATCAAGCGGTTGTTACGGCAATGGATGTGGCGGGGCAGATGGGCTTTGTGCATTTGAAGATTGCCACTCAGAGGCCCAGTCAGTAAGCGAAGCTACAAAACATTAGGACACAAAAAAGGCCGCTATCACTAGCGGCCTTTTTTTGTTTTGCCTTAACTTCCTAGAAGTTGAAGCGACCGGTCAGGCCTATGGTGCGTTCCTTCACCAATTGCATGCGAGTGTAAGAACCTATTCCGTCACCTGTGGCCGCAATATCTGTGGCATCGGCACCTTCCTGGATCACAACGGTATCGTCATCAGTAAGATTTTTAGCCCACAGAGAAATATCCCACTGGCCTTCTGCAGCACGCACACCGGTAAACAGGTTGAACACTGTATAGGCGTCAAACTCATCGACTACATTACCAATGCCGGCCGAACCGGTTAGGTTCTTGCGATCACCACTGTGCTTAAGCAGTCCGCGCAAGTACCACTCATTGGCGCCAAATGGTACGCTGAATTCACTGTTCAGAGACACTGATAGTTCAGGCTCAGGACTGATTGCTGTACCGCCGATATCACACAAACCTATTGCCTCTCCGGGCTCTCGGTCGTTACAAGGGGCTTGAGCTCCATCGTCGTATTCAGCCTGAGCGTAGCTCATGCTGCCACCAAGGAACCAGTTCTCAGAGATTAGAAACTGGCCGTCGAATTCCACACCGTAAACAGTAGCGTCACCGTTATAGACAAGGCCACCGGCAATATTGCTAAGATTCTCAGTGCCTGTACCAGCACCTTCATCAATCTGCAAACCTGTCACGCGGCCGATATAGCCATCAAATTGCTGGTAGAACAGTGAGCCATTCAGCGTTGCCCGGCCGTCCATTAAACGGCTCTTGAAACCTAGCTCAAACGCTGTGCTGTCTTCTTCGTCATACAACAGCATGCCTGTTGCACCGACAGCCGCAATATTTGGCCCTGGCGAAATTGACGC
>CAYGSL010000029.1:0-13049 GCA_964352475.1 uncultured Pseudomonadales bacterium | reverse complement strand
TGGAAATTATGGAAAGTGAAAAGCGCCAGGTTTTCTGATTCAACGGGAATCCCACCACCAGTCACAAAGTTAATGCCAGCGTTCACGCCTCCGGCTGCAAATTGCGTTGCCGTGTCCTGGTCTTGATAATAAAGACCAAACATGTATTCCCAGTCAGAATCGCTAATGGATGACATTCGCAGTTCTACGCTGTTAGCTTCCACGACGGTCAAGCTGCTTTGGGTCAGATCAAGCTCAGGTGCTGCGTATCCGGCGCGGTCGTTATCAGTCTGCGATAGCTTGTCACTCGTTTGGTAGCCAGCCACTAGATCAAATTGGTGCCCAGCTGCTTCAAGCCCGAGCTCAAGCGTGGTGAGGTTGTATCGAAATTCAGCAAAGTCATTAGTATCCGTGATAGACAGTCGATCCGCTGCGCTAAGTGTTGGGCGCATTCCTAAGGCGTCGGTGCCATCCAGTATTTTTGGGTCGTCAGTGAAGCGCTCGTAATACTGGTGCATCAAATGCGCAGAGAACACATCATTCGGTTCGAACAAAATTGCAATTCGCCCGGTTTTTGCTTCTTCTGTCGATTCAAGCCCCGTCACCAGATTTTCCGCGGCATTGACATTGTTTTGATCATAGGCGCCGGCTAGACGAACACCCAGCACACCCTCCAGTAAAGGGATACTCATCGCGAGTTGACCATTTCCGCCCTCATTGTCAGAAACCTGTCCGATAATGCTTCCTTCAAACTCCTCCAAATTGGGCTTGTTGGTCTTCATAATGATTGCGCCGCCAGGAGATGTTCTGCCCTGTAATGCACCCTGTGGGCCACGTAACACCTCGACGCGTTCCAGGTCATAGAGCAGGCTGAAAGCTGTGTCTGCTCGGGTAACCACATCGTTGTAATACAAGTCCACGCCGGCTTCTGAACCTGACTCGGGGTCGTTGGAAATGCCGCGTAAGCTTACGTTGGCGGTACGAGCGTTTCGCACCGTTAGGGAAAGACCAGCCGTCAATTGTTCCAGATCGGCAAAATTAAGGGCATTGAAATCGTCAATTGCCTGGCCACTGACCACGTTAACCGTTGCAGAGATATCCTGCACACTGGCTTCGCGCTTCTGGGCCGTAACCACGATCTCCTCCAGCACCAGGCCTTGTGAGCTGGCTGGTAGCGTAATGCTCATACCAAGGGCGGCTGCAATCGCGCTTCTTTTAAATGTTCGGATGCTGGATTTCATGGGTGTTTACCTCGTGGTCAGTGCGAGAAAGCTGATTTCTGAAGCTAGGTCATCTGTAAAATATTATATTTTTCAGCGGCTTAGCTGTTTTTTTTCGCTTCGGTTCTAATGGGCTGGCGGGAGTGTAAGAAAAGCGCCTGAAATATACAAGGCTTGAACGGTTGCGCTCTATGGCTGTTATGTAATATGCACGCTCACGTCTTGCAATATGGCTTGGTGTATTGCAATGCCAATGCGGCATGCTATGTTGGCCATAGGGGGTTGTACCCCATTCTTAATCATTTGCCAGGATACGTGATTGGCCGTCGACCAAGCTAAGCATACGGCCTCAGAAGACTGGGCGCTCTACAAGCGGCTGTTGGGTTTTGTTCCTAATTGGGGGCATTTTGCCGTCAGTGTGTTGGGATTTATCCTGTACGCCGTCGCAGCCGCCTTACTCGCCGATTTGCTGCAACTGATTATCGATACCGCTGGTGGTCAGCTCAACATCGGAACAGGTATTGCCACTGAATTTCTAACCCAAGTGGTTGGTAGTCGTGAGCAATTGCAGCTGAACGCTCGCTGGCTGATTCCTTTGCTAATGGTCGCTGTCATCACGCTGCGCGGTGTTGGCTTTTTTCTGGGCAATTACTATATCAATTCGGTTGCGCGCTGCCTGATTCATTCCATGCGCTGCAAGGTGTTCGATCGCTTGCTGTTACTGCCCTCCAGCTATTTCGACGGCCAGCAAAGCGGCCATCTGTTGTCTCGCATTACCTACAACGTGGAGCAGGTTGCTGCCGCCGTCACAGACGCTTTGAAAATAGTGATGCGTGAAGGTTTCACAGTGATCGCTTTGCTGAGCTATATGCTGTATCTGAACTGGCAACTTACCCTGGTTTTCCTCGCCGTGGCGCCACTGATTGGTCTAATCGCGGGTGCCGTCAGTCGTCTGTTCCGCCGCTACAGCAAACGTATTCAGGATTCGATGGGGAATGTGACTCATGTGGCCAATGAGTCCATTAGGGCTTATCGTGAAGTTCGTATATACGGAGGTGCAGACTATGAGCAAAAGCGATTCCACGACGCCAGTGAGTACAACCGCCGCCAAAGCCTGAAGCTGGCGCTGACCAGTTCGCTGAGTCCACCCATTATCCAGCTGCTGGTTGGAATGGCCATGGGGGCGCTGGTTTACCTGGTGTTACCACCGTCCAGTTTCAGTGAGCTGAGCTCAGGGCAATTAGTCGCTTTCCTGACCTCCGCCGGTATGTTGGCCAGGCCTATCCGTGCACTTAGTGAAGTGTTGGGAATTATTCAGCGCGGTTTGGCGGCTGCCGAAGACATATTTGGTTATCTGGACACCGACGCCGAACCGGATCTTGGTAAGCATGCAGTTGAGACGGTCACTGGTGAAATTGTCTGCAAGCAGCTCAGTTTTTCCTATGACGCTGCAGAACCACCGATTCTCAAAGATATCAATTTCAGCGTGTTGCCTGGTCAGACTGTTGCCCTGGTTGGCGGCTCGGGTGCTGGAAAAACCACGCTGGTTAATTTGTTATGCCGGTTCTATCCCCACTCACAGGGTCAGATTCTGCTCGATGGCATAGATGTTAACGATTACCAGCTGGACAACCTGCGTCGCCATTATGCGTTCGTGTCGCAAAATATCAGTCTGTTCAACGATACCATTCTGAATAATATTGCCTATGGTCATCTGGCTGATGCCACGCGTGATCAAGTGCAAGCGGCCGCTGCTGCGGCCAATGCGCATGAGTTCATTGAGAAGTTGCCAAACCAGTATCAAACCATGGTTGGCGAAAATGGACTTCGACTGTCAGGTGGCCAACGCCAACGCATAGCAATTGCCAGAGCACTGTTAAAAGACGCGCCAGTATTGGTGCTTGACGAAGCGACCTCCGCACTGGATACAGAATCTGAAAGTCATATTCAGCAAGAGCTTGCGAGTTTAATGGCCGGGCGAACGACGATCGTTATTGCGCACCGGCTGTCAACTATTGAGCAGGCGGACCTTATTCTGGTTATGGAGAATGGCGCCATTGTTGAGCAGGGCACGCACAGCAGTTTGCTAGCAGCAAATGCGCGGTACGCTCAATTACATCAACGCGATTTCGATGCCTGACAATATGCCCCACAGGGAGTTTCGCGCCAGGCTTGAGCAATCGCTTAATGAAAGTTGGTATGGCGATAAACAATGGACCCGGCGACTCCGCCCCTTGAGCAGTTTGTACAAAACAGTAGCGCGCCTGAACAAACCCAACCGCAAAGATGTATACACCTCACCGTTGCCTGTGATTGTTGTTGGAAACATCACCGTCGGTGGAGCCGGCAAAACGCCACTGGTAATACATTTATGTGAGTTGCTACAACGCAAGGGCTGGCGACCAGCGGTACTGAGTCGTGGTTATAAATCCACGCTGGAACAGTACCCGCACGTGATTGGCAATACAGACGACGCGGCTGATGTGGGGGATGAGCCATTAATGCTCAGCCGCAGGCTTGATATGCCCGTATGCATAGACGCGCAACGCTCTCGAGGCGCCCGGCTGTTATTGGCTAGACGGCTTTGTGACGTGATTGTGTGTGATGACGGGCTTCAACACTACAAGCTTGCCAGAGACATCGAAATAGCGGTGCTGGACGGTCAGCGTATGCTGGGCAATGGTTTGTGTTTACCTGCTGGCCCGTTGCGAGAGCCGTCAACGCGTTTGGACGCCGTGGATTTTGTCGTGTGCAACGGCGAACCTGCACACTATGACATCGGTATAGACGCGGTGATGCAGACAGAAGTGGAATGTTTTGTGAACCTGAAAACAGGACAACGCATGTCGCTGATTGACTTTGTCGAAAAGAATGCGGGGGCTCCCTTGCATGCACTGGCCGCTATTGGCAACCCCCAGCGCTTTTTTGCGCTGCTTGATCACTTGGGTTTTGTGTTTGATCGCCGGGTATTTCCAGATCACCATACATTTGAGCCGACAGACCTTGCCTTTGGCGACAACAAAGCGCTTCTTATGACTGAGAAAGACGCGGTAAAATGTTGCTCAATTGCTGACGAAAATTGTTGGTTTATGCAAGTGTCTGCCAGGCTACCAGAAAAATTTGATCAGGAAGTTGTTGAGTTGCTAAAGGCCGCTTCGGCGAAAACTGCGGGCAAGAATTCAGAGCAAGCGAGCGAACGATGACTTTTACGGTGCTAATTCCTGCGCGCTACGCCTCCAGCCGTTTACCCGGCAAACCGTTGCGAAATATCGCCGGCAAGCCGATGATTCAATGGGTGGTTGAGGCCGCGCAACAGAGCAATGCATCACGAGTGGTTGTAGCCACCGACCACAAGGAAATAGCCAGCTGTGTCGAACAGTTTGGGGGCGAGGCGGTGATGACGTCAGCTAATCACGTTTCAGGTACCGACCGACTGCAACAGGCTGCAGAAATGCTTGGCCTGGTGGAGAATGATTGTGTGGTTAATGTTCAGGGCGACGAACCCCTGGTACCTGCGGCGGTTATCGATCAGGTGGCAGGCAATCTGCAGAGTAGCGCCACGGTCGAAATGGCGACACTCTGTGAGCGAATTGAGAGCACCGAAGAATTCCTGAATCCGAACGCCGTCAAAGTTGTTTTTGATGAAAATAATTCAGCCTTATACTTTTCCAGAGCACCGATTCCGGTATGCCGTGATGCCTCACCTTATGCGGCAGAAAGTACATTGCCGGAACAATTGCTCGCGTATCGTCACCTGGGAATCTACGCCTATCGCGTTGGATTTCTGAATCGGTTTATCCGCTGGCCAGAACACATGCTTGAGCAATGCGAAAAACTGGAGCAGCTGAGAGCGCTGGCACACGGGGTTGAAATTCATGTTGAGCCCAGTTGTTGCGCAATTCCTGCTGGCGTCGACACGGAACAAGACCTTATCAGTGTGGATACGCACTTACGAGAATTGCTTGAGCAAGGAAACAAAGCATGACAACGCAGGTTTTGTTTGTATGTATGGGAAATATCTGTCGTTCGCCAACAGCGCATGGCGTATTGGACCACATGGCAGGCAAATTGAAATTGAATGCGTCAGATCGAATTATGGTTGATTCGGCGGGAACCGGGGCCTGGCACACAGGTGCGCCGCCAGACAAAAGAGCGATGAAGGCGGCAAAGGCGCGCGGTTATGACCTCAAAAAATTGCGCGCACGGCAATTAGTAGAGCAAGACTTTGATAGATTCGATTATATTTTAGGAATGGATCAGGATAATCTGGACGTGATCGAGTCGCTAAAACCGGCCGCCTACCAGGGGCGAACCGGATTGCTGCTTGAGTATGCTGCAGAAATTAATTATGTGGAGGTTCCTGATCCTTATTATGGTGGTGAGAAGGGGTTTGAACTGGTACTCGATCTGGTGGAGACAGCTTGCAAGGGCTTGCTTGAACATATAAGTGCTGGTGAAAAAACTGCGCGCTGAATTCCGCCGGCAACTCTCAGGCTTAAATACTCTGGCATTGCCAGCGGTAGCCGACTGCTTTTTTGATGCCGCAACAGAAAACGAACTAGAGTCTGCACTTCAGCACTGCGCCACCAAGGGCGTATCGCCTCTAATTTTAGGCGGTGGCAGCAATATCGTATTTTCGGGTAAGCGCATACCATTGTGTATTCGCATTGCGTCTCAGGGTATTCGCACAATAGCGAAAACGTCAGAACGTATCACGCTTGCCGTGTCTGCCGGCGTTAACTGGAACAGTCTGGTAGATTATTGCCTGACTAGCGGTTACTTCGGACTGGAAAATCTGGCGCTCATTCCCGGCAGTGTTGGCGCTGCTCCTGTGCAGAACATCGGTGCCTATGGTGTGGAGCTGGATCAGTTTGTTGAGCGGGTACACTTTCGCTGGATCGAAAATGGCGTACGGCAAAGTTATTCTTCCGATCAGTGTGGGTTTGGCTACCGAGACAGTATTTTTAAGCGGCAGCTGCGCGATAAAGTGGTTATCACGGAAGTAGAGTTCAATTTGCTATTGAAAAGTCGCGTCAACATTGAGTACTCAGCACTGAGACAAGAGCTGGGTGAATTGTCTCAGCCATCTGCGGCTCAGGTAAGAGACGCTGTAGTGGCTATTCGCCGTAGAAAACTACCAGACCCAGACCAGCTGCCGAATGCCGGCAGCTTCTTCAAAAACCCTATCGTCTCTAAACAACAGATGCAAAGCCTGCTCGAACACTTTTCTAATGTGGTGTATTACCCAACCGCATCCAGCGAGAAGTACAAGTTGGCAGCCGCTTGGCTGGTTGATCAAGCCGGGTGGCGTGGCGTTAGAGAGGAGCATGTTGGCGTGCATCAAGAACAGGCCCTGGTGTTAGTTAATCACGATAAAGGGAATGGAAAGGAGTTGCTTGAGCTAGCAGAGCGCATCCAAAGTAGTGTTTATGCTCAATTTGGTGTTGAACTCGAGATTGAACCCAGAATCTACTAGCCTAAGGTGCGTATGCGGTGGTAACCTACAGTGAAGCGCCGTGGACGAGATGCTGGCGCATTGCGCGTGAAAAGAAAAAGATAGCGCATGGATGGCTAAAAAGAAAATGCTGGCGAATACTGCCAAGCTACAGTTAGAACCGTGTGGTGAGAGGTGAATAATGATCACCGTAGTTGTGGCCGATGATCATGACCTTGTGCGTATGGGTATTGTACGTATGTTGTCAGACGCGCCAAATGTAGAAGTACTTGCGCAGGCAGCTACCGGCGAAGAAGCTGTTAAGCTGTGCAGGCAGTTACAACCCGATATTGTTCTTATGGACGTGCGCATGCCCGGTATTGGTGGCCTGGCGGCGACCCGTAAGATTGTGGCGTTTGACCCCAATATCAAGGTGATTGCACTCTCTGCCTATCCCAATGATCCGTTCCCAACCAAGGTCATTCAAGCGGGAGCCAAGGGCTTTATTACTAAAGCAGCCACGCCCGACCAGATGCTGGACGCCTTGCGCAAGGTAAACAGCGGGCAGCGATACATAAGTCCTGAAGTGGCGCAAGACATGGCCTTAAAGCCCTTCAGTCAGTCGCCTGATGAGTCGCCATTCGCGCAACTGTCGGAGAGAGAGTTGCAAATTGCAATGATGATTATTGCCTGCGACAAGGTGCCCGATATTGCAGACAAACTCAGTATTTCTACAAAAACCGTCAACAGTTACCGTTATCGCCTTTTCGAAAAGCTGGAGATTAAAGGCGACGTGGAATTGGCCTTGCTGGCCGTACGCTACGGCTTAATTGAAGAAGGGTTAGAATAGCGCAACTTTCTCTGCCGGAGTGCCCGCTCAGTGACTGCTGCGCAGCCATTTGATTCAGCTACTTTCCTTAAGTCCTTGACCAGTCGACCCGGCGTCTATCAGATGCTGGACGATGAAGCGAAGGTGCTGTACATCGGCAAGGCAAAGAATCTTAAGAATAGAGTGTCCAGCTATTTCAGAAATCGCGGTCTGAACAGCAAGACCGTCGCTTTGGTCAGTAAAATAGACAGTATTCAGGTCACTGTGACCAACAGCGAAGCCGAAGCACTGATTCTAGAGCAGAACCTCATAAAAGCGCACCGGCCGCAGTACAATATTTTGCTGCGCGATGACAAATCCTATCCCTATATTTACCTCAGCAATCACGAATTTCCGCGACTGGGTTTTCACCGCGGCGCCAAGCGCGCCAAAGGTGAGTATTTTGGCCCATACCCCAGCGCCGGTTCGGTACGAGAAAGCCTGCATCATTTGCAGAAAGTATTCAGGGTTAGGCAATGCGACGACAGTTACTACCGAAATCGCTCGCGCCCCTGTTTGCAGCATCAGATTGATCGTTGTACTGCACCCTGTGTTGCCAAGGTGAGTGCAGATGATTACGCAGACGATGTGCGATTTACCAGAATGTTCCTGAATGGTCAGGACCAGCAGTTGCTGAAGGAACTGGCTGAGCGAATGGAAGCTGCATCGGAAAAACTGGAGTTTGAGCGTGCGGCGATGATCAGGGACCAGTTAACTGACCTTCGGCGAATGCAGGATGAGCAATTTATTGAGGGCAAGCGCGGCGACGTAGATATACTGGCTGCCAGCCAGACGTCTGGTATTGCCTGCGTGCATGTGCTGTTTGTACGTGCGGGTCGGGTGCTGGGCAGTCGTAGCTATTATCCGGCGCCAAAGCTAGAGGAGGGTAGTGCCGAGTTATTGTTTTCCTTCATCAGTCAGTATTATCTGGGCGGCATGGCCAGGGAAGTGCCACGTGAAATTGTCATTGATCAGGAAATTCCTGATCTGGATGTGCTGGTTTCTGCTCTGCGCGAATACTCAAACCGCAAAACAACAGTGCACCACAAGGTTCGATCCAATCGCGCAGAATGGGTTAAATTGGCAGCCACTGCTGCGCAACAGAATCTGGAAGCCCGATTAGCCAACCGACAGAGCATAGCCAGCCGTTTCGAGGCCTTGCAAGAAGCCCTGCAATTGAGTGAGCTGCCGCAGCGAATTGAGTGTTTTGACATTAGCCATAGCTCTGGCGAGGCGACGGTGGCGTCGTGCGTAGTGTTCGACCTGTCCGGACCACGGAAAACGGATTATCGACGCTTCAACATTGAGGGCGTGCAGGCCGGCGATGATTACGCGGCAATGGCTCAGGCCTTGCGCAGACGCTTTACCCGCCTGCAAAAAGGAGAGGGACGAAAGCCGGACATTGTGTTGATTGACGGTGGTAAAGGGCAGCTAAGCGAAGCAGAGGCGGTGTTGGATGAGCTTGAGCTAGCTGATATCTGCGTACTTGCGGTGGCCAAGGGGCCAACTCGCAAGGCGGGTATGGAGCAAATTATCAAGGCGGGCAGTCGAGAAGAGCTTGTGTTAGCCTCTGATTCCGCTGCCTTGCACTTGATTCAACAGGTGCGCGACGAATCCCACCGCTTTGCGATCACCGGTCATCGCGCGAGACGCGCGAAAAAGCGCAATACCTCTGCTTTGGAGTCCATTGAAGGAGTGGGTAACAAGCGGCGCCAGGCTTTGTTGCGTTATTTTGGAGGATTGCAGGAAATTCAGCGCGCCAGTGTACAAGACCTGAGCAAAGTGCCCGGAATCAGCGAAAAAACCGCCAGTGATATTTATAACAGTTTACACAGCGATTAGTCCTCTCCTAGACTGATAGCGATACACTGAGGTTTTCCGGCTACGCCAGTAATGAATATTCCAAATGCCCTCACTCTGCTCAGAGTGCTGCTCATCCCGGCACTGGTGTTGGTATTCTATTGGCCGTTCAAGTGGCATTTTCTGGTCGCCACCCTGATTTTCATTCTCGCTGCGATTACCGATTGGCTGGACGGCTATCTGGCGCGAAAATGGGACCAAAGTACACCGTTTGGTGCGTTTCTTGATCCTGTAGCAGACAAGCTGATGGTGGCTGTTGCATTGGTATTGCTGGTTGAGCTGCACGCCAGCCCATGGTTTGCGGTACCTGCCTGCATTATTATCAGCCGCGAAATACTGGTTTCTGCATTGCGGGAATGGATGGCGGATCTGGGCAAGCGCACCAGTGTTGCTGTTTCATACGTGGGCAAAGTGAAAACAGGCTTTCAAATGACGGCGATTGGCGTTTTCCTCGCGGCCGGTGAAAACCTGGTACCTGAATTGGCGTATATTGGCTATGTACTACTGTATGCAGCAGCCATCCTCACGATCTGGTCTATGTTCGTCTATTTACGCGCCGCGGCCCCTGAGCTTAGGCTGGAAAAATAGTAGGCCTGAAGGTTCTAAGGCTTGTTATTTGTACATCACCACCAGATAACCCCTAAGCTTTGTTGTACCAGCGTTGACAATGGCGTGAGCGGTATCGGCGCGGTAATGGGCTGAATCGCCACTTTTCAAGTCACTGTCGGTGTCGCCACTCACAATTCGCGCGCAACCACTGGCCACAGTAAACAGTTCGCGGGTTCCGTCGAAGTGAGCTGCGCTGGCCAACTCGGCGCCTGGTTGCAGTAGCAACTCATAAAATTCCACGCTTTTTTCCATATGCAGTGGTGATAGCGTGCGAATCTGACATTCGTCATCAGCGCGAAACAGATTCGCGGCATCTTCGCCGTGAACAATGTCGATGGGCGTTGCCGAGTTCGGATCGTCAACCAGCTCACCAATGCTCAAGCCAAAGGCCTGTGCTATTCGGCGGGTAACCGCCAGTGTGGGGTTGGCATTGCCACGCTCGATCTGGCTCAGCATGGAGCGGCTCACACCCGACGCTGTCGCCAATTGATCCAGCGTGTAATTGTGTTGCTGTCTAAGCGCCAGCACTCGCTCGCATAACAGCTGGCAGGAGGGATCAGAGCTGCTCATGTGGTTCTCATATAATGGAATTAAATCTTTCTTAATAGATTAGCATCGTTTATTATACTGGAAATATTCCGATATATCGTAAATTATGAAAGCACTAGTGAAGAAAGAAGCCTGCGAAGGTTTGTGGCTGGAAGATGTTCCGGAGCCGGATCTGGGCATCAATGACGTGCTGATTCGCATCTTGCGAACGGCAATTTGTGGTACAGACATGCACATCTACAACTGGGATGCCTGGGCTCAAAAAACGATTCCCGTACCCATGATTGTGGGGCACGAATTCGTCGGCGAAATTGTTGATGTTGGTTCAAATGTGAATGACTTTTACGCAGGGCAAATAGTGTCTGGCGAAGGACATGTAGTGTGCGGTCGCTGTCGTAACTGTATGGCTGGTCGGCGACACTTGTGCGCATTTACCAGCGGTATAGGCGTTGATCGCTCGGGTGCGTTTGCGCAATACATGACCCTGCCAATGTCTAATGTTTGGGAGCACAGTGCAGGAATTGACCTGGATGTAGCGGCCTTGTTCGACCCCTTCGGCAATGCTGTTCACACGGCGTTGCAATTCGATCTTTTAGGTGAGGATGTTCTGATTACCGGTGCTGGTCCGATAGGTGCTTTGGCCGCCGCGGTGTGCAAGCACGCAGGTGCACGACACGTGGTCATATCTGACTTGAATGATGAACGCCTGGCGCTGGCAAAGCGTATGGGTGCTGATCGCACCGTTAATGTACAACATGAGTCAGTACAGGATGCGCAGAAGCAACTGGGCATGGTGGAAGGCTTCGATGTGGGGCTGGAGATGTCAGGCAGCCCCGCCGCATTGAACGAGCTATTGGCGAATATGTGTCACGGCGGTAAGGTCGCTATATTGGGAATACCGTCAGAGAATACGGCGATTGACTGGAACACAGTGATTTTCAATATGCTCACATTGAAGGGAATCTATGGCCGGGAAATGTATGAAACCTGGTACAAGATGTCGGTAATGATTGAGTCCGGTCTGGATATATCACCCGTTATCACGCATAGACTGCCGTATACCGACTTTCAGCAAGGGTTTGATGTGATGAAGTCGGGTGAAGCGAGTAAAGTTATTCTTAACTGGGACAGTTAACTGACACGCAGATGCGTCAAAGGAACAGGGTATGACAGAAGCCTATCTGGAGCATATTAGCCAGGAATTGGATGGCATTAAAGCCAGTGGCCTGTACAAACATGAGCGCGCAATTGGCGGGCCTCAGGGTACTCGAGTGGACGTGATTGAGGATGAGCAATCACGCGAAGTTCTTAATCTCTGTGCCAACAATTATCTCGGCTTGGCGCAACACCCAGAGGTTAAGGCGGCCGCTCTCAAAGGACTTGCCGACTGGGGTTACGGCATGGCGTCTGTGCGCTTTATTTGTGGCACACAAACTGTGCATAAACAGCTTGAGCAGCGCATCAGTGATTTTGTCTGTACCGAAGATACCATCCTGTATCCCTCGTGTTTTGACGCCAACGGCGGCTTGTTTGAGACCTTGCTGGGAGCGGAAGACGCGGTTATTTCAGATGCCTTGAATCATGCGAGTATTATTGATGGTGTACGTTTGAGTCGCGCACAGCGGTATCGCTATACCAACAACGACATGGCTGATCTGGAGCAACAGCTACAAGCGGCGGATGCCGCCAATGCGCGGTTTAAGCTGATTACCACCGATGGTGTGTTTTCAATGGATGGCACTTTCGCGCGGCTGGCGGATATCTGCGAACTGGCTGAAAAATACCATGCCATGGTTCATGTAGACGATTGTCACGCCACTGGTTTTGTAGGCGAGCAGGGTCGCGGCAGCGTTGAGCGCAGCGGCTGCATTGGCAAGGTCGATATCATTACCGGAACGCTGGGTAAGGCGCTGGGTGGGGCCAGTGGCGGTTTTACCAGCGCTAGGGCACCCGTGGTCGACCTGTTAAGACAAAGATCGCGCCCATACCTGTTTTCAAACACGGTAGCGCCACCTGTGGTCGCGGGTGCGCTTGCTGCACTGGACCTTGCGGCGCAGGGCGATGGGCTTCGTGCACGCTTACGGCATAACACACAACGCTTTCGTGATGGCCTGCAATCGATGGGTTTTGAACTACTTCCGGGTGACCACCCAATTGTGCCGGTTATGTTGCATGATGCAGAAATCGCGGCGCGGTTTGCGCAGGCTGTGGTAGACAACGGTGTCTACGTTACGGCCTTCTCCTATCCGGTAGTTCCGAGGGGTATGGCACGTATTCGTACCCAGATGTCTGCGGCTCTCAGCGACGATGATGTTGATTTTGCGCTGCAGGCCTTCGAACGGGCACGCGGGGTGCTGTAAGAGACCTGAAACATGCACAATACCCGCGGTGTACAGTTGACCGACTGCAGGTCGCTGGATACAATGCGCCCCGCTTTGAAGACATCGTTTTCTTGCGGGAATAGCTCAGTTGGTAGAGCGCAACCTTGCCAAGGTTGAGGTCGCCGGTTCGAACCCGGTTTCCCGCTCCA
>CAYGSL010000028.1:0-57627 GCA_964352475.1 uncultured Pseudomonadales bacterium | reverse complement strand
GGTGGAATTGAAGGGCAAGCAACTTATGACCTGGTGAAATGGGAGACCGTGGTCTTCACTGATTTTGGCTTTACCCTGGAAGAAATTGCCAACAGCACCGGCTTGTTCGATCGAATGCTGGCCTTCAACGGCGTATCAAGTTTCGACGACATGTTCACTCCCAGCGGCAATGCGTATCGTGCCAACATTGATATGTTGGGGTTAATGAGCTCCGACGACCCTGAATTTTTCTTTATTAACGACAGAGAACCACCTGGCTTTCCAACTAACGAAACGGAACTGGTTCATCACGGTCTGCATGGGACAGCCTTACTAAATCGAGCGAATGACATCGGTCATCCCAGCGTAATTTATTCACCGCAAATGGGTATTGTCGACCCGTCGGGCGAACAAATTACGCCATTCTTGATTCGGAAATTACAGTAACTGGCAGAGCAGCTTAGCGTCAGCTTGCGCGACGCTGCTCAGATTCAGTGCGGTCAGTACAAGAAGCTTCTGCACCTTTTGTGCCTTCTTGAACAATTGCGCTTTCGTATTCGAAGCTTTCCATCCACAACAAGAAATCGTCATATGGCAATGGCTTGCTAAAGTAAAACCCTTGCAGCTTGTCACAACCCCATTGTTCCAAAAGTGCCTGGGCTTGCGCATCTTCAACACCTTCGGCAACCACTTTTAAGCCAATGTTGTGAGCCATGGCGATGGTGGATTTAACGATCACCTGATCGCTTTTATCAGAGCTGAGCTTACGCACAAAACACATATCAATTTTTAATTCATCGACCGGCAACTGCTTCATTTGGCCTAGCGATGAATAACCGGTTCCGTAGTCATCAATTGCCAGAGTAAACCCTTGTGCTTTAAAACGGTTGAGTACGCTAAGTGCTTTCTCGGGATCTTCCATCATCGCCGACTCGGTGACTTCCAGAATCAGGCGTGAGCTTGGATATTCGCACTCGCTTAACAAGGAATCCAGAAACACTGGCAGGTCGTCATGCATCAAATCGTACGCGGATAGGTTGATTGCAACAGAAACGTCGTGCCCCACCGCCTGCCAGGCACTGGAGTCACGAATACCACGGCGCAGAATCCAGCGCGACAGAGATGGCATAAGGCCGGATTGCTCTGCCAGGCCGATAAATTCGTCAGGCGGAATAAAACCCAACTCCGGATGAATCCATCGCACCAATGCCTCCACCTCGGTGACACCACGTTTTGCCACATTGATTTTGGGCTGATAGTACAGGGTCAGTTGATCGGCTTGCATGGCTTGCTTCAAATCATTAATCAAGCGGATTTGCTTCAGATGCTTTTGATCTTCCCCCTGCTCGTAATATTCAGATTGGTGGCGCAACTCCAGAGCCCTGTTCAATGCCATATCAGATCGCCGCAGCAGCTCTTCAGCCAGAACACCGTGGTCTGGATATTGCGCGAAACCAAGTGTTAGCGGCACGTTGATTTCGAAGCCACTGACTGCAAACGGCTCAGACCACGCCTGATGCAATTTATCCGCAACATGACTTGGAGTTTCATGCTCGGACAATACGTAAAGCAAGGTGAATTCACTGGCTGTTGAACGGCCAACAATATGCGGGTTGGGAAACAACTGCTGCCATCGCGAAGCGCAAGCACGCAGCAATTCATCACCTACGGCAAACCCCAACGAATTATTGATCGACTTTATTCGTTGTACGCTAATGCTGACCACGGCTACCTGCACAGTCTGTTCGCAATCGATAAGCCGCTGCAGCTCTATGGCAATTTTGTCGCGCACGGGGAGCTCGGTCAGCGCATCATGATGCGCTTGATAAACAATTTTCTCCTCTCGGCTGGCTACCGCGGATTGCATTTGATTGAAACTGTCGGCCAGTACTGCGATTTCAGAACCGCCAACCCTGGCCAACTCGATAGGTGCGGTGTAATCACCACTGGCAATACGTTGCGCACCGTGCACCAGCTTACCAATAGGCTTAGTTATGCCGCGCAACATTGGAATCATAACCATCAAGCAACCTACCAGAATAACCCCGCTAATAAACAGTATCTGAAGTTTCAGTTGATTAAACCGGGCTCGCTCCTCAGCCAGCGACACACTTAGTATTACTTTTAGCCCCAAGCCATTACTCAGTACAGTAGGTAAATGAGAATATTCAGAATGATCAGCGCCAGACATAGTTTCTAGCCGCTGCGAATGCAAATTCGGCAAGGTAGTCACCAAGAGCTTGTGCTGATCTTCATGCGCAAAACTGACATCCAGCAATGTCATTTGTTTAAGATTTTGCGCAAACGCCTTATCAATTTCATAGGCGATTACCGCCCACGCAACGGGTGCGGGGGCGCGGACTTGTACTATTACTAACTGATACGCTTTATCGCCTAGCGTTGTGGTTGTTTGTACGCCTGTGGGAGTCGCGCCCTTTGCGAGCATTTTTTTTACTAAGCCGTCGTGCTCGCCCAACTCAAATGATGCCGTTGACGCCATTAGTTCGCCACTCAAATCAAACAAAGAGATCAGGTCAGCGTTAATACGCGCACCGTGGTTTTCAAGCACAGAATCGATGGTCGCTTCATCACGCAGCGCTACCGCCTGCTTGAAACCAAAATCAGCGGTTAACACCCTTGCCGACTCAAGTAGTTGTTCACCCTGACTCTTTAGCATCGATTCCAGAACGGAACTGCCTACCTGCAGGCGAACGCTTGCTTCGCGCTCAATGTTATTGTCGGTCGCTGTTATCACCGCAATCAAGGTAGCACTGCTGGAAACGATCAGCAGACCTAATACCAACAGCAAAAGCCGGGTATACAACTTGGTTTTACGCGAACCAAACATCGTTATTCGTCTTCACCTGGCGGATCCCAGCCCTCATTTTCTTGCCCTTATTCAGACGCAACCGTCCCATCATTTAAGCCTAGCAATCAGGGGCGCTATTAGCGGACTATTTGATCTGGAATTTGTTATCCAGGGGAACTGAGAGATCGCTTACTAATTGATCGACTTTAACGAGAACGAGGGTTTGTATTGGCAAGAGTCGCCGAAAAATCAGCCAGCTCCTGCTTGCTGTACGGTGTGTGCACTCGTGTGCTTGAGGCTGGCTGATGGGCCAGACTTACGCCGGGGCGATGAGCGCGTTTGGGCCGGATCGGCCTATCAACGAAACCGCCACCGCAATTGGGGCAGACATTATTGAGGGTGTGGGTTACGCAATCCACGCAAAATGTACACTCGTAAGTGCATATACGCGCTTCGTCGCTATCAGGCGGGAGATCCCTGTCACAGGCCTCGCAATTTGGACGTATTTCCAGCATTGAGGAGAACAGGATTGTTCGGATGCCAACAGCGCATCCGAACGTGTGAGGCTAGAAGAACCTGCTTAGCAGGGTACTACGTTGTTAGCACACGGCCCTTTCTGGCCCTGACCAACTTCATATTCAACTTCTTGGCCGTCATCCAGAGTAGCGTAATTGCTGCCGCTCTTGATTTCGGAATGGTGAACAAACAAATCTTTGCCACCGTCATCAGGTTTAATGAAGCCGTATCCTTTGTCGGCATTAAACCACTTTACTGTACCTTTACTCATATTACTCTCTTTACTCAACTATTATCGCAGACGTCTGCCGCGCCATTATAACGATTAATGGTATTCAGGCTAATGTAATTAGCGTTTTTCTGCCCTTATTAGCACGATTTTTGCTGGTTTTTGAGCAATTTATCACTTTCAGGCGCATTTTTCGGTTAAAGAGCCCGTGCCTGCAAGGAAGCGTTTAGCTATCCGGCGCCCTAATTTATGGTCGAAGACGATGTGCGCGGAGTGTTGCGAAAGCTACTGCCGCCAACGGGCTAGATATGCTCCACTGAAGTAATCTCGTACTCTAATTCACCCGCAGGAGTGCGAACCTTAACGACTTCACCCTCTTCTTTGGCGATGATTCCGCGCGCAATCGGCGAATTAACAGAAATCTTATGCTGTTTCACGTCTGCTTCATCATCGCCAACAATTTTGTAAGTCACTTCCTCATTGGTTTCCATGTTGATCAACCCAACAGTGGTACCAAAAATGACCTTGTGTTGATTCGGAATGCTGGTGACATCTATCACCTGGGCTTCGGATAACTTACTTTCAATTTCAGCAATTCGGCCCTCGGCGAAACTCTGCTGTTCGCGTGCCGCGTGATACTCGGCGTTTTCTTTCAGGTCGCCGTGTTCTCTCGCCTCAGCAATGGCCTGAATAATTCGCGGCCTGTCCTCACCCTTCAAGCGGTCTAATTCCTGGCGCAGCATTGCTTCGCCCTCGACTGTCATCGGTATTTTGCTCATTGGCTCACCCTCTTGTGCAAGTCTTGCAAACGTCGAACATTCATTCCACCGCCATACTTCAGCGCTTCAGCAACCGCTGCACCGCCGGCAAGTGTTGTAGTAGTGTACACTTTGTGCTGCAAGGCGCTGCGTCGTATAGTGGCCGAATCGGCAATCGCCTGCCTACCCTCGGTAGTGTTTATAATCAGGCTTATCTCTTTGTTCTTCACCGCATCCACCACATGTGGCTGACCTTCAAGCACTTTATTGATTATCCGAACATTCAGGCCGGCGTCATTTAACACCTTACCAGTGCCGCGCGTTGCCATCAAATCAAACCCGAGTGCTTTCAGCTCTTTGGCGACTTCTATCGAGGCCTCACGATCAGTATCTCTGACACTGATAAACGCTACTCCTTTTGATGGTATTGATTCACCCGCACCTGTTTGTGACTTCCCGTAGGCTTCACCAAAGGTTTCACCAATCCCCATCACTTCGCCAGTTGACTTCATTTCCGGACCAAGTATCGGGTCAACCGCAGGAAACTTGTTAAAAGGAAAAACGGCTTCTTTTACCGAGTAATAGCTGGGCACGATTTCCCGCGTAAAGCCCTGCTCTTCTAATGATGTACCCGCCATACAGCGCGCCGCAATTTTGGCAAGTGACACGCCGATCGCCTTAGACACAAACGGCACAGTACGCGATGCACGCGGATTCACTTCAATCACGTAGATCGCGCCGTCTTGGTACGCCAGCTGTACGTTCATCAGACCAATAACGCCTAACTCAAGCGCCATTAGCTTCACCTGCCTGCGCATTTCGTCCTGAACGTCGGCGGGTAAACTATACGGTGGCAGGGAACAGGCAGAATCTCCTGAATGAATACCCGCCTGCTCAATATGCTGCATGATCGCACCGATCACTACTTCCTTTCCGTCGCTGACCGCATCGATATCAACTTCGATTGCTGCATTCAAAAAGTGATCCAGCAATACCGGAGATTCTTCAGACACCTGTACCGCTTCACGCATGTACATTTCAAGCTCGGAGTCTTTATGCACTATCTCCATCGCACGCCCACCCAGTACATAGGATGGCCGCACCACTATTGGATAACCAATTTCGCCGGCAACATTCAAGGCGTCTTGTTGATTTCGAACCGTGGTGTTTGCCGGTTGCAACAGATGCAATTTTTCAATCATGCCCTGAAAACGTTCGCGATCTTCAGCGCGATCAATCGCGTCGGGGGTTGTGCCTATGATTGGCACACCAGCCTCTTGTAAATCTCTGGCTAGTTTCAGCGGCGTTTGACCACCAAATTGCACGATCACACCCTTGGGTTGCTCCAGCGCCACAATCTCCAAAACATCTTCCAGCGTAACTGGTTCAAAGTACAAACGGTCTGAGGTATCGTAATCCGTAGACACTGTTTCCGGATTGCAGTTGACCATGATGGTTTCATAGCCATCTTCTCGCATAGCGAGAGCTGCGTGTACACAGCAGTAATCAAATTCAATGCCCTGGCCTATGCGGTTTGGACCACCGCCCAACACAAGAATCTTGTCTTTTGCGCTGGGTTCCGATTCACACTCTTCCTCATAGCTGGAATACATGTAGGCGGTGTCTGACGCAAATTCTGCGGCACAGGTATCTACGCGTTTATACACCGGCCTAATCTTCAGAGCATGTCGTCGCGCCCGAACTTCATTCTCAGAGCGCCACATTAACGCGGCAATTCTGGAATCGGAAAAGCCTTTGCGCTTCCAACCATACAGTTCGGTCGAGGTAAGTGATTCAAGATCGGCTTTTTCTATGACCGCCTCGGTTTGGACTATGTCTTCAATCTGGACGAGGAACCACGGATCAACTCCGCTGAACTCTGCAATTTCATCTACGCTGAAACCTGCTCTAAACGCATCAGCGATGTGCCAGATTCTGTCGCCATTGGCAGCTCGCAGCTTACCAATGATAATGCTGCGACTGTCATCGGCTGTAAGGTCTAACACCGGGTCAAAACCACTGGAGCCCACTTCCAGACCCCGCAAGGCCTTTTGCATGGATTCCTGGAAAGTTCGGCCAATCGCCATCACTTCACCAACCGACTTCATCTGCGTGGTTAAGCGATCATCGGCGGCTTGAAATTTTTCAAACGTAAAGCGTGGCACCTTGGTAACCACGTAATCGATGCTGGGTTCGAATGATGCCGGGGTGGCGCCACCGGTAATTTCGTTCTGCAATTCATCCAGCGTGTAACCAACGGCCAACTTCGCGGCAACGCGTGCAATCGGGAAGCCGGTCGCTTTTGAGGCCAGTGCCGACGAGCGCGACACTCGTGGGTTCATCTCGATAACTACAAGGCGACCATCAGCCGGATTCACCGCAAACTGTACGTTAGACCCACCAGTCTCTACACCAATTTCGCGTAACACAGCGATACTGGCGTTGCGCATAATCTGATATTCCTTATCAGTTAAAGTCTGCGACGGCGCTACGGTGATGGAGTCACCGGTATGAATTCCCATTGCATCGAAGTTTTCGATAGAACAGACGATGATGCAGTTGTCGTTCTTGTCACGAACAACTTCCATTTCGTATTCTTTCCAGCCGATTAGCGACTCGTCCAGCAACAATTCATTGGTGGGCGACAAGTCCAGGCCGCGGCCGCAAATCTCAACGTAATCTTCGCGGTTGTAGGCGATCCCGCCACCCGAACCACCCATGGTAAACGAGGGTCGGATTATGCAAGGAAAGCCTAGATGGTCAACCAGCTGCAAAGCTTCTTCCATACTGTGCGCAAGCGCCGACCTGGGCGTTTCCAGATTGATGGCTTTCATCGCCTGATCAAAGCGCTGGCGATCTTCAGCTTTATCAATCGCATCCGCTGTGGCGCCTATCAACTCAACGCCAAACTCTTCAAGCACCCCTTCCCGTGCCAGATCAAGCGCACAATTTAGTGCAGTTTGCCCGCCCATAGTCGGCAATACCGCATCCGGTCTTTCCTGTTCAATAATTTTTGCAACCGTACGCCAGTTAACTGGCTCAATGTAGGTTGAGTCGGCCATCGCCGGGTCGGTCATGATGGTGGCCGGGTTGGAGTTCACTAATATGACTCGAAAACCCTCTTCACGCAGCGCCTTACAGGCTTGGGCTCCGGAATAGTCAAATTCGCAGGCCTGACCGATCACAATGGGGCCAGCGCCTATCAGCAGAATTGACTGGATATCAGTTCGTTTTGGCATCGATCAATTCTATAAAGTGGTCAAACAAAGGAGCGACATCATGAGGGCCCGGGCTGGCTTCAGGATGCCCCTGGAAACTGAACGCAGGCTTTTCTCGGTGGTGTATGCCTTGTGCAGTCCCGTCGAACAAGGATTTGTGCGTCAAGCGCAAAGTATCTGGCAAGCTCGCCTCGTCGACCGCGAAGCCATGATTTTGGCTGCTAATCATCACAGTTCCATCATCAAGGTTCTGCACCGGATGGTTGGCACCGTGGTGGCCGAATTTCATTTTGATGGTCTTGGCACCACAGGCTAAACCCAGTAACTGATGACCCAGGCAAATGCCAAAAATCGGTATGCCGCTGTCCAGCAGTTCGCGAATTGCAGCAATCGCGTAATCACAAGGCTCTGGGTCACCCGGACCATTGGACAAAAATATGCCATCAGGGTTAAGCGCCAGTACCTCAGCGGCGGTGGTTTGCGCTGGCACCACGGTGATGTCGCAGCCGCGAGCTGTGAGCATGCGTAAAATATTGCGCTTAACACCAAAATCGAAAGCAACGACTTTTCGGGGTAGCTCTTCAGCGGCTAATTCAATATGGCCTTCACCCAACTGCCAAACCGTAGAACGCCATTGATACGGCTCGGCCACGCTCACTTCTTTCGCGAGGTCCATGCCTTTTAGCCCGGCAAACTCTCTGGCCAAGTCAATAGCCGCCTGCTCGTCAATGTCTTGACCAGGCTCGGCTGTCATCAAGCAACCGGACTGCGCACCTTTCTCTCGCAACAGTCGAGTAAGGCGGCGAGTGTCTATATCGGCTATGGCGACCACATTGCGTTCTCGCAGATAGTCACTCAGGTTCTGTTCGCTGCGAAAATTGGAGGCCACCAACGGCAAATCCCGAATCACCAGGCCCGCTGCCCAAATCGACGATGACTCTTCATCCTCGGCATTCACGCCGGTATTGCCAATATGCGGGTAGGTCAGGGTGACAATCTGGCGGGCATAAGAGGGGTCCGTCAGAATTTCCTGGTAGCCGGTCATGGCCGTGTTGAACACTACCTCGCCGACAGAGTGGCCCGCAGCACCAATAGCCACCCCACGGAACAGACTTCCGTCCGCGAGCGCCAATACTGCCGGTTGGGTCAAAGAGTCGCCTCATATGGTTATAAGCTAAAATGCAGCTGCAAAAAAGCGAGATGAACGCAGTGCATTGCGACGCATCTCGCTTTTCGGCTGTGTGCAGCACTTTTGTGTTGAAAGTCTGCGGGTGCCAATTGTACGCACAGGCGGACGGACTGTCCATGCTGTTTAAGCGCTACGTAGCCGATTATTGACCCTCTTTTTCAGGCGCGTGCTAGCATGCTGTTGCCATGTTGTCTCATCACACCCAACGCATCAAAAACGCCACTGCACTGACGCTGATGGTTTGCATGCTGACGGCCTGCACCAGTAGCCTGTTAGCACGCAACCTGGACTGGCTACTAGAACGCTACATAGATGATTACTTTGATCTGAGCCATAGCCAATCCGAATTGCTCTCAGAGTTGGTTGATGACAGCGCGCAGCGCAGCCGTGCCGATTCAATACCAGCATTACTGGGGCTTATTGATAAAACCATAGCCCTGAACGACAGAAATACGCTGGCTAGCGCAGTACCGGAATTAACAGCGTCTTTTGAGGCGCTGGGCGACCACATAATGGCGGACAATGCCGATAATTTATTGCGTTTCGCAATGACCATTACCGAGGAGCAACGCCAGCAAATCGCCGAAGAGCTGCAGCACAGAAACCGCAAGTATATTAAAAAGCATATAGAGCCTGGCGAAGATAGCCGACGCAGTGATTTCGCAAAAGACGTCAGACGCAATGCCAAACGTTGGCTGGGGCGGGTAAGCACCGAGCAAGAAGCCAATCTACTCGATTTCACGGCCCAATATCGGCTCAATGAAATAGAATGGATGGATTCAAGAAAAGCCTGGCAAAATGCGTTTCTCGATGCACTTGCCCTGCCTTCAGGCCCCGCTAAATCGCAGCAATTGCAAACTCTGATAGCGGAACCGGAAAAGTCTTTTTCTGACAGGCAAAGAAAAGATTCCGACTTCAACACCGAACTGTCAATCCAGCTTCTTCAGTCAGTGATTGCTGCGAGTGATGAAAGACAAAGAGAGCGCATTCACAAACAGCTGTTAAAACTTCGAAATCGGGTAAGCGGCTTTCAGCAGGCTTTGGGCTAGACAAAAAAACGGGCGAATCCCGAACAAACCCTTGTTCTAAATTCAGCTATTTTATGTCGACTACGCGGTCACGACATGCTTCCAGCATACTGCCAAGTGCAGTATCGAGGTCGATGGCCTTTAGCCGTGGCTGAGAATCTGAGCCTTCTGAACTGGCGCTGCCAGAAGAAATTTCATCCACCAGACCAAAATACTTGAGTTTGGCTAAGGCATCTTCAACTTCAAAATCGCACTGCGTACTGCCAAAACCCCTAAGCCAGTGCTCGATTTTTTCATCCAGCTCTTGCTTGCTCAGAGCATCCTCTGCTGTTACCAGGAAGAAGTAGGCTAGCATCGCCTCTTTACGCTCAGCTTCTTCTGCTGCATCAATAAGCCGGTGAAAAACGCCGGCATTATTATCAAGATTTTTAAAGTACAGGTTATCGGCCAGCACTTTCATGAATTTTATCTTGCGATTCCTGAAGGTATTAAACTGCTTCCAGACATACGCACCAACTGACGCCAACCCTATACCCAATGCCACCAATGCGGTTTGATCAATCAGGACTGGCTCTTCACGCAAGCCAAGCCAAAACGCAAACAAAGCGCCTAGCAGCAATACCGTTGAACCCAGCTTGGTCACCAGCACTACCACACCACTGACAGCGGCAGGCACACCAATCATTATTTTGTCCTGCACGCGCATCGCTACTTCAGTGTTGGGAAACAGCATCTCCAAATCCGCTTTAGGGATATTGCGAAACAATTTGAGCATGGTTGTTCCGGGTTTGAAGAATAAATCTTTCGGGTCCCGTTTACGAAAGTAGTCCGCATTTTTGAACTTTACATAGACTAACACTCGCTCGTAGTTGGTAAATTCAATGTTGAACTTCTTCCAGCTGTACCATTTTCTCGCCTCAGCGGTGCGTCTGGACTCGCCCCGACGGTAAAAAAGAATCTGTTCGAAATCGTCAAAGTCCACATTCAAGCGAATATTAAACAGTGATTGCTCGAGCATGGCGCGATTAAGATCTTCCTGACTCACCGGCTTAAAATTTGCAGACTGCACAACATCGGTCAGGGTCTCAACCAATTGCAGCTGCTTGTCTTTAAGTTCGCTGCCGGTCGCTTCACCAACAGGCAAGGTATCGCTGTCGGGATTGAACGGTGCGTAACAGTCTTTTAAGGTGTCGAGCTTTTCCTGAAATTGAAGATGGAAATAGCGGCTCATTAACACGCAGATCTTTTCGAATCGGCGCTTATCCTTGTCAACCAGGTCTTTAGACCGAAGACAGAGGTCTAACAAGTCGGCGGCGCGAAACGGGATAAAGTGTTCTTGTTCTACGTCAGGTAAATCCATTGAGCTATTCGCCTGAACGGCTCATCCAAGCTGGCGCAGTTGCAATACGTCTTGCATATCAAATAAGCCAGTTTGCTTATCAGCAAGCCATAAACAGGCGCGTGTAGCACCGCGCGCAAAATTCATCCGGCTACTGGCCTTATGGGTGATTTCAACACGCTCGCCTTCTGCGGCAAACATCACGGTGTGTTCACCAACGATGTCTCCCGCCCTAACGGTTGCGAAGCCAATCGTCTCGCGGTCACGAACTCCGGTTTGGCCTTCACGACCATACACCGCGCACGCTGCTAGATCACGGCCCAAGGCATCCGCTACCACCTCACCCATTCTCAGGGCCGTACCAGACGGTGCGTCGACTTTATGCTTATGGTGCGCTTCCAGCACTTCAATATCTACGTCATCGCCTAACACTCGGGCGGCAATGTCTAGCAAGGCGAAGCACAGGTTTACCCCTACGCTCATATTGGGCGCCCACATGATGGCGGTGTTTTCCGCGGCCTGCTGCAGCACTGCTTTCCCGGAGTCATCAATACCGGTGGTGCCGATCACCATTTTTTTACCGTGCTCAGCGCACAGTTTTGCATTGGCCAGGGTAGCTGAAGGTGCGGTAAAGTCGATTAAGGTGTCGAAGTCCTGGACTGCGTCTTCAAGCTTGCCTACCAGCTGAACGCCCGATTTCCCCAGACCAATCAATTCGCCTACATCGGCGCCAATCAGGCTGCTATCAGGCACTTCAATGGCAGCACTGAGCCGCAGACCTTCAGTTTGGGAGATGGCTTCGATCAATGTGCGGCCCATGCGTCCGGCCGCACCCATCACAGCGATTCTTTGCATTGTGTTTCCTGCCTTATATTGCAGGGCGCACTATAGCGTATTTTCAGCCGGTCATATCGTCGAAGAATTTCTTAACGCCTTTGAACCAGCTGTCTTTGCGCGGTGAATGCTTTGAGCCACGTTCATCCATCATGGTACGCAGCTCTTCGAGCAAGTCTTTCTGCCGACGATTGAGGTTAACCGGTGTTTCAACGGCTACCCGGCACATCAAATCACCTGCGCTGCCACCTCTTACGGGCACGACACCTTTACCCCGCAAGCGAAACAATTTGCCAGTCTGGGTTTCCGCCGGAATTTTTAACTTAACGCGACCATCAAGCGTTGGAACTTCAAGGTCGCCGCCCAGCGCCGCATCCACAAAACTGATCGGTACTTCACAATACAAATGCTTGCCATCACGCTCGAATAACTGGTGATCACGCACAGAAATCTGCACATACAAATCACCATTGGGGCCACCACCGGGCCCGGCTTCACCTTCACCAGACAAGCGAATACGGTCGCCGGTATCAACACCAGCGGGCACTTTCACCGACAAGGATTTGCGTTCTTCAACGCGCCCTTGACCACTGCACTCGCGGCAGGGATCAGAGATAACTTGCCCGCGACCACGGCAATTAGGGCAGGTTTGCTGCACCGAGAAAAAACCTTGCTGCATACGCACCTGGCCAACGCCGCCGCAGGTGCCGCAATTGCTTGGCGTGCTACCAGGCTTGGCGCCGCTGCCATCGCAGGGCTCACAGCTTACCAATCGCGGTACTTTTATCTTAACCGTTGTGCCTTTAACAGCCTGCTCTAGGTCAAGATCAAGCGTGTACTGAAGATCGGACCCACGCTGCGGACCGCCACGCGAGCGACCACCGCCACCCCCGCCAAATATGTCGCCGAATACATCGCCAAAAATATCGCTGAAAGAGCCACCACCGAAACCGCCGCCAGATTGGGGATCAACACCAGCGTGACCGAACTGGTCGTACGCCTGGCGTTTTTCCTGGTCGGATAACACTTCATACGCTTCAGTGGCTTCTTTGAACTTCGCATCCGCGTCTGCATCATCCGGATTACGATCCGGATGAAATTTCATGGCAATACGCCGATAAGCCTTCTTAATCTCAGCTTGCTCGGCGCCGCGGTCGAGATTCAAAATCTCATAGTAGTCACGTTTTGACATAATCTATTCCAATATCGTCTGCAAAATTCATTCTGTGCAGACACAGCAACGCGGAGGCTTGCTCCGCGTTTCGATTGTCTTCTTTTTCTAGACCGGCGGTTGTAACTTTCGCTACTACCGGGACACGCCGGACCCAAAGCGCTCGCTCCGCTCTCGGGGCCAGCTTTGAACCCATCCATGGGGGCTCGTTGAAAAGGTCCCTCTTTTCAACGGTCCCGGTAGCAGCGAAAGTTACAACCACCTCAGTGCCAACCTTCTTCAAAATTGGCACTTAGGAGCTGCACGCTGCCTTCCCTCGCTGGACCTTCAAAAAGAGGGACCTTTTTGAAGAGCCCCCATGGATGGGTTTACGGCGTGTCCAGCGAGGGAAGGCAGCGTGTAGCTCCGGAGGTTAGTTAATACCTCGGCCTAGTAAGTTACTTATCATCCTTAACTTCTTCAAATTCAGCATCCACCGCATCATCCGCCGGATCATGCTGTTGCGCACCGGCATCACCTGCCTCTGCACCCTCAGCCGCCTGCGCTTGCTCAGCGTACATCTTCTGCGCAAGACCGCTAGACGCCTCCATCAACTTGGTATTCGCCGCATCAATGGCTTCTTTGTCGTCACCTTTAACCGCCTCTTCCGCTTCCGCGATAGCCGCTTCAATCGCTGACTTTTCTTCATCAGTTGCCTTGTCGCCGGCCTCTTCAACCGTCTTGCGAGTGGCATGAACCATGCCTTCCAGCTGGTTACGCGCTGACACTAACTCTTCAAATTTGCGATCGGCTTCGGCGTTAGCCTCAGCATCTTGCACCATTTGATCGATTTCTTCGTCTGACAACCCGCTGGACGCCTTGATTACAATCGATTGTTCCTTATTGGTTGCCTTGTCTTTGGCAGACACATTCAGGATACCGTTAGCGTCTATGTCGAAGCTGACTTCAATTTGTGGCACACCACGTTGTGCAGGCGGAATATCGGCCAGATCAAAACGACCCAGTGATTTATTCTGCGCGGCTTGCTTGCGCTCACCTTGTACCACGTGAATGGTCACAGCTGTCTGATTGTCATCTGCAGTTGAGAATACTTGCGACTTCTTCGAAGGAATGGTCGTGTTCTTCTCAATCAGCGGAGTCATCACGCCACCCATGGTTTCAATACCCAGGGTAAGCGGTGTTACGTCCAGCAACAGTACGTCTTTCACGTCACCCGACAGTACTGCACCCTGAATCGCTGCACCCATGGCAACGGCTTCGTCCGGGTTAACGTCTTTGCGTGGCTCTTGGCCGAAGAACTCTCTTACTTTTTCCTGCACCAGTGGCATACGAGTCTGCCCACCCACCAGGATAACGTCATCGATTTCAGATGCTTGCATACCAGCATCTTTCAATGCCATTTTTACTGGCTCAAGAGAACGCTGTACCAGCTCCTCAACCAATGACTCCAGCTTCGCGCGGCTCATCTTGACCACAAGGTGCTTGGGACCGCTGGCGTCGGCCGTAATGTACGGCAGGTTTACTTCGGTTTGCTGCGCGCTGGACAGTTCGATCTTGGCTTTCTCAGCGGCTTCTTTCAAACGCTGCAGAGCCAGAGGGTCGTTGTGTAAATCAATGCCAGAGTCTTTCTTGAACTCTTCGGCCAGATATTCGATCAAGCGCAGATCAAAGTCTTCACCACCAAGGAAGGTATCACCGTTGGTGGAGTGCACTTCGAACTGGTGTTCGCCGTCTACTTCAGCTATTTCAATAATGGAGATATCAAAGGTACCACCACCGAGGTCATAAACCGCAATAGTCTTGTCGCCTTTGGACTTGTCCATGCCATAAGCAAGGGCCGCGGCCGTTGGCTCATTGATAATGCGCTTCACATCCAGACCGGCAATTTTGCCCGCGTCTTTGGTGGCCTGGCGCTGTGAATCATTGAAGTAGGCAGGCACCGTAATAACGGCCTCGGTCACAGTTTCGCCAAGATACTCTTCGGCGGTCTTCTTCATTTTCATCAATATTTGTGCAGACACCTGCGGCGCAGACATTTTCTCGCCGTTGGCTTCTACCCAGGCGTCGCCATTGTCTGCGGCAACAATCTTGTACGGCACCATTTTGATGTCTTTCTGCACAACATCGTCTTTAAACTGCCGACCGATCAAACGTTTGACCGCATAGATAGTGTTGTGAGGGTTGGTCACCGCCTGGCGCTTGGCAGACTGACCCACCAGAATCTCGCCATCCGCTGTATACGCTACGATGGAGGGAGTGGTGCGATCGCCTTCTGAGTTTTCAATAACCTTGGGCTTGTCGCCGTCTAAAACAGAAACACAACTGTTGGTTGTTCCCAGGTCGATTCCAATAATCTTGCCCATTTCTTTGTCCTCTTTGTGATCCCGCCGGGGATCGGTAAGTCTTGCTTGTGTATATTGGTGCTTTGCTCGCTAATTCAAGGGTAAACACCCGCGAAAAACGCCTAAATTCCGATTATTTACTGACCACAACCATCGCCGGGCGTAACAGGCGGCCATGCAAGGTATAACCCTTCTGCATCACGTCCATTACCGTGTTGGCTTCCATGTCAGGGTTTTCAACCATGGTCATAGCCTGATGCAGTTGCGGATCAAATGGTTCGCCCACCGGGTCCACCCGCTCAAGATTGAATTTTGCCAACACATCTATGAAGCTTTTCTGGGTCAGCTCAATGCCCTCCAGTAATGGCTTCAAGGTTTCGTCGTCTGTATTGACCTGATCTTGCGCGCGCTCCAGGTTGTCGACCACGGCCAGCAACTCACGGCAGAATTTCTCCAGGCCAAATTTATGCGCGTTTTCAACGTCTTTTTCGGCACGACGGCGCACATTCTGCGCCTCTGCTGCGGCTCGCAACGCCTGGTCTTTCGCGTCTAGAAGTTGCTGATTTAATGATTCAACTTCTGCCTGCAGAGCCGCCATTGGGTCCAGCTCAACAAGCTCTTCATCGGTTTCGTTTGCTGTTTCATCAACACCGGGCTCTTCCACCGACGCAGGTTCATTTTGTTCTTCGACGCTCTCAGCGCTTTCGCTTGCTGCCTCTGCAGCGTCGTCTTTCTCATCTACCACCAGGTTTCTCTCCAAATCGGCCCAACTGGAGCCGAAATGGGGTTGAATTGGCGGTTTTCAAGGCTTGGCGGAAAAATTATCGTATTTTCTGTGGTTTGTTCAGATGTGGTTGGGCACTGGCTGGGCTATGATCGGAACTTTATTTTCAGGGAGATACATCCATGCGTAGTGCATTCGCCTTACTGGCAACTGTTGTTTTCAGTGCCCAAACCATCGCTGAGTCACAATTTGGCACCGAAGTATCCACTCTGTGCGAAAAAACCAAGTCGTGCGCAATTGCAGAAATGAAGAAGTCGCTGCCAGCCAATATGCAGGAAATGGCCATGGGTATGGTCTCTCAGGCCTGCGTGTCCATTGAGCAAAACTATGCGCATATTGAAAACGGGCAACACGCCGATCTTGTCAAAAGCGCCACAGCGTGTATGAAAAGCATGAGCAATCTCAGCTGCGAAGAATTGCTGGATGACCCGGAAACTCAAGCCTGCAAGGATTATGAGAAAGAAGCGGCGAAATACGAATCGAACCAGGGCGGCTAACCCAACAGCCTGCGGCCTTTTTCGCTGCGGCGCCACAGCAAGGTGTAAACCCCACCGAATACCGCACCACCCAAATGGGCGAAATGGGCAACACCACTGGCTGCCCCGCTAATACCCAAGGTTAAATCGAAAGCGATCAATGCTGCGATCATGTACTTTGCCTTCATGGGAATCGGCGGGATTAACAGCATGATGCGGTGGTTAGGAAACAGAATTGCAAACCCTACCAGCACTCCATAGACCGCACCTGAAGCACCCAGTATCGGGGCCGGATCGCTTAAGCCCGTCTGCCAGGCAAACACCTGAATGGCTGCAGCGCCCAACGCACACAGTAGATAATACGAAAGAAACGCTTTCGCACCCCAGATCTGTTCCAGAATCGAGCCAAACATATACAGGCCAAACATGTTGAATATGATGTGCGTGAGATTGCCGTGCATGAAAAAATGCGTGACGATCTGAAATGGTAGAAACAGTTCTGTACCGGGCGGGAACATGGCCAGCATAAGCCTGCTTTCCCAATTCTGGGTTGCAAAGTATAAGACCACGTTGATGATCAATAATACGGTAACAACCGGGGTAATCTTGTTCACTGCTGGCGTCCTTTCCTGCTGCTGATTAGCTACTCGCCGAGCTTGGCCTTTAAATCCATAACTTCCTGCTCCAGTGCACTCAGACGCTCGGCCAGCTCTGCCACGCTAATACGTGAAGAGCTGCTAGTGGGCTCTGCAGGCTCTGGCACATAACTGTCCACGTCAATGGGTCCTGACAGCAGGTGCATGTACTCCGAATCTTTGCGGCCTGGCGATTTCGGCAGTTTGACTAGTAAGGCATCGCCTTCACCATCGATGAGAGAATTCAGCGTGATAATCACATCGGCATTGTCTGCAAATTCGTGCAGTCGCCCGCTGCGCGCGCGGATCTCGCCAGGCGTTTGCGGACCGCGCAACATGGCCAAGGTCACAACGGCGTATTGCGCGGAATCAAACTGAAAGCCATGCAAACCTGTATTGCAGAAGCGTTGGTGATATTTTTTCATGCCGGTCTTGAAGTTTTCTTCTTCCTTGACGAAATGCTTTTCGGCAAGATCAAGTGCTGCCCGTTCTACCTGGCCTTTGGACATAGCCATAACCGGATTACGCCCGGATTTCTGGTTGCACGCATTGGTCAATGCATTCAAGGTGAGAGGGTACTGGTCAGGTGTAGTGATCGCTTTTTCAAGCAAGCAACCCAGCACTCTTAGCTCATTGTCGGTTAATTGTGGTATCGGCATTGTTCCTCCAGCAACTACTAAAGCATAACCCAGTTAGGCGCCACTCACTGTCTATTGATTCAATTTGCGAATCAGAAAATCAACGGCGCTCTCACCACTTGGATCATTTATACCCAGCTGTGGCAGATAAACCACACTGGGCACACCAAGGAACTCAGCTCGGTCCAGTAGCACTTCGCCGTGACGAGGATGATGCAATAAAGCTTGGGTATCGGCAGGTGTACTCCCCGGGTGCACTGTGTTGATAACGAAGAACTCCGGGTCATCTGCGCTCATCAATGCCAGCATGTCTATATTTGCGCGGTACTGTTCGCCGGTTTCTGTAAACAGTTCGGCCCGATCTGAAATACCATTGAAACTTAATATTCTGGCAGCCAATTCAGGGTCTTCTGCAAGATCATCAAGCGTAATACCGAAAGGCTCAAATACATCCGTTTCCCAGCGCACCAGATCGTAGCTTGCCTGTGTTTCCACCGCTACAGCGGTCAGAACACGAGTGCTTTCCCGAAGGACGGGATCATCATTGCCTGGGTCAGCACGGTCGTCGCTGAACGCCAGCCACAAACTGGTACCTGCGCCGGCTGAGCCGCCAAGCAAGCCCACTGCGCTTTTATCAATATTCAAACTGTCTGCGTAATAGCGCAGAAACTGCAGCGCGTTCTGGCTGTCTGTCATGGGTTTTATTACGCCATCGGAATCGTTCTCGCCCAGCAATCGATAGTTGATGCTTGCAAACGCAATATTCGCAGCAAGCAAGCTTCTGATAATAATGTCACCCCCTTCTACATAGGCAGACTCTTTCTCGCCGCTGGTAAATCCGCCACCGTGAATATAAATTGCGAGTGGCGTGGGCGTATCGCTGTCTGGTAAAAATATATCCAGCACATGGCGCTCGTTGCTTCCGTAACTGAGGTTTGCCGCAAAACGTGCACTACTGCCCTGCAGGTCAATCGGCGCATCACTGAACTCAAGGCCTAATTGCGGACCGGCGTCTGGCGCATTAGGTTGCCCGGCGGTGGGCGTGGTGGTTGCTGAACCACCACCGCCGCTACAAGCTGAGAGTGTAAAAAGGAGCGCTATCAGGCACAGCCAAGATTTGTTGGGGGAAAGTGTATTCATACTCCTTCAGCCTAGCATAGGCAGCTAAATGGAGGGATCGGCAGAGGTTTACTGCTGATCACACAAAACGGCATGCTCCACTGAATCATAGGCATCGGAGATCATATAGCCATTCAGGAATAATTTCGGATAGGCTTCACACCGTTCTTTCATGCTAAACGCTACGTCATTGATTAAGCGCTGCTTGATGTCATCCACCTGCAGTGGCGAGCTGGTCATTCGAACACCGCCGTCATTCTCTGTATCAAGCAACATAATATGCTCGCCTTCTGGCTGCCAGGCCGTCCAGGTCGGCAGCTCCCCGCTACGTCCTTTGGCGGGATGACCGGAATACGCAAACTCGGCCCAATAACTCATCATGGCAGCGGATAAATTCGTTCGCTGCTCTTTGTTGCGAAATAAAAATTGCCAAGGCATTGTTGAGTGGCTACCAAACACAAACGGTATTTCCATGGCATGCGCGGCCCCCATCAGCACAGGTAAATCGATCAATTCATCAGACAGGTCATCGAAGTCGAATCGGTAAGTGTATACAGGAGGACCGCTGTTTTCGGAAATGACTTCCGCGGGTTTATCTACCGAGTAATAGCGCCAGGTATCTGCACCATAGGCTGCAGCCTTGTCGTATCTTTCCCTGTCTTTCACTCTGGCTAAAAAGCCCAAGCGGAGATCTACCCAATGATCATCAAACGCCATAAACAACTTGTCTTCGTCGCGGTTAGTGCCGGTGATGATCGGTACAGCGTTGTATTTTTCGGGGTCTTTAAACAAGCTCAGCGCCGGCTCGGTAAACACGTGCCCGTCCAGAAACAATCGCGGTTGTTCGTACAGTCCTTGCGGGTGTGGTGTTACCTGAGAGTAAATTTCATCAGGTGTTTTCTTGCGTAAACGCGATGCCAGCTCAGCTGCATCCAGGCTGGCAGAATCTGCAACCAGTTTGCCGACTATTTCTGAACCATTGTTTTGATAGCTGGGGTAATCTGGAGCATCACTGTCAATGGACTCGGATTTTTCCGCATCCATAATTTTCAGTGAACCACTTTGTACAATGGCGCCGTGAAACAAGCCACTGGCCAGCGGTGTTTGCACCATAGACCAGGTGTTTCTGCCGCCCGCGGATTCGCCAAACACGGTTACTTTATTTGGGTTGCCGCCAAATGCCGCGATATTGTCTTGCACCCAGCGCAAAGCGGCGACGATATCCAGCGTACCAAAATTACCGGAATGATCTTCGGCACTTGCGCCCGCTTCACGCAACGCACTGTGCCGCAACCAGCCTAATAGCCCAAGGCGATAGTTAATTGTTACAACAACCACATCATGTGTGCCTGCAAGCAAGGCACCGTTGTATTGCTGAGCGCTGCCCACCAGGTTCGCACCACCGTGAACCCAGAACATAACCGGTAGCCTGGCATCACTATTGATTGCTGATTGAGGCGCATAAACATTGAGTGTCAAGCAATCCTCTGCGCCAACAACACTGCCATGCTCTGGCGCATTATCACCAGCCATTTGGTTGGGCGGTTGTATGCAGGCAGGACCATGCGCTAATGCTTGCAGCGTTCCACTCCATGGCTTGAGGGGGCGAGGTGCCCGCCAGCGAAGCTCACCAACGGGTGCCTGCGCGTACGGTATTCCTTGCCATGCAAAAGTGTTGTAGTCATTGTCAAAGCCCACCACCGAGCCAGCGCTGGGTCTCACCGTAGACTCGCCGGCTGGGGCATGTGAGCTTGAACCACACGCGGCAATCAATAGCAGAAATACACTATATAATATCGTTAGAAGCGCTGTGCCTAACTGCGAGGTTTTACGAAAATCTTTCATGGACTACTCAGCTGTGGAATCTTCATCATTATTTTTTTCTGTCGAACGGTTGCCCGACAGGCGACCGGCATCGCGCAATGCCTGGCGCAGAACGTATTCGATCTGGGCATTTACGGAACGCAGCTCATCATCAGCCCAGCGCTGCACTTGATCGAGAATTTCCGGGCTTACGCGCAAAGCGTAGGCTTTTTTCTTACTCATATCAGCCTACGCCGCTACGCCACTGTCAATGGTCATGATCGGAGTTAGTATAAAGTACCCGTGTTAACGATGGGTTGCGTTGCTTGGTCAGAACACAGCACAACCAGCAAATTGCTGACCATGGTGGCGCGTCGCTCTTCGTCCAGATCCACTACACCTTTGTTCTTGAGTTCCGACAAAGCCATTTCCACCATGCTAACGGCACCCTCTACAATACGAGTTCGCGCCGCAATAATCGCACTGGCTTGCTGGCGCTGCAGCATTGCCTGGGCAATTTCGGGCGAATAGGCAAGATGGCTGATTCGTGCCTCTACCACTCGCACACCTGCTTTGCCCACTCGTTCCTGAATCTGATTCTTGAGGTGCTCGGAAATTAGTTGCGGGTGACTTCGAAGTGAGGGTTCATCAACGGAATCGTCCTGGTCGTAGGCATAGCTGCCTGCAATGGCACGAACTGCTGATTCAGACTGTATTTGCACGAAACTCTCAAAGTGATCCACATTGAACACAGCTTCCGCTGAATCCACTACTTCCCAGACCACAATCGATGCGATTTCTATCGGGCTGCCTTCTCTGTCGTTGACTTTTAGCTTGCCACTCTCGAAGTTGCGTACGCGCAGGCTGATATGCCTCTTCATAAAGAACGGGTTGTTCCAACGCAGCCCCTGGTCTTTCACAGTACCTACGTATTCACCGAAAAAACTAAGCACTGCTGATTGATTGGGCTCAATGGTATAAAGCCCTTTAAGCATGAACACAATCAATGGAATCAATAATATACAAACCACAATCAGTGAGCCTTTGTCGCCGTCTATTGCGTAAGCGAGGGTTGCTAAGGTGGCCAACAACAACACACCAAATACGATGGCGGTGAGTAAGCCTTGGCTTGATTTTCTGGGTCTCTCTTGCATTTTTGCTCTCCTGTTTCTCTCTTTACTCGAATAAATGATATCATTTTGATATCAAATTGCAAATTGCACGGAACAGCGATTGAGCAAGGAACATAAACACGCCCGTTTCAACGAGCGAAAGGTCGTGGTCTGAGATTTTCGAAGAACGGAGAATTCCGAGTTAACGCGCCAACGCGGCACTTAGCATTTTTGCCGTCACATCCACCACGGGAATGACGCGCTCATACTCCATGCGGGTTGGGCCAATAATGCCTATCACGCCTATGGCCGTAGCGCTGCTTTGGTAGGGAGCAGTGATCAGGCTAAAGTCTTCGAAGGCGTGGTAACCCGACTCCTGGCCGATGAAGATCTTGATGCCTTCCGCGTCTATGCAATGATTCATTAACATCAATATGTCTTTCTTGTACTGGAATGCGTCAAACAATTCCTTGAGTTGGCCAACCCGCCCTGCTTCGGCGCTGTCCAGTAAGTTGTTTTGCCCGGCAACCACGCAATCTTGCTCAGCAACCGCTTCCATGGTGTCGCCAGCCACTTCAATCATTAGTTGCATCAGCTGGTTAATAGAGTCCTTGTCAGCGTGCATGGATGACAGCAAGGCATCGCTGATTTGCTGCAGCTCCTTACCGGCAAAGTGTTCGTTAATGTAAGTTGCCGCCTTAACCAGCTCCTTGCGACTGAACTCTCGCTGGGTGTGAATGATTCTGTTTTCAACGTCTTTGTCGCTGAGCACCAATACTACTAATACGCGATTACCCGACAGCGGTACAAACTCTACCTGCTCCATACGGCAGGACTCGCTGCGCGGAGTAACCACAATGCCGGCCTGCGACGTTAGCTGCGATAACAAGTTGGAAGCAGATTCCACCAAAACACTGTTTGGTTTACTTGGGCTGAGTTCCAGACGCAAATTTTCGAGGTAGCCCTCATCAAGCGATTCAACACTGATAAGGCTGTCGACAAACAGGCGATAACCCTGCTCGGTAGGCACGCGCCCTGCGGAAGTATGCGGGGCACTGACCAGCCCGTGCGCCTCAAGGTCAGACATAACATTGCGCATAGTGGCCGAACTGACACTCAATCCCGTCTCTTCGACCAGGCTTTTCGAGCCAACTGGCGTGCCTTCGCGAATATAACGATCAATCAGGGCTTTAAGAATCAGCCGACTACGGTCTGAAATTTGCGGCGTGTTCATATCAAATACAATAACCTCTGCACAACATGTTAAGAGATCGGCACGAGAATACCAAGCGACAGACTGAATTCATCAACGTTTTGGCGCACCCAATTGTGACCGCCAAGCTGGCACGTGTTAGCATTTGCTTAGTTGATCAAGCTGCTTAAATACAGGTTTAATCATGAGTGTTAAGGACTTACGCGCCATACTAAGCGATTTGGAGGAAGAACTTGCCAATACCGAATTGGACGAGGAGAGCCGGCAATTGCTAACGGATCTCAATGCACAGATTGATTCCGCGCTGGACGACAGCGAATACAGCATGAGCCCGATGATGGAAACGGCCACTATGCTGGAGGCCCGGTTTGCTGCTGACCACCCAACCGGTGAAAAGCTGTTTCGTGCGTTGCTGGATACCATGGTTAAGATGGGTATTTGAATACAGTCAGAATATCCACGAAATCAGCCAAATCCTGGTAGTGCCCGCTTACTGAAAAAAATACTGTATATAAACCCATATACTGTATTAACATACAGCTAAACGGGCAAGTGGTGCACAGAACAATGCTGACTCAATTAACCATCAATAACTACACAACTGTGGAACACCTTGAACTGGATTTCCGCGGGGGTATGACCGTGATAACCGGGGAAACGGGCGCGGGTAAATCCGTGATGCTGGACGCGCTGTCGCTTGTAGTGGGTGGGCGGGCCGATAGCAAGGCGGTGCGAAATGGCTGTGCCAGGGCAGATCTGCACGCTATTTTCGATACCTCAGGTAACCGGGCGGCACAACAATGGCTAAAAGACCGAGACCTTAACGACAATGACGAGTGCCTGCTGCGGCGGGTGATCACCAGCGAAGGGCGCAGCCGTGCTTATATCAATGGCCAACCGGCACCAGTACAAGATCTTAAAAGCCTGGGTGCGTTTCTGATCGATATACACGGGCAACATGAGCAGCAATCTCTGTTAAAAAGAGAAACCCACAGACAACTGCTGGACAGCTTCGCCAATGCCACCGAGCTGTTGTCTGAAGTCTCAGAGGCCTACCAGTCGTGGCAGAGCACCTCACGGCAACTTGAACAACTGAAAACCGGGGCGCGCGAGCACGATGCTCACGTGCAGCTGATTGACTACCAACTGCATGAGCTGCTTGATATGCAGCTACAGGAAGGCGAAGTTGCGCAACTTGAATTGCAGCAAAAACGCCTGAGCAACAGTGAAGCTATTTTACAGTCTTGCCAGCAAGCGCTGGATGTCTGCGAAGGGGGCGAGCAGTGGAACGTGCTCAGCGCCTGCAATCAGGCCCTGCAATTGCTTACACCGCATGCTGCGCACTGTGAAGGCTTGCGCGAGTCTATGGAATTGCTCGCCTCTGCCACTATTCAAATTCAGGAGGCTGCTTATTCCATTCAGCAACAGGTTGACGACCTGGACATGGACCCTGAAGCCCTGCAACACATTGAGCAGCGTCTCAGTAACCTGTACAACCTGGCACGTAAGCATCGCTGCAACCCCCGTGATTTGATGGAATTGCAGAATGACTTGCAGGCTGAGTTTGATAGTTTGCAACGCAGCGATGAGCATATGGAAGAACTGCAGGCCGAAGTGGATTTGCACTGCCATCGCTATCTGAAGCTGGCGACCGAGCTCAGCGAACTTCGCGCTCCCGCTGCTCGTAAGCTGCAAACGCTGGTGAATCAGCAGCTTAAGCGCTTGAACATGAGCGGCTGTAAGTTCGAAGTGGCCTTGCAACCGCTTGTAGACCAGCAACGCGGCGCGTTTGGTATAGAAAACGCCGAGTTTCTGATTAGCACCATACCCGGCCAGGCCCCGCAACCCCTGTCTAAAGTGGCCTCAGGTGGCGAGCTGTCGCGCATCAGCCTGGCAATACAGGTAATTACGGCCAGCAAGTCCAGCATACCCACGCTGGTGTTTGATGAGGTAGATGTTGGCATTGGTGGCACAGTGGCCGACGTGGTTGGCAAGCTGTTACAGAAGCTGGCGGAGCATAGCCAGATACTGTGCGTTACTCATTTGGCTCAGGTTGCCGCGAAAGGGCACCAGCATCTTGGCGTGCGTAAGCTGCGCAGTCGCAAGAAAGTAGCTACCGAGCTGAGTGTGCTGAAAAACGACGACAAGATTAATGAGATTGCGCGCATGCTGGGCGGCATGGCAATTACCGAGCAATCCAGAGCGCACGCTATGGAAATGCTGGGCGCGCCGCATTGATGCCGGCCGCTGAGTGTACTCGGTACTGGGGAAATTGCGGTTTTAGCTTCGCTTTTTGACGTACAAAACCATGCTGTGGTCTACGATATCGTAGCCTTGATCAGCGGCTATTTCGCGTTGGCGACTTTCGATGATCGGGTCGTAAAATTCCATCACCTCGCCTGAGTCTACGCACACCATGTGGTCGTGATGCTCGCCTTTGGCCAGTTCAAACACGGAATGCCCACCTTCAAAGTGGTGCCGTTCAACCAGTTTGGCCGTTTCAAACTGCGTAAGAACCCGGTAGACCGTGGCCAGGCCCACATCGTCACCGCTTTCCAGCAACATCTTATACACGTCTTCAGCACTCAGGTGCTGACGATCAGTTTCGGCAGCTTGCTCAAGAATCTGCAGAATCTTTACACGTGGCAAGGTAACTTTGAGACCGGCTTGCTTAAGCTCGGCATTTTGATTCGGCATGACAACTTCGCGATGGCGCTGTAATAGGCTATTATCTCACCTTTAGCTCATTCGCGAAACGCTGTACCCATGTCTTTACGCTCTTCCATGATCAAAACAATAGTGCTGACCGTTCTTTGTACAAGCCTGGTGGCTTGCCAGAACTTTCGCTTTCCCGGCGTTTACCGTGTGGTTGTACCGCAGGGCAATGTGTTCGACGAGGAGATGATCAGCCAGTTGGAAGTAGGCATGACCCGCAGTCAAGTCAGATTCATCATGGGCACGCCCTTGATCAAAGACACGTTTAATCCGGACCGTTGGGATTATACCTATCAGATTCAGCGCGGTAGCGAGCTGTTTCAGAAAAAGCGCATGTCGTTGCACTTTAAAGGCGACGAGCTGGTGAAGATTGATGAGCTATTGCTGCCCAAGGAAGACACAGCAAGCACTGACTAGCCGTCGTCCCCGGGCTGGGTTTTCCTGGCTTTCACTTTCGCCGCGCGTTCCTTGCGTGATTCTTTCGGGTCGATAATCAGCGGCCGGTATATTTCCACCCTGTCGCCAGGCTGCAGAATCTGCTCCCTGGGTTTCGCAACCACCTTCCCAAAAATGCCCATCTTCACTGCCGCCAGATCAATGTCCGGGAACACCTCTGCAATGCCGGATAACTCTGCCGCCTGATAGGCCGTGGTGTTGTTTTCAACATCCAACGCCAGTATTTTTTGTTCCTCAGGCAGCGCGTAGGCCACCTCTACTCGTATTGTCATAGCTTACCTATTCGAAAATTCCGCACGCGCACTCATTGCACCCACCAGATCGTCTGCCACCGACTTGAATAATTGTTCCAGCGCTTTGCTGGCAAGGCCACTGCTGATATCAAAATCCAGCTGCAGCGCCACTTTACTGGCCTGCTCCGACAAAGGCGTAATTTGCCACTGCCCGGCGAAGCGGGAGAACGGCCCTTCTACTAATGTCATGCTGATACTCTCTGGCCGACTGAGCTCGTTGCGCGTGGTAAAGCTCTGCCTGAGCCCCGCTTTCCTGACACTCAATTGTGCCACCATAATAGTTTCGGAACGTTCAATGATAATGGCCTTTTCACAGCCACGCATAAACTCCGGGTAGGCTTCCACGTCATTAATGAGGTCAAACATGTGCTCTGCAGACTGCATCAAGAGAGCGCTGCGTTCAATCAATACCATTAGAACAAAAACTTGTTATTCAGCGAAAACCAGATTACACCAGCTATCAGCACTGGCGACAAATACGCCAGATGCAACCTGCCCAGCAATCGTAATGGCGCAAAGCCTGAACTGGCGTAGCTTGGCGAGCCCAGTAAGCTCGCTGCCAAACAGGCGTTTAAAATAGCCACTATTGGCACAATAAGATGCGCTGTTAATGATTCTAACAGCCGAAATGGTGTGAAGTAGCCAAACAGCCTGATCTCGGACCATTCGTTAAATGACAAGCCCACGGTAACGCACACCAGCCAAACCAGGCCACCGCCGGCGCACGCTGCAATGTACCTGGGTACGATGAGTGCTCTTTGCAACCAGGAAACAATGGGCTCCAGCAAAACGATTGCGCTGCTGAACGCAAACAACGTCACAAGACCAAAGAACAGTGCCCCGTAGTAGTCGCCATGCACGCTGCTGCCGAAAGCCAATGGTAAATTCAGAAACATCAATGGCGCACCTTCGGCTATCTCAACATTGGCGTGAAACAACAATGGCAAAATTGCGCTACAAGCCAGGGCGGCAACAAACAATGTTATCAGCACTACCCCTGCAACAGCGGTGGATATGCGCTGACTTGGTGGCATGTAAGCGGCCAAAGACATAGCCGCTCCCATTCCGACACTAATCGTAAAGAACGCAAGAGTAACCGCTGACCACCCACCATCCCAACTGAGTGGCGTATTAGTGCTGAGTAAGGAACTCACCGCGGCGCCGTCAAACGCACCAACCGCAACATTGCGCGCTATCAATACCAACAGAATGATTATTGCAAGCGGAATCAGTAGCCTCAGCGCAAAACCAACGCCGCGGTCTACACCGAATGCGGATACCAGAACGGTTAGTAGCAAGAACAGGGAAAGCCATGACACCACCTGGTTACCATCTTCCAGAAAATCTCGCAGATGCTGGACTAGAAAATCAGCGTCTTTCAAAATAAAAGAATTGTTCGCAGACTCCAGACCAAACGCCAGCGCCCAGCTGCCAATCACCACCAGGTAAGACAACACCAAAATACTAACAATCACGTTTAGCAAACCAACAACACGCCACCAACGGCTTAAACCGGAGCGAATCTGCAATAGCTTGATAGCGTGCACCGGGTTGTTTCGCCCTTCCCGACCCAGCCAGATTTCCGCGGCAAGTAGTGGTGCGGCAAACAGCACCAATGAGGCAACGTACACCAGCAAATAGCCGCTGCCGCCCTGGCGAATCAGAACCGCCGGCAAGGTCCATATCAGTTGCAAACCAATGGTAACGCCACACAGCGCCAGGCAAAACGTCCAACCACTTTGCCAAACCGTGTGTTCTGTATTCTGCTGCATAGTACTCAAGATAGTGACCAAGGTAATGCCGAAAATAGCACCCAAGCGATCTTCAAGCGCTTCATTCTGGGGCAGAAGATTAGCTTGAACAACTGTTTTGTCCCGCGGCAGTATTGCCACTTTTTATGATTGTTCTCAGCATCCGTCGCACTTGCCAGCGCCGCACCGATATAATGCGCTGATGAGCACAACACAATGAGTAAGAAATCCAAGAAACCCAGCAATAATATTGCCCAGAACAAGAAAGCCCGCCACGAATACGCCATAGAAGAGCGATTTGAAGCCGGCCTGGTTTTGCACGGTTGGGAAGTAAAAGCACTGCGCGCTGGCAAAGCGCAGCTGGTGGACAGCTATGTGCTGATCAAAAACGGCGAGGTATGGCTGCTGGGCGCCCAGATAGAGCCATTACAGACCGCCAGCAGCCACGTAGAAACCGACCCCAAACGCACCCGTAAACTGCTGCTAAACAGCCGGGAAATCGCCCGCATCAAAAACGCCACCGAACGCGACGGCTACACCTGCATAGCCACCTCGCTGTTTTGGAAAAAACACCTGGTGAAATGCGAAATCGCCATAGGCAAAGGCAAAAAAGCCCACGACAAACGCGCCGCCGACAAACAACGCGACTGGAACCGCGAAAAGCAGCGAGTAGTCCGCACCACCAACCGCTAAGCAACAACGGAACTCTCCCCGCCCCCCAGCTGTCAAATAAGCTACAATGGTGCATGGCTTGCGCAAGCAGCCATGTTTCGAGGAGGGCAGCAATGCACCCAACGACCGCTTTAAGCGATTCTGAGGAGTGCAGTGCAAGGCGCTTTCTAAGCGAGAGAGGGAGTGCACATAAAGTGCATGACCGACCGAGTGCAGAATGCAACGCCGCAATGCGCCCTCAGAATCGTTCAAAGGGGGCGATCTGGATTCGACGTGGGTTACGGATCTATATGGTGCATGCCGAGATGACAGCGAATCTCGTTAATCGAAAGCTGTAATTGAATAGTCGCAAACGACAATTCGTACGCTTTAGCAGCTTAAACCCTGCTAACAGTTGCCACTGGATGCCAGTAAACGGGAAGCAACTGTCATATAGAACTGGATCGCAAGCAAGGCTCGCCTGAGGCTACGCTGTTAAAAACTCATCAGGATCGCGACTCACGTCCTGCCCGTCGGGCTGTGAAGAGCTAAATTAATCGACGGAATCTAAGCATGTAGAGCCTATAGCTAAGAACTGACGGACGCGGGTTCGATTAACACAATGGTCGCCACGGGGAGTGATCCCCGATGGAAAAGAGGGCTCATACGGTGAACGCTAAGGGGAAACCTATGCCAACGCCGTCCGGTGAAGGGGAAACCCGTAAGCCGGCTAGAGACTCATAGGCTTCTAACGGGGAAACCCTACGAAGTACTAGGGTAGGCAGAAGTAGCACGCTGCTTACAACACGCTCTCCCCTGCTGCAAAGCAGGTGAAGGAATAGTCCAGCCCATAGCGAAAGCTATGGATCACTGTCCCGCCGCCTCCACCACTTCTGGGCCCGATTCGTCGGGCTTTCGTTTTTCGAGGTCTGTATGTCTCGGTATCGCACTTGCAAATTACTGTCCATTGAGCAGAAAGCATATATTGCCGGTTTAATTGATGGTGAAGGTACTGTGACGCTAAGTCGTAAACATAAGAATGATATGCGCCAGCTCGCAGTATTGGTGAGCAGCACGGAAAGACCTTTACTTGATTATGTTCTGGTCTCTTCCGGAGTAGGGAAGATCACGACAAAAAAGACCTATATGGACCATCATCTCCCCAGCTTTACCTATTCCGTGTATAACCGCCAGGCACTTGATTTGCTGGAACAGACTTACCCGTTCTTACTCTCCTATAAAGCTAGACGAGCAAAGCTTGTTCTCGAGGAGTACCTGACTTTAACACCCAGAAATGGTAAGTACACGGACAGCGCTCTTTTGGCGAAAGCTGACTTCGAAAGAAAGTTCTTCGAGATAAAGGCAGACGCAATTGACTAACAACTAGAATTAGCTTCTACCCAGGTAGAATAACACTGTTAGTGCCTATAGCTAGGCTCTGTATAGCTCATCGAAACAATCTATAAAGTCCAGCGCGGAAAGATAAGCGCCTTCAATCCGGCCGCCTGCAGTCCAATCACCGATGACGGCAATGCGCCTATTATCGTCGGTGATAATAGAAGCCTCGGCCTGTGGGTCAGCCACGCGCGCATAGCGCCAATAGTGTTGGTAAGCATGCACCGTTTCAAGTGGCTCGGAGCGATACTCCCTTAAAGCATCTGACAACCACGCAAGCCCAGCGTGAGCAATATCAACATCGGTATCTTTATCATGCGTAGCGGACCATCCGCTGGCAAAGTGCAACATCCAGACATCATCCCAATCGTCACCCGCTGCTTGCCGCTCGGGCCGGGAGGATAAGCGCGACACCCAGGAAACTACTTCGTCGCCAAAAATTCCCTGCACTTGTGAAGCGACGCCGCCTCGTGTAGCCAAAGCGAGCGCCCAACAAGGCTCGTGGATATGCTCGGGAATCCTATTGGCCAATGTCGAGCCAGACAACAGCTCTCGGCTTTGTTCGGCCGGCGTACTGAAAACCACCCAGTCATAGGATTCGTCAGATACGTCGCCATCACTCATTACAAGCTGCCAGCCTTGCTGCTTTTGATGAACCGCTTCGACGCGTGTGCTAAAGCTGATATCCAAACCATCAGCCAAACTACGCACAAAGCTGTTCATGTTTGGCGTACCCACGTAACGAACCGTTGTGTCTGTTCTTGTCGTGAGCCCCGAGTCGGTTAAAGAGTATGGCGTAAAATGCCACTGGCGCACTGCACCTCGCTCCTCCCAAGCAGCAAGCAACGCCTGAAAACGTTCATCGCGAGCCGTGAAGTACTGTGCGCCTATATCGATGGTTGCCCAATCCAGACGCTTGTTTGCCAAGCGTCCACCGAGACCACGCGATTTTTCATAGACTCTTACGTGAACACCACGCTCGCGCAGTTTGCTGGCGGCAGTAAGCCCTGCGACTCCTGCGCCTATAATGGCTACTTTCATTGCCTTATCCCAAAGCGACTCGTCGTCTCTGTTACGCATAGAGGCTGCATAAGGTTCTCACAGCGTTCCTGTATTGTTTGAAAAAATAAAAGATTTGCGAACAGCGAACAATCGCCGCCCTTACCGTAATCCAAGAACGAATGCAGAAATACCGCGACTATTAGGTGCGGAGGCGCTCTACGTCAACTTCCACTTCCAGTCGATGTTTGCTGCCGCCGCCAAAAACTGTGCCTTTAAGCGGCACAACATCGGAATAATCCCTACCCCAAGCAGTAGTGATGTGTTGTTCGCCGGCCATCACATTATTGGTAGGATCGAAATCAAACCAGCCTTCATTGGCTGACCAAACCGAAAACCAGGCATGACTGGCATCCGCGCCCTGCAATTTTTCAACACCCGGTGGTGGCAAGGTTTCAAGATAACCGCTGACATAGCGAGCAGGAAATCCTAACGAACGTAGGCAACCAATAGCAAGGTGCGCAAAATCCTGGCAGACACCGCTGCGATTTTCCAGAACTTCGGCCAATGGCGTCGCAACATCGGTAGATTCCGGGTCGTAAGCAAAGTCCTGAAATATCCTTGTATTCAAGTTCTGCACACAAGAAAGAAAAGGCAACTCATCCCGGAACGAGCTGCGTCCGTAGTCGGCCAATGCAGTACTTGTTTTAATCAGAGGTGAGTCCAGCGCAAATTCACATGCAGTCAAGACGTCAGGATTCCCACAATTGTGTAACGCCGCTATTACTTCCTCACAACTCGGACCTAGATCCAGCGTTAAATTTTGGCGCGAGCCAATAATTTCAACTTCACTGACTGCGGTCACTTCCAATATATCGTGCGGTTGCTGCAGCGAAAAATAAAAACTTCGATTGCCAAAATAGTCAACTCTATCCGAACTATTCACTGGTAGCGGGTTAACTGATATCTGGGCGCGACTACAATGCTGATAATAGGTATTGCGAGGTAACAGATGCGCCAAATTAAAACATTGACTGACGGCTTTGTTATAACGGTATCGCGTTGTATGAGTCACCTGATAAATCACAACTCTTCGCCCCAGTCACCTTTCAGCAATGGCTGCGGCCCTGCGCTATGATCGAAGTATTCCTCACTCAATTTCGTCGCCATTTCAGTGAGTAGGTATTGCGTACGCGTCAGTAATTGGTCTAGCTCGGTACGCACTGTATCGCCCGTTTTCGCTTGCGAAAGTAGAGCCACATCAGCCAGACGTAAGCTGGATGTTGCTTCCAGAAGTAAGCGCTTTTTGCTAGGCAGGCGCGATTCGCTGGTCATAGGCATGATGCCGCTAAAGTGTGATTCCAATTCTGTTAACTGAAATACAATTGAGCGAGGATTGCCTGGCTCGAGCAACAACAGATCAAGCCCGTTAGCCATCTGCATATTGCTCTGATAGCGTCTTCGGTAAGTGATTAAGGCCTCGACACTGAGCAACACGGGAACGAGCTGTCTTTCTTCCTGCCATTGCTGCTTAACCGGAACCCACAATGATCGCAATAATGACGTGGTCTGCAATACGCGTTCAATGCGTCGCCCCATTAAAAGGAAATGCCATGCTGGCCCACGTATCATAGATTCCTGCACCAACCCTGACAAAGCAAGCAAAGTGGTGACCATTGAATCCAAGGCTTCGTCAGGCGCCGAATCAAGACTGGATTGCAATTTGTTCGGCAGCACGTTCATTTCGTCGTGCAGGTCATTGATGATACTTTGCGTATCGGATGACAACAGCTCTGTAACCTGGTCAGCGGCATTCAGCAGCGAGGTCAACAAGGACATAATGCCGCCTGCGCGGTCTCTGTCCGTAGTGATCGACATTAATTCCCGATGTGGGTCTTCAGCGAGTATTTGCGGGTCCATGAACCCGGGGTATGTGCAGGTTAGCTGTGTGACCGAGCGCAGCAGTAAAGTTTGACTGTCATCGTCCAGTGGTTCAGCGCTATTGAGCTTGCTGAATACAGTGCGTATCAAACGCAGCGCAGACTCTGCACGCTCGGCGTATCGACCGATCCAGAACATATTCTCTACAACCCGGCTGGGTAACTTTATGCCCTCGGCGGATGGCGCCAATACGGTAAGCGATTTGCCCGTGGTTACGTCTGTTCTTTTCTCCGGTTCGGATGCCAGTACCCAGGTATCTTTGCTTATCGAGCCTTTTTTATTACTTATTTCAACAAGATTCGACTGCTTACCAACCCGGGTCAGACCGCCGGGCATCACAATATAGGAAGACTGACCGGCCACCGCGAAACTTCGTAATACCGTTGGCCTAACGCCCATTTGACCATTCTCCCAGGTCGGTGCGCTGGAAGGCGCCAGATAATCCTGGGACACGTAGCGTTGTGGTTCCGCGCTAATGGCCGCGCGTAATGTTTGCAGCTGTTCAGTGCTCAGATCACCGCCAAACTGTACGTTTGAATCTATGCCGCGAAATACTGTTTTAACAATTAATCTGGGTAGATTGTCCAAGGTATAGCGCAAATCGGTCGGGTCGCCACACCAGTAAGTAGGCACGGACTTCAAGCTTGGTTCACGGCCGAAAAAATGCACTGCAGCAGCGGGCAAATATTTTAGTAAGCCATGATTTTCAAGCACACCTGAACCCAGTGGATTAGCCACTACCACTCGCCCCGAACGGATTACCTCGAGCAATCCCGGAATACCTAACTGAGAGTTACTCTTTAATTCTACGGGGTCACAGTAGTAATCATCCACGCGCCTGACAATAACGTCTACCCTGCTTAAACCCTCGAGTGTTTTGATCCACACATAACCGTCGCGTACCGTTAGATCGTTGCCTCTTACCAGGGGATAGCCGAGATAATTGGCTAGGTACACATGCTCGAAGTATGTTTCGTTGTAAGCACCTGGCGTAAGTACGACCACATTACACAAATCACCATTGGGGTTTAACGCGCTTAATTTGAGCCGCAAACTCTGGAAGTACATTGTCAGACGGTGTACCTGACTGTCGCGGAACAAACTGGGAAATACCCGCGATACCACACTGCGATTTTCCAGTGCGTAGCCAACACCACTCGGCGCTTGGGTTCTATCGGAAATAAGGCGCATTTCGCCGTCACTTGTGCGCACCATGTCAGCCGCATACTGGATAATCTGCTGCTCGCCAGGCACGCTAATGCCCTGACATGCGCGTAAAAACCCGCGATAGCCAAACACCAATTCTGGTGGAATCACACCATGCTTCAGCAGTGTCCGCTCGCCATATAAATCGCGAAACACCATGTTCAGAAGCTCAGCGCGTTCACGCACGCCTGCTTCGATCGCACTCCACTCCTGACTGTCGATCAACATCGGCACTGGGTCGAGATGCCAGGGTCTGGCAGCACCGCCACCGCGATAGTCATTGTAGGTAGCGCCATCGTCTCGCAGAATCTTGTCTACGATCCTTTGTCGTTCAGCAATCGCTGCAGGGCCTAATTGATCCAAGCTTCCCAGCAAATATTGCCATTTTTCTCTGATCGAACCATCGGCCAAATAGGCCTCATCAAAGCCGGTTACCGAATTCATCACGTCTGCAGAGCTAGCGGTGCTGAGCGCATTTTCGGCTGAGAACTGTTGATTTTCGAGGCGGGGCATATGGGTTGGAGAACCAGATAGTATGCTTAATTATGGACCAATTCGGCGGCTCAAGCTAATGGCCTGCGCAAGTCCAGGGTATGGGGATACTCATCGCTACGCTCTTCCGGTGGCACACCTGCACTAAAGGGCGCGGATTCATCAGCGTTATCGCCGGCTTCGCCTATATTATCTGCTGAAACACCCGATTTTCCGGGGGTGTGACCAAAGTTCCAAAATCGGCTAACTCGCCTGGCTTCAGCCTCGAAAGCGTTCACTGGAGAATTGTCGTAACTGCGTCCTCCAGGGTGGGCCACATGGTAGGTACAAGCACCTACTGAACGGCCGTTCCAGGTATCGATTAGGTCAAACACCAATGGTGCGTGAATTCCTATGCGCGGGTGCAGTGCGGAAGGTGGCTGCCAGGCGCGATACCGGACCGCGGCGACAAACTCGCCCTGACAACCGGTGGGTCTCAGAGGTACACGTCTTCCATTGCAACTCAGTACATAGCGGTCTGACGTCACTCCGTTGAGTTTCACTTGCAATCGCTCCACTGATGAATCGACATAGCGCGATGTGCCAAAAGAGCTGACCTCCTCACCCAGAACATGCCAGGGCTCGATTGCCCAGCGCAATTCCAAACTGATGTCTTCGATAGTGAGTGAGCCATAGTGGGGGAAACGAAACTCTTCAAAAGGTGCGAGCCAATCAAGTTCAAATGCATAGCCATGCTCATTCAGATCTTCAACGACCTGTTTGATGTCGGACCAGACATAATGAGGCAGCATGAAGCGGTCATGAAGCGCAGTACCCCAACGAACCAGCTTGCCTTTATAGGGTTTATTCCAAAAGCGAGCCACAAGGCAGCGTAATAGCAGAACCTGTACCAGCGCCATATGCTGATGTGGCGGCATTTCAAAGCCGCGAAATTCCAACAGACCCAGCCTGCCGCTGGCCGAGCCCGGTGAGTACAGTTTATCGATACAGAATTCCGAGCGGTGTGTATTACCGGTGATATCAATCAGCAAGTTCCGAAGGAGTCGATCAACCAGCCATGGTTCAGCGACTTCACCATCCGGAAACTGACTGAAGGCAATCTCAAGTTCATAGAGCATCTCGTCACGCCCTTCATCTACGCGAGGCGCCTGACTGGTCGGGCCTATAAACAATCCCGAAAACAGATACGATAAGCCAGGATGATGCTGCCAGTAAGTCAGCAGACTACGGAGTAAATCCGGACGACGTAAAAATGGACTGTCCTCCGGTTTCGCGGAACCTAATGTGATGTGATTGCCACCGCCAGTACCGGAGTGACGGCCGTCCAGCATGAATTTTTCAGTACCCAAACGGCATTGATGGGCTTCTTCATACAGCGCTATGGTATTGCTGGCCAAGGCTTGCCAATTGCTGGCAGGATGAACGTTTACCTCAATCACGCCAGGATCTGGCGTAATAAACAGGCGCTGCAAACGTGGATCATGTGGGGGCTGATAACCTTCAATAGTGATAGGCAGCTTTAGTTCTTTTGCGCTGCGCTCAAGCGCATTAATCAGGTCAACAAAATGCTCTAGATGTTCCAGTGGTGGCAGGAAGACGTGTAGCTGCCCGTCTCTGGGCTCTACACACAGTGTGGTGCGAACCACAGTGGCTGCGTCCTCTTCGTTTGCTTGAACGTCTTGTGACTCGTCATCAGTCGACAGCGGTTCGCGCTCAGCAAACGGATCACGTTCAGGTTTAATCGCGTCTTCGTCAGTGGGTGTTAGCAGTGAGTCCAGAGGAAGTCGCAAACCCATCGGTGAATCGCCGGGACTCAGGAAAATGTGCTTCGCACGTAGTCTCCACACGCCACTTCGCCATGGCCCATCTTCTTCTCTCTGCAGCGGCAAGATATACCCGGTTGGCTGATCCAGGCCACGACTCAGCAAAGCCGCAATTCGCTTTCGTTCCAAATCATCTTTTAGATCGGCCTGCAGCGGGTCCTGGTCATCAGGTAGCTGTTGTTCTTTCCACAAGTAGTACATGGCATCTTCATAGGCTGTCCTCACATAACCCGAATCGAGACGCAATGTTTCAGTTAGCGTATTGATAAAGCGCTCTGCATCGGCAAGTGTATGGCTGTGGCTTTCGCCTTCGCTGGCCAGCAGCGCCGGATCACTCCATAAATTTTTGCCATCGGTACGCCAGTAACATCCCAGCGACCAACGCGGGATCGGCTCGCCGGGGTACCATTTACCCTGGCCATATTGCAATACCCCACCCGGCGCAAAGCGATCACGCAACCTAAGCAGCAACTGTTTGGCAAGCGCTAACTTATCTTCCCCAAGTGCAGCAATATTCCACTGAGCCGAATCCATATCGTCGATAGAAACAAAAGTAGGCTCGCCGCCCATCGTCAAGCGTACATCTGAGCGCTCAAACTCTTCGTCTACCGCCTTCCCTAAAGCTTGAATAGACTGCCATTGCTCGCTGTCATAGGGTTTGGTGACCCGAGGGTCTTCGTGTATGCGCTCTACCTCATTGACGTAGTTGAATTCAACCTCGCACTCGTCAGTCGCCCCACTGATTGCCGCTGCAGACATTGGGCTGGGGGTGCAAGCCAGTGGAATGTGGCCCTCACCTGCAAATAAACCTGATGTAGGGTCCAAGCCAACCCAACCCGCCCCTGGCACGTATACCTCACACCAGGCATGAAGATCAGTAAAGTCCTCGCTCGGTCCGGAAGGACCGCTGAGCGGCTTAACGTCCGGCGTGAGTTGCACAAGATAGCCAGAGCAAAATCTTGCCGCCAAGCCAAGATGCCTGAGAACCTGCACTAACAGCCAACTGGTGTCGCGACAGGAACCCCGCCGCAGCTGCAGTGTTTGCTCGCATGACTGCACGCCGGGTTCCATACGAATGTTGTACGCAATATCCGCTTGCAAGCGCTGATTGATGCTGACCAAAAAATCGTTGATCGGCATACTGTCAGATGATACCTCGGCCAACCATTGTTGCAGCAGAGGGCCATCGTGCGACACTTCCAGATACGGCGCCAACTCTTGACGTAATTGCACGTCGTACTCAAACGGAAAATGCTCCGCGTATTCTTCTACGAAAAAATCGAACGGGTTGATCACCGTCATATCAGTGATGATTTCTACTTCAACGCTGAGATGATTCTCTTTTTCCGGAAAAACCAGCCTGGCAAGGAAATTTCCAAACGGATCTTGCTGCCAATTAATAAAATGTGGCTCGGGTTCGATCTTAAGCGAATAACTATAGATTCGATTGCGGCAATGAGGCGCAGGCCTGAGACGCAATATATGTGGCGCTAACGATACGTGGCGGTCAAACTTATAGTAAGTGTTATGCCGAACAGCAACCCGAATGCTCATTATGCGATTACCATTGGCTTATTTGATGGCGAACCAGGTATCAGCGAAGCGATTGTGAACCTCGCCCAACTCTAACTGGATGCTATTGAGATGCTCTCGAAAATCCTCGCCTAAATCGTCATAGTCGGAATAGCTGCTCAGGGTTTTCTTTACAGCGCGTAGCTGCTTACTCAAGGAATCGCCTCGCGGCACCCGATCAATGGCTTGCTCCGTGCGAGTAAGGCAGAAGTTCACGGAACGCGGATAAAATGGATCCTCTAGCAGAAACCGTGTTACCCCGGGGCCATTCACAGGCTCTCGAACCGCCCGTAAATAGGGTTGGTAAGCGTCTGTAGAATTCAGTACGTTACCCCAAACAACCTGCGGCACATCACCGGCTGAACTGTCTGCGTCAAGTAGAACCGACGCCGCTGCATCCAGGATTCTAGTGGTCATGTCAGCACGCTCCAACGAGCGGCCAAGCCGCAAAAATTCCGAGGATACATCTTTACTCATGCTATTGGAAAACAAGCCGCTGATCTGGTTGCAGGACTTGATAATACTCTCGAGAAACTCATGCCGCGTCCCCCGGTTGATGCCTAACTGTATGTCATCCCTTACCTCAAGATAGAGCTCATTGGCGTACTCCCAGGTTGCTTCTGGCACCACGTCTCTGCAAGTACGTGCATTTTCACGGACCATTTTTAAGGTAGAACGAATTGATCCCGGATTCGTGTCATCGGCCAGCATGAATTTGACCACGTTACGTTCATCTCTTTTGGAGTAACGCTCAAGGTATTCAACCGTGCTTCCATTCAGAACCACCAGGTTGTACCAACTGAGGTTAACTCCCCGCGGCAAGTCCATCAGCAGATCGGTATACACCATAACCAATCTAGCGGTATTCTCCACACGCTCAAGATAGCGGGCCATCCAATACACGCGTTCCGCCGCACGCGATAAAATTATCTGGCTCATCGATCGACTATCCAGGTATCTTTGCTGCCGCCACCCTGCGAAGAATTGACCACCAGCGAACCTTTGTTCATTGCGACGCGTGTCAATCCTCCGGTGGTGACGTAGGTACTTTTGCCTTGCAAAATGAACGGTCGTAAATCCAAATGCCGTGGTTCAATTTGACCCTTGCCAACAAGCGTCGGGGCCGTTGATAAGCTTAGTGTTGGCTGAGCGATGTAGTTGCGTGGGTCTTGTTGTATGAGCTTCGCAAATTTCGCATGTTCTTTTTTACTCGAATGTGGCCCAACCATTATTCCGTAGCCGCCAGATTCGTTCGCAGGCTTCACAACCAATTGGTCAAGATTCGCTAATACATACTCGCGCTGCTTCTTGTCTTCGCAGAGATAGGTTTGCACATTGGCAATAATCGGATCCTGATCCAGGTAATACTTAATGATCTGCGGCACATAGGCATACACCACCTTATCATCAGCTACACCGGCACCGGGCGCATTCGCGAGCGCTACCTTCCCCCGCTTCCAGGCGCGCATAAGACCGGGTACGCCAAGCACGGAGTCCTTTATGAACACCTCAGGGTCAAGATACAGGTCGTCAATTCGGCGATACACGACATCGACGCGCGCTGGTCCGGCTATTGTGCGCATATACAAGCAATCGTCTGAGTCAACAAACAAGTCCGCACCCTCGACCAACTGGGCACCCATCTGCTGGGCTAAATAGGCGTGCTCAAAATACGCGGAATTAAAAATGCCCGGGGTCAATACCACAATTTGCGGTTGCTTTACCTTTCTTGGTGACAGAGAGGTGAGCATATCCAATAATTTTGCGGGGTAATCACCAATCGGTAGAATCACATCGTTTTCAAACAATTCCGGCAATACGCGTTTGGTAATTTCACGATTCTCCAACATGTAAGACACGCCAGAAGGTACGCGAAGATTATCTTCCAACACGTAAAATTCACCGTCTTTGTCGCGCACAAGATCGGTACCGCAAATATGCGACCACACACCAAACGGCGGCGACACACCTACGCACTCTGGGCGAAAATTCTTCGACTCATTGATGATATGAGCAGGCACGACCCCGTCTTTCAAAATGCGCTGTTCATGGTATAGGTCGTCAATGAACAGATTGAGCGCTTGCAAACGCTGTCTTAAACCTTTGTCAACACGCTCCCAGTGCTTGGCAGAAATAGTTCGCGGCACAATATCAAACGGCCAGGCACGATCTATGTTGCCTTCGCCAGTATAAACCGTGAAGGTTATTCCCATTTGCTGAATGGTTGCATTAGCCCACTCGCGTTTTTCCTCGAGCTGTTCATCGCTGAGCGCACCAAGGTGAGCCGCCAACTGTTTGGCAACCACGCGAGGGTTGCCTGACGGAGTAATTAACTCATCGAAAAACCCGTCGCTATTGTATTCCTTCCAATTCGTACTCATCCGCTTACTGACAACCATTGGTGACTGCAATGAATTGCAATAAATGTACCACGAATACGACTCTCATACGGGCTCTTTGGGCCTCGCAACAGTGCATCTCGGTCTGATTAACGATTCGGAGCGCCAGAACGGTGCATTTATGCGACATCGCTGTACTCGATAGTGTGAAATGAATTCGTCAACCACGCTGCTATTCCTGCGTGACGGCAGACTGCAAGCTTAAGACAGGTATGCAGTGACTAAACGTGTCTGCTGTTCCGAGCCAAACCCCAAAGTGCGCAAGTCCTTATGATTGGCCAGGAAACTTTCCTTCCCCATTGTCGCCAGCAATGCGAAGGGACCGCTTTCAACAGACATAGTAAAACACCAGGCATCGTCGATCGCTTCTGGTGTCGCGACGTCATGGTGTGCAATCGTAATTGCGCTTTCTAGCACAGCGTTCAACATCGCCTTATAGGGAAACGACAAATCACTCTCGATCGCGAGAAATACGTCGCTCGCATAGGCGGGTTCCGGGTATCGATAAAATCCACTCGCCGTTTTTACACCAAGACTATTGCTGTCGATATACGGTGATAGAAAATCCAGTACTTTGGCTTGCAGCGCAGGCGAGCGCGGGTCTGGTTTGCTCCAGCTGTCGTATATAACGTTCAAACCAAACAAGTCCATTAAACCAAACGGACCAATCGTGGCTTTCTGCTCAAGCATCCAGGCTCTGTCTACGTCTTCCACCGTCGCTACCCCTTCAATCACCAGCACCTTGGCGGTAGCAAGCAATGGTCCAAGAATTGCGTTGATGACATAACCGGGGTGCTCTTTGTTAAGCAGTAAAGGTTTACAACCGAGACTTTTCACATACGCTTCAAGACGTTCGACAATCAACGGTAATGTTCTAGGGCCCGCAACAACATCGAACAAACGCGAACCTAGATGCGAATGCAAGGCTGCAAAGCGTTCTCCGTGCGCTAGTGCGCTTTCGATATCTGATACAAGCAAACCTGATGTATTGGTGGTGAGCAAAACATCAGGCGCACACAGTACTTCGAGTTCGCGAAAAACCTGGCGCTTTAACGCCAGTTGCTCGGGAGCAGATTCGCTAACAAGCTGCGCCTGACCCACTGCATCCGAGAGCTTGTTCGTATAACGAATTCGATCCAAGCGATCAACCACAGAGGCGTCATGAAAGAAATTCTGCGTCACCAGAAAATTGGCCAATTCTTTCAGCCGCAGTGACGCGGAATTCACCGAGTCTTCATTGACGTCGAAAACGACCACGTTATAACCAGCCACTGCAGCCAGCAAGGCGTTGAAGCATCCCATAGTACCCGCTCCAACGAAGCACACAGTATCGATAGTTATCGGTGCATCAGACATTGACAGCAGCTACCTGATAGCGCGCGTCCAGCGCTCGGGCAGCACCAGATTTGTGCTGCCTTTGGAAATCAAGGCAGGACGATATTCAAGAATCGGCAGAGCTTGCAAGGCGTTAACAATGTGAAACTGGGTTGGGTTCTGTTCCCAACTTAACGATTGCCATTCGATATGGCCTTCGCCAAGCATCGCTTCCTTATATACGTTTTCAGATGGGAAAATCGTCGCCTCATTCACGGCTGGCTCACCAAAACCGCCAAGCGCTGGAAGAAACCGCCAACCCATCGGGTTATTTTTGCCTGCTTCTTCAGCCTGCCATGCTGCAAGCGATTCCTCTGGAAGTACAGTAGCCTTACTGATTTCCATATCAATAATCTTGTGGCCAAAATGGCTGGCATTGCAACGCCAAACATCGCTGTTAATGCTGTGGTCTGGAATATCCGCGTAGACCTTAGGAATACCCTGCCCTTCCCTGCCCATTAGGATTGGGTCTGTCAGGTTTTCCCAAATAACCAGAGAATAGGCTCCCTCAAGTTGCTCTTGCTCTCCATCGAATACAACAGCTGCATTAACGCCAATCATGTTGTAGCCATAGCCGGCCAGCCAGTCGATGTTTTTATTGCACGCGTAATACACGGTAACTATCGCTTCGTCTGCTACGCGATACGGTGCGGGTAAGTAGCTGGCCAGTTTTTCCTTGTCGGTCACATACGAGACTGCCATTACAGTCACATCGTGATACCAACCGCTACTTTTCTCGCCGATGTATCGTGGGCCGAAGTGAGCGGGCATTAGATAAGGCTGGCCTGGGTCTAGTGTGAACATGTATTTCCCTGTTACCTCAGATAACTATGGTTTTTCCCAAAACGAAACGATTAGGCTTAGGCATTGTCGGTGGATATTGCGCTCAGCTGCGCGCGAATACGAGAGTGTTCAGCGCGGCCGAGCCGAATTCTGGAATTAAAATAAGCAGCGAGCACAGCGGGTATTGCGGTCACCAGCAAGGTGAATGAGCCCAATGCAAATAGTATGTCGGCATCCACCTGACCAGGCAGTGAATCTGCCTGAATACCCGATAAGTCGATCACAATACCGGCAAGCAATGTACCGATACCAATAGTGGCTTTTTGCACAAAGGTTCCCGCAGCGAACATTACACCTTCCTGGCGCTGCTCAGTGAGCAGCTCATGCTCATCGACAATGTCTGCTGTTAATGAAGCTGATATGGCTTGCAAACCTACAATAATAAACACCGTCAGCCCATTATTTAGAAGCAGCAAACCGTACAAGGCAGCCTCTCCATTCGCAGGCAGCCAATCCATCAGGCGAGCGCCAATAAACCAGAGGGTATTGATCGCCAGCGCGATGCTCGCCGCGGCCAGCAGAACCGGCTTATCAAAGCGTCGGCCTAACCTGGCAATCAGCAAAAAGGCCGCCAATGTGCCCATGGCGGTGGTAACGACAACACCAGCCAGCTGCTGAGTGCTGAACTCCCAAAAGTACGTAACGATATACAACGACAAGGCCGTGTAAGCGCCCGCACTGATTCCAAATGACAACGTTGCACCCATATAGAAACGGAAGTTACGGTTTCCGAAAACGCGTTTCATATCGCGAAATGGCGCGACCCAAGAAAACTTGTGGTCAGGTTTCGCCTGCGGCAAACGTGGAATAACACTCCATGTGCCCGCGATGCAAATAAACGCCGCAAGGAATGCAATCAACGCGGATATTTGTCCGTAGTGAACATAATTTTCGGCAACAAGCCGGCCATCAACACCGTTCTCATTCGGAAACAACAGCGCGAACGCAATCGCTGGTAAAGCCATTGCTGCAACCCAGCCCATGCTAACGCGCGCTTTCGCAATAACTGTGCGTTCGTCGTAGTTTGTCGATAGCTCGGCACCCAAGGCTGTAAAAGGTATGAAATAAAAGGTCAGACTTGTTCGAAGTAAAATGGAAACGACTAGAAGCCACACAAACATGCCGGTATTGTCCAGACCTTCGGGTGGTACAAATAAAGCGAGAAACAGTAATGCTGTGGGAATCGCCCCGCCAATCATCACTGGGTGGCGTCTTCCCAAACGAGAACGAATCGAGTCCGACCAACTGCCCACGATAGGATCGCTAAGCGCGTCAAAGCTCAATGATAAAAAGAACGCCAGGCCAGCCAGCGTGCCACTAACACCTTGAACCTGTGTGTAATAGAAAACAACGAAATTAGAAAACGCTGCATCTTTTACGCTGAATGGCATATTGCCAATTGCGTAAGACCATTTCTCTTTGCTTGTTACGGAGTGCATGACACAGGGGCGCCTGCTCTAGCAGACGCACTCATAAGGTCGCTGTTTATAGTGCTAGAAGTGTACCGCTACTTCCAGACCGTAGGTACGTGGACTGATCGGGGTGCCGGTTCGGCGTACACCATCAATTAATGCGCTAACGCCGAAAGCGTTGGCATAGCTCAGAGTATCCGTGAGGTTGTTGGCAAACACTGCAACTTCGTAAGCACCGTCAGTGGGTTCCCAGGAGACTCTGGCATTCAGCTGCGTGTAGTTGCCAACCGTTTCAATTGCATCGTTAAAGACTGTGATGAATTGATCATCAACAAAGCTGTAGTTAGCCGTTAACGCTAGATCGCCAGCTGAAAATGGTTGCAGGTAATGTGCCACCAAACTGAACTTGTTATTCGGCGTTCTGTTCATTTCGTTGCCAACAACATTACGCACCTGGTTATCTTTGTTGTCGGAAACAAAAAAGTCGTCTTTAAATTCGGACTTCAGATGGGAATAATTCGCCATTAAGGTCAACTTGTCGGTAGCCGCCCAGGTGGTTTCAAGCTCCAGACCATAAATCTCTACGGCCGGTGCATTGGCCAAGCGACTGGTGACAATTCCAGAACGCGGGTCGAGTATATCTAACTCCACTTGCATGTCTTCATAGTCATAGAAAAAAGCGGAAGCGGATACCGACAGACTATCAGCGATTGAACCTTTGTAACCCAGCTCAACTGCTGTCAGCTCTTCGTTGTCAACAATCGACTCGTTTAGTTCAGTGGCGGGGTCATCTTGTAATCCACCCAGACGAAATCCACCAGCCTTATAGCCAGTTGACACAGTAGCGTACACAATACTGTCGTCAGTAAGATCGTATGTAGCATTTAAGCGCCAGTTAACAGCATCCCAATCCGCGTCGTGCGTTGCGCTTAGGCTCGATACCTGAAGGCCAATTCTGGTACAACCTGCCGGCGCGCCGTATGGGTCGTTCGTCGCGACCAGTTGTGCAAAAACGGCAGCGCCGCAAAAGTCGGTTCCGGAATCGTAAAAAATATCCTGAGTCTCAAAGCCTTCTTTCTCGTCTTCGCTGTATCGCACTCCGGCAGACAATGTAAGTCGGTCAGTAGTATGCCAATCAAATTGACTGTAGATCGCTTTTGAAGTGACGTCGACAATACCCCGCTGATGGTAAAAAATTCCATCCGGGTTTGCCACGCCTGAAATATTGTTGATCAGGAACGGATTGTTTGGGTCATTAAGCGTATATGGCTGGTTGGATTCGTTCTCGAAATAAAACAAACCGACCACCCAGTCGACATTACCGTCGCCGTTGGAAATAAATTGCAGTTCGTGCTGAGTACTTTTTTCTGCCTGTCCTATTTTTTCCAGATAGGACACCGGGCTTGCAGTACCATCAAAATCTTTCTCGCCATACCAGCTGTATTTTTGATGCCCGTTGAGCATACGAATACGCACGGCATCAAAATCAAAGGTTAAGGTAGACTGATACACTTCCTGGTCATCAATTCCAACGAAGCCTAGGAAATTGAGGCTTAGGTTGAAGGGGTCTGTTTGGCCTGGCGCTTGCGCCAATGGAGCAAACGCTTCCGGGTTTATAACGATTTGGCCCAATTTTGATGGAGCCCCTGGTTCATTACGATATCCATCAAGCTTCGCGCGCTCCAGTGTTTCGTTGTCGAAGCTGGCGCTGGTAAATCGGAAATTCCAATTGATGTTGTCTGTGAAATCGAAATCCAGCTGCGCTTCAATGTAGTCTGAATCAATGCCTTTTGGATCAGGACCGGATACATTGTTGAAGAAGCTGTCACGGTCCGATTGGCTGTAGTGAATCAGATAGCCAACATTGTCTGTGATCGGACCACTGGAGGTAACCTCAACCGAGGCTGAGTTGTAGTTGCCTGCACGAACACGTATATCGTGCTCGTATTCTTCACCTGGTTTCTTAGAGGTAACACTAATAGCACCTGCCGTTGTATTCCTGCCGAACAGGGTTCCTTGTGGGCCACGCAAAATTTCAATTCTCTCTATACGATCTACCGAGCCTTGCATCACACCGGCTTCGTTTGTGTAAAAGCCGTTGTCGTATACGCCAACGCCTGGCTCGGTTCCGGTGGTATTTGTTTCTCTACCAATACCGCGAAGATATACACGGTTCCCTTCACCGCCACCCGCGTTTTGCTCGTAAGACATGCTTGGCGTGATATTGGCAATGTCTTGCTGCGAGTTTAATCCCAACGATTTAAGCTGGTCAGATGTGAGCGCGGTAATGGCGATAGGCGTGTCACTAAGCGAGGTTTCGCGTTTTTGGGCCGTCACAATTATCTCTTCTAGCAGCAGTCCCTGGGCTATTGCCGTGGTGTTTGCCAACGCGGCGCTAACGGCGGCAGCTACAACAAGCGTGTACTTAGTATATTGATGCTTCATCGAAAGGCCTCCTGGATTATATTTTTACCGGTCTTAAATTTTAGACCTTTAAAACTTACACTGAAACAAATTTTATTGATTTTTTATTACAAGTCAACAATAATATCATTACAAAAATTGACATGAATTCATTTATACTAAGCCGGTGAAGCAGCAGTCGTATACGGAAAGATGCCAGATTTAGCCTCAATAAGCCCGGATTCTGCGGGCAAGCCCACCCGAAGAACGCAGGAGCGCACGGAAATTACCCGCGCGAAACTGATTGCTGCAGGCAAGGAAATGTTCTCAAAGCGGGGCTTCGACGCAGTGTCTGTGCGCGACCTGGAAAATGCCGCTGGCGTAAAACGCAATCTGCTCAGCTACCATTTCGAAGATAAAGACGGTTTATGGAAGGCCGTGGCCGACGAAATATACGACTTAATGCGTTCCGAGTTCGATCAACGCATGGCCATAGCGAAGGAAATCTCAGAGCGTGAAACTCTGGCTTTCATAGTTCGCTTTTACGTACATTTTCATGCCCGACATCCGGAACTCAGCCGCTTGATGGCGCAAGAAGCCACCCAACACAGCTGGCGCATTCAATATCTGATCGATAAGCATATCAGGCCGTCAACACAGGCAATGGAGAAGTTGGTAAAGGAAACCAAAGGCCTGGATCGCGAGGCGTTTATCCACTGGTACTACATAATGATCAGTAGTACCTCAACCATCTTTAGCTTTGCCGCTGAGTGCCAGGACCTGTTTGGTGTAGACCCCTGTGAAGACAGCATGGTGGAAGCGCACGCAGAAATGCTGGTCAAGATGTTGCTGGAATCAGACTGAACCGCGCTTTTTCGTAAGCCAAGCCCTTACCTGAGATCCGCTGCCGCTTTACCAGTAACCAACGGCAAATTAAGGTAATTGCATAGACCTGGTGCCGCCTCACACACTGCAGGCACGGAATTTACACAGTGCACACCGGTTGCGACAATCGCAGACTCTTCATCAACACCACCCTGGTATTCCCCTTCGTGATGTAAATGCTCGGTCACCAGCTGAATTCGGTTGTCGCCGTCAACCTGCATTTCGAAACGCTCTTTACCTAATACCCAACCTTCCTCCAGATGGTCATGCCCCATATACCAGTTAACCGCTGCCTGAATAACCGGGGTGCCACGCACCGTGCCAGACCAACTGAAATGTTGTGCCGCCACCGTATCCTTTTCCAGCTTGCCAAACGGCGTATCAATGTCGGCCGTTGCTACACTGTAGCGATGCTCGGTGCTGTAATCTTCGTCCAGTGTTACGCCAATGGCGTCTGCCATCATGTCTACCGACTGACAGAAGCCGTCGCCAAGCAAGTGCAGCATGGGGCTGTTGCGCACTTCATCCACGGGTTTGCCGAACAGCATTACATCCGTCACCACGTCGGGTGCGTCATAGGTTCGTATATCCGAAAACTCTTCGCCGCGCATAAAACGAATATTGGTGATTAGCGCGGATGCCACCAGCGGCAGCTTCTCCGTAATGCCGCCTGGGTGAATACCTGTGCCATGTAAGCTAACTTTTCCTTCCATAGCAGCCGCTTCCACGTCCGCGAAGTCTCTGCGGCCTTCATAGAACCAGCCATTCGAAGCGATCACATTTTTGCCGGAGCGCAATAGCGAGATGACTTCTTGTTTATCAGGCAGCAAAGGCATATAGACAACGCAATCTGCATCCAATGAAAGTATGTCGTCCAGCTTGTTACTGGCAAGAATGCCGGTGTCAGGGCGGCCACATAAGGCACCGGCATCTTGCCCGTGTTTACTGCCACTGTGTACTTTAACGCCGGCCAGCTCCAACTCCGGGTGATCCAGTATGCCACGCAGAGCCAAATGACCATGAGTTCCCGTTCCCCATTGAATAACTCGATAGCTCATAACGCTCCCTAAAAAGTGTGTTGCTTACATGTAGAGAGTGTGCCGCGAAATTCGCCGGGGTGCACTGGCAGATTTATTAAAGAAATTAAAGGGGCTTTTTATGAAGGCGTGCCCGGCGCTTTGCCGCATTGTTGCAACAAGGGTAACAGCGCTTGTGCATGGCGCTTTGGTGCCAATGCCTTCCTCGAAATCGATTCGTCGCGTTGCGCTCGCCATACACTAAACGCTTCTGGTTCTGCCATTGACAATATGTGTTCCAGCGCGTGAATCTTAGGTAACAACTTGAACCGCCTTGACTCCAATCTGGCGGCCCAGGCTTGCACATCCGCAATAAAAAATTTGCGAACCACGTTATCCAGAATTTGGCCGCGCGCCGCTTCGACGTGATGGCAAAGTGGTTTTTTGGACAAGCGCTGTTGAATGGCGAGGTCTACTGCGGACAACGCATTTTGCTGCAGCATTAATGACTTAAGCAAGGAACCGCCATCACCCGATGATAAATTCTGTAAGTCGGATTCAAGCGCAGCCGCGTCCACGCTATAGTCACCGGCTAACCAGCGACGGCTCATTTCCGTGAGCGACACTAGCGCTTGATCTGCCTTCGTAAACGCCTGGGTTGGGTACTCATGCAGTCTATTTGGCTTTCTCCAAAATGCGCGGTACTCATCGCCACCGACAATAGCGATCCAGATAACAAAAGGAAGTTGCTCAAGTTTACTGCTGTGCGCGCTATGCAAGGTTTCGGCCAGGCTGGTTTCGCCGTTGGATTCCATACGCTCAATACATACTGGGGCCAAGCGTAGAAAATCCAGATGCAGCACCAGCCGGGTAGACGCTTTTGCAACACGCCCCAGGGAATCGTTTGCGTTCGCCACTACTTTTTGCAGCTCGCAGCCCTTCAATGACAAATAGTCTATTAACCCGATCGAGATTTCTTGCTGTTCCACTCGCAACTCCCTGGGTCTTGGAAACAGCAAGACGCTGTCAGGTGCTCTGCCAACAATAATCGGAGTCTCCAAAACCCGCTCCATGCGGGTAAGGTAGTTGTCTAGACGAGCTTGCGGTGAATCAGTACTGCACGCCAGCAAAGAAGCAGCGAGCAGACTGGCAATGATCCATCGGTGGGGGCCGCGGCTTTGCTTGCACATGAACCCAAAATGCGCCTTGAAAAAATCAGTGCCAGCGGTACCGTTTTTTATCAACTTCTGCATGATCTCCTTACTTAGCCATTCCGTAAACGTTATGCTGGTGTACGCACGATACGGTGCGAAGGCCAAACTAGTTTAACTCCAATGCGCACAATCTACTGGTTTCGCAATGATTTGCGATTGCATGACAACCCGGGCCTGCTGGAACAGCAGGATGCCGACGCCTTGTTGCTGGTGTATATCTGGCCGAAACACCGCCCGTGGTGCAATACGGTTGGTATGGGTGTTCAGCGTAGCCGTTTTCTGCGCGAGTCGTTAATGGAACTGGATGACAAGCTCAAGGAAAAAGGCCAGCGGCTGCTGGTACTGGAAGGTGCAGCAGAAAACCTGTTACAGCCTTTAGTTGATCGACTCAAGGCAGATCAGGTGGTTACGTCAGCTACACCGGGCACCTACGAGCGACAGACCATAGAACATCTGGAAAAGAACCTGTCCGTGCCAGTGAAGCAGCTTAGGGGTAACTGCCTGTTTGATGAGACCGAAGCCGACTTTCCGCTAGATTCAGTGCATAAGCATTTCGCAAAGTTTCGCGAACAGGTAGAGAATATCGACAGATTGCTACCGATTGAAGCCGTCGAATCTTTGCCGGCGGCGCCGAACTGGCAATGGGTTTCTCGCTGGCGACACAAGGAATCGGCGCCGATAGCGCTACCGCTGCGCGGCGGAGAGCAGCAAGGACTGGATCGTTTGCACAACTGGGTATTCGGTCAACAGGGCGTAATCGAATACGCTAAAACACGAAATGGTCTGGACGGACTCAGCGGCTCCAGCACTCTGTCACCCTGGCTGGCCAATGGCTGTTTGTCTGTGCGTACTGTATTGGCCGAAATACGCCGATTTGAAAACCAGCATATACGCAATGAATCGACTGAGCATTTGTGTCAGGAGTTACTCTGGCGTGAGTTCTTTTACTGGCGTGCGATGTTGAATGATCAGGCCTTATTCCATGCCGGCGGCGCTAAAAAGCAAATAAGGCGGTGTATTTTTGAGCCGAGGAATTTCGCCCGGTGGTGCAAGGGTGATACCAATGAGCCTTTGATCAACGCATTGATGAACCAGCTAAACAGTACTGGCTGGATGAGTAACCGTGGCAGGCAAATTGCAGCCAGTTATCTGATTAACGAGTATGACATCGACTGGCGCTTCGGTGCTGCCTATTTTGAGAAACAGCTGATCGACTACGACGTTGCCAGCAATTACGGCAACTGGCAATACATCGCAGGCGTGGGCGCCGACCCACGCGGTGGCCGGCACTTCAACATTGCCAAGCAAAGTAAACAGCATGACCCAGACGGTTTATTCGCAAAAAAGTGGGGAGGATTTCGACCCAGACAGCCTGAATTCATTACCGATGCTGCCGACTGGCCGATTGAACCCGATGGGCAACAGTAAGTAGGCAACGCAAAATGCCTAAACACACGCATTAGCTCTACAGAGGTTTCATTATCCAGTCTTCTTTGGAACGCAGCATTTGCTCTACGCGAAACGTCGCTTCGCCTATACCAGTGATGCCGACCTTGATGTAGTGTTCTGCGGTCGGAATAGTATTCTCGACCCTGAGCACGCACGATTTGCCCATGGACATTCCTAAACCGCGATCATACAGCGAACCCGGTCCTTCATAATGTATGTGCAGAATCTCTTCAGCGTATTTCAGATTGAGATAATCATCCAGCATAATTTCTGCTGGATCAACGTCACCAAGATTCGATTCCATTGTGAAAACCGTCTCTGAATGGGGAAATTCTTCACCCGGTGTTCTTAATCGAAACGTTTCAGAATAAGCGAATGATCCATCAAACACCTTCCAACGCCGTGCATCATTAAAGTTACCTGTGGAAGGGAAATCACCACGTTGATGAATGATGCCATTTGCCCCTACATCCAAAGCGATGCCATCAAGAATACTCTCGCCAATGGGGTTAACAATTCGAACATCTTCCAGCTCTACCGTATGATAATTAACGTCAGCATCAAGCTTAATAAAACCAAGCTTTGCCGCACTGGATTTCGATTTGTAAAAAAAAGTAGGTAGGCGAAAACCGGTTTCCTCCTTAAAAACTGGCTGATTATCTACCGCGGGTGCCGCGGCTTTGATCGCGACTTCACGACCCAGTGGAAAGCGCCATTGAACGTCTGAGGGCAACTCGCTGACCACAGCGCTCTTGGCAAACTCCTCAACAATGAATGGATAAAACTCTGCATGCGGCTTGGTCCAAAATGCAGTATTCCAAACAGATAAGGGAATAGACTGATAGCCAGCATTGTCGGCCAGGCAACTCCAGACTCTGTTATTACAATCGAACGAAAGGTGTGTCGGTGTGAACGCCATGAGACTATTTCTTGTTGGGTTTTATTCTTCCAAGCTATTGTGTCTGCAGATTCCCAGCTCGCGCAAGCCCGGCGCCGCTTTTGAGGAAATGCAGGTCCAAAATGATGCTGTGTAAAACTACGATGTAAGTTCTTCTATCGCTCTAAACGCTTGGTCAATGGCTGCATCCATGGTTGCCCGCCCGGCAGCGTCTGAATTAGCGATGGCTATGTTGCCAAACGATTGCCGACCTGTTTCGTAAGGTGCAACATCCTGTGTTACATCGTCATACAAAGGATTGAACCAGTTCGCGTACCCGTGCGCCCATCGATTAACTGTGATACCGACAATATCCTCCGCAGGGTCAAAGCCTCCACCAGCAAGTGCACCAGCCAACTGTTGGCGCGTCGCTCTCTCGATGGTTTCAAAAGGTGTGGAAAACAGCAGATGACGCCCAACTCGGCGCTGGTCTAACGGTGAATCGGTTGCATTAGGGCCAAGCAGAAACTTTTCCATATGCACAACAATGGGCTCGTCAGGGCTTTGCGCAAACTGGTAGCCCCCCATGCTAACGGGAAAGTCCAAAAAACTTATAGAGTAATAAGAGGATACAGAGGAAATTTGCGCAATACCGAGCTTTTTCCAAGCGTGCCAATTTCGCAGCAAAACACTGGTGTAAATAATGGGTGCTTTAACCGACCAGGAAAGCGCTGCAGATTGCTCTTTGCTGAGCTCGGGGCACAAATAGGGAACGATTGAATTATAAGCCGCAATGACACATTGTTTCCCAGACGCTCGATAGGCTTGGCCATCTCGAACATAACTAACATTTACATTTTGCTTTTCGTCATGCTCTATATTAACAGCCGTTGAATTAAGGCGGATCCGCGCGGCGGATTCAGGTCGGTCCAACTGCCCATAGTTAAATGGCGCACCCACGATGTCTTCCATCGTATTTCCACTGGCCGCTGCTGGAATCATTTGCCTGACCATTAAACGCGCGATAGACGCGTTGCCGTCCGGGAAATGAAAAATGTAGGGCTCTGAATCATCCGCGTAATCAGCGATGCCTGTGGCTTTCAAACCGGGCAGACCAACGTAGCTGATAATGCCCAAAGCCGTAGCGGTTTCGATACTCGACGAAGAATCATTGGTTAAACCCTGCAACAACTGCAGCACCTCAGGGTGGTCGATGCCCAGATCTTTCGTTAAGAAGTCTTTGTAGCTAATTTGCCATAAATAATCCTCTTGCTCCTCTACGGGCATATCCAGCTGATCGCTGTTATAGCTCATCAGCCGTATCAACTGCTGCCTGGCTTCATCGCTCAACGGCATTTGCTTAACCGCTTCCTCAAGACTGATCTTTGCTTTGCACAACGGCAGAAAATAATCGTAAGCCTGGAAAGGGTATTGAATCAGTTGATCGCTACCATAATGCTCAGCGTCGAAAAAAATACTGCCACCCAAACCATGCCGCTTAAAAAACGATTGGTCATAGGCGGTTTCAAAAAATCGCGTATTTATACCTAAATCGCTGAGTAATTTCTTACTAACACTGCTGTATGAACCTGGGTCCTCCATGGACTGACTGCCGCCATAGCTCAGATACTGTTTGCCCTGATAGAAGAATTCATTGCGCTTTGCATGCCCGCCAAAATCATCGTGATTATCAAGCAATAGTATTCGCGCTCGTGGATGCTTCTGACGATAAAAATGTGCGGCCGCCAAACCGCTGATACCTGCGCCAACCACAACCAGATCGTACACCTCATCAACGTCCTGTATGGGGCCCCAATCTTTTCTGCCTTCGCGGCCCAGCTGATGCGCTACTTCATACGAACCTTCGTGGCTGCCTCGTAAACCGGTTTGCGCAGGTGGGTAATAACGTTTGCCCGCAGGGCTTATACTATTTCCAGCGCCTGAACATGCAGGAATTGCCGACGCTGCTGCAACCGACGCGATGCCATTAATGAAATCACGCCGTGAAATATTCTGGTGCATGCCCAGTTTTTCGTCGTTCATTTGACCACCTTTGCTCAATTACTGCGGAATCCTACGCTATGCACTCAAAGGAACCAAGTACTATAAAAACACATTTCGTATTCCAGCCATTAGCAAAACATAGCTCTTTATTGTTTAATAGGCTCATGCACGCGACAGAATTTGTATCCAGTTACTTTGAGGCTTGGAACAGACAAGATTCCAAAGCCATTGCCGACCATCTAATTGAAAATGGCTCGTATCTGGACATGGCGTTTCATTTAAATCTGACCCCTGCCCAGCTAATCGAAGATCTTGATGAGCAATTTGAGCTGGAGAAAAATCGCTACGAATTATTCGGCGAGGTGTTGGCCAGCAAGAATACGATTGCTTTTCAATACAAAGTCACTCCCACCGATAACGGCTCTGAGCTTGAGGCCGGCAGCGTATGGTACGGTGCAGAATTCGTCACAATGTGTGATGCTGGTGCTGTAAAAATAGCGGATTATTACGATGTACACGACGCCGACTCACCGGGTAGCCCCATAGCTCAGACCAATGCAAGACTGGAAGTAAATCGCTACGCCAAGTCTGGATTGAGTGCCAGTCATCTAGACACATTGAAGAATCGATTGAATGAACTAATGCGCACAGACAAAGTGTATCTGCGACCTGATATTTCTTTACCAAGTCTTGCAGAATCATTGGCCTGCAGCGTGAACCACGTTTCTCAGGCGATCAATGCAGGCTTTGGTGTGACCTTCTTTGACTACATTAATGAGCACCGCGTGAAAGACGCCATGGTTTTGTTACTACAGGGTGAAGCCAGAACGGTATTGGACATAGCCTTGGAAGTTGGTTTTAGAAGCACTTCTACGTTCTATATTGCATTTCGAAAGGTTACCGAGCAAACGCCGGCGCAGTTTCGAAAAGCGCATCAACAGAACAAAATACAATCGTAATATTCGAGCCGTCAGGCTAGGACGAATACACCTGTGTAATACGCTGTAATCGAGCCGTTATTGCAATTAGTCGTACGGTGAAAAATAGATATAAAAACGTTAACGTTTGTAGTTAAACCGCTACAGGTCATCAAATGGCTTGTGTACGCGTTGTTGCTGGTCAATTTTGCGCAGTACGTTGCGGACGATTTTCGTTTTGCGTCTTATACCATGCGAAATGGTGGCACCATTCTCAAATGGATGCGTGAATTTGCAACCACGATTGATATGTCTGCGTGGTTTGTATTACTGCTACTGTTCGAACTTGAAACCTATGTCTGGTCAGACGAAATGCAAGAAAGGGCGTATGTAGTGCGCCTGGTGCATTCTATTCGATTACTGTGTTGTCTTTTTCTAGCCCATTCAGTATGGGCGTTTGGCATTACTTATTACGATCTCACTCAGCTTACCGCCATACCCAACGTCACTGATCTTTGCCAACTGGTAGAGCCAGATATTTCCTTCACTCGAAATCTGCACTACGAAGATCTAACACTTGCCAACTGCACCACACTGTCTTCCGACAGCCAATTCTTTTTTGTAGAGCCCGCCTTAGTGGTTTCTGACACTAGCGGTTATGTACTGCACACCAATCTGGCTCTGGGTGATATCGTTGAAGTCATTGTTTGGTTGTTCATTCTTTTGGCCATTGAGATCACCATTCGCCTTCAAGATCGAGAGATCACTCGCGGTCGTTTGATGACGACAATAACAATAGCCAAGCGTTTTCTTTATACAATTCTGTGGTTACTTGCTGCTTACTGGTTATGGTTGGGCCACTACCATTACACGTGGGACGCCGCATTATGGATATTAGGTTTTATGATCATTGGTTCAAACCTCGAACAATGGAAAGATGAGATTGAACAAGTGGGGATAGAGTAGAATGACCGGCTTTCCATACCTGGAACACCGGGTTGCAACTGAAGATAGCTCTCAATGACAGACAGAGACCCACGTTACGATATTCTGTTCGAGCCGGTGAAGATTGGCCCACACACCGCCAAGAATCGCTTTTATCAAGTGCCTCATTGCACCGGTATGGGCTGGCAGCGACCGCGCATGCTGGCCAGTATGCGCGGCATGAAAGCAGAGGGTGGCTGGGGTGTGGTATGCACAGAGTATTGCTCGGTACACCCTACCGTTGACGATTTACCCTACCCAACCCAATCGCTTTGGGACAAAGGTGACATCAAAGCAAACCGTTTGATGACCGAGAAGGTCCACGAGCACGGTGCGCTAGCCGGCGTTGAATTATGGATTAGCGGCAGCCGCTCGCCAAATCTGTTCACACGTGAGATTCCGCTGGATGTTGTATCCATGCCAAACTGGAATAGCGATCCGGTGCAGTCACGTAAAATGGACCGCAAGGATATTCGCGAAGTACGGCGTTGGCATCGCAATGCCGCATTGCGAGCCCGTGACGCCGGATTTGATATTGCCTACGTGTACGCAACCCATCAGTACCTGCTCGACAATTTCATGAACCGCGAGTTGAACACACGCTCAGACGAGTATGGCGGCTCAATCGAAAACAGGGTGCGGCTGGTACGCGAGATCATCGAAGACACCAAAGAGGCAGTCGGCGACACCATGGCAGTGGCCGTGCGTTTTTCAGTAGACGAACCAGGTAGCAGCGACGGAAAGCCAATTGTTGGCGACAAGATGGCGATGTTCGAATCCATTGCCGAACTTCCAGATCTTTGGGATATAAACGTTGACGACTACAGTCTGGAAATGGGCGTCTCGCGCTTCGTGCAAGAAGGCTCGCTGGAGAATTACGTTAAGCACGTGAAGTCAAAAACCAGTAAGCCTGTGGTCAGTGTTGGCCGGTTCACATCGCCTGACACTATGGCCAGCCAGGTGAAACGCGGCATTGTGGATTTTATCGGAGCGGCGCGACCGTCAATTTCTGACCCGTTTCTGCCAAGCAAAATCGAGCAGGGTCGCATAGAAGATATTCGCGAATGCATAGGCTGCAATATTTGTTACACCGGTGACAGCAAACATTATCCGCTTCGTTGTACGCAAAACCCAACCATGGGAGAAGAATGGCGGCGCGGCTGGCACCCTGAGAAAATCGAACCCAAGGGCAGCTCCAATACTGTGCTGGTAGTGGGCGCCGGGCCTGCTGGTCTAGAGGCCGCTCGCGCACTGGGACAACGTGGTTATCGAGTCATGCTCGCTGAAGCCACGCGGGAGCTGGGTGGCCGGGTGAGCCTGGAGAGCAGGCTTCCCGGATTGTCTGAATGGGCACGCGTTCGCGA
>CAYGSL010000027.1:0-57747 GCA_964352475.1 uncultured Pseudomonadales bacterium | reverse complement strand
GTTTGATAACTACATCATGGGTTATGCACCTGGAAACGAAAGTGCACACATGCCGCAGGGCACCGGTGTATTCGTCCCGAAAGACGCGTACTACTCGCTGCAAATGCATTACACCCCCTATGGCCGGGAAGCGACGGATGTAACGCGGGTGGGTTTGTACTTTGCGGAAGAACCACCCAAACAATTTCTGCGCCAGGAAGTGATAGTGAACACACGGCTTGAGATTCCTGCGCATTCCGCGGCACACGAAGAAGCTGCATCATTCCGCTTCTATCACGACGCAGTGATTTATGCCTTAACGCCGCATTCGCATTATCGAGGCAAAAGCTCGGTGTTTGAGTTGGTGTATCCCGATGGCCAGCAGGAACTGATTTTATCCGTACCGAATTACGACTTTAACTGGCAACGAACCTATAGTTTTGAACAACCCAAACGCGTACCGGCTGGTACCCGCATGATTCACCGAACTGTCTATGACAATTCCAGCAATAACCCCGGCAATCCCGACCCGGACCAGGTGGTTACCTGGGGTTTGCAAAGCGCGCAGGAAATGCTGTATGGATCTGTTAGCTATGCCTGGGCAGATGAACTGGCGACCGCGCCCATTCACGATGACCTGCGTTCGGATGCAGCGCAGTTTTTAGGTGTTATCGATCAGGACTTTGATGGTAAAGCCTCGAAAGAGGAACTTCCGGCAACGATGGTGGAACGCATTGGTAAGAAATGGCGTTTTGTTGATACTAATGGCGATGGTGGCCTGGACCACAGTGAAGTCGAGAAGCTGTTCAGTCGTATGCAATAGAAACAAGTCAAACAGGTTTCGCTCGGTGAGTTAATTCAATCTGCCGACAATTCCTTAATCAGATCGTACCAATAATCCGCTTCTTCAAAAAACGACCACACAGGTACTCGCTCATCCAGCCCGTGCGCGCGGGCATCATCGGCGCCCAGTGAAATACCGCCTATGCCATAGGTTGGAATGCCCTCACCACGGGTAAATTTGCCATCTGTAAAGTAGGGAGCCATATAAGGAATCAGTGGAATGCCGGGGTGTCTTTTGTGCACTACTGCAGTGATGGCTTTGACTAGATCCGGGCGCAGTTCAGACGGTGGCGACATACTGTAGCCGTCCAGAAGTTCTACATCGATGCTCTTGTTGCCAATCGCTGTTTCTATTCGTTCCTTCACGCTTTCCATGTTTTCATCAGGCCATACGCGGCAGTTAACCGTTGCAGTGGCCGATTGTGGCAGTGCGTTTTCTGCGTGACCGGCCTTAAGCATAGTGCTTATGCACGTTGTGCGCGTCATCCCAACATAGTTGCCATCTTTCGCCAGATAGTCAGAAGCATTTTTGTTGTTGGGATCTGCCGCGAAATCGCTCATGGCTTTGGATAATTCACCAGAGGCAAATGGCGCACGTCGCTCGAAATAGAGTTTGGTGGTTTCATTCTGACGCACTGGAAACTTATACTGCGAGAGATTACTGATCGCGCCGGCCAGATCATGAATGGCATTGTCGGGTCTTGGCATACTGCTATGCCCGCCGGGATTGGTGGCAGTCAGCGTGAAGGTCATATAGGTTTTCTCAGCTGTTTGCATGCTGAAGCTAACTACTTTTCCATTCTCGCCAACGCTTCCACCACCGCCGTCTGCATTTAATGCGTACTCGGCATCAATCAAATCGCGATGCTCACTAAGCAAAGTCTTGATGGTATGCCCGGTAGTTTCCTCATCGCCACTAAACACAATGATGAAATCTCTTGAAGGTATAAAGCCTTCCTTTCTCAACTGCAAAAAAGCGGCTGTTAAGTTTGCAACGCCTGCTTTATTGTCAGATGTGCCACGCCCGTAGTAGTAACCGTCTTCTTCTATCAGTGTGAATGGATCGCGTTCCCAGTCTTTTGGCAGCGCATCTACAACGTCCATGTGCGCCATTAACATGACGGGTTTTTGATGGCTATTCTTGACGCCTCTGTAACGTACCACCAGTGCAGCGGTATCTTTCATTGGCAGTAAGTGAACATCTTTCCGGGAAAATCCGCCTTGTCGGAACTCGGCGGCCAGAAACTCCGCCATTGGTAACACTTGATCATGACCAGCTGCACTTCGGTAGGCGATCAGCTTGCGAAAGCGTTCCAGGGATTGTTGCTGGCGCTCGTTAAGCTTGAGTGATTCTGTATTGTTTGCTGCGTTAGAGGCGAAGCTGCCGCCTACGCTCAAAGCTAAGAAAAGAAAAACGATTGTGCTGACTCTATGCATGATTTTCCCGGATGCAATTTTCGCATTTCGCGCAAGCATAACACGAGTGCTTTGGATACGACCCGAATGCGCTAGATTTGCGACTCGGGTGATACGCTATGTTAGCAAAAGAGTACAATGCTGCCGATTTTTATCACAGGTGCTAGCGGCGAAATAGAAGATCAATAAAATGAACAATTCAGACTCTTTTGGTTTCGGTACGCAAATCCGAAAATCCCCTTACTTTGATGCCACCGTGAGATGGGGTGCGTGCGGGTTCTCGGTGTACAACCATATGTACATTCCGCGCGACTTTGGCGATCCGGAGCAAAACTTCTGGAACCTGGTCAATGACGCGATTCTTTGCGACGTTGCCGTTGAGCGCCAGGTAGAAATTACTGGGCCAGATGCCGCCACGTTTATGCAACTGTTAACGCCACGTGATTTGTCAGAAATGGCAGTGGGGCAGTGCAAATATATTCTGATAACCAATGCCGACGGTGGGATATTGAATGACCCTGTGTTGCTGCGTTTGGCTGAGAATCATTTCTGGATATCATTGGCTGACAGCGATATTTTGTTGTGGGCGCAAGGTGTGGCGGTTCACTCCGGTTTGGATGTCAATATCTGTGAGCCGGATGTGTCACCACTTCAGCTGCAAGGTCCCAGGTCAGGTGAAGTGATGCAGGCTTTGTTTGGCGACAGTATTATGGACTTGCGTTACTACTGGTTGCGAGAGTTAGAGTTAGAGGGCATTCCATTGATTGTGTCACGCACAGGATGGTCTAGCGAATTGGGCTACGAGTTATACCTGCGTGATGGTTCGCGCGGTGACGAACTTTGGGAAAAGATTATGGCGGCCGGTGCACCGTTTAAGCTTAAACCTGGCCACACCTCATCTATACGCCGAATTGAAGGCGGTATGCTGTCTTACCATGCCGACGCAGACATCAACACCAATCCTTATGAGCTTGGTCTAGGTCGATTGATTAACCCCAGTATGAATGCAGAGTTTGTGGGCAAGGCTGCCTTGCAAAAAATCCGGGAAGAGGGTGTTTCACGTAAGCAGGTAGGTTTGCTTCTGGAGGGCGAGCCGCTCAAAGGGCCTAACACTACGTTCTGGCCTGTTAGTAATGCAGGCGAATCTGTGGGCAAAGTAACTTCAGCCGTTTATTCGCCAAGGCTAGAGCAGAATATTGCACTTGCTATGGTGTCAGTTGGCAGTTCGGAGCTTGGAACAAAACTGGACGTGGAAAGCAGCGCCGGATCGGTGCGTGCTATTGTCGTTGAAAAGCCGTTCTATGACCCTAAGAAAACCAAGGCAACTAGCTGATGAAACAAATTCACTCCTGATCGTAATACTTGCGCACACCCCACCAGGTGAGAGCACCAATAATAACGAGTACCAGGCCGTAGCCTATGGCTAGCAGCAGTTCTCCGCTCAAGGCTGTTTCCCGCTCAAGGCTGCATCTCCACGCTTTTAATCCCATCAAGCGCTTCTTGATAGGGAAGTGCGTAAAAATAAGTGATTACCAAAACCATCACAAAACCTACCACTACCATCGCTTTCGGCCAGCGCAAGGTGAGCGCCAGTTGCTGTTGGTTTAGCTCTTCGGCAGGTGTTATGTGTAACGCTTCTCTATACGCGTGCTCTTCATTGCTCACAATGCTAACACGAGAAACAACTAGCACCGTGATCAGGCTAATCACGCCACCGACTAATATCGGGTCAAGATACACAGGCAGTTGTATATTCGCGACCAATGCCAGTAAATTGAATGCTATGTTGCCAAAGAAGCCAGCCAGCATTCCCCAAAACGCAGCAGCTTCCGTGATGCGTGAACTCCATATGCTCATAAAAGCCACCACGCCCCAGGATGACGCAAAAACCGGCCCGGCAAAATAGGTAATCCAGAATATATTGTTTGGCAATGTTAGCGCGCATATCAGCACCAGCACGCTAACGCCCACCATCAGATAGCGCGTCAGTTTAAGCTGCTGCTGTTTTGCATTATGATCTGATTTTAATACGTCGTTGGTTGCGCTGAAACCAATCAGTGATAAGAACGTTGAAGCAGATGATAAGCCCGCAGCGATAATGCCTGAGACCAAAATAGCGCCTGCTACCGAAGGCATTAAATTCATTGCTGCCCAGATCATGGCGCTGTCGGCAGGGTCAATATCAGGGTTGCTTAGATTAATGGCGGCCGCACCGAAACTCGTGACCAGGTAGAGCACAAACATCGCGATAGCAGCGCCGCAGGCAGAGCGTATAACAACGTGTTCGCTCTTGGCCATTAAGTAGCGGCTGGTCTGCCAAGGGCTTACGGCTACCACAATGCCCCAGGCAACGCCTAGAATTAACGCCCAGATCAAGCCGTCAGTCGGTGTTTGCCAGGTAGAGTCATCGCCAACTACGCCATGCCAGGAAATGATTCCGGGCTTGGCTTCATATACCGCGAGTTGCTGCACGCTGGCAAACCACCCGCCGCCGGCATCAACAATGTAGTACAGGGCCACCAGGGCAACACTCACAAACAGTGTGAACATTATGGTATCTGTTAGAATTACACCTTGAGAACCCGAGTACATTGTAAATACTGTATACCCAAACCAGGCAATCAAAATGGCAACAGGATAAGAAATACCGGTGACCTGATTGATCACCAGCGACACACCCCAAGTAACGGCCAACAGATAACAACTTAGCCCAACCACAATGGTCAGCCCTGCCAATACCTGTAAGCGCCGGCTGTTAAAACGTTGCCCAAAAAACTCTGGCACAGTAATTGTTTTTGCACGGCGTAGAAATCGACCAAAGAACAGCGCGCCGATGATGTAACCGCAACAGTTTACGCCGGTCATTATCACAATTAGTGGGCCATGACCCCGGTACGACATGCCTACTTCGCCAATGAAGGCATTGGTGCTGAGAAAACTCGCAACCAGGGTACCTACGATCAGAAAGGTAGGCGCGTTTCGCCCCGCTACATAGTAGTCATCGAGATGTTTTATCTTTCGACCGGCGTACCAGCCTACACCCAGGTAGACCAGTATGCTGATGATCATGCCAATGACGAAGGTATTCACTGTTCAGACGCTCCCTAACGTCCCTGGCTTAGCGATTCATTAACAATGGCCTGAATGTCTGCCACGCTTAGCGGGCAAATATTGGTGGCTGTGGCCGCATCCAAATACGCACGCTTGGCCATTTCTCCCCCGCAATCGGCAGGAACGCCTATGTCCGTCAGGTTTTTTGGAATATCAAGTTCATCCAACCGAGCGCAAACTGCCGCATAGAAACTGTCAAAGTCGTCGCTTTCAAGCCGCATCGCAGCGGCCATTGCCGGTAGCTTTTCAGCCATGGCATCCCGGTTGAATCGTAATGCTGCCGGAAGAACGATAGAGTTCGTCAGGCCATGATGCGTGTCGTATTCCGCGCCTACCATGTGACTGATAGCGTGTACAACGCCTAGGCCCTTGAGAAACGCAATGCCGGCAAGGCAGGAGCCCACCAGCATAGCGCCGCGTGCTTCAAGGTTGCTACCGTCTGCGACGGCTTTCGGCAACCATTGGTGAATCAGTCGCAAGCCTTCAAGTGCTGCGCCGTCGCACAGCGGATGAAAGCCGGGTACGCAGTAAGCTTCAATGGCATGAATCATGGCGTCGCAACCCGTCCAGGCCGTTAAGTTGGCGGGTAAGCCAACGGTAATTTCGGGGTCCAGCAGAGCCACTGCGGGCTTACACAAAGGGTGCCAAATGCACAGCTTCATTCCGCGCTTGGTATCGGTGATCATTCCCGTGCTTTCAGTTTCTGCACCAGTGCCTGCAGTGGTTGGAATGGTAATGAGTGGCGGGAAAGACCGAGCCTGCAACGCCGGCGATTCTGCCTCGGTGTCGAATTGCCATAAGTCCAAATCATTGTTTGACGTTAAGCAAATGGCTTTTCCGCCATCCATGCCGCTGCCACCACCAATAGCCACTATTCCGTCGTGTTTGTCGGCAAGGAACTGTGCTCTTCCGGCGGCAATTTCATCGTCGCGCGGATTGGGTGAAATCGTCGAATAAACCGCAGTGTGCAAACCCGCATCGTTTAACAGCTGTTCGGCATGAATAACGAAAGGCAGTTTGGCGCTACCGCTGTCGGTCACAATCAGTGGCCGTTGCATGCCGGCTTGTCGACAATGGTCGGCTATTTCCACCAGACGACCTGGGCCGTATGCTATGGGTACCGGAAAAGTCCAATCTTGCGGGCTTAAAAAATCAACACTGGCCATTATTTTTATCACTCTTCAAACTTGCAGAGCATCATACAATGACTGATGCTATTGCAGAAGCAGTCATAATATCTTGAAATGAGCATCACGGATCTAAGTGCTACGCAGCTTTCTGTTGCTATACGCCAACGGCACATGAGTTGTGTGGAGGTGATGCAGGCCTATCTTCAACAGATTGCCGAGCTAAACCCGATATTCAACGCAATTGTCGCGATGGGTGATGAGCAACAGCTTGTTGACCAGGCCGCGCAAGCGGATGATGCTCTAATGCGCGGCGAGTATTGGGGCTGGATGCACGGCATGCCGCACGCCGTTAAAGATCTGGCAAATGTGAAAGGCTTTGAAACCTGCATGGGCTCACCTATTCTGTCGGGGACTATTGCCCAGAGTGATGACGTGCATATTGCTCGAATTCGAAACCAGGGCGCCATTTTCATTGGTAAAACCAATGTTCCTGAGTTTGGCTTGGGCTCACATACGTTTAACCCTGTGTATGGCGCTACGCGCTGCGGTTTAAATGCCGAGCTTTCGGCAGGTGGCAGCAGCGGGGGCGCGGCCAGCGCACTTGCCACGCGCATGCTACCCGTTGCCGACGGCAGCGACATGATGGGCTCACTTCGCAATCCGGCTGCGTTCAATAATGTGATTGGTTTCAGGCCCAGTGCCGGTCGAGTACCACGTACGCCGTCAAAGGGAATGTTTGAAAGTGACATGGTCACGGCAGGGCCGATGGGGCGGAATGTTGAAGACACTGTGCGCCTGTTGCTTACCATGGCCGGTTTCGATCAAACGGATCCAATTAGCCTGCAGGAATCTTTACCTTCCTATGATGCATTTGAGCCGCGCGAGTTCCAGGGATTGAGAATTGGCTGGCTTGGTGATTTCAATGGCCATCTTGCCCTGGAATCGGGAATTTTATCGTTGTGTGAAACCAGGCTGGCCGCACTGTCTGAACTGGGTGCAAATGTTGAACCCTGTACACCTGATTTTGATATGAACCAGCTTTGGCAGGCTTGGGTGACCTTGCGTCAGCACACAATGGCAGGTATGCAAGACTACCTGCTTGATTCAAAAGACAGAGACCGGCTTAGGGATGAAGTAGTGTGGGAAATTGAAAACGGCATTAAGCTATCTGCGCAGCAATTGAATCACGCTGCAGAGGTAAGGAATAGTTGGCAGCATTGCCTGGCCTTAGTGTTTCAGCATTACGACTTGCTGGCCCTACCTTCCGCCCAGGTGTTTCCATTCAAAACAGATATTGATTGGCCAAGAAGTATAAATGGCCGCACTATGGACACGTATCATCGTTGGATGGAAGTATCCATAGCGGCCACACTGTCGGGCTTTCCAGTCGTTAGCTTGCCTGCAGGCTTTAATGACGCCGGTCTACCTGCAGGCCTGCAATTCATTGGTGGGCAGGCTCAGGATAAAGAGGTACTGGAATTCGCGCTGGCCTATGAAGCGTGTACCTAAACTTGTAATCGATATTGATACAGGTGTTCGTAATGCGGCTTCATACGCCGGTACACCTGTTGCACGCGTAGCGATGTATCGCTGAGATCAACGTATTTTCGTTGCTGCCGCACAAGCCCGGTTGATTGGGCAAGATTGGCATGGAATGAGCCGCCATCCCACCAGCTGTGCTCTGCAGGGTTACCACCCGGTTCCCAGCTTAGTGCTTCCCGTATAAACGGAATACCAACTGAATCGCAAAATGCTTGCACGATACCTTCAGGGTTTTCCAGCAAATCATCACTGTCAATCACCGGCGGGGGCGAACCGTTAAGCGCCCATAGCAAATCGAATAACGCACGTTGTTCAGGGAAGCCCACTTCGCCCTCGTCAAAATCGGGCCACTTGCTGACCATGGATGTTATTGTTTTTGCAGGGTCGCGAATTAGAAACGCATGGCGGAAGTTGGCCAGAAATTCAGGCGTCCAAAGATGGTTGATATAGTGTGGAAAATCTTTGGTGAATACAGGGCCTTGCTCTGCAAGTTTTTGCATATCTCGCCAAACACTGTCAAGCGTAAGCCCTGGCGTGGTTTTGTCGCCGGGCTGATAACGTTGCCATAGCGGTTCTTCACCTTGATACCAGGCCTCACCAAAAGGCTCGTGCAGGCAATGCATATCACCCCGTTGGCGCATCATCCATTCGAAAGCCGTTGACGTAGAACGGGGTACTGCCCACACAGCAAGTATTTTGTGCATTCTTATGTGTCCTTCCACCTAGAGTAAGGCGTCTTCAAAAGGGTAAGTAGTGAGAAGTTCATAGCCGTCGTAGGTCACCAATACTTGTTGCTCAAGCTTTACGCCTTGTTCTCCTTGCTGTTCGCCTACGTAGCTTTCAATACACACGCACATTCCCGCTTGTAATATTCCTTCGTAAGGTAATGGCCCTCTAAATTTAGGGTGTATGTGCGGGTACTCATCACACATGCCAATGCCATGCAATACACAGGGGTAGGCATTCTCCCTATACTCTTGCGGTACCTCAAAGGCCTGATTTCTAAAATCTTCGAAGCTTACTCCATGCTGCACCAACTTTAGATTGTGCTCAATCTCATTCATTGCCAGTCGATAAAGTTCTTTCTGGCGCTTGGTTGCAACGTTTGAGGGGCATAAAAAGGTACGCGATAGGTCGGCGCAGTAACCGAATGGTCCGACCATGTCAGTATCAAATGCGACCAGATCTCCGTTTTGTACTTTGCGTGGGGAAGCCTCTTGCAGCCATGGGTTTGTGCGCGGGCCAGATGCGAGCATGCGACCGTCGTGCCAATCGCCATCGTTTGCAACGTTAACGTAGTTCAATAAAGCCCACAGTTGAAGTTCACTAACGCCAGAGTTTAGTGCCTTCTTCATGTTGTTGGCTCCGTGCTCAGCCACTTTGATTGCCCACTTAATGCACGCAATTTCGTCATCGGATTTGATAAGGCGAGCCTGCTCGGTGATTGCTACGCCGTCAACCACGTCAATATTGTGCTTCCCCAAGGCATTGGTGATACTTGGGTTAACATACTCCACCGCCACACGGGAGTTCTGCGCGCCAATCTGCGACAGAAATTCAACAATGTCTTGCGCAAACAAATCTGCCTGATCGGAGAGTGCATCACCACCGTACATAAAAGAGATGTGTCTGCCGGCTCGCTTTTTCTCAGCCGCTATGGAGGGGTCAAACGCGCCGTGCAGCAAACAGTCACCGCTCGCTGACAGAAATAAATACGTACTTGGAATATGCGAAGTGAATAACGCGTAGTTGCGATAATTGATGGCGTATCGCAAGCTTACCGGGCTTACCATAACGCAGGCCGAGACATTCTGCAGCCGCATCTGCTCAGTCAAACGCTGCATTCTATACGCCATCAAGCGCTCTTGGTTTATTTCGGGCACATCCGCTATTAACGACAAATCACTCCAATTGTCGTGTTGCAGCGAGAGTTCAGGGTGATGGTTGCTCATGGCGTTTTATGACCGTGTGTGGGTAAGCGATAGCTCACATCATTTATTATTAGCCACGGCATCTGCGGCTACGCTAATTGCTGCCTCGGTCTCGCGCATATCAGCTTCCGTCAGCGCCAGCGACGGGTACATCTTGCCTGGAGACTTGAAAATGCCGCTGCTTCTTAAACTCTGGTTGTAGGCTGCGGCCATTGCGCTATCGCCAGCTTGCACATCACGATAATTGTTAATGACCTGATCAGTGAACACGACATCAAACAAACTTTCCTGCCCCACAATTTGATGTGGAATGCCACGCGAGCCAAGTTCACCTTCGATGTGATTCATAAGACGTCGCCCCAGCGCATTAAGCTGCTGGTACTGCCCAGGCTTGCGTAAAATCTCCAGTGATTTTAAACCAGCTGCGGCGGCCAAAGGATTACCACTGAGCGTGCCAATTTGAACCAATGCACGTTCGCCGGGTACTTTGTTTTTGTCAAAGTGATTCATCACATCGGTGCGCCCGGTGATCGCCGCCAATGGCAGACCCCCGCCTATGATTTTTCCCAGTGTGCAAAGATCAGGGGTTACTCCATACAGTTCCTGTGCGCCACCATAAGCAAATCGAAAGCCGGTCACCACTTCGTCAAAAATCAACAAGGCACCATAGTGTGAGCAAAGCCCACGCAGGCCCTGAAGAAAACCATCGGCAGGGGGCACAATGCGTTGCAATGGCTCCACAATAATCGCCGCCAAGGTGTCGCCGTGTTTCTGCAACAGTTCTTCTACGTACTGAAGGTCGTTGTAAGGTGCTACCAGTATGTGGTCGCGAACGCTCTCAGGAATACCCGCTGAATCCGCCTCTGCCAAAGGAAAATCAATGTAGTTTTTTGGAAAGGTGCTCATTTGCGCCTCGGCAGACATACCGTGGTAACCGCCCTCGAACTTTAATATTGTGTCGCGTTGGGTGAACGCCCTGGCAAGACGCATCGCGTACATATCTGCCTCGCCACCTGTAGACAAATATCGTAGCTGCTCAGCACAGGGTACGGCTGCGCAAATCTGCTCAGCCAATTCAATGCCTTTGCTGTTATTGGCGAAAAAGGTTTGACCCAGTGACAATTGCTCCTGAATTGCCTGCACCACGTCGGGATGACTGTGGCCGAGTAGCATTGGCCCTGATCCTATAAGGTAGTCAACATACTCATTACCATCTTCATCCCAAACGCGCGCACCGCGCCCTTCACGAATCACCATAGATGGATCGAAATTACCAAACCCTCCGGCCGGTAGCACCGCACTTGCGCGCTTTATCCATTGCTGTTGAGTGCTCATGCTCTATTCACAATTTAATGGCAGCACGCACCCATTGATGCAGTGCCGCGATGGAGTGCTCGGATTCAATACCTTCTTCAGGGTTTAACACCAGTTGACCCGCGCTGTACCCCATAGAATGTAAACCGCGTTGAACGTTCTTAACCAGCTCCGCGTCTTCCGCAACAGTAGTGTTGCGGTCAAGCTCGATTACCTTTCTAAGCACGTCATCAACCTCGCCGCTGTTTGAATACCAGCCACGAGTAACTTCTGTTTTATCAATAGCCAGGGGTCGCCAGTGATAAGTGTTCACCACACCTGAGGGGTATATTTGAAGGCCAAATGCTGGCCAGAGGAAAAACGTACCGTAATCAGAACCCGAAGTGTCATACCACGCGTCTTCGCCACTTTGTGCCTCGGCCGCATGACGCAAACAAGGGGCAGCTTGGCCATCTTTAGTGAAAAAAGCCGCCACGTTGTAGCTCGTTGGGTCTACAACTCCTGAAGAAAACGTTGTATGCACATGTTTGCAGTGATAACACTCATTGTAGTTTTCAATCGCAACCAACCAGTTGGCTTCCTTTACCAGGCTATTACTTTCTGCGTGCAGTCGGTCATCAATATCTGGGCAAAGATCTCGAATCGCCTCTTCAACACCGGGATAAGTATTGGCAATCGACTGCGCTTGCTGATCAAGATTAACAAATACAAATCCGCAGAATACTTCCAGTTGCACAGAGGTAAGACAAATAGCGCTGCCATCAAAAGACGCCAGATTTTTCGTTCCCGGAGCTCCTTTGAACTCACCTGAGAGCTCATAAGTCCAAGCATGGTATGGGCACACTACAACCCGGCTATTGCCAGTGTCTTGCAGCAGTGTGTGACCACGGTGTTGGCACACGTTATAGAAACAACGCAGTTGGTCATCGTTGCCACGAACCACCACCAGGTCCTGATCAAAAATACTGAAGCACAAGTAGTCACCAGCCTTGCTCACCCGGCTCTGATGACAGGCGAATTGCCAGGACTTAAAAAACACTTCGGTTCTGGCCTGTGAATAAGCTTTCTCACTGGTGTAGTAAGCAGGCTCCAGAGTCTTCAATCCTGGCTCAAAACTAATACGATGGTTTGCGCTCATGCCCGTGCTCCCAAAGGCCGCTCTTCAAGATACAAGCCCGCACTTTCGCGCTGGGCATGGAACGCCTCAATGCGTTTGCCGACCGAGGCCGGCGCTTGTGCCACCAGCACCGCAATCAAGGTTTCCAATAACGCCGTTACCGCCGCATGCGAAGAAAAGAAATGCGGCGTATGGGTAGGGCACACTAATGAAATATCCGCATCCCGCGCAACCGGAGAAGCCGCACTGTCAGTAATGCCAACCACGCGCAAACCTTTCTCACGCGCTAACTCAAGCGCCGCAATGGTCTCAGTTCTATAAGGTTGAAAAGTCAGTGCAATCAATACATCTTGTTTCTGAATGTGCGCCAGATCGTCCAGCGGGTGCGAGCCCAAACGAGGAATCAAAGACAAATGCTCAAACGCCATGCGCGCCACATACCAAAACTGATGCGCCAAACTGTACGCCGCACCCACACCCAATATATACACGTGATTGGCTTCCACAATCCACTCACAGACCTGCTCAAGATCCTTCACATCCTGCATAGCAAGCCCGCGCTGCAGGTTTTCCGCCGTAGCCTCAGCCATCTGCGCAACCACTTTCGACGTGCCGCCCTCAGTATGCAAACCATGCAACCAGTCGCTGCGCGCGCCAAACCCACCCAACTCATCCGTAACCGCAAAATCACGAAACCGCTCACGCAGTTCGTCATAGCCATCAAACCCCAGCTCTTTCGCCAGGCGCACAAACGCATTTGGGTGCACAGACGCGCGAGTAGCAAGCTTACGCATGGAATACAAACCCACGTCTCGAGGATGATCAATCAGCAGGCGCGCCGCCACCTGTAACGCCGCCGGAAATTCGTCGAAGCGCTTGGTGAGCTGCTTGATAACAGCTTTGGCCGTTGCTGGTCGTTTCTTCATGTTTGCAGGTTCAATGTGTATTGTTCAAATGTACCACTAAAATAGTTGTTGATACAAATGTACTCTTTACAGTAATCTGCCGATCAGCGCGAAGTTGCCAATTCGTTGGCACAAGGTATTGAAGGGATAGGCGCTGTGCGAGACTGTTGAAAAGAGGGACCTTTTCAACAAGCCCCCATGGATGGGTTCACGGCGTGTCTCGCACAGCGCCTATCCCTTCAATACCGATCTAGTTCACAGAATGGAACCCGACAACACATGCAATCATCCGCAAAAGTAGTCATCATCGGCGGCGGCGTAATGGGCTGCTCACTCGCCTACCATCTCTGCAAAGAAGGCTGGACCGACACACTACTACTGGAAAAAGGCGAACTCACCTCAGGCTCCACCTGGCACGCCGCCGGCCAAATCACCCATTCAGTATCCCACTACGGCCTCGCCAAAATGGCCGCCTACGGAACCCAACTGTACCCTGAGCTTGAACAAGAAACCGGCCAGTCCACCAGTTGGCATGGCTGCGGCAGCTTGCGCGTGGCCTACGATGACGACGAAGTCGATTGGCTTCATTACACGCTATCGGTCGGTTTAGGTCTGGGCCATCAAATGGAAATCATAGGCCCAGACCGAATCAAAGAACTGCACCCCTTCTACAACCTGGACGGCATAAAAGCTGCCTTGTACACCCCACACGACGGCCACGTAGACCCCGCCGGAGTCACTTTTGCCATGGCCGCGGGTGCGAAACAAATGGGCGGCAAAATAATCCGGCAAAATCGCGTGACCGGATTGACCAAGCTCGATGATGGTGGCTGGTTGGTCGAGACGGAACAAGGCAATGTAAATGCCGAGATCGTCGTGAACGCCGGTGGCACCTACGCCCGCCAAGTCGGCGAATGGGTCGGTCTGGATCTGCCGATTGCCAATTTGCTTCATCACTACCTGATTACCGACACCGTTCCCGAATTTCAAAATCTCGAAAAAGAGCTACCAGTTGTTCGTGATGACAAAATGGTGTCAGGCTATATTCGCATGGAGCAAAAAAGTGGTCTGATAGGCATTTACGAAAAAGCCAACGCTACCACCACCTGGGACGATGGCACGCCCTGGGAAGAAGAGAACGCCTTATTCAGCCCGGACTATGATCGCATTATGCCCTGGCTGGAAAACTCCATGGAACGCATGCCTATCTATTCCGAACTGGGAATCAAACAAGTCATTCATGGCGCGATCACCCATCCACCGGATGGCAATATGTTGTTAGGCCCCAGTGGAGTTGAGAATTTTTGGCTATGTTGCGGCTCACAAGTCGGCATAGCCTGGGGCCCGGGCGCCGGAAAATACCTGGCGCAATGGATGGTTCACGGCAGCGCCGACATCTCTATGGCAAGTTTTGACCCACGAAGGTTTGGCGCCAATATCGATAGAGAGTACCAGCTAGAGAAAGCCAAAGAAGATTATCTGCTGCGCCACGAAATACCGTTTCCAGCGCTTGATCGCCCGGCGTGCCGGCCATCGCATTCGAAAACCACACCATTGTATGACGTACTAATGAACCAAGGCGCCGTGTACCAGGATATTTACGGCTGGGAGCGCCCGTATTGGTATGCCACCGGCGATGTTGCGCAAGAGCACATCCACAGTTTCCGTCGCAGTGAACTGCACAACATACTCGAGCGAGAAGTAAACGGCTTGCGCAGTGCAGCTGGCATCGCTGATCTGAGTGCGTTTTCAAAAATAGATATTACCGGTAAAGATGCCGAAAAATTTCTTGCCCGAGTCTGCTCTAACAAAGTACCGCAAAACCAGGGCTCAACACTACTAAGTTACCTGGTCAACAAAAACGGCCGTCTGGAAGGCGAAGTCACACTGATGAAGCTTGCCGACCAAACGTACTATCTGGTGTACGCCGCCGCAAAAGAGGCCTCAATTCTGGATTGGCTGCAAACCGAATGCGATGGCGAAGATGTTCAGTTTGCTAACCGTTCAAATGACTACGGTGTGTTGGCGATCGCGGGTCCTAAATCACGGGAGATTCTTGCCGTACATACTGATACCCCTTTGGATAATAAAAACTTCCGCTGGCTGTCGGGTAAAGTGATGTCGGTAGCAGGTGTGGAGGGCGTGCGAGCAGTACGAGTCTCGTATACAGGTGAGCTGGGTTGGGAACTGCATGTGCCAATGGCCGGAATGTTGGCAATTTATGAAGCGCTGACAAGCACTGGAGAACCTTTAGGCCTTGTGCACATCGGCTCTGCCTGTCTCAATTCTGCGCGAATGGAAAAAGGCTATCTGTCAGGGCATGAGATTACCAATGAAGTAACACTGGCCGAAGCCTGTCTGCAGCGCTTCTCTCGCGGTGAACACACCCAGGGAAAAAACCTCAGTCTGGCCAAGCCAAGCAAATGGAAGTTAGCACTATTACAGCTCGATGAGCCCAAAACCCAAGGCGACAAGCCACAGAAGCTATCCGATCCGCTGGGTGGTGAGTCAATTTGGCTTGGCGAACAGTGTATTGGCTCGGTGACATCAGGTGCCTATGGTTATTCAGTGGGTGCTTTTATCACCTGGTCTTATCTAAAGCCTGAGCACACAGAGGCCGGCAATGAAGTTGATGTGATGGTGCTGGGGGAACGGCGAAAAGCGCGTGTACTGGATGGGCCAGTATGGGATAGTGAGAACGCGCGGCCCCGAGAAGACGCATGAAAATCACAAGAATCACGGTTTGGCAGCTGGACTTGCCGCTAACAAAACCCTACTGGCTGTCGGGCGGGAGACTGCGATTTGACACCTTGGATTCCACTTTTGTCCGAATTGATACAGACGATGGTTTGAGTGGTTGGGGGGAAGGCTGCCCTTGGGGCAATACCTATCTTCCGGCGCATGGACCAGGAACTCGCGCAGGCATTGAGCTATTAGCCCCTTGCCTGATTGGTCAAGACCCGCGCAGCCTGCAGCATATCAATAGGGTGATGGATACAAATCTTCCAGGCCATCCTTACGTAAAGTCACCTCTCGATATTGCCTGTTGGGATATTCTTGGTCAGGCCGCCGGCCTTCCGGTTTGGCAACTGATGGGAGGGCATGAGCCCGCCAGCGTGTACGTGAATTCATCCATATCCACGGGCACACCGGATGAAATGCTCGGGTTGATCAAAGAAGCGCGCGCGAAAGGCTATCGCACGCATTCGGCAAAACTGGGTGGCAGTGATCCCTATATTGACATAGATCGCATTGAACATATTTCAGCAGGTTTGCTGGACGGCGAGTTTGTGACCTTTGATATCAACCGAGCCTGGGCACCGGGCGTTGCTTTGCAAGTATTGAACTCTGTGTCGTCAATGAGCTGGATAGAGCAGCCGTGTGAAACTCTGGAACAATGCGCTTACGTTGCCAATAGGGTGCGCCAACCGGTACTACTGGATGAGTGTTTGCATAACTTCGACGATCATTTGCGGGCGTGGAATGCCTCGGCTTGTGCAGGTCTGAAAGTCAAACCTAATCGCCTGGGTGGTTTGACCAAAGCATTGCAGGTGCGGGACTTTGCTTTATCCGTTGGCTGGAAGATGCATATTGAAGACGTTGGCGGGTCAGCCTTGGCCGATACGGCAGCAATACATCTTGCGTCGTCCACACCGGCGGAATATCAAATGGATTCCTGGCTTTGTCATTATCATCTTGCAGTAGACCCCGTGCCCGGGCAAGGTGTGAGAAACCACAACGGCCAGGTTGCTCCACCCTCTGAGCCAGGAATCGGGGTAACGCCAGATGAAAATAATTTGGGTGACCACGTTGCGGTTTACGAATAGATTGAAGCGTTCCAGTGCTGTAATCAGAGATTCAGGAAATAAAAATGACGGATAAAATAGCCGATACCATGCAAGCGTTGGTACTGACCGGCCACGGTGGAATGGATATGCTGGTGTTCGAGGAAGAATGGCCAACACCAAGACCCAGGCCAAACGAAGTACTGCTCGAAGTACGCGCTTGCGGGCTGAATAACACAGATATAAACACGCGTTCGGGTTGGTATTCCAAAACAGTAAACGACGCCACCACTGGTGATGCGTTTGCAGACGTGGGCGAAGATGATCCTACCTGGGGTGCAGCACCACTTAGCTTCCCGAGAATACAAGGCGCTGATGCTTGCGGCGTTGTTGTGGCTTGTGGGGAAAACGCCGATCAGTCACTGCTTGGCAAGCGGGTTATCACCGACAACTGGCTTCGCGATTGGAATGACCCCTTGAATCTTCATGGCGTAGGTTACTTCGGTTCTGAATGTGACGGTGGTTACGCGCAATACGCAGTGATCGATTATCGCAATGTAGGTGTTGTGAATTCTGATTTAAGCGACGAAGAGCTGGCAACATTTTCTTGCTCCTACACCACCGCCGAAGGAATGCTGTCCAGGGCCAAAGTTGGTGAGGGCGATCGAGTATTGATTACGGGTGCCTCCGGTGGCGTTGGTTCCGCACTCATCCAACTGGCAAAGCGCCGCGGCGCATTTGTGATTGCAATGGCATCTGAATCCAAGCATGCACAGGTAAGCGATTTGTCGCCGGGCGCCATTTTACCTCGCGCACCCAAGGCGCTGAGCGAAGCGCTTAAGCAAGCAACCGGATACGACACGGTTACAGTGGTCGCCGATGTTGTTGGCGGTGATTATTTTCCTGCGTTGATTGAAGTGATGGATCGTGGTGGCAGGTACACTTGTTCTGGTGCGATTGCAGGTCCAATAGTTGATTTGGACTTACGCACTTTGTATTTGAACGATCTCACGTTTATTGGCTCCACGATTGTTGAGCCGCATGTTTTCACCGATCTGATTTCCTACATCGAGCGCGGTGAAATTAGACCGGTACTCGCGAAAACTTATCCACTTAGGGATTTTCATCAAGCACAGCAAGCGTTCATTGATAAGCAATACGTAGGAAACATAGTCGTTCGACCTTAAGAGCTTCTTGCTGTCTTGGAGCGTTTCGCAGTGCTGGCGTACTGCTTTTTGCCAGATCGTTTAACTGACGCCGAAGCTTTTTTACGCCTATAGCGTGGCGTAACAGAGGGCAGCCCTTTGAAAGCGTCGGCATTGGCGCTTTCACCCAATTGCACTAGCTCTGTCAGCGTCTGCACCAAGGGCTGCATAAAGCTCTGGTAATTCGCCGTGCGTGTACTGATCAATTCCAGATGATTTTCCCATTGAGCCGTCATGTCGGGCAGGCTTGCCGACTCTGGCAGGCAGTCAATCAGTGCGCGCCCGGCAGACGTGCTGTTAATGCTCTTGCCATTGCGCACCAGGAAATCGCGTTTGAACAGCAGTTCTATGATGCCTGCGCGAGTTGCTTCCGTGCCCAAACCGTCGGTGTCGCGCAGAATCTTACGGATATCAGGGTTTTTAACGAATCGACTTATGCCCGTCATTGCGGCCAATAAGCTTGCGTCTGTGAAGGGCAACGGCGCTTGTGTCAGTTTGTCCCTAAGCTCTGCTGAGGTGCAATCGACTGGATCACCTTTCTTAAGAGTAGGAATAGATTGTTTAATGTCATTTGTATTCGCAGCTTCCTTCTTAACTGGAAAAAGCGCTTTCCAGCCTGCAGATATTGTTTTTCTGTCGCTCGCTAAAAACTGCTCACCTTCAAGACACAGTGACACTTTTATTTCATTGAAGCAGTGTGGCGGGTAGAACTGAGCAAGGTATTGCCGCGCAATTAGCTCATACAGTTGTGCTTCGGCGCGCGCTAGCCTGGTTGTGTCCAGTGATTTGGCGGTTGGAATGATGGCATGATGCGCAGTTACTTTTTTGTCGTTCCATGCGCGACTACTGAGCGACAGATTGGCTTGTGAACTTGCTTCATTAAGCGCAGCGCAACTTCCACTGATTGCGGTTACCACGCTTTGAGCCATATTTTCTTGTTCCTGCGGTAAGTAGCGACAGTCAGACCGCGGGTAGGTGATTAACTTGTGCTTCTCATAAAGGTTCTGGCAGGCGTCCAATACTGTTTTAGCGGAGAGGCCGAAACGAATGGCCGCATCAATCTGTAGTGCCGACAGGTTATAGGGCAAAGGGGCGGCTTGAGAGCGTTTCTTGTGTTCAAAACTCTCGACAACGCCGCGTTTGCCGTCGACCTTGTTGGCCACTTTTTTTGCCTGCGCTTTATCAGTGATGCGGCCGTCCTCATCCTGAAACATCTGGTGAGCCTCACCTGGTTTCCATTTCGCAAGAAACTCGGATCGGTCTTCGCAGCGCACATTTGCCCACACCTCATAAAAGGGTACAGCTACGAAATTTTCTATCTCCCTGTCTCTTCTAACCACCAGGCCTAATACCGGGGTTTGCACTCTTCCTACTGACAACACACCATTGAACCCGGCTTTTTTACCGGCGAGCGTGAAAGAACGCGTCATGTTGATCCCATACAACCAGTCTGCTCTGCTTCTGGCGAGCGCTGACGTAGCTAACGGCACGAATTCCCGATTACTTCTAAGCTGATTCAGGGCCCGCTGCACCGCTGCTGGATTCATATCGCTGATTAACAGGCGTTGCGTCGCCGATTTTTTCTCGGTAGAAACGCCAGCGTATTCAATCACCTCGTCAACTAACAGCTGGCCTTCACGGTCAGGATCACCGGCGTGCACCAGTTGATCTGCTTGCTTGATGAGCTTGCGTAGCACCGTGAACTGCTTGCGTGTACTGGATTTCGGGTTGAGCTGCCACTTGCCCGGAATAATTGGAAGGTCAGCGTGATTCCAACGCTTATACGTCTCATCATACTGATGAGGTTCGGCTTGCTCGAGCAAATGGCCTATGCACCACGACACCACATCACCGTTGCCAGCTGTGATGTAACCCTCTGCCTTTTTCAATGGCTTTGGTAGAGCATCTGCAATGGCTCTGCCCAGACTGGGTTTTTCAGCAATATAGAGCTTCATGCAAGAACGATATACTGTATGAATAAACAGTATCATAGTACAAGCTGCAAGGCAGAACAAGCCCGCGAGTTTGCCCAAGTCAGCAAGCAGGACCAGCTACATTGCTCAGGCTAGTGGTCGGTATCTGATTGCAAGCGGATTGATCATCGGCGTTGGAAACAGTTATCATTCCGCGCTTACACCCTGAATAGAACCTGCACTAATAGGTAAATCATGAAATTTGTTATTGGGCTGATACTGTTGGTATTGGCGGTAGTGTTGTATCAGCGATATTCAAACTCACAAGCCTCGGGAGAAAGTAATATGCAGGCAGGTCTGGATTTTTTGGCAGCGAACAAAGAGAAAGAGGGCGTTAAAGTCACCGACTCTGGTTTGCAATACCTGGTATTAAACGAAGGTGATGGCAGTGAGCACCCTGGACCGCGTGATCGGGTTAAAGTGCACTATCACGGCACATTGATTGACGGCAGTGTTTTTGACAGTTCTGTGGACCGAGGCGAGCCCATCTCGTTTGGTCTGAATCAGGTTATTTCTGGCTGGACAGAAGGCTTGCAACTAATGGTTGTTGGTGAAAAAACGCGCTTGTTTATTCCCAGCGAGCTGGCTTATGGCAGTCGTGGTGCTGGTGCTGCGATTGGTCCTGATGAGACTTTGATTTTTGATGTTGAGCTACTAGGCATCAACGAGTAACGCAGCGCGCCGCTCTGGCGCGCGGTTCGTACATTGTTTTAACTGCAAATATGTTTTAGAACGTCGACCACTTGCTGTGGTGTGGTAGCCCAAGCCATTGCAGCTGCATCAACTTCTTTAAGCGCATGCACAATGTTCTCGTCGTGCAAGGTAATATACGGCGTGCCCATGGCCGCGCAGTAACCGGCATCAAATGCGGCGTTCCACTGTTTGTATTTGTCGCCAAATCGAATAACGGCGATATCGCAGCTTTCGATCAAGGTCTTGATCCGAATGGCATTGACCTTGGCTGATTTATGATCGCGCCAAAAACTATTGTCTTCAGCACCTAGACAATCACCCGCCGCATCGCTGGCCTCGTGATTGGTCACCGCCGACGAAAATGACACAGGTAGCCCGAGGCCCAAACAACCCTCAATAATTTGCTCGCGCCAATCAGTGTGGATCTCGCCGGAGAGATAAACGTCAAAATGCATAAATTAATCCTGAATTGCTTTGTTTTCGTCTGTCTTGGAATAGAATAGTGGTCATTATACTCGTTTGAGTAAGGGACACGTGTTCGGACTATCAAGAAATTCGCTGTGGGCATTTGGTGTTCACCTGTTAACAGCTTCTGGCGCTTTCTTTGCATTCCTTGCCCTGGTGGCCGCGGCTGAAAGTCGTTTTCCTGATATGTTCCTGTGGATGGCGATTGCCTTGTTCGTTGACGCAATAGATGGCCCATTGGCACGAAAGCTCGAAGTCAAAAAATGGTGGCCGCATTTTTCCGGCGATATTCTCGACGCGGTGATCGACTATTTTTCTTACGTGATGTTGCCGGCGTTTGCCTTGTATCAAAGCGGTTTACTGGGCATGTACGCGTCATTTATTGCGGCAGCACTTATTGTGGTCACATCAGCCATTTATTACGCCGATACCCGCATGAAAAGCGAAGACTATGGCTTCATCGGTTTTCCGGTGGTCTGGAACATGGTGGTGTTTGGTTTGTTCGTGTTGTCGCCCAACGAATACTTTTCCATTGCCGTTGTGCTTGCTTGTACGGTTCTAACCTTTGTGCCTATGTTGTTTATTCATCCCGTGCGAGTGAAAATCTGGCGCATACCAAGTCTGACAGTGTCGGGCTTATGGGTAGTGAGTGGGCTAATCGCGATCTATTACAAGCTTGACCCACCATTGCTGGTGGACACCGTCATCTTGCTCTCGTCTGCGTATTTGTTTTTTGTAGGCTTGTTTCTTCAGCTTACGGGTAGGCTGAAGTGAATAACCGTTGGGATTCACCGTGCATGCACAGGCAGCAGCCTGGCCAACAGGGCGGCAATGATAATAAAGATTGATGACACCAACAGGCATGCGGCTAAACCATGGGTTTGAAAAACCCAGCCGGACAAGACAGTACCCGTTAGCCGCCCCATAGCATTGGCCATATAGTAAAAGCCCACATCAAGCGAAACACCGTCAGACTCGGCATAGCTGATCACCAGATAACTGTGCACTGCAGAATTCACCGCAAACAACCCTCCAAAGACCAGCAGGCCAATTATCAAAACAAACGTTGGTGTTGTGCTGGCAAGCAAGGCCACCGCAATTAACGCGGGTATGCCCGCCAATAAACCGGCCCATTTAAATGCTGTACGACCATCAGGGGGTGAGCCTGAAGCCATGCCAGTAATGCGCGGTGCATTTGCCTGAACTGCGCCATAGCCAATCACCCACAGCGCCAGAAAGCCGCCTACTAATTCGTGGCGCCACTCAAGTGTGGCGCTGAGATAGACCGGTAAGGCAACAACAAACCAAACGTCGCGCGCTCCGAACAAGAATAATCGAGCGGCGGACAAGTAATTCAATGCACGGCTTTTGGAAAACAACTCCTTGAACTTCGGTTTGCGGTTGGCTTTGCCAAACTCTTTTTTCAGAAGCAGCATGCTCAGTACAGCAACCAGCGCCAACGCTGCGGCCATCAGTAACACTGCGCCCGAGAAGCCTAGGGCGGTCAGTAATGCCGCGCCCAAAAAGAAACCCAGCCCTTTAAGCGCATTTTTGGAGCCGGTTAACACGCTAACCCAACGATACAATTTGCCTTGTTGTTGCTCGGGCACCAATAACTTGATCGCGCTTTTAGCGCTCATCTTATTGAGGTCTTTGGCAATACCGGATAAGGCCTGTGCCGCCATCACCCAGGCAGGTGTTAATGCATTTGTCGGAACCAGCAACATGCTCAACGCCAGCACCTGCAAACACAGGCCGGCATTCATGGTTTTGTTTAAACCCCAGCGCGCGCCCAGCCAGCCACCGAGCAAATTCGTAATAACGCCGAATACTTCGTAGAACAAAAACAGCAGGGCGATCTGTAAAGGGTTGTAGCCCAGTTGATGGAAATGCAGCACCACCAACATACGCAAAGCGCCGTCTGTTAAGGTAAACGCCCAGTAATTACCGGTAACAATAAGATACTGACGAACATCGGGCGACATTTCTGCTGCGCTCATACGTGCTGACTTCGTTACGCTTGCTGGCTTACCTTGAGCATGAGTTCGGCAGCGCGGTTGGCATACCCCCACTCATTGTCATACCACAAGTAGAGTTTTACTTGCGTTTCATTAACCACCATTGTCGATAGAGCATCAACAATCGCCGAACGAGGATCAGTTCTGTAGTCTATCGAGACCAGTGGACGTTCTTCGTAACCGAGAATATCTTTTAACTCCTTGCTAGCCGCGCGTTCCAGCAGGCCGTTCACTTCTTCAACACTGGTAGGCCGTTGTACCTCAAAAACACAGTCTGTTAACGAGGCATTCGCAAGCGGTACACGCACTGCATGACCGTTCAGTTTGCCAATCAGCTCCGGAAAAATATTTGTGATGGCGGTGGCTGAACCGGTTGTGGTTGGAATCAGGCTCATGGAACTGGCTCTAGCACGCCGTGGATCCTTGTGCGGTGCATCGAGAATGGTTTGCGTATTGGTAACCGAGTGAATTGATGTCATTGACCCATGCTTGATACCCAATTGTTCATTAATGACTTTTACCACCGGCGCCAAACAATTGGTGGTGCAAGACGCCGCGGTAACAATTGGGTGAGAATCCGGGTCATATAAGTGATCGTTCACGCCCATTACAACATTTAAAACACCTTCTTCCTTAACAGGTGCGGTTACCACCACGCGTGTTACACCTTGGTCCAGATAGGCCTGTAACAGCGCTTTGGTTTTCATTTTTCCGGACGCTTCGATAACGAGGTCGCAAGCTGACCAGTCAGTGTCTTCAATTGCTCTATTGCGACTGCACAGCACATTGGATTCATCTATCAGCATATTATTGCCTTCAGCACTTACTTCGTAAGGCCACTGGCCGTGCACAGAATCAAATTTCAGCAAGTGCGCGAGCGTTTCGGCATCACCGCCTGGATCGTTAATCTGGACGAACTCGATGTTGTCCCATTGCCAGGCCGCTCTCAAAATCAGGCGCCCCATGCGGCCAAAGCCATTAATTCCTACTTTGGTAGTCATACATTACGTTCCAAAAAAAGAGTGATAGAAGTAGTTTCAATCTTGAGCGTTTTTGTCCGCCTCAGTTGTGAACATTGGCCCCTTGCTCAAATAATTGAGCAGATCCACTTTTGGACCCGGTGTTCGCCGCGCGAAGAAACTATCCATTTCGTCGTCTGTGGGCAAGCCAGTATTTGCAGGTGCCATTGCATCCATTTCAGCAATAGCAGCAGCCCCTCGCTTAAAGGCGGGTCTTTGATCCAGCAAGTCGCGCCATTCAATGAGTTTTGGGTAGTCACCCTCATCTAATTCATGCCGAGTGATGTAACCCATCCAGGGGTGTACAGCGATGTCAGCAATCGAGTAATCATTGCCACCTAGGAAAGGTGATACGGCCAATCGATCATTTATGATCGTAAGCGCCCGATCAGCCTGGTCACGGTAGCGGCCCGCCGCATAACTGGTCTCCTCACTGGGTTGCAATTGAAAATGGTTCACCTGACCAAGCATTGGTCCAACCAATGACACCTGAAACATTAACCACTGAAGAATTTCCCAGCGCTGATTTCCGCTAGTGGGAAATAATGGCGAGTTGTAGGTTTCTGCCAGGTAGATAAGGATGGCACCGGACTCGAATATCGGTTGAGCAGGTCCTGCGCCATCGTGGTCGACAATAACCGGCACCTTGGCAATGGGGTTTAGTTTCAAAAAGTCCGCTGAAAAATTCTCCCCGCTCATAACACCCACGCGATGACTGCGGTACTCCAGGCCCAACTCTTCGAGAAGAATGGCTACTTTGAGCACGTTTGGGCTGCCCATCCCATAAAAGTCGATCATTGTATGCCCGCGAGATGTCTATTTGGGCACAGAGTTTAACAGCTCCTTTATTGGTGGCGTAGAGATCCAATAGGGCTAATATATGAGAAAATGCTACGCGGCAGCTGCGTCAGCTTGTAAGCCAGATAAGCCCAGCTTGTAAATCGGCGTACCATTTGCACGCATGGTGGGCTCTATCTCTTCATACAGGCGTCGGTAGTGATAGAAAGGCACACGCGGAAAGAGGTGGTGAATAGCGTGGTAATTTTGAAACAACCAAAGCCAGGTTACCAAGCCGTTGCACCAGGCAGGCGCGATGATGGCTGAGGTATCAATGTACCGACCTACTGACTCGTGGGGTCTGTGTACGATATAGGCAAATAGATACATCAATAGTGCTACGCCGCCAATTCCGCCAACCAATATCATAACCAGACCCTCAAACCAGTATCCTTGTGCCATGAACAAAAGCCTTGCTCCTACGGCGGCGGCAATTTCAGTGCAGTACTGACGATTTTGCTTGGCTGATGCATTGGCCCAGCGATTGGCCATGTAGAACTTAAATTGAATGGCATACACCCGTGCGGCCGAGCGTGCGGCATGAAATGGTGACTGGGTCATGTCGGCCACAACATGATCCGGGTCTTCTGTGCCGTTGTTGGTATTGCGATGATGAGTTAAATGTTCATGGCGATGAGCTGTTAACGGAATCATCAGCACGAATGCCGCACCATAGCCCATCCATTCATTCACCCATCGCAAGTTACTCTGGCTGCCGCTGATAGAGCCATGTGCAGCGTCATGCAATACGGTGTAAGCCATGTAGGTGAGCACGATCATAATACCGCTGCCCAGCCACAGTGGCAGCGAACCGTTGATTACAAGAAAAGGTGTGGCAATGTACGCGCCAATAACGGCAAGTCCAAAAACAACCGTGAACCAGGCGAAATCACCCTGATAAGCCTTGGCTTTTTGCAGTGCGTCTGCATCTAAGTGTTCGTTGTTCATGTTGTTTGCCACCCATCCATTATTTGACAGGCATTGTGCGTAAGCCGTCACTCATGAATAAGTGCACTTTGCGCCATTAGGGTGTCATAATACGCCAAAATGCCGGTCTATTGCATGCCAGTTATCAGCCCCGCCTACGCTAGAATCATGGTCCGTCACCTGCTGGCACAAGGTGTCAGTGAAGAACGAATTTTTGCGGGCACTTCCTGCACGTATTCAGCGCTCTGGGACAGTGATGATCTGGATTTGGCCGTGTTTCAACGCTTGCTGGAAAATGGCGAAGCGATAGGTACTCAACCATCGGTAGGGTTTTTGATCGGGCACTATCACAATACTCTTGCGCTCGGCCCAACAGGTGTAGCAATGGGATGCGCTCCTAGCCTGCGGCACAGTATTCAAGTTCTGGAATCCTATACACAGTTGCATGTAAGTTACATAAAAGTGGATGCTGAATCTCGGTTAGACAACATGACCTTGCGATTTGAGCTGGCCGGCTTGACTGGACATGCACTTCGTCACCATGTTGAAGCAAGCTTTTGCCTAATACAGCGTTTTGTGGAACTGCTGACCGGTGACGTGCTCACCAACGCCCGATTTTCCGTAAGCTTCGATAGGCCGCCTAATGTCGCTGAATACTCACACTATCTGCGCAGTCCAGTCAGTTTTAATCAAAGTGAGATTTCTGTGCAGTTACCCACACACTTGTTGGATCGTCCTTCACCCTATTATCACAACGAGATGTGGCGACAATCGCAAGTTCAGTTGTCGACAAGGTTGAGGGAGTTGGGCAGCAGTGATAGTGGCGTATTTAGACGATATGTTGCCTCTCGCTTGCGCAGCTATGAGCCACCGCTGCCAAATCTGGCGCAAATTTCAAATGACTTGCACACATCTGAGCGCACCTTAAATCGACGGTTAAAAGAAGAGGGGGCGAGTTTTAGAGAATTGCGCAACTCGGTGCTAAATCAGTGGGCGCAACTGCATTTGAAGCAAAGTGACGCCAGTGTTGAATCAATCGCGGCAAGCCTTGGCTACCAGGACGCTGCTAACTTCCGACGCGCGTTCCGCAGCATGAACCAGATGACACCAGGTGAATATAGACACCATCGAGATTCGTAGTTTGATTCTGGCTAAAGTCGCCTATAAAAAGCGTTAATTGAGAAATTCCGGCTCACGTGCAACCAGCTCATCCCAAAACGGTTGGAACTGAAACCAGCCTGCCAGGTCATGGCCTTGCACCTCAAAACCCTCTTCGCACAAATGCGTGGGAATTTCGACCGGCTCACCAGATGATTCAGCCAGCAACTGGCTTTGGCAAACACGCTCAAGCGCGATAAACCACCAAACCGCAGCGTCCACTGATCCTCCAGTGGTAATCAGACCGTGATTCTGATGAATCAGTGCTTTTTTCTGACCCAGGGCAATACCCATCTTTTTCGATACATCGGTACTAGCAACCACCGCACCACTGCCGTCGTCGCAAAGCGCCACATCGTTATAAAACATAGTGGCATCTTGCGAAATCATTTTCAGAGGCTTGCCCAGCGTGGAGAAGGTGCGCCCATACATTGAATGCGAGTGCGCTGCCGCAACCACGTCTGGTCGCGCTTTGTGCAACTCGCTGTGAATTGCAAACGCGGCAGCATTTACCGGACGATCGCCTATAACCACCTCACCCGTGTGATCCACACAAATCAGGTCACTCACCGTCATCAACTTAAAATTATGCCCAAAAGGATTCACCCAAAAGCGGTCCGGAAATTCAGGGTCTCGCACTGTGACATGTCCTGCAACACCCTCGGCAAGATGAAGACGGCCCATAGTGCGCAATCCAGCAGCCAGACGCTGCTTGCGATGCAAACGCTCTGCCTCCACGTCTTCAAATCCAGCAGTAGCGGTTTCTTGAATCGCTGCAATATCGTCTTCGAATTTCTTTGACATGGGGACCACCAGGAGATTTTAACAAGCGCATTATACGTCAAATAACGCTCAATTCGGTAGCAGATTGTCGCCCGACATCGGTCATGTCGTTAAGCTCTCGAGTCGTTTTAAGTGGCGTTATAATCCTCTTTTGCAACTCAATAGCAGGCTAAAGCAATGTCCACCCTACATACTGACGAGCGAGAAATTCTCAATAAGCTAGGAGAATTCGCCCGAATTCTTGATGGACGCCATTGGCAGGATGTAAAGCAGGTATTTGATGCCAATATCAGCTTTAACTACGGCGATGGCAAAGAACAACAGGGCATTGAGGCATTGACCACTAACTTCAAAACCTATCTCGACCCCTGTGGACCATCTCAGCATCTACTTGGCAGTATTCAGCTGGAGTTTGACGCCAATGAAGCAGTGACTCGAAGCTATGTGCAGGCCAGGCATCAAGGTGCCGGTGACAAGTCTGACCGCTTTTTTGACAGTAACGGTGAGTACATTGACCGTTGGGCGCGCCAGGCAGATGGCTGGCGAATTGTTCGGCGCGATGTGCAATGGGCGATGCTTATGGGGGATATGAGTGTGTTGTCGGCCGAATAGTTGATTTCTTAGGCTCTGCACGGCCTAGGGAATAAAGATGAGGTGATCCGCTTTGCTTAGCCAGATACTGGTGCAGCAGGTACAATGTGGCTTGGACAAAAAACCTGCGAAGTCGAGCTCAATTAGATTCCAGGCACAGAGGTGATAAACCGAGTTTGGGTGGTCAAGACTGTTTGAGAGAGGGACCTCGAAAACAAGCCCCCATGGATGGGTTCACGGCGTGTCTTGACCGCCCAGACTCGGTTTATCACCGGTCTCGAATCTAGCGTAGAAGGTGTTCATAGCCACAATTTTTGCGGCAGTTATCAATAAACAAAATAATACGATGGAAGTTCTACAAATACTAATCAGCGGAATATCCCAGGGCTGTGTCTATGGCCTGATCGCTATGGGTTTTGTTTTGATCTACAAAGCCACCGAAATGGTGAACTTCGCGCAAGGTGAGTTAATGATGCTGGGCGCTTATCTCGCCTACACCTTCATTAACATCCTCGGTATGAGCTACGTTCCCGGTTTTATTGCCACCGTCATCAGCATGGCCATCATCGGCGTTATTATAGAACGAGGTGTGCTACGCCCAATGATCGGCGAGCCACCGTTTGCAGTACTCATGATCACCATCGGCTTAGGTTTCATCTTGCGGGCCTTAGCCGGCGCCGTGTGGGGCACCGAAACCAAAACACTGTCTAACCCGTTTACCGGCAGCGTCGCCAGAGTATCCGGTTTATCCGTCGGTTACGAAAACCTGGCCATAATCATCGGCACCTTGATTCTCTGCGTTACGTTCTACCTTTTCTTTCGCTACACCCGACTAGGCATTGCCATGCAAGCCGCCTCGCAAAATCAGCTGGCCGCTTACTACGTTGGCATTCCCGTAAAACGAATCTATTCATTAGTGTGGGCATTATCAGCGTCGCTGGCGGCCGTTGCCGGTGTATTGGTAGCCCCCGTTTCCTTGCTGGAACCGGTAATGGGCTTCATCGGTATCAAAGCATTCTGTGCCGCCATTGTAGGTGGCTTTGGCAGCTTGCCTGGCGCCATATTGGGCGGCTTGATTGTTGGCATTGCCGAACAATTCGCCAACCTGTATTTGCCGCCAGGAATCGCCGCCACCACGGCCTACGTGATGTTACTGGTGATGCTGCTGGTCAGACCGCAAGGTTTATTTGCCAGCATTCAGCAGAAAAAAGTATAGAGCCTCGAAACTGCGATGCGATTCATACTCAAAACCCGCTACCAACAAGACATTGATGTGTTTAAGCACAATGGCCAACGGTTTTGGTTTGGTCTGCTTGCGCTGCTAGTCATTGTTGCACCGCTGTTTCTCGATACCTTTTATTTAGGCGAATTGTCTCTGGTCTACATTTATGCCATCGCCGGTATCGGTTTGATGTTGTTGGTGGGTCACACAGGATTGGTCAGCCTGGGTCACGCCGCGTTCCTGGCGATTGGTGCTTACGCGCACTCCTGGTTTATTGGCAAGGGCATTCCGCTGCCCATTTCTATGCTGCTTGCGGGTTTGATCAGTGCATCAGCCGGCGCCATGGTCGGCAGACCAACGCTGCGAATGACAGGCATTTACCTGGCAATAGCGACACTGGCATTTGCGCATATTGTGGAACAAATTATTGCGCATTGGGAGTCCGTTACCGGTGGCTTTCGCGGCCAGGTAGTGCCCGATGCGGTATTGATGGGCCTGGATCTTAGTCGCGGCACCCCATTTTATTATTTGTGTCTGGTTACTGTGTTGCTTTGTTTGTTAGCGGCGCTAAATTTGCTGCGCAGTCCAACCGGTAGGTCTATGGTGGCGATCAGGGACTCTGAAATTTCTGCGCAAAGCATGGGCATCAATCTGGCACGCACAAAAACTGTCGCATTTGCGGTGTCGGCCGGGTTTACCGGTATTGCTGGTGCTTTGTTTGCGCACAAGCTGGGGTATTTGGCACCTGATGCATTCACCATGTTAACGTCGATACAGTTATTGCTGATGGTGGTGGTTGGTGGTCTGGGGTCAATGCATGGCGTGTTTTACGGTGCCATATTCATTGTTGTACTGCCGCAATTTATTGCGATCATGCGCGATACCTTGCCGGCTGCAATAGGCCAGGTACCAGGTCTTGAACCGGGCCTGTTCGGCTTGATACTGGTGTTGTTTCTTATCTTTGAGCCCTTGGGAATTTACGGCCGATGGTTGAAGATAAAACAGTACTTCGATGAATTTCCTCTGTATCGCAAGTCCACCCACAAGCGTCAGAAATCGTATTTGCGCACGGAGCGTTTGCGATGAGTGTGTTGTTGAGCGCGCAAAAGCTCGCGCTGAGCTTCGGTGGTGTGCACGCCGTGCGAGACATCAGTTTTGATGTTGAGCAAGGAGAGGTGTTTAGCATTATCGGCCCGAATGGGGCGGGCAAAACCAGCATTTTCAATTTGATCAGTCGCTTGTACAACGCAGACTCTGGCGACATTGTCTTTGCTGGTGAAAGTATTATTTCCCAGCCTGCGCATCGCATCGCCACTCTGGGTATTGCGCGTACTTTCCAGAATACGGAATTGTTCGAGCATGAAACCGTATTGAATAATATGCTGATAGGCCGGCACGTGCACAGACGCAGTAATCTGCTGAGTGAATTATTGTTTCTACCATCAGTGCGCGAGCAAGAGCTTGCTTTCAGGCGTACCGTTGAAGACGTAATTGATCTGCTGGATTTGCAAAGCCACAGAAATCAGGTGATTGGCAGCTTACCGTATGGCGTTAGAAAGATGGTTGAGGTGGCGCGCGCCTTGTGTATTCAACCCAAGTTATTGTTGCTCGACGAGCCGTCATCGGGCCTGAACCCTGAAGAAACTGAAGATGTTTCGTTCTGGATTGAAGACATCAGTAGAGACTATGGTGCGACCATCATTATGGTTGAGCACGATATGAATTTGGTCTCGCGATCGTCTGACCGAGTGCTGGCGATTGCCGATGGCGCGTTTGTGGCGCTGGGCACACCGGCAGAGATTCAAAACCATCCAGACGTGCAACGCGCGTACCTCGGTGATTGAAGGTTGATGCGGATGGCCGGTTCTCTGATCGTTAGGAATATCGAAACCTACTATGGTCCGATTATGGCCATACGGGGTGTGAGTCTGGAAGTAAGAGCGGGGCAGATCGTGACCTTGCTTGGCGCGAACGGTGCGGGCAAAACTACTGTACTGAAAACCATTAGCGGTGCGATGGAGCCACAGAAAGGCTCAGTAGATCTGGATGGCCAGCCCATTGTTAATCTGGACCCGGACGTAATCGCCAGGCGAGGTATCGCGCACGTACCAGAGGGGCGTGAAGTGTTCCCGTTTCTGAATGTTGAAGAAAATCTGTTGATGGGGGCATACAGTCGTAAAGACAAAAAAGTAAAAAGCGACCTTGAAGCTGTGTACGATTATTTTCCGGTGTTGCTTGAGAAGCGCTCACAGGCGGCTGGCTTTTTAAGTGGCGGCCAGCAACAAATGCTCGCGATTGGACGAGCGCTGATGTTAGCACCGCGGCTAATGTTATTGGATGAGCCATCACTTGGTTTGTCGCCCAAGTACGTAGCCGAGATTGCAGCAATTATCACTCGCTTGAATAAAGAGCGTGGAATAACGGTGCTGTTGGTGGAACAAAACGCAAAGGTAGCCTTGGATATCAGCGAATACGGTTACGTGATGGAAAACGGCCGAATTGTGATGGAAGATACAACGGAAAGACTCAAGCAAGCCACGGATATTCAGGAGTTTTATCTTGGCATGAAAGACGAGGGCGTTCGCGGTGGTCGACGCTGGAAGCAACGGAAAACCTGGCGCTGATGAGTACGGACGCAGCAAACATAGAAGTTGCTGGATGCAACACCATTAGCAGCTTGTTTTGGAAGCGCGTGATTGAGCTGCCGAATAAAGTTGCATTGCGAGAAAAGGACTTTGGGATTTGGAACGAATACACCTGGTCTGATTACGGCGAGCAGGCCAAGTTCGCTGGCCTGGGTTTGATTTCTCTGGGTTTGCAGCGCGGCGATGTTTGCTCTATCGCGTCAGAAATCAACAAGGAGTGGATGTTTGCAGATCTGGGTATCATCGGCGCCGGTGGAATCTGCAATGGCGTGTACCCCACCGACGTGGCAGAGCAGGTGGAGTACCTGATCACAGACAGCAAAACACGGTTTTATTTTGCTGAAGATGAAGAACAGTTGGATAAGGTGTTGGCAGTGCGTGAGCGCACTGCATGCCTGGAAAAGATCATTGTTTTCGACATGGATGGCTTGCAAACTTTGAATGATCCTCAGTGCATTAGTTTTGAGGAGCTGCAGGCAATTGGCCGTGATTATGCAGCGCAACACCCGGAGTGTTGGGTGAATGAAATTGCGGCCGCCCAACCCGATGACGTGATGGTGCTTACCTATACCTCGGGTACAACAGGCCCACCTAAAGGTGCGATGATAAGCCAGCGCAATATGCTGTACATGTCTCAGGTGATTCAGGATGTGTACAAAATCACTGCCGATGATGAACAACTTTGCTTTCTGCCGTTGGCGCATATTGCAGGGCGTATGTTCTATACATTCTCGCCCATGGAGAGCTGTTCGATAGTCAATATTGTTGAAAGCCTTGAAACAGTTAATCAGGATCAGCAGGAAGTTTCTCCTTCGGTTCACTTTGCCGTACCGCGAGTATGGGAAAAACAATTTGCAAACATTGCGATCAAACTGAAGGATGCCACGGCGTTTGGTCGCTGGAGTTATGCGCAGGCTCTAGCGGTGGGCACCGAGCTGGCTGAATACCACCAGAGCGATAGCAATGCGCCCATGTGGCTTAGACTAAAAGGTTTTCTGGCTCACCATGCCGTGCTGAAAAATTGTCGCAAGTATCTGGGTATTCACGATGCCAGGTGGTTATCAACGGCCGCAGCACCGATTGCGCCCGAGTTGATCGATTGGTTTTGGGCTTTGGGTAAGCCCATGTATGAAGTGTACGGTCAGACTGAATGCACTGGTCTTGCCACCGCAAACCTTGCAGGTGACAGTCGCGTAGGCAGTATAGGCAAAGCAGTACCAGGCACTGAGGTGCGTTTATCAGAAGAAGGGGAGATTCTGATTCGTGGCCCTGGTGTGATAAAAGGCTATTGGAATAACGCAGAAAAAACAGCATCCACCATTGTTGATGGTTGGCTACACACGGGTGATGTGGGTCGAATCGATGACGACGGTTACATCTATATTCTGGATCGACTAAAAGACATTATTATTACGGCCGGCGGTAAAAACATCACGCCAAGCGAGATCGAAAACCGTCTAAAATTCTCGGCCTATATATCTGATGCTGTTGTAGTGGGGGACAAACGACCTTATTTGAGTTGCCTGGTGATGATTGATGAAGAGAACGTGACCAAGTTTGCGCAAGACGCCAATGTGCCGTTTACCAATTACACAAGCCTGTGTCACACTCGGGAAGTGCAGGACTTGATCTGGGAAGAGATCGAAGCTGTTAATACCAAATTTGCGCGCGTAGAAACGATAAAGAAATTTCGATTAATAGATCAATTGCTGGATCCGGAAGATGAAGAATTAACGCCCACCATGAAACTCAAGCGTAAAGTGGTGAACGTGAAATACGCTGATCTGATTGACAGCATGTACTAAGGACTGTGTTATGACCGCTAGAACAATCTCGAGATCCATTTTCATGCTGCTGGTGACTTGCGGCCTGCTGAGCGCCTGCGGGCAAAGCGGTGAGACCGGTGATGCCTCATCCTCTGCCGTGCGTGGCGTCAGTGACACAGAAATTGTACTTGGTTCGCATACTGATTTATCAGGTCCTATTGCGACACTGGGCGTTGACGGCGTGAACGGTGCACGCATGCGCTTTGACGAGGTAAACGCAGAAGGCGGAATTCACGGTAGGAAAATTCGCTATGTAGTTGAAGACACGCAGTATCAAGTGCCCAAGGCCATTCAGGCAGCTAACAAACTGATTAACAGAGATAAAATTTTTGCCATGGCGATCGCACTAGGTACGCCAACAACGAATGCCGTCCTAACCCAGCAGCTGAAAGAGGGCGTGCCAAACTTGTTTCCTATTACCGGTGCTCGCACCATGGTCGACCCTTTCCATAGACTTAAGTTTAATGCCCGTGGCATGTATTACGATGAGATGCGCGCGGCAATGAAGTATTTTGTCAATGAACGCGGTGCCAAGTCTGTCTGCGTTGTTTATCAAGATACCGAGTACGGTGAGGAAACGTTGCAAGCTGCTAATGACCAATCTGCAGAGTTAGGAATTAACATCACCGCAACTAGCTCGCACAAGCCAACCGAAAGCGAGTTTACAGCCGCGATTATCAAGCTGCGTGATGCAGGGTGTGATTTGGTTATGATGGGCACTGTCGTCCGCGATACTATTTTAGTGTTAGAAGCAGTTCGTAAGCTTGGGTGGCAAGGTGCATCGTTTGTTGGCAGCAATGCAGCGTACAATCAGGTAGTGGCCAGCCAGGAAAGTGGTGCCGGCGAAGGTTATTACGCATTTGTGCATATGGCTATGATGTACCGTGACGCGCCTCCCACTGAGGCCGCCGCCGCGTGGTGGGACCGTTTCGTTGAACGCCATGGCCGCGATCCGGAATACGTAGCGATGGAGTCTTACCGGAATGCGGATGTTATTGTTGAAGCATTGCGCAGAGCCGGGCCAGATCTGACGGTGGATTCTTTTATCACCGCTTTGGAGTCCATTGATAGCTACACAGATATATTTGGTTATCCCTTGTCTTTTGCAGCCGATAAACACCAGGGCGTGAGTGAATCTACACTGTCTCAGGTTCGCGATGGTCGTTGGCACACCTTGGAAACATCGATCAGCTTCTAGGGAGGTCGCCTGAGTACATTGACTTGCGGTGCGAGAAAGGGCTGAGAAATGCATCGATTGCTACTAAACCGCGATATTTATCTGGAGGTTATCCAGGAGCGGCTACCAAACGCAAAGCAGTACGTATGGATTGTTACGGCTGATATCAAAGACATGTACGTGGAGTACGGCTCGGGCTTTGTGCCCTTGTTGCAATTATTATCTGACTTGGTGGAAGACGGCGTTGCCATTCGGCTGATACACGCCAAAGAGCCAGGCCCACGATTTCGCGAAGACTTTGACCGCTTTGATGCTTTGATCAACAATGAATTGTTTGAGCGAATTTTATGCCCAAGAGTACACACCAAAGCCATCATCATCGACGGACGAGAAGCGTTCGTAGGCTCGCCTAATCTGACCGGTGCTGGATTGGGTAGCAAGCATGAAGACAAGCGCAACTTTGAAGCGGGCTTTCTGTTTGATGACCCTCAGTCGATAAAAGAGTTAAGCGATTGGGTTGATGAACTTTATCTCGGCGATTATTGCCACAGTTGCCGGCGCAGAGAATACTGCCCGGATCCCATCATCGATTTATAACCTTGCCGTAAACTGTAACCATTCAGTCATGAGTGTTTGATCAAGGCTTCTATTAAACTAGGGAACCTCTGATGACGGAGAAATTATGAACGGGGACGCAGTAGTCGTTGGTATCGGCGAGTCGGAATATTACAAACGTGGTGGCAGCGAGGAGACGGAGTTTCAACTTGCTATGAAGGCCATCAGTCGTGCGGCTGATGACGCCGGACTTGAGCTGTCTGACATTGATGGCCTTGTCTCATACATGGACAATCGTAACGATCCATTGCGCTTGTCGACTGCAATGGGCATGAAGGAACTGCGCTGGGCCATGACGCCTTGGGCTGGCGGCGGCAATAATTCCGCTGCCGCTATTCAGTGCGCTGATGCCGCGGTTAGCGGTGGTTACGCTAACTACGTAGTGGCGTTTCGCGCGCTTGCACAAGGTCAGTTCTCACGCTTCGGAACACACTTTTCTGGCATGACTAACGCCGCTGGCCCGCACGCCTGGACACACACCTATGGGCTTATTTCTCCGGCTCAGGAATGCGCTTTGCAGACTAAGCGTTTTATGCATGACCATGGCATTACCCAAGAAGCCTTGTGCGACATATCCATGGCCTGCTACGCGAATGCACAACGTAATCCACGGGCGGTGCGCTATGGCAGCCCACTTACCCGTGAGAAGTATCATGACTCACGCTGGATCGTAGAGCCGTTTCACCTTTACGATTGCTGCCCCGAAAACGACGGGGCCGCTGCCGTGATCATCACAACACCTGAACGCGCAAAAGATCTGAAAGGCGAAGCTGTGCCTATTCTTGCCACAGCACAGGGGATAGGACCGAACATCGGTATTGATTCGTTTCAAGGGCGTTGGTTTCCGGGCATGTTTTATGAAGGGGTGGGAGAGGCAATTTGGCAACGCGCAGGTATTCGCGCGACCGACGTTGACGTATTACAGATGTATGAGAATTTCACCGGTCCTGTGATGATGTCACTGTGCGAGCTGGGCTACTGCGAGCCTGGTGAGCTGCAGGATTTTGTTGCAGACGGAGCTCTGGAAGGGCCGGATGCCCGCTTACCGTTTAACACTAGCGGCGGCAATATCGGTGAGGCCTACATTCACGGTTTTGAAATGATCAATGAAGCGGTTCGTCAGGTTCGTGGCGATTCCACCTGCCAGGTGAGCAAGGTAGATTTATCATTTGCAGTCGGTGGTCCTGGCTACGCGCCTGGCAGCGCCGTGTTGTTTGGACGGGATTGATACAATGACAAATAGATATTTAGGCGACAATTTTCTTCTTCCCGCACTGGATCCGGATAACAAAGACTGGTTCACCAGCGGGCAATTACATGTTCAGTTCTGCAACTGCTGCAACGCGGCGCGATATCCGGCAGAAGATGTTTGTTTTCAATGCCAGGGTACCGACCTGGAGTTTAGAGCCATTGCAGGGGAGGGCGTGATAGAAAGTGTGGTTGAGGTTCAACACCCGGTGCATCCGCTGTTGGCCGACCGTGTGCCTTATAACGTAGCCGTCATATCACTGAACGGTGCACCCGGCTGCAATGCGATTGGCAATATCGTTAACAGTGATGAGGTTGACGTGAGCATAGGCCAGAGCGTGCGAGCGATATTTGAAAAAGCGACGGATCCTGAAACTGGTGAGCAGTTGTTGATACCCAATTGGGAAGCCGTGTAAGTCTCTGCTGTCAGTTCGCTAACTTTGCGTCCTGATTCATTTCAAATACTGAGTTGATCACATCAAATACCACTGGTTCCAGGGGCATCTCGCTGTAGTTGTCGTCTTTAAAATAGCTGGCAAATACGGCAACAACATCATGTTCTGGGTTTATGATTAAGCCTTGCCCGGCCCAGCCGCCTTTATACAGTGTGCCATTGTGGTAAACCTGGTCCCATTGATAAACATTATGGCGAATGCCTTCTGGATTATCAGCTGCTAGACCTGCTTTCTGCAGCAATTTCGGGCGACCCTGGGTTTGCAGGAATCGTATATGTTGCTCGGAAATTATCGGTTTGCTGCTTACCGTTTTATAGCTGGGTGTGAACAACAGTCCCAAACGCGCAAGATCTCTGGGGCGTGCAAGAAAGCCGCCGTGCGCTAAAGGGATTCCTGAGTGATACGCCAGAAATGACGCATCTGCTTCGGCACCAATGTGCGACCATATTTGCTGGCTTAATACGTCTTGCAGTGGCTGACCGCTCAACACTTCAACTAACCATCCCAACAGGAATGTATTGACTCCTGAGTAAGAGAATCTTTCGCCTTGTGGTGCATGGCGCGCTGCTTTGAGGTTCTTTAGAAATTCGTAGGGATTCGCAGCGGACTGTTCGTTACGGTAACCGTCACCGATCGCGGCAGAATATTGGTAATAGCAAGAGCTGCGATCTTCATATTCGTCTTCGCAATCAAGACCGCTTGCCATGTCCAGCACATTTCGAACCGTGGTGCCCGAAAAGGCCGAGTTTGAAAGCTCTGGAATGTAGCGATCAATGGGTTTATCAACGTCCAGTTCGCCACGCTCTTCCATCATTCGCAGCAATGTTGCTGGCAGTATTTTAGCAACTGACCAATAGATAGGTTTTTCATACGGCTGCATTCTGGGGTAGCGCTCAAAAACGACTTTACCCTTGTGCAGAATAACAACGCCCATTGCTGTTGAATGGTCGGACGCCAGAAAATCATCAAAGCTCATAACGCCATCGGGCGTCTTGACGGAGTGCTGTGCAATCTCAGGCATCAGCTGCTGCGCAAGCGGCCTTACTTGCCCTGCACGGTGTACCGTAACAGTAGGGAACATCTGTGGCAGGTTCTTGTGCATCCAGGCCATGTCGTTGCCGGTTGCTGTCCACCAAATGTCATTATCTGGTATTCCTTTTAGGCGATTCTGCTGCCAATCCATAGTCGTCTTGGGTGCCAGAAAATTGCCATTTTCAGCAAACTGCAAGTCGGCAATCTGTTCAACGTAGTGCTCAGGTTCAATATCACTGCGGTTGGCGAGAATAACAATACTCAAACGCTGCTCTGGGAAAGTTGCAAAGTGGGTTCTGAAGCCAACCCAGGACCCGCCATGGCTAACGCGCTTATGGCCTCGGTAAGTATCTGTGCTCCAGCCAAACCCATAGTCTACAAGTTGACCGCTGTTCAATGCGGTTGCTCTCCACGCATTGCTTAATGTCTCTGTTTTGAGTATTTGCTGATTGTGCAGCGCGTCAATCCAGGCGGAAAAGTCTTGCAGGCTCGCGTATACGCCGCCAGATCCAGTAATACCATTAAGCAAATCGTAGTCATTCAGAGTGTAGGCTTTGGCATCTGGCGAGTACCCCAGCGCGCGGTGTGGAATGGGTGGTTGGGTATGGTCATAGACCATGGCTGTGCTCATTCCAGAGGGGATAAATAGCTGCTCGCGCATAAAATCTCTAAACGAGGTGCCACTGATTCGCTCCACCAGTAGCGCGAGCATCTCATATGCGGGGTTGCTGTATTCGAACCTATCGCCGGGGCGAAACTGAGGGGCTGCCAGTTCCTTTAGCGCCAACGCAATATCGCTGTTGGAGGGAACAGTTCCAGGATCAAATTGAAACTGATCATAATATTCAGGCAAACCCGCAGTGTGATTCAACAGATGCCGAACCATTATACCGCTGTAGTCAGTAAGCTCTGGTAGATACTTGCTAACGGAATCATCCAGTGACAGACGGCCTTTTTCATTCAGCTTTAAAATAGCTGCTGCAGTAAATTGCTTGGACACAGACGCCAGTCGAAACAGTGTTTCAGCCGTTATTTTTTTACTTGCTGTGAGGTCGGCAAAGCCGAACCCTCGTTCATAAACCACTTTGTCATTGTGCTTTACCAGAACAGCAACGCCAGGTTGGTTTCCCGCGTCGAATTTTGAGAATAGATTTGTAATCCTAGATTCAACGGCCTGATTGGCTAGCGATGCTGTTGAAACACACAACAGCAGTGCGGCTAAAACCAGCGTGTCTCGTTTCTTAATAAGCGTCATTGATACCCGAGCCAGAAATGATTGATTGCTGGATTGTACCCACTTCACTCAGCAAGGCAACGCCGCGCCACCAATAAAACGGTGGTAGATTCAGCCCCGAATAAACAAGCTGTCACAAGCAAACCTACTCACGAACGATACACTCCGTTAAGGAAACTTGGCGGCCTTGAATTGGTCACGACTTAGCGGGAGTCAGTATGAGTGAGAAGAAGCGTGTTGCAGTGTGGGGAACAGGAAATGTCGGCCGACCGGCCATACGGGCAGTGGCTGCGCATCGCGAGCTTGAGCTTGTTGGCGTTGTTGTGTCCAACCCGGAAAAAATAGGCAAAGACGCTGGCAACCTCGCGGGGATAGAGCCCTTGGGCGTAGCTGCCACTGATGATTGGCAAAGCGTGATCGAAGACAATATCGATGCTCTGGTATACACAGCCAGTGCAGATACGCGCGGTGAAGCGGCGTTTATGGAGTTACTGTCGTGCTTGAGTGCCGGCGTGAACGTGGTGTCTACGTCTTTTTACCCTTTGCTGTACCCTGCGGGCCAGGGCGCGATCAAAGAGGCTATCGAGCCAGTACAAATGGTCTGTGAACAGAACGAATGCTCAGTGTTTGTATCCGGTGTTGATCCCGGTTGGGCAATGGATATTCTTCCAGTACTGCTCAGTGGTGTGGTGTCTGATATCGAAGAAATTCGTATGCAGGAAGTATTCAATTACGCGTTGTACGATCAACCTGAGGTGGTTCGCAATGTGATTGGCTTCGGTCAATCCATGGATACCTTACCGCGGATGCTGGAAGACAGTTCCTTAAAACTTGTTTGGGCGCCCATGGTAGAGATAGTAGCTGCAGCGCTTGATTATCCCTTGGACTCAATAGAAACCTTTGTCGAGCGCTTGCCGCTTGCCGAATCCGTGGACGTTGCTGGCATGGGGCATTTTGAAGCGGGCACGCAAGGTGCTTTTCGCTTTGAAGTGAGAGGCATGGTGGCCGGAAAAACCAGGATTGTGGTGGAGCACATCACGCGCATTGATCAGTCTTGTGCGCCTGATTGGCCTTACCCTGCCGAAGGAGAGGGCTGCCATCAGGCGATTATTAAGGGTAACCCTGAGTTGATCGTGAGTTTTCATGGTCATGATCCGGTTGAACCTGGTCCTGCAGGTGGTGGCAACTGCTCCGCAGCGAATCGAATAGTGAACGCTATTCCAGCGGTATGCGCGGGTAAACCTGGCATACTTAGTGCTTTGGACCTGCCGCTGATACATGGCGGTCCGCAACTGCAACGATGAAACTTAAAGAGTGAGTAGATCATGAAAACAGCAATTGTTATCGGTGTGGGCCCGGTTCAGGGTTTGGGGGCGCAACTTTGTATTCGATTTGCGCAAGAAGGAATGCATGTGATTGCCGCCGGACGCACTAAAGATAAGCTGGACGCTGTAGTAGGGCACATTGTGGACCAAGGCAACAGCGCCCAAGCGTTTGTTGCTGATTGTACTGATGAGTCTGCCATGCAGGCCTTGTTTGATACTGCAGGTGGCGATCTGGACCTGGCGATCTATAACGTTGGCAACAATACGCCGGGACGAATTGATGACATGGATGCCTCACTGTTTGAGTCCAGTTGGCGAGTTTGCTGCTTTGGCGGCTTTCTATTTGGCCGAGAGGCGATCAACCGCATGAAAGCCAGTGGTGGCACATTGTTGTTTACTGGGGCCAGTGCCTCCTTGCGTGGTCGCGCGAATTTTGGCGCTTTCAATTCCTCCAAAGGCGCACTTCGAAACCTTGCACAGGCAATGGCCAAAGAATACGCTGAGGACGGTATTCACGTTGGTCATGTTGTGATTGATGGCCCAATTCATGGTGAGAAAATTCTCACTTTAGTGCCTGACTATGCCGCTGCGATTGGCGAGGAGGGAATGATTTCTCTCGACGGCATCGTAGACGGATTTATATACCTTTACAAACAGACACCAAGGGCCTGGTCGTTTGAACTTGATGTTCGTACTAGCAAAGAAAGTTGGTGAGTAAAACGGTCTATATATGATGGCCGAACAGCGGATATTTTCATACGTCATCGCCAAATAATTCACGCTAGCAGAGTTTAACTTCACCAAGTAAGTCACCGCCTTTTTGCTGGTTTGCGCAGATGGCTTCATATACCATCCTCAGAGTTGGTTTCGTAAGGATGTCAGCGTGGCCGGGCTGATGTTACGTTTTTGCGATTTTCACCCGCCTAAGTTTGAAAACAAGCCATGAAAGTTGCGGTAGTAATCGTCAATTGGAATAGCGGGGAATATCTCGAACGTTGCCTTTGTGCACTTGAGAAACAAGAGCTATTGCCGTCCAAGGTGATCATTGTCGACAATTGCAGTCAGGACGACTCTCTATCGGCTGTTAAGAATGCGCGATTAAGCACAGTCGTTTTAAGACAGCGTGAGAATGTCGGTTTTGCCAGAGCTAATAACCTGGCGTTATCGGAATGTGCAGATATCGACTGGATTGCCACGCTGAACGCTGATGCATTTGCGGAACCGAATTGGCTAAAGGAATTGATGCAAGCCACTAAAAACTACCCCCAGTATAGTTTTTTTGCGAGTTGCATGTTGAAGGACGCCAATACTGATTTATACGATGGTGCCGGGGATAACTACTTTGTTTCTGGATTGGCAAAAAGACGCAATTACTTAAAGCGATATGTGCCGAAAGAAAACCTCTCCCGAGAAGTTTTTGCACCTTGCGCTGCTGCGGCTCTTTATCGCAAAGACGCGTGGCAGGAAGTTCAGGGGTTTGACGAAGATTTCTTTTGTTTTTTTGAAGATGTTGACCTCGGTTTTCGCTTGCGCCTTAAGGGGCATAAATGTCTTTACGTTGCTGATGCGATGGTACGCCACGTGGGTGGAGGCTTAACTCAGAGCGTAAGTTCATCCGTGGTAATGTATGGCCACCGAAATCTCGTTTGGGCATACTTTAAGAATATGCCACTGCTGCCAATGATCGCATTACTACCGGTGCACGCATTGGTGAATCTGGTATCGATTATGTATTACTTAACTACGCCGCAGCGCGCGGCGATATTGCAGAGTAAATGGCAGGCCCTGCTAGGGCTGCCGAAGTTTCTAGCGAAGCGATCGGAAACACAGCCTGGAAGAGTATCTAGCAGGGTGCTGCTTAATTCCATGACTTGGCGGTTATGGTAGTCGGCCTGTTTACTCACTTCCATCAAGGTTGCCATGTCTAGCAATACAGTGGATAGCGGCGAGCTACTCGGAGCGGGTTGGATAAGCTATTCGGTTGGTCTGTTGCTGGGAATATTGTTAATAGGTCTGGCAGCCTGGTCTGTTGTTAAATCGTTAGCGGAAACCGAAGAGCCGCAACCGAGTTTTCCAAACGTATTGTTGCTGGTCGCCGACGATCTTGGTTATAACGATGTGGGATCTTTTGGTGATGGAAACGCGCTGACACCTAATATAGACGCCCTTGCGGCGGAAGGTGTTAGCTTTACTCGCCACTATGCTGACACCACTTGTTCACCCAGCCGTGTAGCGCTATTGACGGGCATGTTCCCGCAACGCATGGGTTTTCGACACAATGGCATTATCATCCCGGAAGAGTACCCCACTATCGCAGAGCTCTTGAAAGCCGGTGGTTATGATACGGCTGCTGTAGGTAAATGGCATGCGGGTTCACATTACAGAGAAGGTTGGCCGCTTCAAAAAGGTTTCGATCACTGGTTTGGCTTCCTTACCCAGTTTCAGCTGGCAGATATTGTGCCTCACGACAGTGATGTGCGAATGACACCTACCTATGTCGACCCAGTGCTACGAGTTGGAAATAATCCGCCGAAAAAGCAGGGAGGGCATCTTACCGATCTGTTATTGCAAGAGTCGCTGGATTTCTTGAAGCATAAAACTGAGCAACAGAAACCGTGGTTTCTGTACCATGCGTTTTTTGCACCGCATACACCGATTCAACCCGAGTCGCGGTTTGCCGCACTTTTTGATGATAGCCCTGAAGGAAAATACCAAGCGCTGGTCTATCAAATGGACGATGCGATAGGCCAATTGATTGCGGCGCTTAAGGAGTCCGGTCAATTCGAAAACACGCTAATCGTGTTTCTAAGTGATAACGGCGGAACCAATAAGGCGCGTAACAATAATGCGCCTTTCTATGGTTCGAAGGCTGAATATTATGAAGGCAGTTTTCGCACGCCAATGATTGTCAGTTGGCCTAGCAGCATTCCTCAGGACGAGGAAATAAATACCATCGCAATGAATGTGGACGTACTGCCAACAGTTATGGAATTGGTAGGCCTGCCAATTGCACAGGTTTCTGACGGTTATAGTTACGCAGCTCAATTACTACAGAGAGACCATAATGAAGTACCAATGCGATCCAGGCTTTGGGAAGAATACGTCTGGCGCATGGATGCAAACAGTTATAGCTATTTAGACGGAGCGGAGAATCAAAGGTTTAGCGGTTTATGGGGCATCTCAAACCATTGGTCTGATCTCAATATGGATGCAAGTGGTGCAACAAGTCTAAGTACGGATAGCGGCGAAATTTATAGAACCGTTGCAGCACGCTATTGGCGCCACCACAATGAAATGGCTACTCTGGTGGAGATTGACCTGAAAGGCCTAGAAGGACATTGGCAGTTTGACAAATATGACTGGATGCGGACTCCAGGGCTTAGCGGGTTTAGTATCGGCATGGGAATTGGACCGCTTAGTGATGAGCGCGTAACTGAGAATACTTTCCCGTTGCTAGTGGCTGAACAGAGTGACGTTTGGAGTCTGCAACTGTCAGAAGATGGCGTTCTGATCTGGGAGGTTGGTGGCCACAAAATACAATCGGAAGCACTGGATTTATCACAATGCAACGAAATCGTATTATCAAGTCATACTACAGATGAAATGCGCCTGGCCGATAAAAAGGATGAACCATTTGATCGTCGTGAGGGCACATTGATAAAGATGTTCGTAAATGACCGGATTGATTCGTACACGTCATATGCAGAACCACATTTGAGTGTTAGTAGCATACGACAACCGACGGTTGTATTCGACAGCAAGGTTTTAGGTCGTGAAAAAATCTACATTCGCAATACGTCAACCAGCGTACCGAACGAACCCTTTAGCATTTTGGTTCAGAATAAAACCATTCAGCAGGCTTTGGCGTCTAATAGGGGTCAAAACACCTTATTTTATGGGGATATAAATTCCACAAAGCCCAGGCTCTGTCAGGATTAGACTATTAAAAAGTGTGCTACCAGAGCATCGGTACTTGGCGTGCCGGATAATTCTCAGCGCCCAAAAACCAGCATTCGACGGCGTGCCTAGGCAAACTATAGTGAAGTCCTGGCGATGTTCGGTGCAGGTTTAGATGATCAAAGAATATAGCGTCGCCTTCGTCAAATAATGGCGTAACAGGCGGTGTGTTTTTGAATTCCCTATCCACTAATTGATTGCTAACACTCCAATCAAACGGAGCGCCCTCAGTGCCTGTCTCAACGATTTTTTCGAGTCTTGCGGGAACAATATCAATGCCAGGCGCATCTGTGCCTTGTCCGCATTTGGAAAGAGAAATCCACAGGTTTGCACTGCGAATATTGCTGCCCATAAAAGCGCCATCCTGATGCCAGCCGGAAGGGTCTAATGCTTGTGCTCTCCTAAGCACCCATTTCTTGACCGAAAGCAAAGTTTCCTGACCAAGGTACTCATCCAGAATAGAATGCAAATTGATTGAGTCATAAAATTCAAGCAAGGTGTGCATTGGCCGTGGTGCACAAGCAGCCCAAATTGCCCCACCTGGCAGTGCTGGCTTGGGGACAGAAGCGGGCATGCTGTACCAAGAATCTGCGAGGCGATTGCCATTTGCCTGCTCGCTGCGTGACTCAAAAGACCTATCAATATCCGCGCGTAATTGTTCACAACTGTTCTTATCCAGCAAATTACGGACAATCAGAGCACCGTGGGTAAGTATGCCGCTGGCGATATGAGCGGCCGATAGGCTTGATCCATGGATCTCTGGTATCGAATAAGGGCCCTTCGCAAGCTCTATCGTTGATTCGCGCGACCACATCCCTGCCTTAGGTTCTGCCAATGCCATCGGCGCAGCACTGATGCGCAAGTCTATAAGCCTTTTTTCCAGAGCATCATCACGTTGCTCTTGGTTTTTTTGCTGCAAGCGTGCAATTTGCTGTCTGAATCCATCGAGGGAGTGTGGCGTTCCTTTCGTCGCCGCATCTGGGTATGGCATGCTTGCGTCAAATCCGTGGCAATAGAGTGCCTTCATTCTAGCGTAATACACGGCACTGACACAGTGAATTGAACTCTAATTGCTGCAGGTCAATCGAATACGTGTGACCTTGGCTAAGCGGAGGTACTTTGCCATTCGTTTGATGCTAGATGTTCATGGAGTCATCGCTGTAAGATAGTACTTATTCGCCGCTAATTGCTAAACAGCACGACAATTTGTGAAGCCCTATTTATCCATTCTGCTTATATATGATCAGCAAACTGACCATTCCAAGCTGTTAGAACATCTTCTGGCAGGCGCTGTTGCAGATTCTGCGCTAGCGCGGGTTGAGTTGCTTGTGCTGCTGGACAGCTCTCGGGTAAATACGGATCAAATTCAATTATGGTTTGACGAGCGTTCGGAGGAGTATGGCTCTATGAACATTCGTCTTTTTACGGTAGATACAACCCAACTTAGCAGCAAACAGCTGGTCAGCAAAGCAGTCGCAGACAGTAATGGGCAATATGTAGCGGTGTTGCCACCAGGTGTCTTATTTTCAACACCGAATATGTTGCCTTTAGCTGCGCATGCGGTGACGATGTATACACAGTCGCTTGTGAGCATTCCATGTTACCGATTGAATGGAGCAAGCGGCATACGAATGGAAGGCCACAATTGTTTTCTTCATGCCGATTTTCCGCCGTTTGCTAGCGACGGCTACCTGCGAAGTCGAGGTTTAAGTTGTGTGTTTTTTGCGCAGCCTTCGCTTTGGTTGACGCTCAATGATGCTGATGACGCAGGTAAATCCTGTGATTCTTCCGTTCACCAATTTTTGCTAGATGCCTATCGATGTTTGGCTAAGATGACGACTGAACATCTCATACTAGCCGGGGAGGGTGTTTTCTACGCGCCCGAGTATTTATCCGAAGAGATCAGGGATGCTGAGGTGCCAGAAAGCTTAGTGGCTGCCAGCTTGGGCAGAGACATTGCTGAGGAAGGTGTCACTCTGTTCGGTAATTTTTCCTCAGAGGCGATGCACATGCTTGGGCAGAGTTGTGCCAGGGCGGACGGACGCGACTTTGGGCGATAGAACTGACCTAGCTGGTGGCAAGCCTATTCTGAGCATTATTGTAGTTGTATACAAAATGCGACGGCAGGCTATGAACACACTTAAGAGTCTGACCATTGAGTATCAATTTGGCGCAAAAATACAGGACTATGAAGTGCTTGTCGTGGAAAACAGCTCCGTAGAGAATTTGGATCCGGCCGAGGTGGAAGCTTTAGGCGAGAATTTTCACTATACATTGCGTGATGAGAAACGACCAACACCGGTTTACGCAGCGAACGAAGGAATGGCTGACGCAAAAGGGGATTACATTGCGCTGATGATTGACGGTGCGCGTATGTTAAGCCCAGGAGTTATCAAACACACTTTGGCGGCGCTCAGAGTTTTTCCGGAGGGGATAGTTGCAACGCCAGGTTTTCATATTGGTGAGCAAGACCAGCGCTATAGCGTTGATGCAGGGCATGATGAGAACACTGAGCAGGCGATGTTGGATAGCATCGACTGGTTCTCCCATGGCTATAGGTTGTTTGATATTTCTCTCTTCAGCCTCGCTAATGACAAAGGGTATTTTCATCCACTGCTTGAGTCGAATTGCATCGTGTTTAGCCGACAGTTGTATGAAAAGGTTGAGGGCTTGCACGAGGGTTTTCAGAATCCCGGTGGGGGTTGCGTGAATCTCGATTTTTATCGGCAGCTCGCATTAGAGCCGGATTCGACGTTGGTTGTGTTGGCCGGCGAAGGTTCGTTTCATCAATATCATGGTGGTGTAACGACAATGCAGCACGACGAGTTAGACAGTATGTTGCAGAGTCATCATGACGAGCTCCACAGGATTCGTGGCGCGTACTACAAGGCAGTACGGAAAGAGCCAGTCATTTTTGGTGCTATTACAAGGCACAGTTTGTCCTATTTAGAGTACTCTAGTCGGTTAGGGATAAAGCGTATGTCGCGGTTTGCCAGCATGGGCGAGCCTCCCTGGGATTTTAAATTCAGCAAACACAGTACCTAAACTCACAAGCAGGCTCTTTGATATGTCTTCGAGTGTTTACTTTCCAAAGTCGGTTAATTTCACCGCAAAAAAATTAGCGATGAGCACCTGGGTTGATCACATGCCGTTTGGCTATGACCTGGTTGCCAGTATGCAGCCGAAGCGGATTGTTGAACTGGGTACTCATAACGGCATTTCATTCTTCACATTCTGTCAGTCAATTGTTGAAAATGATGTGGAAGCGCTTTGTTTTGCCGTAGATACGTGGCAGGGGGATGATCATACTGGTGCCTACGGCGAGGAAGTTTTCGAAGCGGTTAGATCTCATGCTCGTGAGCACTATCGCGGAATTAGCTATTTGCTGAGAACAATGTTTGACGATGCTCTGGCACATTTTGATGATGATTCTGTAGATCTATTGCACATAGACGGATTGCACACCTATGAAGCGGTTAGTCACGATTTTGAAGTTTGGTTACCGAAAGTACGTCCTGGTGGCGTGATTTTGTTTCATGATGTAGAAGCGCGAATGGACGGCTTCGGTGTATGGAAGTTTTGGGAAGAAATTTTCGGCAAATATGAAACCTTCAAATTCCCGTTCGGATTTGGATTGGGCGTTTTGGTGAAGCCTGGCGCAGACCGGCCTGCGGGTGCCTTATTCGATATTATGTTTTCAGGCTCTGAGCAGGATCACCTTAAGCTTCGCCAGATGTATACAGTTATCGGTCATTATCATGAGCTTCAAAGACAAACGAAGAGGGCTAAAGGAATCAAGTAATTTCTTTTGCCAATATTTGACCCATGTAACACCCTGTCTTTATTGATCGGGCTCAAAGCTCAGCCTGTGGCTGTCTACTGCCTTCAAATACTGCGCCACATTCGCACGATTAATGTCCCATGGTTTAAGTGGCGATTCACACTTTGAGCCAGCAGCCTCGCCCCAAAGACAATTAATGATTTCTCTACCGGCCGCTAGATTATAGTGGATACCGTCTATGAACCATTTTGGCTGCACAATGGAATCGTGAACTAGATTGCTGTTGTGTTCAAAGCCTGTGATGCGCACCTTCAAGCCCTGGTCTTTGTATGTGGAAGTGCTCCCGACCAGCTTTCTGTGATAGTCGAAGTAGTCGACCCATCGGCTGGCTTCGTGTATGACGCGCATTTGATTGGCGTGGATCGGAGAAATGACGATATCCACTTGAATCCCTGCGCTTAAGCAAAACTCCAGTATTTTGTCGAATTGTTCGAAGTTAAGTTCTCGACCCAGCTCACTGAACTCTTTTTGCTTTTGTTTCGCAATTTTTTCAAACAGTGTTTTTGAGTCGAGTGCGCTTGGAATGGACTCCCAATGTCCTGCTGGATAAAAGCGTCGACTACTTGCTTGCGTATTTTGATGCGCATAGTAACTGGCCAGCACAGCGCTACGGGAAAATAGAATGCGCCAATAATCAAACAACTTTTGCTTGTGATGTTGCACCCATAGTTTCAGATCAGGCTCTAAGTGAGCGAGCCTGTGGTCCAAGTCTACGAATAGTAGCTTCTTTTTGTCCTTACGAAACATGTAGTAATCAAGCCCGATGATCACAGATTCTATTGGTTGTATCCTATGTCCATGCTCCAATTGCCGACGAATTTCATACAAGGTAGTACCAGGGTGAGCTGCGTTGTAAATTGAGGCCTTCGTGCCAATTGAGTCAGCCGGAATGCGTCCGCTTCTAGAACTACCCAGTATTAGGTGAGACGCTTTTATCTCCTGCATACGGTAGGGCTTGTGCAACCGCGTATGCCAAAATAGATCCAAAGGCTTGTCAGGGCTGATACGCCACATTCCGTAGGGGTCACCCAGGTAATTCCACGACGCTGTCAGGAACATTGAGATAAATAAAGTGGCGAACATAATCACCAGATATTTATCGTCTCTTTTCTCCGTGGCCTTCATATCGTTCATCTAAAACTGAAAATACAGAAAAGGAGATACTGTGCTTAGTGATAAGACAACCGCGAATAACAGGGCGCCAAAAACCACGGCCCACGCAGAGCTGTTCTGCCAATTGAGTTTTACGCCTACTTTATCACTGTTGGAATACAGGTTCTCAAACCCCCATTTTTCTCTGCCTACAAACGCCAGGCTGTTTGGCAACATTGTAGCAATCGCAAAGGCGAAGATGGTAAAAGCGATAGCGAATGCGTTGGTCCCGATAGCGTTAGTCAGTAAATGCAGCACATCGCTGCTGAGGCTTAAGTCCACTTTCTGCAAATAGTCGGCGTCAACGGATCCAGGTATTCTGGAAAGCATACTTCTGATGAGTAACAAAGCGCTATCGAAGGATGTCGCCCTAAAAAATACAAACGCAAACATGACACAGTTAAACGTCAGTGCGAAGGAAAATATCTGCCACGCTCTACCTTGCAGAGAGACACTGATGGGTAACTTCCGCCAACCATGATTTATGACGAGGAAAAGGCCGTGCAATGATCCCCAAAACACAAATGTCCATCCTGCGCCATGCCAAAGCCCGCCTATGAGCATGGTGAGATATAAGTTAAACACTCTGCGGGTCTCTCCATGTCGATTACCGCCTAATGGTATGTAAAGATAATCGCGCAGAAATTGGCTCAGCGTCATGTGCCAGCGACGCCAAAAATCGATGATGTTGGTAGCCTTAAGTGGGGATTCGAAATTCAAGGGTAGGCGAATGCCGAACAACAAAGCACAACCTATCGCTATATCGCAGTAGCCTGAGAAATCGAAGTACAACTGTAATGTGTAAGCGACGGAACAAATCCACGCAGTACCGGCATCCAGTAGCGCACCTGACTCTGCCATTGCAAAGCCAGGGTTCACCAACATGGCTAAGGTATCGGCTAACAGTACTTTTTTGCTTAATCCTAGAATAATCAACGTAACTGCGGGTGCGATAACCGACTTATCGTAGGGTTTAAATAGCCTGGACAGCTGGGGCAGCAGTGTTTTGTGATGAACGATGGGGCCAGCTATTAACTGAGGGAAAAAGGTGACAAAGAGCAGGTATCGCGATAACGACCGCTCCGCCAATCGAGACTTGAACACGTCTATTAGATACGCTATTTGCTGAAACGTAAAAAACGAAATGGCCAGGGGTAGTAATATATTGTAAGTCGTTGGCTCAAACTGCAGTACTGTAGAGACGCTTTCCAGTATGAAGTTTGTATACTTGAATATGGCAAGCAACCCCAGATTAAGACAAACCCCCAGTGCGGCAAATGCTCGACGAATCTTGTAAGTTGTGGCGTCCGATATTAATCGACCCAAGTAGTAGTTTGTGAGCGCTGAACCAAGCAACAATATTAGATACTTGGGCTCCCACCAGCCGTAAAAAAACAGCGAAGCGCAAACCAACCACCCTATAATAGCTTGTGGCATGAACCGGGTTAGAACACGAAAGCCAAGATAGCTTATAGGCAAAAACAAGAACAAGAATTCTATCGAATTAAAAATCATGGGAGCGAATGCATATTCTTATAGGGTTTTCGATTTCTAAAACTCTTGCGTAATTGAAGGCCTTTTTTCGATAGGGAACGTAGCCGACTAGAACCATAACCAATAAAGACAAAGATGAATACACGTCGCCGTGTGAATAATTGATAGTTCATTTAATAGGTACTGATGGTGACTGGTACTCATAGGGCCCATTCGTGTCGAAACTGCATAAGCCGGTTAGACTCTGCGATCTTTTTTGAGAGAGTTGTCCGGGTTCGTTCAGAAAACACTCTAACTGCATTACAAGGACACATTCTGCGCCAAAGTCTTTTTGGGATGCGTATATCAGCTTGTCAGATTTATGCAGGCTTAGCGAAAGGTATTGAACTTAGCCTTGCAGATTGTTTTCCAAAAAGCGAATCTATTGATTCGTAAAGGACAATTTAATTCCACGCCTTATACACGGATTTTCTGATTGGGCCGTAAGACGAGTGACGAGCTGGTGTAAAAGAGCAAAAGTAGCTCCACGTTATGTATTGTTTATAAGCTGAACTTTGGGCATTATGCGACTCAAAGTTGATTTGTTCGAGAGTAAACATGCATAAAATGTACGAGCTGAAGAAGAAGCTAATGTATCCGCATACACTTTTTATGCGCCGCAAAGAGGCTCACCTTGATGGCTTCATAAAATCTGCTTTGGAACTGCACTATTACCGACCCTCGTTTTACAAATTTATGGAGGCGTCGGTTCGTCAGCCCGATATTCTGCATGACATTAATATAGATGAAAACTCTGTTGTGTTCGATGTTGGGGCTTATATCGGTGATTGGGCACGCAAAATATATGATCGCTATAAATGCAAGATACATGCTTTTGAGCCGAATCCTCAGACAGTACCTCGCTTATCACAGACCGCAAATGGCGACTGGGAATGCCACGACTACGGCGTTTCTGGGGAAACCGAGGAAATGCAGATGTCAATGAACGGAATGGGTTCGTCTGTTTTCGAATTAGGCAATGCTGATAAAAACCCGGAGTATAAATCTATACAACTTCGCGCAATTGATGAAGTATGGTTGGACCTAGGTTACGCAGACGTTGATCTTATGAAAATAAATATTGAAGGCGGCGAATTTCCACTATTAGAGAAAATGATCGACGTGGATATGCTTCCCAAAGTTCGTATATTTATGATTCAGTTCCATGAATGGCATCCTGGAGCGTATCATCGTCGCTGGAAAATTCGACGCGCATTGAGGAAAACTCATGTGCAGCGTTGGAGCTACCATTTCGTTTGGGAGTATTGGGAACGAAAGGAAAGCTAGATTGTGGGCTGTTCCTTAACTATATATTTCGTGCGAAATCGCAAAAACGGACTCTCTATAAATCGATAGCTGAGGTAGCCAAGCGGAATCATTAATAGAAAGCACAGGGAGGAAAACACAATGGCCAAGTGTATATTGGATAGATCAATCAGGTGCGTGTTAATGGCATTAGAAATTTCAAATACTATAAAAAAGTGAAGTAGATAAATCGAATACGAATAGGTTCCAATGGTAGACCCAAACCTCGATATTCTTCCTGTAGAGTGTTTGAACGAAGTATCGTACCAAGCGATTAATGTCGCGTAAGCCAGCCCTTCAATTGCCGGGATGAAAATCCACAACGAACTGGGGGATGGGTAAGACGGGTTTTTGTAGTAGCCGCCAAGCGAGTCGAAGTACCAATAGAAGCATAAGAATCCTGCCAAGGACATACAGGCAATGCCGTGCTTACCGAGTATTTTGTGCCTGAAGCGAAACGCAAGTATTCCCAGTACGAATTGATCGACACGCCCTATGATGGTTAGGTAGGAAAGAGTTTGTATTTGACCAATTTCCTGATGCAGATAGAACCTAAATAGCAGTGCAGTTAACACAACGAATAGAAGCGCATACTTCCATTTATCGGCGAAAAACAGGAGCGCTGGAAGCATAATGTAGAAGTGAAATTCGACAGTAATTGACCAGCCTCCATTTGGAAGCGTCGGTTTGATCGCCCCAGCCAACACATTACTTACATATTGACCAATGTCCTCGCCCGCCAAAAATTTCATCAAGCCCAGAACAAAAATCACCAGCAACAGTAACGGGGCAAGCCGCAAGAAGCGATTCCACAGAAACTGGCCATATATTATTTTTTTACCATCCAATAGTTTCGCAAACAAATAGCCGCTCAAAACCATGAACAACGCCACACCTGTATGGCCTTCAGTCAGTATCGAGAACGGGAATGCCGGGGGGGGGGCAAGATGACCTTCGTTTACGTGGATGAAATGCCATGTAAACACGATATAAGCGGCCAAAGCCCTTATGTGATCCAGACCAATAAAGTATTCCCCTGTCGATGATTTCATCTACATAGCTCTCTCGTAATCATGCTGGCTCGGATCTTTGCTCTGTTGTTCTACAAATAGGCGCCCACATAAATCAGCTTGCTTTAGACGGCTCGAGTACAGCATAGGTTTGGGAATATTTTGAAGGAAAGTAAAGCTAAGTAGGGTCGTCCGGCCATAGCGGTTTGTTTGTGCTTCGCAATCGGTCCATGCGAGTTTGTGCGAATTCACAAGAGCTTGCCAGCGCTGAATTAGCTTCGCCACTGATACAACCAAGAAGTGTCGGCTCGCGGCGCAGCGCTTGAAACCCATCCGGCCAGCATTCGTTTAGCTGCTCCATGTATTGAGCCATTAAATTCTCTCGTTGGTCGTCGTGAGAGGTTGTAGCTCCACCGTGGAACTGATGGAAGGACCCTTCGCCAGCCAGCACGAACAATCTGCTGTCTTTCAGCATTCCTAAGCTTCGGTAGATATGAAGGTTAATCGCACCGCCACCCACCAACATAAATCTGCGATCGGCAAATCCTATCTTTTCAAAGTTAGCATAAGCTGCAAAAACGCAACTGCATTCCATCATTGGCTGCAAAAATCCACGCCGGTTTCCATTGCTGAACGTGGAAATCTCAAACAAACGATATCCATTAGTCTGCCAGCGTATTGAATCAAGCAGTTGTTGGTCTTGTTCGAAAGTGTAACTGTCGCTGTGAAGGTGTTGTTCTTGTGAGCCGATGTGGTATCCCGGCACCATTACTACCGCATTGTTACTCGCGTTACTCGCCAGTAATGCGTGCTCAATCACTCGAGGACTGAGCATACGAGCGCCGTCAATAATCAGGCCGATAAAGTTACCTCGGCACTTTTCAAAGGCAAAGTTTACTGCAGGAACAGGCGAATTAGAGACTTCCTCTCTAAGGTAATACCTAAAGTGACCTGAAAGACTGTTGACGAAGCTATTGCTCAAGCAATCGTCTGAGCTATTCTCTACAACGACAACTTCATAGCTGTCTGGATTGCAATTGCGTTGATAAACACATGACAGTGATTGCAGTGTGTTTTCGAGCTGGCGCGACATGCGAAAACCGATAACGATGATGGATAGCGTTGGTTTCGTATCGCTTTCAGTTTGCATCGCACCTAGCTTCCTTCTTTTGATCGTTTGCGCTGTGTCTGCTTGGCCGTCTCAATCGACTGCTCTATGAATGGGTAGCTGGCTGCATGGAACTGGCCGAACACAAGAGGGTTTACATCGGGCTGCGTAAAAGGTGCTCCACGCAGCGAAATGTATTGTTCCAATTGTGCCCGCATCAAGTCTTCCCTTTCTTTCCCGCGCTTACCTCCTGTAGTTGCACCACCATGGAACTGATGAAACGTACCCTCGCTTGCCAGAGTAATCAGCGTTGCTCCCGGCAGCTCGCAGGCCCGCTTATACAAGTCGAGATTGGCATAGCCACCACCTGGCGTGGTAAACCCCTGTTCTATACCGCCAAGCGTCTCCCATACTTCCTTGGAGACAGTCAAACAGTTGCTTTCACTATTCGGTAAAAAGAAGCCGGCTCGGCAGGAGCCGCTAAAACAGCTAATTTCAAAGAGTCGGTAACCATCATTTGGCCACGCGATGCTGTCGAGCAGCTCTTGTTCTTTTACACAATCATACCCAGCCTCAGTTGACTCTTGCTGGAGTTGGTCGCCAATGTGATAGCCAGGTGCTGCGATTACCGGCAATTTGCATAAGCAGGTTGCCGCAATAATATCCTTAATGAGTCCGGGCGTTGCCATTCTGGCGCCGTCTATCATGATGCTAATGAATTGTCCGGTACATTGTTCCGCACCGAAACGGATCGCAGGCAATGGTGTGGGAATTGTTTCTTCTCGATAAAAATAACGAAAATTACCATTAAGTTCCTTCAGGTACTCATCACCCATAATTTCAGGAGACGAATTTTCTACAACTATTACCTCATAATCGTCTGCGCTAACGTCTTGCTGGTACGCCATTGAAAGGGAGTACAGAGTTTTCTTTGCCTGCTCGGGCATTCGATAAACAATCAAAACAATAGATAGTTTTGGCCCAACTTTATTGTTGGTAGACAGTCTCTGTAAGATTGATCGCATTGGGCTCAGCTACTTACACAGCTCTTGAAGGGCTTTATACATAGTTAGTATGTGCTCTGGAAGTCCTTCGTAGCTCTGGTTTCTATGTGTTCTCAAGTGGCCGGAGAAAAAATGCTCGTTACTTTCGTCGAAACCCAAACCCAAGGTTTTAATTGCTTGTCTGAGTTCTTGATGAAACTGCTGCTCATCCCAATCGAAACTTATTATGGGGAAGGGCTTACGCTGATGTTCTGCTAACAACAAAGAATTGTAGTGGTACCAGAGACGTAAGGCATCGTCTCTGCACATTCCACTGCGGCTTTTTAATGATGCCGCAACGGAATCAGGGTGCCTGAAAATACCAACAAATTTGATCGCAGGCGTTATCTTTTTCCAGCCTTCCAGACAGAGTAGCGCTCTCGGGTCTTTAAATCCCCAGAAAGTGTGCTCCTCATATCGTGAAAGTATTTTTTTCGCGACTTCGATATGGGCAGCATTCCAGCTGACAAGATCGGGTGGAACGTCCCAACTTCCGTCATTATCTGCCAATATTTGATCATGCAAGTCCACAATGTCCTGGTTTTCGCGATTACCCTTCTTGTTGTAAGGATTCTCTGCGTGGAATTTGCCAAGAATCAAACCGCTGGCCTGCAGGGAACCGGTGAGGCAACTGGTACCGCTTCTATGCATGCCAAGAATGCAGACGATATTTTCCGGTGCTGGGCTGCTCATTTACTGCAAAAACCTAATAACGATAAGGCGCCTAGCTTAACAGCGTCTGCGGGGCATCAGTAAAAGTCAGATCGGCAATTTTACGAAAACACCTGGCGGCAGCGTGTAGCGGTGACCGTGAGTATGAATCTTGAAACCACTGGCCAGCAAGCACAGAAATATTAGACAATCGGCTTTAGAACTCGAGGAGAAACGTATGCAAAATCATGGTATCCAGCACCTTGGCGGACCTGTTGTAATTAATGGTAGAGAGCTTTCACTTAGCAAGGTTGTCCGCGCAGGTAATTTTTTGTTTCTTACCGGACAGATTCCTATGCAAGAAGGGAATCCAATGGTCCATGGCACGATCGCGGATCAGACACGCAACTGCATAGAACACATTCAAGAGACGCTCACAGAATGTGGTAGCGATCTGAGCATGGTGGTTAAATCAATGGTCTGGCTCAAGTCCAGGGATGACTTTCCGGGCTTTGATTCTGCCTATCGTGAGTATTTTTCAAGCAAACAACCTGCGAGATCAGCTTTGGTGAGTGATTTTCTGGTGGACGTTCGTGTCGAAATAGAATGCATCGCGTACATTGCCT
>CAYGSL010000026.1:0-57984 GCA_964352475.1 uncultured Pseudomonadales bacterium | reverse complement strand
CCTGACTGGTTTGAATAACCGTAAGCAACTTTTGCACATCTGCATAAACTGCTTGGGTTGATGCGGAGAAGCTCAGGTTTTCTCCGGAATTTAGCAAACTTTGCACTACCGTGAACATCATATCGGTCTGTTCATTTAGCTTTTCCACATCAACAATGCCTATCTCGTCTTGCGCCGTGTGGTAGCACGGCCCGGTTGCGTCCGTAAAGAACACTGAGGGTATTGCGGATTCGATGAACCTCTGATGATCACTTTGATTCTCACTGAAGGCAGCAGACAGCTCAATCACGTCCAGACTCGATGGCTGCAAAGAATCACCGACAAGCTGTTGCAATGCTGTGCCGCCAGTTTCCGCCGCCGTTGCGAAGCTAATGTTCTCCAATGACTGGCGTAGATTGGTACCTGCAATGTCGATATTGACGTAAGCTTCTATTCGATTTAACGGCACGGAAGAATTGTTCAGGTAATGATCTGATCCATGCAAGCCTGTTTCCTCTGCGTCCCAAAAGGCCAACAGAAGGTCGCGGGCCATTGGGTCTGCCTCGCTGATACGGCGCCCTATTTCAAGAACCGCTGCAACACCAGTGGCATTGTCAGTAGCCCCGTTGCAAATTGAATCTTGTGGACTGGCAGTTTCGCAGCTGCTTCCCAGGTGATCATAGTGGGCGCCGAGTATGATTACGTCTGTGTTTGACGTGCTCTCTCCGTATTGATCAGAGATGTGAGCTCCGAAGAAGCATCTAAGCCTTGCCGATGACTACTTCAACCCCGCATCAAATTCCCATTCTTGTCTGCAATAAATCAGATGGGGTTTCGGTGGGGGTACCGGGGAGGTACCAAAATGCTTTATTTCTACCGTTAGAATAGAAACTTCAATAATATCTGGTAGCTACGGGTGGACTTGAACCACCGACCCCAGCATTATGAATGCTGTGCTCTAACCAGCTGAGCTACGTAGCCACATAGGGGAAAATCGAGGCGCGGATTCTGCAGAATCGTTGTGCAGTTGTCAAGCGGCGCAGAACCGGCTTCTCGTGTAACATCGAAGTGCTTTTTGACAAAACTATAAGGAGCATCTGATGACAATTGCAACAACTGCGATGTACGCGGCAATTCTGGGTTTGATTGGTGTTTATTTGGCCTTTGGTGCGGGCAGCGGACGGCTGCGCACGAAAGTGTCGCTGGGGACAGGTGATGATGTGCAGCTGTTGGAAGCGGTGCGCAAACACGGAAACTTCGCCGAGCATGTACCATTGGCTCTCATTCTGATTGCGCTGTTGGAACTGAGCCAGGGCGCCAGTTCTATGACTCTGCATGTTATGGGTGGTGGGCTGGTTTTGGCCAGAATCGCACACCCTATGGGTTTATCGATGGAGAATATGAATCATCCCATGCGGGCAGTGGGCGCAGGCTTAACAGCGCTTATAACCGTGGCTGCGTCGGGAATGCTGTTATGGAATCACTTTATGTGATTACACGTTAAAGCGGAAATGGACTACGTCGCCATCTTTGACGATATAGTCTTTACCTTCCAGTCGCCATTTGCCGGCGTCTTTGGCGCCGGCTTCTCCACCCAGGCTCACGTAGTCTTCATAGCCAATGACTTCGGCGCGGATAAATCCTTTTTCAAAGTCTGTATGAATCTTGCCAGCTGCCTGGGGTGCTGTTGCGCCCACGGGAATAGTCCAGCCCCGAACCTCTTTGGGTCCAGCCGTGAAGTAGGTCTGCAAGCTCAGTAAGTCGTAGCCGGCTCGGATAACCCGGTCCAAGCCTGGTTCTTCCATGCCCATATCATTCAGAAACTCCAACTTTTCGTCGGCATCCAGCTCGGCTATTTCTTCTTCTATTTTGTTGCAGATCACAACCAGAGAAGCGCTCTCTGCTTCGGCTATTGTGCGCACAGTTTCTAGGTGTGGATTGTTTTCAAAGCCGTCTTCATCAACGTTGGCTATGTACATAGTGGGCTTGAGCGTGAGCAGGTTTACGTCGCGTATGATTTTTAACTCATCATCGCTCAGGTCCAGGGTTCTAACCGGTTTGGCTTCATCCAAATGTGGCTGCAGTTTTTCCAGCACATCCATTTTGGCTTTTGCTTCTTTATCGCCGCCTTTTACCACGCGTACCAGCTTTTGAATCGCTTTTTCAACAGCGTCCAAGTCGGCAAGAGCTAACTCGGTGTTGATCACCTCCACGTCAGCGGCGGGGTCTATGCGGTTGGCAACGTGAATAACGTTGTCATCGTCAAAGCAGCGTACTACGTGGGCTATGGCTTCTGTTTCACGAATGTTGCCCAGAAATTGGTTACCCAGGCCTTCACCTTTGGACGCTCCGGCTACCAGGCCAGCAATATCAACGAATTCCATGCTGGTGGGGATGATTTTTTCCGGTTTAACGATGGCGGCCAGTGCATCCAGTCTAGGATCAGGCATAGGCACCAAACCAGAGTTTGGCTCAATGGTGCAAAACGGAAAATTCTCCGCACCAATACCGGCTTCGGTCAGCGCGTTGAACAAGGTTGATTTGCCGACATTGGGTAGCCCGACAATTCCGCATTTAAATCCCATACTAGTGCCTTATTCCGCCGGTTTGTGGTTGTGCATTAAGGTTTGTGCCCGTTGCCAATGGTCCTCAGCAATCATATCCAGTGATTTCAGGCCTACGTCGATGCAGTCTTCTATTAGCCGGCGCTCAAAGCTACTGGGTTTGCCCAGAACGTGGCTGGTTACATTGCGCTCAGGCGCCAGTTCACGCGGGTGGCCAATGCCCAACCTAAGGCGCATAAAACTGCCATCATTGCCCAGCTGTTGCATGATATTGCGCACGCCATTGTTGCCACCATGACCGCCGCCTTGCTTAAGTTTGGCGGTGCCCAGCGGCAAATCCAGTTCGTCGTGCACAACCAGTATCGATTCCACCGGTATTTTGTAGAAATTGGCGCAGGCGGCCACTGACTGCCCACTCAAATTCATAAAGGTATCTGGCACCAGCAAGCGAACCATTTGCCCGGCCAGTCGCATCGTGGCCGTAGCTCCTTTTAGTTTCTTGTCTGGTTGCAATACCACACCATGCTGGCGTGCCAGTTCATCTACGAACCACACGCCTGCATTGTGTCGAGTATCAATGTATTCGGGCCCGGGGTTGCCGAGCCCTGCGATCAGCTGTAGTGCTGCCATCTGAAAAGAGAGGCAAAGAAGAATTTATTCCTCTTCTTCCCCACCATCAGTATCTTCTGCAGCCGCATCTTCGCCTGCTTCATCAGCAGCTGGTGCCGCATCCAGATCTTCTTCGTCGTCGCCGCCACCTTTAGGCGCGTTGATTGCCGCTATCGGCAAGTCGTGCTCTTCACCGTGTGACAGAGCAACACTTTCAACACCCTCCGGCAGAACAATGTCAGACAAATGCAGTTGCTGGCCAAGCTCTACCTCAGCCATGTCAACTTCAATGTATTCTGGCAAGTCCTTGGGCAATACATTCACTTCAATATCTGAAGCGCTGTGCTGGATCATGCCACCTTGCATCTTAACGCCTTTGCAGATGTCTTCATTGATGAAGTGCAGTGGAACGTTTACCGTGATGATCTGACCTTTCACAATGCGCAGGAAATCAGCGTGCAAAAGACGTCGCTTGGCAGGGTGGCGCTGCAAGTCTTTGATAATAACGTCTTCTGCTTTGCCATCGATGTTCAATTCGATGATGTGCGAGTAAAACGCTTCATTGCTGGTGGCCTTCAGTATGTCCTTGTGCGGAATACTGATGTTCACGGGTTCTGATTTTCCGCCATAAACAATGGCGGGCATCAGGTCTTGATTACGGCGCAGGCGGCGGCTCGCACCTTTCCCCACGTCTGCGCGGCTTTGCGCATGTAGTACGAATTCGTCAGACATTTTCCGACTCCTTTGTTAACAGCGAGAACCTGCGACCGATTCTGCTGCGGTTAGTAAAACTCTGCTTCTTTATTGAAACAGAGCGCTTATTGATTCTTCGTTACTGACCCTGCGGATCGATTCCGCCAGCAAGGCTGCTATGCTCAACTGCCGAATATTGGCACACGCTGCTGCCGCTTCATCCAGTGGAATGGTGTCCGTCACAACCAATTCATCCAGAGACGAGGCTTTAATATTGTCGATTGCTTTGCCAGACAACACGGCATGGGTGCAGTAGGCAACCACCTTTTCCGCGCCGTTTTCTTTTAGTGCTTCGGCTGCTTTGCACAAGGTACCTGCGGTATCCACCATGTCATCAACCATAATGCATGTTTTACCACTCACATCACCAATAATGTGCATCACCTGAGCCACGTTGGCCTGTGGGCGGCGCTTGTCGATAATGGCAAGATCAGCATCGTCCAGGGATTTGGCCACCGCGCGGGCTCTGACCACGCCACCAATATCCGGGCTCACCACAGTAGGTTGGTCGAACCTTTGTCGCCGAATGTCTTCGGTTAAAACGGGTGCTCCATACACGTTATCTACAGCGCAATCAAAAAAGCCCTGAATTTGTTCGGCGTGTAAATCAACTGTCAGAACCCGGTGTACGCCAGCATTCACAATCATGTCGGCACATACTTTCGCGCTTATGGGGACTCGTACGGAGCGTACACGACGGTCCTGACGCGAGTAGCCAAAATAAGGAACCACTGCGGTGATCTTGCCAGCTGAGGAGCGACGCAGTGCATCAACCATCAAAACCAGCTCCATTAAACTGGAGTTGGTCGGGCGGCAGGTAGATTGAATAACAAATACGTCCTTACCGCGTACATTATCTTTGATTTCGATCGAGATCTCGCCGTCACTGAATTTGGAGACTTCCGCATTGCCCAGGGAAACCCCCAGTTTGCGGCAAATTTCGCCTGCCAGTTGCGGATTGGAATTGCCGCTGAACAGCACTAGGTTTCGCATCGCTATAGAACCTGTTATCTCAATCGAAGGAGAAAATGGCTGGGGCGGCAGGATTCGAACCTGCGCATGCTGAGATCAAAACCCAGTGCCTTACCGCTTGGCGACGCCCCAATTAAACCCGTTATACCTGCTTTACTTCGCTTTCATATTTCGCCAGATCGCTGTGCGCTGGTGAAGTGTTCACGCCTTGCGTAACAAACGCCTGCCATGGCTTGGGTACCTGCTGAAGCACAGTCTCAGCGTCTTGCTCAGACTTGAATTCAGCGAAAATACACGCGCCTGTACCGGTAAGCCTAGGCTTGGAAAATGCTCCCAGCCAGTCCATTGCCTCCCCTATCTCGGGGTACAATTTCTGCACTATTGGTAAACAGTCATTGCGGGTACAGGTGGCCCCGCTCAGAAAGGCGGCTATTTTGATCGGAGAGGTGTTACGTGTCAATTCCTGCTGCGAAAAAATACGGGCTGTGGATACCTCACAAGTGGGCTTTAGCAGCAGGTACCAGGGGGTGGGCAACTCTACAGGGCTTAGTTGCTCGCCTATGCCTTCCGCGAAGGCGGCTGTTCCTCGAATAAATACAGGTACGTCGGCGCCCAGGTGAGCGCCAATATCAGCCAGTTCCGCCAGGCTGAGGCCTGTGTTCCAGAGTGTGTTCAACCCTAGCAGGGTGCTGGCCGCATCGGAACTACCGCCACCCACACCACCACCCACCGGAATCTGCTTGTCTATCTGGATGCTTGCGCCCAGGTCGCAGTTGCAAGCGGTTTGCAGCGCTTTTGCGGCCCGCGTGATGAGATTGTTTTCAGGGTTTACGTTCATACCGCCGCCCTGCAGCACGATTTCCGGCTGCTCCAGCGGCTGCAGCCGCAAGTGATCGGCCAGATCAATAAACTGAAATACTGTTTGCAGGTCGTGATAACCGTCAGAGCGCTGCCCGACAATGTGTAAAAACAGATTCAACTTAGCGGGCGCGCGCAGCGACAGAGTGCTCGCCTGAGTCATGTTGCGGGCTCGGTTTTGGCTGGAATTATCCAGCGACTTACGAGAATGGTAACGGTTTCAGCACCCTCAGTCTGCTGATCGCCCGCAGCTTGCACCACGATTCGCCCTGGCAGCAGAAATTTATTGTGGCGCTTGTAGCGATCGAAACTCAATAACCAGCCATCTTGCTCAAATTTGGCGGGTAGGCCAGACAGCGGGTCCAATGCGAGCTTGCTCAACCGGGATTCGGCCGCCAGCCCACGCACCCAATAGCGAATATTGTCCAGCGGAGCGCTTACACCGGTGACCTGATTTAGTAATTGGTCGGCGGAATCTGCCGTGATTGTTGGCTTGCCTGCCTGCAGCAAGCTGACCTGCTTGCCATTATTTTCTATATTGACCGCACCCATGCCAAAAGGACCACTGAGGCGAATAGAGTACTCTGTGCCGGTTTGCTGCCAGTTGAGCATTGCCGAGCGTGGCTTACCGTCTACCTTCAGACCAATTTTGCCTCGCATCTGCCAGTCTGGGTGCGACAGCAATGCCGCACGTTGCAGATGGTAGTCAGTACTTTCTATAACACTCTGTTGTGCGCAGCTGGCAACCAGCAGTAGGCAGCATACAGCGGCAAGCCTGGCCGTCACGGCTGGCCGAACCGTTCAACAATATCTTTCATGAACTGGTTATCTGGATCGGCCTCTATTGCCTTGCGCCATACTGATTTGGCCTGGTCTTGCTGGCCGGCCACCCATAGCGCCTCACCATAGTGCGCAGCTACTTCCGGGTCCGGAAACAACTCATAGGCCTTCTGCAGATGCACCAGCGCCTGTTCCAGGTCGCCACGCTTGAAGTGCACCCAACCCAGGCTGTCGATAATGGCGGGGTCATTGGGTTTGAGTGTGATCGCCTTTTCTATCAACGCCAGCGCTTCGTCAAAACGTTTGGTGTTCACTGTTAAGGAATACCCCAGGGCATTGAGTGCGGCGGCATTATCTGGTTCAAGACTAAGTAGCTGGCGCAAATCGCTTTCAGCGCCACTCATGTCTTTGCGTTTTTCATTCAGCAATGAGCGCGCATAGAGCAACTCAGTGTTATCTGGGTCGTTTTCCAGAGACTCCGTCAGCAGGTCATAACTGCGATCCAATTCGCCATGGCTGGTTAAGGTATTGGAGCTTAGCAATTTTAAGTCTACGGCCTGCGCCGGGTATTTAACGGCCAGTGCATCCAGGTGCGTTATAGCATCGTCCAGCTGGTCGCGCTCACTCAGCAGCTGCGCATATCGCGCTTGCGCCGGAATGAAGACGCGGCCTGGCGTTACGTTTGCATAGTGAGTGAGAGCGTCGTCAATCTGTTCGCGATCTTCCTGTACCAGGCCAAGATAGTAGTGCACCGAGGCATTTTCCGGGTCCAGCTCCAGTAAAGTGTCCAGTAACTGTTTTGCCTGGGTGAGCTTTTCATTTTCACGGTATACCAGCGCCAGCGTGAACTTAAGTTCGTAGTCTGATGGGTGTTTTGCCACCAGGCGTTCAAACTCCTTTTCCGCGCGGGGCATATCGGAACGGGTTAGCAAGCGCGCGTATTGTAGGTGCAAGCGCTTATTGTCTTCGTCTTTGGCCAGAGCTTGTTCAATACCGCGGATGGCTTCATCGCCGCGATTCAATTTTTCCAGCAACTGTGACTCGGTGATCAATGCAGAAACCCGGCTCCGGTCGGCTGCGTGTTCATCCAGCTTTAAGCTCTCTCGCACGCTGGCCAGTGCTGCATCAGTGTCGCCCAGGCTGTCTTCCAGCGTGGCAACGCCCAGCCAAAGATCAGAATTATTCGGATGCCGCTCAATCAGGCCCCGCATTTGCGCCAATACTTCCTGTTTGCGCGAATGGGTGAGGTTTGCCGCTGAGCCTGCCAGTTGAGTGAATTGTGTACTTCCACCTAGTTCCATGGCGCCAATCATATGCGCCATAGCGCGATCCAGGTCTCGGGCGCGGGCCTGGTGAATGGCTGCTGAGCGAAGCGCATCAGAATCCCCCGGAGCGGCTTTTGCCCATAGCTCGGATGCTCTTAAAGCCACCGCTTCAGCGCGCAGCAATTCAGCCAATGCGGTAGCGTGGCGGGCAATTCCGGCGTCTTCCGTTTTAGCGGCTTGGCTCAGGTAGTTGCGCAAAGCCACGTCGTAGCGATTTCTCTGTGCCGCTATATCAGCAACCAATAGTGAGTACAGCGTTTGAAGTTCGAACGGCCTGGCGGGTGGCTCAGGTTCCTTAATCTTTGGCTCGGCCGCCTCAGCGACGGGCGTTTCCGGGTCGATTTCCTCGTTTGGGAGGCTTGCGCAACCCGAGATAAAGGTAATGGCCAGAAGTGCGGCGAAAGTGGCTTTTCGCAAATTACCGGCGTTTAGGCAGATAGTGGACGCAAATTCCATGGGGTTCCTTGCAACAAATCTAAGGTAAAGCACAGCGAGTTCAGTCTCTGTCGATCTGATTTAGCGCAGCATTAACGGCCGTCAGGCTTCATTTCATTGTAAACCAGATGCTTAAATGTTTGAGTCCTAAAAGTGTGATTCTATCCATTCGTCGTGCTTTCTGGTGCCTAGTATTGATAAAATGACGGGTTAAGCAGACTCGCTTTTACCCAGGGCGGCCGACATCAGCCGCAGGAACCATGCAACTCTTCGTATTTGGCCTCAGCCACAAGACAGCCGACCTCGCCTTGCGCGAGAAAATCGCTGTGAGCGGCTCTGAGCTAAAGCAGGTGCTGCAGGAATTGTGTGCAAGCTCGCACGCGAGTGAGTTAAGCCTGCTATCTACCTGTAATCGCACCGAGTTTCACGGTGTAGCGGATCAACCTGAGCTGGCCATTGAGCGTATACGTTCCTGGTGCGAAGGAAGGCTGAGCCTGCCTGCAACGCAAACGGCCGATAAACTGTTTTACAGCGTTAGCAAGTTGGACGCAGTAAGGCATCTAATTCGGGTGAGTAGCGGGCTGGATTCGATGGTGCTAGGTGAGCCGCAAATTTTCGGTCAGATGAAAACCGCCTATTCGCAGGCGATCGAGTCAGATACGGTGAAGGCAGATTTGCACCGGGTTTTTGGCCACGTGTTTTCGGTTAGCAAGAAAATACGCAGCCACACCGGCATTGGTGCCAACCCGGTGTCTGTCGCATCAGCAGCCGTTCGATTGTCGCGACGGGTGTTCAGTGATTTAACGCAGAGCAATGCATTGCTGATTGGTGCGGGAGACACAATAGCCTTGGCGGCCAGGCATCTAAAGTCAGAAGGGGTGGCCCAGCTCAGTATTGCCAACCGAACGCTGGCTCATGGCCAAAGTCTCGCCGATGAGTTGGGTGGACGTGCTTTGCCAATGTCGAGTATCCCCCAGTCCATGCAAGACGCTGATATAGTGATCAGCTCAACAGCCAGTCAGCTGCCGGTCATTGGCAAGGGCATGGTTGAGCAAGCCCTGAAAGCACGCAAGAACAAGCCGATTTTCATTGTAGATATCGCTGTGCCTCGCGATGTTGAGCAGCAAGTTGGTGATCTCAACAATGTCTATCTATACACCGTGGATGACTTACAAGACATTGTTGCCGACAACATCAAAGAGCGTGAGGCAGAAGTTGCAAAAGCCGACGAGATTATTGAGCAGTCTCTGCAAGACTTTGTGCTCAGTACGGCGGAGCGATCGGCAAGTAGTTCGGTAAGCGCGTATAGACGTATGGCCGAGGGCATTCGGCAAAGTGAACTGGATAAAGCCGTTGCTTCTTTGGCGGCTGGCCAATCTCCGGAAGATGTACTGGCGAGTTTCGCCAATGCTCTGACAAATAAACTAATTCATGCGCCCAGCGTGGCCATGAAACAAGCAGCCGCGAAAGACAACGCGGCAAAATTGCAGTGGGCTGAAGAGCTGCTGGGCATTGAACACAAACCTGCGGTCGTTGAAGACCGCGACGACGAGGAGCCCAAGCGGTGGCAATGAAGTCTTCCCTGCTGGATAAACTAAGTGACCTGGTGGATCGCTACGAGGAATTGGGCGCCTTGCTCAGTGACGCGGAAACCATTGCGGATCAGGACCGCTTTCGCAAACTGTCCATGGAATACTCTGAAATAGAGCCCGTGGTGAAGTGTTATTTGCGCTATCAGCAAGTGACGTCGGATGCTGAAGAAGCAGAAGCGCTGCTGGGTGATTCCGACGACGCCATGCGTCAAATGGCTCAGGAAGAGCTGGAGGGCAGTCGTGATGAACTGGTGGTTCTTGAAAGTGAGCTGGAAAAGCTGTTGCTACCCAAGGACCCCCTCGACGGCAACGACGTTTTCCTCGAAGTGCGCGCGGGCACTGGTGGCGATGAAGCGGCCATATTTGCTGGTGATTTGTTTCGCATGTACGGCAGGTATGCCGAAACTCAGAATTGGCGAGTAGAAGTGCTTAACGAGCGCCCTGGCGATCACGGAGGTTTTAAGGAAATCGTGTGCCGAATCAGCGGGCAGAGCGTGTATGGACAACTCAAATTTGAATCTGGTGCGCACCGCGTGCAACGCGTGCCGGAAACGGAGTCGCAAGGACGCGTGCATACCTCCGCCTGTACGGTTGCGATACTGGCAGAGGTGGCTGATGTTGATGAAATCGAAATTAATAAGGCTGATTTAAGAATTGATACCTTCCGAGCATCGGGTGCTGGCGGGCAGCACGTAAACAAAACCGATTCTGCGATACGTATAACGCACTTGCCAAGTGGCGTGGTGGTTGAGTGTCAGGATGAACGATCACAACACAAGAACAAGGCGCGTGCCATGTCGCTGCTGCAATCCCGACTATTGGATTCCGCACAGCGCGAGCAAACCCAGGCTCAAGCCGATGAGCGACGCAACCTGGTGGGCAGCGGAGACAGATCAGAGCGAATTCGAACTTATAATTTCCCGCAAGGTCGGCTTACTGACCACCGTATCAATCTCACGCTTTACAAGTTGGCTGAGGTGATGGAAGGCGATCTTGGCGCGGTGATACAACCGTTGCTACAAGAGCATCAAGCAGATTTGCTCTCTGGCTTGTCCGACTGAATTAAGCAATGACCATTGACCAGGCGCTGCGACAGGGTGCCGAAGCACTTTATAGTTTCGCTGATACGGCGCGTATAGACAGCGAGTGTTTGCTAGGCCACTGCTTGAATGTGCAGCGATCGTATCTCTACGCATGGCCGCAGCAAGTCCTGTCAGACCAACAAAGCGACGCTTTTCAACAGTTGCTGGAAAGACGATTGAGTGGCGAACCCATTGCCTATATTCGAGGCTGGCAGGAATTTTGGAGCCTGCGCTTTGAGGTTGGTCCGGGCGTATTGATCCCAAGACCGGAAACTGAATTGCTTGTTGAGCAAGCCTTGAGCCTGAATCTGCATGATGCTGCGAATGTTCTGGATCTTGGCACCGGCAGCGGATGTATTGCGCTATCCTTGGCCGCAGAGCGCCCCGGCTGGCAGATTACTGCAGTCGATCGGTCGTTGGATGCGCTGGCTTATGCGCAGCGAAATCTCGCTCAGCAGGGCGCGGGAAACGTAGAGTTATTGCAGTCGAGCTGGTTTACACAATTAGGCGATAGGCAATTTGACCTTATTGTTAGCAATCCACCGTACGTGGCCATTGATGATCATCATCTCTCTCAAGGGGATGTAAGGTCGGAACCGGTTTCTGCGCTGGAATCCGGGCCGCAAGGACTTGATGATATTCGGCGTATTGCTGAGAACGCCAAGGGCTCTCTTAGGCAGGGTGGAACGTTGATGCTGGAGCATGGCTTTGATCAGGCGGAATCCGTGGCAGAGTTGCTTCAAAGCCACTCGTATAGCAATGTTAGGCACTACAAAGATTTGCAGCAACACAGTCGAGTGACTGCGGCAGTAGCCATCTGAGCGACCACTTTTTAATTAGGCACGTGGTTTTTTGCGCCGTTGTCGATATTTTTCCAATTGTACGCTGTTGTCCAGATTAAGCCCGCTTTGCTCAGCGTTGGCGATGGGCACAATGGCTTGCCAGTATTGTGCACCGTTATTACTTTGTTGCAGCAACAAGTGACCACCGTGCTCATCCAGTTCGCTGTGCAGCGCGCCCAGTCGGCCAAACAGTGCAGGGTCTTCGCTAAAAGTGTTGGCCAATGTTTCACTGGGTATGGCTGCACTGCGTTTTATAGAGCCATGGTTCATGCCTAGCAATAAAAACTGGCCGGACACTTCCTTGTCACAGCAGAAACAACGCTCCGATTGATAGTCGTTCAATCGCATCTCCAGCGCAATGGCCTTTTTGCTTGCTCGGCTGCTGCTGTTGTCACTCACGTGTTGTGCCGCCAGGCGGAATAATTGAATGAGCATCTTCTGCAAGTGCACAACATCGAGTTCCTGGGCATACAGGTCATCTTCTATTTCTGCAGTTAGCTTATAGGCAGCCCCAATTGACTGCTTGATGAGTTCCGTAGTGCGGCGAACTGTTTCGCTTAAGTCAGCCGATTTCGGTGAGTCTGATGCCGCAGAACGATACGCCAGCATTTTTACAATCAGTTCGTGCGCGTGCCGACTGGATTCCATAACACTGGTGAGTCTATCGCTAATGTCATTGGTGCCACGACTGCTGTTATTGTCTGTCAGAGCGCGCTGCGCCTGGTTTGAAATACCCAGCATCAAGGCGTTAAAGTCACTGGCGATGCCAGTCACTAACTGCTCTATCGTTTCTTTTCCCGTCGACTCTGGCTGAGCAGTTCGGGGGAGATCATGTTCAGGCTTTTTTTTTTGGCGGATTCTTCAGATTTTGCGGGTGTGCCAATGTCTTCTGCATCGGAAGGCAGCACTAGCAGAAAACTGGATTGACGTTGTTCGCCATCGCCGTGCAGCGGTAGTTTAATGAAGCGATATACCATCCAGTCATCAGGGTCTACCTGGATGCTCATCTCAGCGACGTCATTGTGTTCCTGCATCTGCGCGTCCAGCGTCTGCAGCTGCGCAGCCAGAGACTCGTCGAACAGGTCGGATTCGCTTTTTCCAATCACGTCATCCTGGCGCAAACCAAACAAATCGAGGAAGTAGGGGTTAGCCCGTTCGAATCGGCCGTCACTGTCTTTAATCGCCAGCGCAAACGGCACGCGTCGGGCAAATTCCTTCATCGTATCCAATTCGGTGCTGATGCTTTCATGTCGCTCGTACAGATCGCTGATGTCAGTTGCAAATATCATTGCGTATCGTTCAGCGCTAACATCTGTTCGCAGTAAAGAAAACGTGCTGTGCAACCACATTGGGCCGTCGCTCAGTTCCAACCGAAATACAATGTGTTGTGATTTGCCCGTATTTAACGCCTTGCTCAACAGCTCGCGACAGGCCTGACGTTGATCCTCAACGACCAATGAGCTAAGTGTCTTGCCCTTCAGTGATGCGGCGTCATTACTCACAGTGCTCCAATCGCCAGACACGAGATCCACAATATTGCCTTCTTCATCAAGCAAGGCAGACAGTTCAGGATACGAAGCAACGATGTGTCGCCAGAGCTCTGTGCCATGACCTGCCTGGGGTAAAGCAGCCGGGTTTGGCGTGCTGTCAAAGGCCTCTACCAGAAAGCCTTCACTACCCAGGTTTCTGGCAGTGATTTGTCTATGTCGTGCCTCGCCGTGCTCGTCAATCGTGAGTACTTCAGTGAACGTTGCACAAGTACCGGGTGCTACCTGTTGCAGGGCATCCAGAAAATCCAGGTTTTGGTAGGCCAGGTCTTCATTGCACAATGCAGTGCCCAGTCGGTTCGCCGCCTGCCAACCCTCCAGAGCACAGAATGCCGGGTTCACCGACGTAATTACCAAGTCCTGCTCTTTTTGCCTAAGCAGCAATACTCCGGTGCTCAGCGCGTCGAACATTGATTGGTCATCAGTCGACGCGTCCATGACGCGCGCAGATTTCTGTTGTGTGTCTGCTGGGCGATGGACTTCCTGCACAACAGGCGAGGGTGCAATCGGTGTTTGTGTGGGTCGTGACTCGCTTATACCTTGAATCTCACTGAGACTGGTTCTCAAGGATTCGCGACTTAGGCTCTGCTTAGACAAAATTTCGCTCAAGCCCAGTTGGGCCGCTTTCAATAGAGTGGTTGCCGGCAGAGCGTCAGAACTCAGCAGAACAATCGGAACACCGGGGTATTTGCCTTTGATCAGCTCCAGTAATTGCAGCAGCTCAGAATTTGCGTAGTCTTCCGCCAACAATATGAGATTGGCGGCACACTGGCCCGGGAAAACACCTTGCGTGGAATGATGGGTAACGGCCTGAATACCCAGCTCAGGCATGGTGGCAAACATTTGCTTGATCAGCAAAGCATCGCTGGGATTGTCATCCAGTACTAGCGCGATATGTGGTTTCAGGCGGCCAACCATAATATAAAAGACGGGGTCAAATAGCTTACTGACCAATAGTAATGGCATTGGTTGGCTTTTGACCATATCTGATTCTGCTAAATCTTCCCGATTACACCCGTTTTTAGCTAAGCACCTGATTACACAGGGCAATATTCGGTGTTGCGCCCCAATGTTTCTGACCAGCGGGCAGCTGCCAGGCAAGAAGTTTATGGATTCATGCAACTTTCCTGGCCTTGCCCGGTCCGAACTCCCAATACGCACATCAGGAGATCACAGCGTGAGTTCACTAGCACAGACATACCAAACGGTTCGATCGCAGACCCTGGGCAGGTTGCAACAGCTGGATTTTCTTGGCCCTCTGTTGCTTCGGCTGTACCTGGTGCCCATATTCTGGATGGCTGGCTCGAACAAGATCGATTTCTCAACCTTGATGCCTTTTGAGAACACCGTCAGCTGGTTTGGTAACCCCGACTGGGGCCTGGGCTTGCCCGCACCTGCGTTAATGGCCTTCCTTGCAGGCTGGACTGAAGTGTTGGGCGCCATATTTCTTGCCCTTGGTTTTGCTGTTCGCTGGATCACCATTCCATTGCTGTTCACTATGGCGGTTGCTGCAACCACCGCGCACTGGGACAACGGCTGGCAGGCAATTTCCGATCCCGGTGCGCCATTTGCCAACGAGCGAGTGGAAGAATCGGCCGATCGCCTGGCCAAGGCCAAGGCTATACTCAAAGAAAATGGCAACTACAGCTGGCTTACCGGGCGCGGTTCCTTAGTGATACTGAACAATGGAATAGAGTTCGCGGCCACCTACTTTGTGATGCTGCTTGCCTTGCTATTTACTGGCGCGGGTCGCTTTGCGAGCCTGGATTACTGGTTGGCGCGAGGTGCTGGTATAGCGCCACTTGGCAGGTAGCAGCGGCTTTATTTGTCTTTATGGCTGCTCATGGTCATAATGCGCCGCAGCCAACGTTGGCGCATTACCCTCTAAGAGCAGCATGTGACATCACATAGCAATTCCCTAAACGGCCAATGGTCGATAGATCAATTTCCAGTTGAACCTCAGGAAGGAAAGTCGCGGTTTCACGACTTCGACTTGCCTGTAGAGCTTATGCACGCTGTTGCAGACCTGGGTTTCGAGTATTGTTCTCCTATTCAGGCGCAAATTCTGCCGCACACTTTGCACGGCATTGATGCCATTGGTAAGGCGCAAACTGGCACCGGGAAAACAGCCGCGTTTCTGATGACCGTGATCACACATATGCTCGAACATCCGGTCGAGGACGAGCGATATCTTGGTGAACCCCGAGCTACAATCATTGCGCCTACGCGTGAATTGGCGATGCAAATTGCCGAAGACGCTGAGTTGCTGACTAAACATTGTGACTTGAATGTCGCATTGCTGATCGGTGGCATGGACTATGACCGTCAGCTACGCACCTTACATTCGAGAGTGGTAGACATTCTGGTCGCAACACCTGGCCGCTTGATGGACTTTGTTGAGCGCAATGAAGTGCAATTGCATCTGGTTGAAACGCTGGTTATTGACGAAGCAGATCGCATGCTGGACATGGGTTTCATCCCGCAGGTACGTAGAATTGTTCGCCAGACACCACCGAGAACACACAGGCAAACTTTGTTGTTTAGTGCAACGTTCACGCCAGCAATACTCGATTTGATTGAGCGCTGGACCGACAAACCCGTCACTATAGAAATCGAGCCAGAGCGTGTTGCCACTGATTCGGTTGAACAGTTCATCTACCTGATGAGCGAAGACCAGAAATTCAGAGTGTTGGCAAATATTCTCAAGAGCGATGTGGTTGAGAGTGCCATAGTATTCGCCAACCGGCGTGATCAGGTGCGCAGATTGCATGAGCAACTGAGTAAACGCGGTATTGACTGCGGGATTTTATCCGGCGAAGTTGCGCAACAGAAACGCACCAAAACACTGCAACGTTTCAAAGATCGTGATTTACGCATTTTGGTAGCTACCGATGTTGCTGGCCGCGGTATTCATGTTGATGGCATCAGCCACGTTATTAATTTTAATCTTCCGGAAGACCCTGAAGACTATGTGCATCGCATTGGCAGAACCGGCCGTGCAGGTGCCAAGGGTACCTCGATCAGTCTGGCCTGTGAGTCAGACTCTTTTATGCTGCCAGATATTGAAGAGTTGCTGGGCTACACGCTCAACTACGAACAGGCGCCTGCGCATTTGTTGGAAAAATCCTAACTCAAGCTCTTGGGTGCAAAAAGGTTCAGGCAGCGTCGCACTGACTCTGTAGCCGTTCGCACCAAAGTAAAGTGGCCCCGCAAACGGCCGCCGGCATAACAAACAAGTTGAGTATAGGAACAAGCGTAGCTACGGTAACGGCAGCGCCAAAGCTCAATGTCAGCGCGCGATTCTTGCTGAGTACCATGCGCATATTGCCAAATTTCACCCGGTTATTGTCTGCTGCATAGTCTGAATACTGGATAGACATCATCCAGGCGCCCCACAAAAACCACAGTGCCGGTGCTGCCACGTTGATGGCAGGAATCAGCGTGATTATCCAGATACCCAGCGCCATGGGCAGGGTATAGGCAAGCCGGGCTAGCTCGCGTACCAGACTTCTTGGAACGGACGCCACTGTGCCCGTCCAGGTTTCACTGGCGCTGGGCGGCACTTTCCCGGTACAGCGCTCGGCAACCTGCTCCGCCAAAATCGCGTTGAATGGCGCGCCAATGATGTTGATCAACATGGTAAAACTGAAGATCACGATAATCAGCATTAATAAAACAAACAGGGGCCAGAGGATAAACTCGAGAAAGCCGAGCCATGATGGAATCTGGCCGAGAAGATAATCGGTCCAGTAATTGAATTGCTGACTCGCAAAAGTGATTAAGCTGGCAAACAGAACAATATTGATGAGCAGAGGGCCGGCCGCGTACTTTCGCACGCCCGGCTCATTCAGCATTCTGAATCCGCGTGCCAAATAGTTCAGGCCTTCGTTCATAACAAATCGATCAAGCTGCGCCTGCCGCTCGCAATATGTCTGCGTAGTCAGCTCCGTGCCTATGCTCGCTAACAATTGAAAGCACGCTTTGTCCCTCGGGATTTCGGGCATTTACATCACGGTTTTGATCTTTGAAAAAACGCACAAAGATTTCGAAGTCGCTGGCGCGCATGCTTTGGTAGGCTTTTAACAAACAATGAAAGTCGGCATTCGTACCTTCCAGCGGCAAGTAGTCCAGAAAACTACGCACACGCTCTTCAGTCCACACTTCGTCCAGTACTTTCTCTTTGTCTTTTCTCATCTGTCTCTCTACCAATCTCAGAGTTTGTCGTTAAGAAGTTGGTTAACTTGTGCAGGATTGGCCTTGCCTTGCGAGGCTTTCATGACCTGGCCGACAAAGAATCCTAACATTTTCTTGCGCTTGTCTTCCGGACTGTTGCGATAGTTGTCTACCTGTTGCGGATTGCTGGCAATAACCTCATCAACCATCGCTTCAATGGCACCAGAATCAGACACCTGTTTCAATCCGCGCTCATCAATAATCTGGTCGACGAGGTCTGCATCCTGACTGTCATCTTGCCATAGCGCATCAAACACCGTTTTTGCGATCTTTCCGGACACTGTCTGATCATTGATTCGCGTGATCAGCGCTGCCAATTGTTCTGAACTAACCCGCGACTCACTGATGCTTAGCTCATCACGGTTGAGCTGCGCGGCGAGTTCCCCCATTACCCAGTTTGCTGACGCTTTAGCGTCTTCAGACGCTGAGCTTACTTGTTCAAAATACTCAGCTGTGTCTCTTTCACTGGCCAGCAGCCGTGCGTCGTAGGCACTGAGTTGGTACTGTTCAACAAAGCGAGCTACTTTTTGCTTGGGTAACTCCGGCATGCCGCTTTGTACCGAATCGATATAGGCTTGATCAATTTCGATGGGCAATAAATCGGGTTCAGGAAAGTAGCGATAGTCATTGGCTACTTCCTTGCTGCGCATTGGCCGGGTTTCGTTTTTGTCGGCGTCGTACAGCCGGGTTTCCTGAGTAATGGACCCGCCGTCCTCTAGAATATCGCGTTGTCGTTCGGTTTCAACATGAATGGCTTTTTCAACAAACCGAAATGAGTTGACGTTTTTAATTTCGGTGCGCGTGCCAAATTCGGTCTGTCCCACTGGTCTTAAGGAAATGTTTACATCGCAACGCATGGACCCCTGAGACATATCACCGTCTGAAATATCCAAATAGCGAATTAGTGAATGAACATACTTTAAATACGCAACAGCTTGCTCGGCACTGCGAATGTCGGGCTCTGAAACAATCTCCAACAAGGGGGTTCCCGCTCTGTTGAGGTCGATACCGCTGCTGCCATGAAAATCTTCATGCAGAGATTTGCCAGCGTCCTCTTCCAAATGGGCGCGGGTAACGCCTATGGACTTAACGCTACCGTCGGCCAGGCCGATGTCGACCTTACCTCGGCCAACGATGGGGTAATCCATTTGGCTGATCTGGTAGCCCTTGGGCAGGTCAGGGTAGAAGTAGTTTTTTCGGTCGAAGGCTGAACGCATGCCAATTTCGGCGCCAATTGCCAGGCCGAATTTCACAGCCATTCGCAAAGCCTCGCCGTTAAACACCGGCAGGGTGCCAGGCATAGCGAGATCAACCGCGCTGGCTTGCGTATTGGGTGCGGCACCAAACTGAGTTGACGATCCTGAAAATATTTTTGATTTGGTCGCGAGTTGTACGTGCACTTCGAGACCAATCACAGTTTCCCAATTCATGCGTTGGCTCCTACTGCTGGTCGTTGCTTATGCCATTCGGTCACACACTGAAATTGATGCGCCGCATTAAGCAGTTGAGCTTCACCTAAATAGTTTCCAATCAGCTGCACGCCAACAGGTTTGTCGTCTACCAGGCCGGCTGGCATGGATAGCGCTGGTAGTCCTGCCAGGTTTGCGGCAATGGTGTATATGTCTTCAAGATACATCGCCACCGGGTCGCTGGTTTTCGCACCTAATGGAAATGCGGGTGACGGGCTGGTTGGACCAATTAACAGATCGACTATTTTGAAGGCTTCGACAAAATCTTGCTGTATCAGGCGCCTGATTTTTTGGGCCTTGCGGTAGTAAGCGTCGTAGTAGCCAGCAGATAAGGAATACGTGCCCACCAATATCCGCCGCTTCACTTCTTCACCGAAGCCTTCGCTGCGGGTGCGAGTGTATAAATCATTCAAATCGGCGGGGTTTTCACAGCGATGGCCGTACCGCACCCCGTCAAAACGGGACAGGTTGGTAGACGCTTCTGCGGGTGCGACTACGTAATACGCAGGTACTGACAGGGGGCTGTGTGGCAGACTGATCTCGCTAATCTTCGCCCCAAGCTTCTGGTACTCAGCGATCGCTTGTTCAACGCAGGCCGCTGTTCCTGGATTTAAACCTTCAGAAAAGTATTCTTTGGGTACGCCGATTCGCAGCCCTTCAATCGAGTTATTCAAGGAGGCGCTGTAAACTGGCACATCTGCATCGATACTGGTGGAGTCTTTGGGATCGAACCCGGACATCAACTCCAGCAGCAATGCCAGGTCTTCCACGCTGCGAGCCATGGGTCCAGCTTGGTCCAGGCTGGAGGCAAAAGCGATCATCCCATAGCGAGAAACTCGGCCATAGGTTGGCTTCATTCCGGTGATACCGCAAAGAGCAGCGGGTTGTCGAATAGAGCCTCCGGTATCGGTTCCAGTGGCTGCTGGCGCCAGGCATGCGGCAACGGCCGCAGCTGAGCCACCAGAAGATCCGCCAGGAACACAATCGGTGTTCCATGGGTTGCGTACTGGCCCATAAAAGCTGGTTTCGTTAGACGCACCCATGGCGAATTCGTCCATATTGGTTTTACCCAACATAACCGCACCGGCGCTATCAAACTTTTCAATAAGCGTGGCGTTATACGGCGGCACGAAATTGTCCAGCATTTTTGAGCCGCAGCTGGTGCGAATACCATTGGTGCAAAAGATATCCTTATGAGCAATGGGTATACCGCACAAAGCGTGTACATCACCTTTGGCACGCGCGGCATCGGCGTCAGTCGCCTGCTGCAGGGCGTGCTCCTCAGACAGCGTTAGAAACGCATTGTAGTCAGCATCCAGCGACTTTATCCGGTCAATCAGGTGCTGAGTTAATTCCACACTGGAAAACTCTCCGGCCGCCAAAGCCGAGCTCAGGGCGGAAACGGTCAAATCATGCATAGTGTTACTCTGGTATTATTCGATAACTTTAGGAACAAGAAACAAGCCGGCTTCGGTAGCAGGAGCAATAGCTTGAAAAGCCTCACGGCGATCTTGTTCGGTGACTTCATCTGCCCGCAGCCGCTGCGTGGCGTCGAGTGGATTGGTCATTGGCTCAACAGTGTCGGTGTCCACAGCCTGCATTTGATCAATCATTGCCAAAATATCGTTCACTTTTTGAACAACCTGGTCGGTAGTTTCGCTATCTATGGCTAATCGGGATAAGGCAGCCACTTTTTCGATGTCGGATCGATCAACAGACATGGGGGTCTCACAACTGTGCGCGCAATGCGCAAGACGTATAAAGTTATCATATTTGCTGCTTGCCCTGTATGCCTGGCATTGCTAGAGTTCCGCTTTTTTTAGAATTGCACTGACGAAAATGCCTTAAAAGGCTATTTTTAAAGGAATTATTACAAAAATACCGTCAGCAGTAAGACTCACGTACTGCTACCTTATAAGTAGCAGTTCGTAAAACAGGCTCTAGCAACATGTTCAAAAGAATTCGTGGAATGTTTTCCAACGACCTGTCCATTGATCTGGGCACGGCAAACACTCTGATTTATGTACGCGATCAGGGTATTGTGCTGGACGAACCGTCGGTGGTTGCGATCAGAATCCACAATGGTCAGAAACAAATTGAAGCGGTTGGTGCCGATGCCAAACGCATGCTAGGCAGAACGCCTGGCAACATCACCGCTATTCGGCCGCTAAAAGACGGTGTGATTGCAGACTTCCAGATCACTGAGCGAATGCTGCAGCATTTTATCGCCAAGGTTCATCAGCACAGTTTTATTCGGCCCAGCCCAAGAGTGTTGATTTGCGTTCCCTGCCAATCAACTCAGGTGGAAAGACGCGCTATCCGCGAATCAGCCCTGAGTGCCGGCGCGCGTATGGTTCGATTAATTGAAGAGCCCATGGCTGCCGCGATTGGCGCCGGTCTTGCTGTAGAAGAAGCCAGCGGTTCCATGGTGGTAGACATTGGTGGTGGTACGACCGAGATCGCGATTATTTCCTTGAACGGTGTAGTCTACAGCGACTCTGTAAGAATTGGCGGTGACCGTTTCGACGAAGCCATAGTTGCTCACGTACGACGCCGTTACGGCAGTCTGATAGGTGATGCAACAGCCGAGCGAATCAAGCAAGAGATTGGTTGTGCGTACAAGGGTAGTGAATTGCGAGAGCTCGATGTGCGTGGCCGCAATCTTGCTGAAGGTGTGCCCAGAAGCTTTGTGCTCAATAGCGACGAAATTCTTGAAGCGCTGCAAGAGCCACTCACCGCCATTGTGCAGGCTGTAAAAGCCGCACTTGAACAATCACCGCCAGAATTGGCATCTGACATTGCCGAAAAAGGATTGGTACTGACGGGTGGTGGTGCGCTGCTGCGCGATATAGACCGATTGCTGGCTGATGAAACTGGCCTGCCAGTTATTGTTGCCGAAGATCCACTGACGTGTGTTGCCCGTGGTGGCGGTAGAGCCATGGAATTGATGGACATGCAACGCATGGATTTGTTTTCCACTGAGTAAAACCCTGTGCCTGCGGCGCTAAACCTGAGGCCCAAACCATTAAGCCCTTATTCCAGCGAACTTCGTCGAAAGGTTTCCAGGCTGTTCTGGTAGCCCTTCTTGCGCTTGGTCTGGTGGTTTTTGAGCAGCGTTCAGATTCTGTTAATCCGCTAAGAAGCATACTTCACACTGTTACAACGCCCTTCTATTGGTTGGCAGACATACCAAAGCGCGCCTCTATCTGGAGCGCGGAATCTCTGGTTAGCCGCCGTACTCTGTTGGAGCAAAATGCGGGGCAGCGTATTGAGTTACTGATACTGAAAGGCAAACTGCAGAAAATGGCCGGTATGGCAGCTGAAAACGTACGCTTGCGTGAATTGCTAAACAGCTCAACGGTGTTGGACAGCAGCGTACTGGTTGCTGAGCTGATCAGTATCTCGGCTGACCCGCGTAGCCACAAGATAGTGCTGAACAAAGGCGCTCGAGACGGCGTTTACCTGGGCCAGGCGGTACTCGATTCAGAGGGCTTGATGGGGCAAATCATTGATGTGGGGCCGAACATCAGTCGCGCGCTACTGGTGTCAGATAGCAGCCACGCACTGCCAGTTCAGATTAACCGTAATGGTGTTCGTTCGGTAGCGGCCGGTACTGGCTTGCTGCACGAACTGGAGCTCAGGCATGTTGCGGCAACAACCGACATTAAAGTAGGAGACTTGTTGGTCAGTAGTGGATTGGGCAGGCGCTTCCCGGTCGGTTATCCGGTGGCGGACGTGACTGAAGTGGTGCTTGATCCCGGGCAGCCATTCGCCACTGTGAAAGCCATGCCGCGCGCACAGTTGAACCGTTCACGGCATGTTTTGCTGGTGTTTACCGAATCTGACCAGCAATCTCTGGGTGGCGAGGAAGAGCAAGCCGCAAGCGATGGATGAGCGCAGCGCACACGGGCTATGGGTGATTGTCGCAAGCATCGCGATGGCATTGCTATTGATGATTATGGCTGTGCCGGATTGGTTGCGCTGGAGTCGACCGGAGTGGGTTACGATGGTGCTGATCTATTGGGTGATGGCCTTGCCGCACAGGGTAGGTATTCTCGTTGCAGCAACCGCGGGTTTGTTGCTTGATGTGATGGAAGGCGCAGTTCTGGGGCAACACGCTTTTGCACTGGTGATTGTCGCTTACGCAACCATGCTGTTGTACCAACGTTTGCGAATGTTTGCGGTATGGCAGCAGGCTTTTATTGTGTTTGTGTTAGTGGGTATTCAGCAACTCGGCTGTCATTGGGTAGAAAACATCGCAGGCAACCCTGAGCAGAACCTGTTGTTCTTATTGCCGGCGGCAATGAGCGCTGTTTTCTGGCCGCTAGTCACTGTGTGCCTGTCATATTTTCAACGCATGTATGCGGTGTACTGAATGCGCATGTGCTTAATTTCAGCTATGGGCATCGTCCGTGAGTGAGGAAATCCTCATTAATGTAACTCCAGTCGAAACCCGTGTTGCTCTGGTGGAAAACGGCATGCTGCAAGAAGTTCATATTGAACGCTCCCTGCGGCGCGGTATTGTGGGCAATATCTACAAAGGAAAAGTGGTTCGCGTACTTCCAGGTATGCAAGCGGCGTTTGTGGAAAATGGTTTGGACAGAGCCAGTTTTATTCATGCCAATGACATCGTCACTTTTGATGATAGTGGCAAAGAAGACCGCACTGGCAATCCGCCCCTTGTTCAGGACGTATTGCACGACGGCGACAGCCTGCAGGTTCAGGTCATCAAAGAACCCATTGGTACCAAGGGCGCACGATTATCTACCCATATGTCGGTGTCGTCGCGATTCCTGGTGTATATGCCGTACACGGACCATGTTGGTATTTCCCAGCGCATTGAAAATGAAGAAGAGCGAGAGCGATTGCGGCTTGCCGTAGAGCAAGGTGTAGAGGCTGAAGAGCTTGTGGGAAAGGGCGGTTACATAGTTCGTACTGCAGGTGAAGGCGCGAGTGAAGAAGACATATGCTCGGATATACGCTTTCTTTCCAGACTTTGGAGGTCGATAGAAAACCGCAGCAGAGCTGCGGCCGCACCGTCTCTAATCTACGAAGACCTGCCTTTGTATCTGCGTACCATGCGAGACATGGTGCGCCCGGAGCTTGAGAAGATACGCATTGATTCGGAGGATATTTGTGAACAGGTGAAAGCGTTTGCTGATGAATTCATGCCTGAATTAAACAGTGCCATAGAATTCTATCAAGGGCAGCGACCGCTGTTTGATTTGAACGGTATTGAAGACGAGATTCAAAAAGCACTGAGTCGCAAGGTGCAACTGAAATCCGGTGGTTACCTGATTCTTGATCAAACCGAGGCAATGACCACTATTGACGTGAATACAGGCGCATTCGTTGGTCATCGTAATCTTGAAGAAACCATTTACAAAACCAATCTTGAGGCCGCGCAGGCTTTGGCCCGGCAACTGCGCGTTCGCAACCTGGGTGGCATGATCATAATCGACTTTATCGATATGAAAGAACCGGAGCACCAACGCCATGTGCTTAGAACTCTGGAGAAAGCCCTGGTTAGAGATCCTGCAAAGCTGGCAATTACCGGTATTTCGGAATTGGGCCTGGTGCAAATGACTCGCAAGCGCACTCGCGAAAGTCTGGAGCAGAGTCTGTGCGAGCCTTGTGAGGCATGCGGCGGACGCGGTACTTTAAAGTCTGCGGAGACGGTTTGTTACGAGATTTTTCGGGAAATTCTTAGAGAAACGCGCACCTATGACAACGACAGCTATATGGTGTTAGCTTCACAAGCGGTGATAGACAGGCTGCTGGACGAGGAATCCAATAGCGTGGCGGATCTCGAGGAATTTACGGGAAAGAACATCAAATTCCAGGTGGAAGTTATGTACTCACAGGAACAATTTGACGTGATTCTGTTGTAGGAAGAGCATAGTGGCACTAATCAAATTCTTCGGTCGATGCGTGCTGGCAACAGGTATATGTCTGTTGCTGTTCTGCGCCTTGCTGGCGAGTGTTGGTCGTTACTTCGCTCCTTTTGCCTCGGATTTTCGGCCGCAGATTGTCGTCTGGGCAAACTCGTTAGCGCCGTTTGCGATTGATGCTGAACACCTGGAAGGTGATTGGAGGCGTCTGTCACCAGGTATTACTGTGCGAAACCTGCAGCTCGGTGAAGGCGCTGATGCGCTTGGCATCGACAGGGCCAGGGTTAAACTCAACCTTGCGTACAGTATGTGGTATCGCAAGCTAGTGTTTGACGAGCTGGAAATAGCGGGTGTTAATCTCGCTCTTGTTGAAGACGTTGATGGAAAATGGAAAGTCGACGCTCAATGGTTACCGCAAACTGACAAGCCAAGCAATTTGCTGTCGTTAGAATCGCTGTATGACGGGCTTGATCAGCTATCTCTTAAAGGCGCGAGGCTACAATTCAATCGGCATGATGGTCGTGTGATTGTGGTTGACCACCTGAATATGGATTACACCAAGGAAGGCAATCAATGGCGTATTAACAGTAATGGTCTGCCAGATAAGTCTGCGTTGCCCATCAATATGATCGTTGAGGGTATCGGGCTTCCGGGATCACCAGGTTTCACTGCGCACGCCTACAGTCTGGTGAATGGCTTTGACGCCAGCCCCTATCTAAGAAAAGCGGGTTACCGGGGGTGGAAGCCGGAATTGCCTCGTTTTGATGGTCGACTCTGGCTGGATTACGAGCGTGGCAGGTTGGAAGTTCAAGGTGTATTGGACCTTAAGAAAATCAAGTTTACTCACGAGGACGGTCGCAATGCTATTGAGGTACCTGAGCTGGCCTCACAGTTCAAATTTGCGATTGCCGAAAATGAATCACCTTCTATCTGGCTGCGCGATTTGCACATTCGGCTGAAAGATGAAGACATCATGTTTGAGCAAGCGAATCTGCTTCCAAGCGCAGACGGTCTGCAAGCCAGTTTTGATTCGATTAATGTTAAGCCCGTGTTGCGCTTACTGCGCCGTTTTGAAGTGTTGCCAGATACAGCCCAAGATGTGTTGGCTACCCTGGACCCGGGCGGCGAACTGCAAGATATTACTTTGCGCTTCCCTGAGCAAGGTGGGATAAAAGACTTACAAATTTCAGCGCGTTTAGATCATGTTTCTACTCGGCCATGGAAAGGTGCACCTGGCGTTGAGAACCTTAGCGGCCAGGTTTATGCAACCTTGAAGCAGGGAATTATTGACATAGATTCCGATGACATAGCGCTTCGATTCCCAAAACTATTTAGAGAGCCAATCGGATTCGCCAGAGCAAACGGTTTGATCCAGTGGCGCATCAAAGACAAAACCGTTGAAGTTGAAAGCGGTCTTCTTGATTTTGGCGGCAAGCTTGGTGAAGCCGCTGCGTATCTAAATCTGGACCTGCCACTTAAAAAAGAATATCAGCTTGAGCCAGGCATGGAGTTGCAGATTGCACTGGCGGATACAAGAGCTCGCTACCGGAATACGTTTATTCCATACATTCTGGACAAAGGTTTGAGGGAGTGGTTGGAGCGCGGCGTGGTTGCTGCAGACATTAGTGAGGCCGCGTTTATTTACCGAGGTTCCATAGCGCAGCAGTCCGGTACCAAGAAAACCATTCAACTGTATATTGATGCCGATGACGCAGAACTGGATTACGATTCCGAGTGGCCAGCCGCCAGAGAATTACAAGCCAAAGTATTTGTAGACGATGCGAACGTGCTGGTAGAGGCCGATGAAGCTTGGGTAAGCGGTCTCAGAATGCAAAACACTGTGGTCAGATACGTACCGGCGCTCAAGCAAAAAGGCGGCATGATACGACTGAAGACCAGTATTAATGGCGAAGTGGGAGCGGCACTTGAATTTTTGCTGGATTCTCCCATCAAGAAACAAATCGGTGGCGCCCTGGACGATTGGAATGCTACTGGCCGAATCAGTGGTCGTCTGACTACCGGTATACCCATAGGCTTGGATCGAAATGTAAGCGTTGATTTGCGCTCAAGACTGCATGGTGCTCGATTCAGAAATGATCAAATAAATCTCGAATTCGAAGACATAAACGGCCCGTTGCGCTATTCGAGTCGCAAAGGCCTTCATTCTGCGGGTTTGGTTGGAACTTTGTGGAAGGATTCTTTGTCGGCAGAAATTCAGTCATCGCAAATCCCGGCGGCGCAAGCCGACGGCGAGACAGAATGGACTACTTCATTAAAAGTGCGTGGCGTTGCATCGCCTAAAGCTGTGTTGTCATGGCTGAAGGCCCCATTGGATGAGTTTCTCAGAGGCGAGATGGAGTACCTGGCAGAGCTTAATGTTCGCAAGGACGATACCCGCTTGAAAATAAACTCTCAATTAATGGGTTTGACGTCCACTTTGCCGCCGCCTTTCGGGAAACTGGATCAGCAGCAACTTCCTTTGGGAGTGACCTTGTTCCTCAACGAGTCCCCATTGCGAATGCGTGTTCAGCTTGCAGATCGCATGAACGGTGCCCTGGTCTTGCCCAACGATAGGGCGATGACGGGAATGTTGAATTTTTATAGCGATCTGCCGCCCAGCTATGCCGAAGACAGTATCCGTTTGAGCGGTAATTTAAAACGCTTTGATCTTGACGGTACCCTGGATGTCATCAGCGCGTATCGCAGCGAATCAGGCGACATTGTTGATGTAAAACAAACCGACGGCGCAGACCCGGCACAACTTCCAAGGGGTGCTCGGGCAAAGATTCCCACCGTTTACGCACAAGATATGACGCTGGAAATTGCGGAGGTGTTCGGCAATGAGTTTGAACAAGTAACTGCCGCCGTTGCCAGTCATGGCGATGCCTGGACATTCGCATTTAATGGTGAACGTTTATCCGGTAGGGCGACTTACGATGCTGCGCAGTCAACAGCACTGAACATTTCCCTTGATCGATTGTATCTCCTAACTGAGACTAATGAGCTCGGCCTGGCAACGGCTGACGGTCCTGCGCCTGACCTGCTGGCAGACTTTTATCCGGCGGAGCTGCCAGAAATGCAGTTTACGCTTGCTGACCTGCAGGTAAATGACAAGCCGTATGGGCAGTGGTCGTTTTCATCCTCCTCCACCCAGCATGGGATTATATTCAAGAACCTAACCGCCAATAGCCGTGGTATGCAGATTGCCGGTACTAATGAGCAACCCGCGTATGTACGCTGGCGGCGCGTAGGGGATCAACAGCAAACCGAGTTTAAAGGTGTATTGAGCTGTGGTGATCTCGGCGCGGTGTTGGAGGCCTGGGACTACGCCGCTGCGATTCGAAGCAATAGCTGCCGGTTCGGTGCTGATCTGTCCTGGTATGGATCACCCCTGGATCTCGAGCTTGCCGGAATGGAAGGCAGGGTTGATATTGCACTGAGCAATGGCCAATTTCTTGAAACGAACTCTACTGCAAACGCCCTGCGAATATTCAGCCTGTTTAACTTTGATACCTTGCTTAGACGGCTGCAATTCCGCTTCGACGATGTGTTTAATCGAGGCCTCAGTTATGATCAGATCAATGGAGGCTTTCGACTGGCAAATGGTCAGTTGGCGATTGAAGAGGCGTTCGAGGTCAACGGGCCCTCATCACGCCTGCAAATGACGGGCAGTTTGGACTTGATCAATGAAACCGTGGACACACGAATGGTTGCTACCTTGCCAATCAGCAGCAACCTGCCGTGGGTTGCCGCTCTTGCGGGAGGTTTGCCTATGGCAGCTGGAGTGTATGTGGCTGGAAAGATCTTTCAGAAACCCATGGAGAAATTATCCAGCGCGTCTTATGAGGTGACCGGCAGTTGGGACGAGCCCGACATCAAGCTGCAGCGGATTTTCGATGATGACGCGGGCCAAACAGCAACGCCTGAAGCGGCAAATCCGGCTAATCAGCAGCAGCGTGACCAGGGTTCACAGCCGCCAGCAGCTGGTGAAAGCAGTCGCCTTGAGGCGCCACCGATGGATGCAACTACTGCAGTTCCCGAAGGTACTTGAATAGCTTGCGCGAGCTAGACGGCGCCTTGTTCAATTGAGTTTCCTTGCGGTGATTGCGCACCAGTTGCATCAGCTTTTGCCGATCAATATGTGGAAACTCGGCAAGTGCTAGGTCAAACCCTTGTTCCGGGTCGGCAAGAATCTTATCGCGCATTTCCTCGAGTTGATGAAATTTTCTGGCTTCCGCTCTTCTGCCAGCGGCAATGTCGTCCAGTACCGCTTGTATCGGCGCCACATCCAGTTCATTCAGGTGTTTCGCAAGATAACGCAGTTCCCGGCGCCGCGCATCGCGCTTGGGCATGCCGCGAATGCGCTTAAGAATTTCACTGACGTCTTCAGGTAAGGAAATTTTCGCGAGTTGCTTGTTGGGCAAATCTGCCATCGCCTCGCCCAGGTCAAATAGCGCACGAAACTCTCTCTTGATCTGAGATTTACTTGGTAATTCTTCGTCTGGCAGCTGGGCCGGGTTCTGAGAAGCACTGTCCAGCGGCTTATTGTCGTTTTCTTTTGTCACTCGAATCACATATAAAAAGCGGTAGCCAGGCCCAGAAAGGATACGAAGCCAACTACGTCTGTGACGGTGGTCAGCACCACTGTGCCGGCCAGCGCCGGGTCGATATTCAGGGCCCTTAATATTAGCGGTAGCAACACACCGGCCAGGGCAGCGGTTACCAGATTAATAAACATGGCGAGAGCTATAACAATCCCGATTCGTTCATCGCCAAACCAGAGAGTTGCCACGGCAGCAACCACCAGCGCCCAGAGCATTCCGTTGATAGCAGCAACCAACAGCTCGCGATTCAACAACCAACGAGTATTGCTGCGATTAATCTGATCAAGCGCCATGCCTCTGATCATAATCGTCAGGGTTTGGCTGCCTGCAACGCCGCCCATGCTCGCAACAATAGGCATTAATATTGCCAAAGCAACTATTTGCTGAATCGTTTCCTGATACACGTTGATTGCTGCGGCCGCTATGAAGGCGGTAATGAGGTTGGCACCCAGCCATAGTGCCCGCCTGGGTGCAGCGTGTTTCACTCTGCTGAAAGTTTCCTCATCGTCACCCAAACCGGCCATACTCATCAGCGAGTGATCGGCGTCTTCGATGATAACGTCAACCACATCGTCAATGGTGATTCGACCCAGCAGTTTGTTGCTGTTGGATTCGATCACTGGCGCAGATACCCAGTCATGCCGTTCGAACAGAGACGCGACTGTGCTGTCTGGCATATCCGCTGGAATGGCCTCAATACCTGTTTGCATTAGTTCGCGCACCGTCATACCGGGGTCGCTAACCAGAACCCGACGCAAAGGCAACAACCCCAGAAACTCATCTTTTCGATTTACGACGATCAAAGTATCAGTGAAGCGTGGAATTTCCTCATGCCTGCGCAGGTAGCGCAGAACAAGCTCCATCGTATGACTGGGCCGAACCGTGATGGTATCGGTATTCATTAAGCCGCCGGCTGTGTCTTCAGCAAACGGTAGCACCAGCTCAAGTCTTTGCCGATCCTGCGCATCCATTGATTGCAGTAGTTCATTGGATAACTGCTCGGGCAGTTGCTGAATTATATCAACCAGGTCATCGGTTTCCAGGCCTTCGGTGACAGCGAGTAGCTCTTCAGTGTCCATGGCACGAAGGATCTCGCCGCTGATATCGGCGTTAACTTCATGAAGAATTTCGCCTTCATTTTCCAGCTCAATGAGTTGCCAAAGTATTTGGCGTTTATTGGGCGGAGAAGCTTCAAGCAGGTCGGCAACTTCCGCGGCAGGCAAACTGTTGAGCATGCGTCTAACCTGCGCCAGAGTACCTGCGTCCAAGGCATCGTTAAGAGCATCTATTGGCGTTTGCCTTTGGCCTGAATCCTGTGCCATTTTATTCAGCTTCGTCGAAGCGGTTCTGAATAAGCGTTTCGATCGCTTGCCAGGCTTGCTGCTCGTCGTTACCAGAAATTTCTACGCTAAGCACAGTGCCTTTGCTTGCAGCGAGAAGCATTACGGACATAATGCTTTTGGCGTCCACAAGCTGATCGTCTTTACCTATCTGTATGCTGGAGCTGAAATGGGCAGCAGCGGCCACCAGCTTTGCGGCCGCACGCGCGTGCAACCCCAATTTATTGATTATTTCGATTTCTTGCCTGATCATGGTTCGTCAGCGATGCGTTTCAATTCCCGGTGACGGACTTGAACATTGTCAAATTGTTTGTCGAATTTCCTCAACAATCGTTCGCTCATATAAACAGAACGATGCTGCCCGCCAGTACAACCAATACCGACGGTGACATAACTGCGATTATTGGCCTGAAACTCCGGCAGCCAACGTTCCAGAAACCGGGAGATGTCGTCAAACATGTCGTGCACAGACTGATTTTCTTCCAGAAAGTCAATAACGCCCTGGTCAAGACCGCTTAACTTTCGCAATTCTTTACTCCAGTACGGGTTGGGCAGGCAGCGAACGTCATAGACAATATCAGCGTCTGTCGGGATGCCGCGTTTGAAGCCGAAAGATTCAAACAGTATGGCAATGCCGCCCAGCGTATCGCCAACCACGCGCTGACGCACAATATCGCGTAGTTCATAAATATTCATCTGGCTGGTTTCTATCGTCAGCGTGGCACCGTTTGCAATCGGTGCCAGCAATTCTTTCTCTGCTTCCAGGGCCTCTTTCAGGGCGGTAAAACGATTGCTCAATGGGTGCTTGCGACGAGTTTCGCTAAAACGCTTTAACAACTCTTCGCCGTTGGCATCAAGGTAAATAACCTCAGCGTGGATGTCGGCAGGAAAGTTCTCAACGAACTCGTCGAACCGTGCAATATCAGCCGCTGCGTTGCGGGCATCTATACACACGGCAAGATGTTTGTATTCCTCAGTTTGGGTAACTCTGGTCTGCTCGACCAGTGCGGGTAAAAGTGCAGCGGGTAAATTGTCGATGCAGTAATAACCTGCGTCTTCCAGCACGTGCAGCGCGGTAGTTTTGCCCGACCCGGATCTTCCGGATATGATGGCAAGCTTTCGTCCTGTTGGAATGCTACCTGACACAGCGGTTCCCGTTATTAACCAGAGCGTTGCGGCTATGACGCGTACTGCAACTCATCAAGCCGTGCGCCGACGGCGCAGATCAACTTTCTACGGTACCTTGGAATAGCCTTTCATTCAAGCGGCTTGCCTCGTGCGGCCTATTCGATTGGAGCGATCGCAGCTTGATATAAGGCCTTGGCGTCCTCGGAATTTCGCAAGCTTTCGCAGTAGCCTGGATTGCTGAAACGTTTGGCAAGCTCCGCGAGAATCTGCAGGTGTTCATCGGTGGCTTCGCCGGGTACCAAAAGCACGAACAAAAGGTCTACAGGCTGTTTGTCAGGGGCGTCAAACTCAATACCCTGGGCCAGAGTCAGCAAAGCACCTTTGCATTGAGTACAGCTATCCAGCCGGCAGTGGGGGATAGCTATTCCTTGGCCAAGGCCAGTGCTGCCAAGGCGCTCTCTGGCCATGAATGCGTCCAGAATGCGCTGCATGTGTGCTGGCTTGCTGTCTTCGACCAGCTCGCTGGCAAGAAACTCAAATATTCGTTTCTTTGACTGACCGTAGGCCGAATGAAACGTTCTTTCCGGTGTCAGAATATCGCTAATGTGCATGCAAGTGAAAACCCGTGAAGCAAACGGTTCAGAGGTTCCTTAGTTAAAGCTGTCTGATACATTAGCCCCTTTGTGGCTGCGCATCTTCTCTTTGTGTTTGATGATTTGTCTGTCAAGTTTGTCAGCCAATGTGTCTATAGCGGCGTACATGTCATCAGATTCTGAAGCGGCAAAAATGTCGGCGCCAGATACATGTACGGTAGCTTCAGCCTTTTGCCGTATTTTTTCAACGCTAAGCGTCACATGTGTGTTGGTGATATTGTCGAAATGTCTTTCGATGCGGGTCAACTTACTGTTGACGTAGTCGCGTAAAGAGTCGGTAAGGTCCACGTGATGTCCGCTGATTTGTACTTGCATAGAGCCCTCTTTTTGCTGTGACAAGGCAAAGCCTTTTTTCATGGCGTCATTGTTAACGCCTTGGTACCCCGCAATCAAACCAGGCGCTTGCGCTCGTTCGAAGGCGGAATATTCATACTTTCACGATATTTTGCGATGGTTCTTCGCGCTACTTCAATTCCTTGCTCGGCGAGCAAGTTTGCGATTTTGTTGTCGCTTAATGGCTTGCGCGGATTCTCCGCAATAACCAGTTTTTTAATGATGGCCCGAATTGCCGTGGACGAGCACTCGCCGCCTGATGATGTACTTACGTGGCTTGAAAAGAAATACTTCAGTTCAAAAATACCGCGAGGCGTGTGCATGTATTTCTGCGTGGTGACTCGGGATATCGTCGACTCGTGCATATCAACGGCCAGCGCTATATCGTGTAACACCATCGGTTTCATCGCCTCGTCGCCATACTCGAGAAAATTAACCTGGTGTTCGACAATGCAGCTGGCCACCTTCATCAAAGTTTCATTGCGGCTCTGCAAGCTCTTCAGAAACCATCTCGCTTCCTGCAAATTATCCTTAAGAAAGGTGTTGTCCTGGCTGTTGTCGGCACGTCGAATCAAGCCTGCGTAGTCGGCATTGATGCGTAACTTGGGGGCGATATCCGGGTTGAGCTCAACGCTCCATCGATCGTTTTTCTTACTCACGAAAACGTCAGGAACCACGTATTCAGTTTTGCTCTGAGCCACCGAATCACCGGGGTAAGGGTTCATGCTCTGAATCAGGCTGATTACCTGCTTGAGTTCGTCTTCCTTGAGTTTCATGCGACGCATAAGCTGAGCGTAGTCACGTGAGCCCAGTAAATGCATATGCCTGTCGACCAGACGCAAAGCCTGTTTGAGCCACGGCGTGTCGTCGGCCATTTGCTTGAGCTGCACAGTGATGCATTCCTGCAGATCCACGGTTGCGACGCCTGCCGGATCGAATTGCTGTATGCGATGCCTGACGGCTTCGACTTCGTCCAACTCGATATCCAGTTCGGGATCAAACCCTGAAAGAATCTCTTCCGGAGTCGTACTTAACAGACCGCTGGGCTCTATTGCGTCGATGATCGCCAGCGCAATCAAGGTATCGGTGTCTGACATGGACGTCATGTTCAGTTGCCACATCAAATGATCTTGCAGAGACAACTCAGCAGTGTTTCGACTGTCAAAATCAAAATCATCGTTGCTTGCCGACCCTGAGGATGCAGAGGAAGGGCCTGCGGGGTAGACGTCATCCCAGTTTGAGTCTACCGGTACATCGGCAACGTTTGCGTCACCCCAATTATCTTCAGAGCCATCAATTGGACTGGTTTCGCCCTTAGTGGATTCAGACGCCGTTTTACTCCCGTCGGTATCATTTCTCAGCTCTGCTGCGGAACTGTTTGAATCGGCTGTGTTATCAGTGCCCTGTGCACCACCATCTTCTTCCACTTCCAATAGTGGGTTTGATTCAAGCGCTTCTTGTATTTCGCCCTGCAGATCGAGTGTGGAGAGTTGCAGGAGCCTGATCGCTTGCTGCAACTGCGGTGTCATCGTCAGTTGCTGGCCAAGTTTCAGTTGCAGGGACTGTTTCATTAGTCAAAGTGTAGCTCTGCGTGGCAACGCAAGCAATGATTGTTATTAAGAATAGTCGTGCTACTTGGAAAATTCGTGAAATAGACAGCTTGACATACGGTCGCAAAGCGAAGTGCTGTTTGTGTGCAAGTTAACAGAGCGGGGTGAATCACTAAAGCGAGAATTCCTGACCCAAATAGACTTCCTTCACTTTACTGTGATTCAAGATGGCTTCTGCATTTCCTTCGGCAATAATATGCCCTTCACTGACAATATAGGCTTTCTCACAAATATCCAGTGTTTCTCTGACATTGTGATCAGTGATGAGTACGCCGATACCACGATTCTTAAGGTGTATAATAATCTGTTTGATATCGTTAACCGAGATGGGATCCACACCGGCAAAAGGTTCATCAAGTAGTACAAAAGAAGGTTCGGTTGCCAACGCTCTGGCAATTTCTACGCGTCGTCGTTCTCCGCCTGAAAGCGCCATGCCCAGGCTTTTACGAATGTGGGTTATGTGAAACTCCTGCAGCAATTGCTCAAGTTTCTCTTTGCGTTGCTCGCGACTCAACTCTGCTCTCGTTTCGAGAATCGCCATGATATTGTTTTCGACACTGAGCTTTCGAAACACAGACGCCTCTTGCGGAAGATAGCCAATACCTTTGCGAGAGCGAACGTGCATTGGCTTGTTGGTAACGTCGGCGTCGTCGATTTTAATCTTACCTTTCTCTGGCTTTACAATGCCGACTACCATGTAGAAGCAAGTGGTTTTACCGGCTCCGTTGGGGCCAAGCAAACCCACTATGTCGCCGCTATTAACGGTTAGCGAAACATCTTTGACAACGCTGCGGCCTTTGTAGCTTTTGGCCAAATGCAAAGCTTGTAATACTGGCAATTAAGGTGCCTCTTGCCGGGAATCCGCAGCGGTGTTTTCATTTGGCGGAATAATAATTTCGACTCGCCCCTGGGTTTTGGATGAACCGTTGGCACGAACTATTTGTCGAGTCATGTCGTAAGTGATTTCATCGCCGCGCACTTCGGTACCGTCTTGTTCCACATACGCATTGATCTGTAGCGTCACTACTTCACTGGCAACCGTGTACTCAATCTGATTGGCCCGCGCTGTGACAACACCCTTGTCGGGTTGCGGTTGCTGACGCAGCCTGGCAGGCTTGCCGGTTGCTACAATTTTGCTGACGCTGGTTGAGCCGAACATGGTTACTTCCTGCGCAACTATGTTGAGGCTGCCCTGATTGATAACGACATCACCCGTGTAACGGGTGATTTCCTGTCGATCATCACGCTCGGCGCTGTCAGCTTTGACTCTGATAGGTTGCTTGCGATCCTCATCCAGCGCCAGTGCCGCAGGGATCCATAACAGCAGCGCGAAGATTGTGGCAAGTAGCCTAGCGAGGTGGTTCGAAAACACTTCGTACCTCGCTGTGTAATTGGAGTACTTCCTTATTTAAGCTGGCCGTCATGCCAATACCTACCGTCTGGCCAATTCTGGTGTCTATAATGACTTCTTCTTGTGTGCGCGCCTCGCCTAGCAAGGCATCATAGGTGAGCTTGTCGGTTCGCGCCACGGTGTCGCCCTGGATGCGTTCTATCAGTACTGTATTCCACAGGTCGTAAACGTCACCACCGGGGCGAACTTTGCCGCTACGCGCGCTGGTTTCCCATATCTTACCAGTATCGCTGATACTTTGTATTTTTGGCGCCTGCAATAAAGTCTCATCACTCATTGAATAGTGCGCTGCGTATTCAGCTTCCAGCAGTCGGGATTGCTTGCCTTCTTCACCAAAGCGTTTTGAGCTTACGCCCACAGTATAAGTGTCGACAAAATCCTCGCTGCTACGGCTTACTTCATCAACCATAATATCCGAATGCCTTTGCTTGACAAAAATGGCTAAAATGACCACGGCCAGCAACGCTAGTGCTCCAAATGGCTTGCGGGATTTGTCGGGGGTCTCTTCGCTCACGCAGTGGCATCCCCGCTATCGGCAGTGTCTGTAAGGCTGTACTGCGCTAGCAACAAATGCCATTTCCCTTGCGCTTCCAATAGCCATTCGCAGGCCTCTCTCACGGCTCCCTCACCACCGCGACTCTGTGTAACGTAATCAGCTCGCTCGGCTATACCGCTTGCAGCATTGGCAACCGCGATGCCAATTCCTGCCGATTGTATTGCGCTGAGGTCGGGTAAATCGTCACCCATATAGGCCGCTTGCTTTAAGCTGAGGCCTAAGCTGGCGGCCACTTCATTAAGTGCTGTGAGTTTGTCTTCCCGGCCTTGCAGTAATATGTCTATGCCAAGCTCGCTGGCGCGACTAGCGACAATTTTGGATGTTCTACCGGTGATGATGGCGATAATAACGCCGGTGCTTTTGAGCATTTTCAAGCCGTGGCCGTCCTGGCTATTAAACGCCTTAAGACAATCTCCCTCGCTGCTGAAGAACAAGCGACCGTCAGTGAGTACACCGTCAACATCCATGGCCAGCAATTTGATCTGCTGCGCGCTATCGTTCAATGCCTGATTCATACAAGACCGGCCTGTAACACATCGTACATTTGCACGGTACCTACAGGCTTGCCGTCGTTGTCGGTGACTACCAGCACACTTATCTTGTTGTCTTCCATAATCGTCAGTGCCGCGGCGGCAAGCTCGTCTGCACCAATGGTTTTACCGCCACTGGTCATGATGTCAGCAATGGCTGAATTCTTGATATCAACATCGGCATCCAAGGCACGACGCAAATCACCGTCTGTGAAAATACCCAGTAACTCGCCTTGTTCATCGGCCACTATGGTCATACCCAGGCCTTTCTCGCTGACTTCTAGAATGGCTTCACCAAGCGTTGCATCGGGCGCAACCGTTGGCAATGAATCACCCGAGTGCATCAGATCTGACACACGAAGTAACAGGCGCTTGCCCAGGCTGCCACCGGGATGAGAATAGGCAAAGTCTTCGGCGGTGAAACCGCGTTTTTCCAACAGCGCAATTGCCAGTGCGTCACCCATGACCAGGCTTACGGTGGTGCTTGTGGTTGGCGCCAGGTCGTGTGGGCAAGCTTCTTCAGCGATACTAATGTCCAGGTTCACGTCTGCATGTCTGGCAAGACTGGAGTTGGTGTTGCCGCACATGCTGATCAGAGGTACTGCAAGCCGTTTGAGTAAGGGCAGAAGCGTGGTAATTTCAGGTGTGTTGCCTGAATTGGATACTGCAATCACAACGTCATTGCGGGTAATCATACCCATATCGCCATGGCTTGCCTCGGCGGGGTGAACAAAAAAAGCCGGTGTGCCTGTGCTGGCCAGCGTTGCTGCGATTTTGTTTGCGATATGGCCTGACTTGCCGATACCCGATACCACCACACGGCCGCTGCAGTTCAGCATAAGCTCACAGGCCGCGGCAAAATTGTGGTCCACCCGCTGAATGAGATTGCTCACGGCGTCGCGCTCAATCTCGATGGTTCGGCGTCCGGCCTGTATATAAATATCGTCGCTCATTCCGTTGTGCTCTTTTCTTATAATACCTTTAATAATTGTAGCGTATACAGCACATAGCCCAAGAGAAACAGCAGGGCTGCAAATCGTCCCAAATGCGGCCTAGGTCTTTCCTGCGGATCTGTCCCTGCATGCTTAAATCGTAACCACAGAGCATCAGTGAGTACTACGACAATGAGTAGCAGCGTAATTCCTGCCATGAACGCATAATCCCGATTAAAAATTTCGCTACCAAGCTGCACACCGCCGACCAGGCCTGGTATGGACATCACAGCCGCAAGATTAAATATGTTACTGCCCACCACGTTGCCCAGGGCGATATCAACCTGACCTTTTAAGGCGCAGGCGACCGAAGCTGCCAGCTCTGGCAGGCTGGTGCCAATAGCAACGAGTGTTAACCCTATGATGAGTTGGCTGACTCCCAGCTGAATAGCCACCGACTTTGCCCCCCAGACCAACAGGTTGGAACTTGCAACAAGTACGACCAATCCACCAATAAGCAACATCCACGCTTTGCCACTGGACACTTTATCGAGGTCCTCGTCTGGTGTCATGGCTTCCAGGCTAGCGGCCAGATCGTCGTCTTCGTCCAGCTGAGGGTTATTCTTGTGGCTTCGAAACGCTAGATAACCTGCTACAAAAATACTGCCAAGCAGCAGGCAGCCGTCCACAAAGCTCACTTTGTAATCAAGCAGAGTGTAACCAGCGAGCAAGGTAATTGCCGCAAGTATCGGCAGCTCACGCCGAATAACCGATTTGCTGATGGGTATCGCCGTAATCAATGCGGTGACCGCCAATACCAGACCCACGTTAGCAAGGTTTGAACCCAGCGCGTTGCCAACCGCCATATCCGCCGCATCGTGCAGGGCGGCGTTGAGCGAGACAAAGATTTCCGGTGCCGAAGTTCCGAAGGCTACGATCGTCAAACCAATCATCATGGTTGACATGCCCAGGTGACTGGCTGTAACCGCCGCTCCGGTTACGAAACGATCGGCACTCCAGACAAGTGCGATGAAGCCGACGAGTACCGCCAATAATGCAAGCGTCATAGTTTTTGAGCTCTTAAAGTGATCCCTTGTACCAGATGTGGCCAATGGGCGGGCTCTGCCAATGGCAATAAAGCGTAAATTTACGAAAATTCAACGGCTTCCTAGAACATTAATTATAACATTCCGTCCGTTTTCTTGTCTTAGTTAGCGAGACCTTCGCCTATTATGGTAGTTTATTTGCACGAAGTAAGGAGAAAGCATGCGCGATATGTTCAACAATCTATCAGTTAATGCCAAGCTAGCCCTGTGGCCGGCGCGATTTGTTGTGGCGATAGCCTTTGGCTTTTTTATGTCGAATGCTGTTGCTCAGGAAGCCTTGGCTGGCGAGAGTGAGCTTGCCGTGGATACGACAGCAGCACCTGATGAGCTGATTCGCGACGCAACTGGCAAAATCGTCTCGGCGATCGAGCAGGCTAAGCAGTATTACGATACCGAGCCCGAGCGTTTCCACGCAGCTATCGACGAAATCCTGTTTCCGCTAATCGATTTTCGCAGCTTCGCAAGGGGCGTAATGGGTAAGCATGGCAGCCGCCGTTATGAAGCTTCGCTGAAGGATGACGCCGACAGGCAGGTATTCCAGACCAGAGTGGATGCGTTCACAGAGAAATTCAAGCAGGGTCTGGTGGCTACCTATGCGAAAGGATTGTTGACCTTCCAGGGCGAGACGATCGATGTTCTGCCGATAGGCGACGAAGTATCCGAGGACAAGAGCGTCAACGTGGTGCAAAAGATTCATGGCGATGGGAGCGAGCCTGTGTTGATTCGCTACAAGATGCGACAGAACGCCGACGGCTTATGGAAGGTGCGCAACGTGCAACTACAAAGCATCAATCTTGGAAAAGTGTATCGAAACCAGTTTGCATCGGCGGCAAGGCAATATAATTCCGACATTGATAAGGTGATTGAGAATTGGGTGGTAGAATCTCAGGACGTTGAGTAATCCCCCCGGCAGCCCAATTTGCCTCTGAAAGAATAGCGACATGTTATTAAACGAAATCAAAAGCTGTGTTGAATCCCACTTTGACGGCGCCAAGGTGCTGGTAGAAGAGCAGGGGGGGCACTACACGGTGACGGTAGTGACTGAAAATATGGCAGGATTAAACCCTGTGAAACGTCAACAAGCCGTTTATGCGCCGTTGTCTGATATGATTGCAGATGGTCGATTACACGCGGTGAATATCCGCGCCCATACGCCTGAAGAGTACCAACAGCTCGGGTAATTTCCTGCCCGGGCTGCTCTTGCGGTGGCTGGATAGCAATCGTAGATACACCATAATAGTGAACAGGTACACGCTTGGATAAATTGCTAATCCGCGGCGGCACTCCGCTGGACGGAGAAATTCGAATATCCGGTTCCAAGAACTCGGCGCTACCCATACTGGCGGCGAGTTTACTGTGCCCTGCACCTGTACACCTGCACAATCTTCCCCACCTGCATGACGTCACGACAATGATCGATCTGTTGGGCTGCCTGGGTGCAGATATTACCGTCGGCCATAATCTAAGCACTGAAATTAATGCCTCTGATTTGGACCAGTACGTCGCTCCTTACGAGCTGGTAAAGACTATGCGAGCCTCCATTCTGGTGATGGGCCCGCTGCTGGCACGTTTCGGACAGGCAGAGGTCTCATTTCCGGGGGGGTGTGCTATCGGTAGCCGTCCCGTCGATTTGCATTTGCGCGGCTTTGAAGCCATGGGTGCAGAAATATCGATAGAGGATGGCTATATTAAGGCGCACGCCAAGGGTGGCTTGCGCGGTGCTCGCATATTCATGGAAACCGTCACCGTGGGAGGTACGGAAAACCTATTGATGGCCGCTGCTTTGGCGCACGGTGAGACCGTTCTTGAGAACGCCGCAATGGAACCTGAAATTGTTGACCTGGCCCGGTTTCTGAACGCAATGGGTGCCAAAATTGAAGGCATAGGTACAGCGACCTTACGGATTCAGGGAGTAGATGCGCTGCACGGCTGTGATTACTCAGTAATGCCCGATCGCATTGAAACCGGTACCTACCTGGTAGCTGCGGCTGCTACTGGCGGCTCAATTAAAGTGAAACAAACCGACCCTCATTCACTGGATGCTGTGCTGGCTAAACTGCGGGAAAGCGGCTTCGAGCTGCAGTCGGGTGATGACTGGATTGCCTTGCAATCAGATGGCCGCAGGCCAAAAGCGGTAGGTATCAAAACGGCGCCGTTCCCAGGTTTTCCTACCGACATGCAGGCGCAATTTATGGCGCTGAACACCATTGCAGATGGCAGTGCGCATGTGACGGAAACCATTTTCGAAAATCGCTTGATTCAAACCCATGAAATGAATCGTATGGGGGCAAACATAGTCATTGAAGGAAATACAGCGATTGTGACTGGCGTAGACAAATTAATGGGGGCGCCGGTGATGGCCAGCGATCTGCGCGCCTCGGCAAGTTTGGTCATTGCGGGCCTGGTCGCGCAGGGCGAGACGATAGTGGATCGGATTTATCACATTGATCGTGGTTACGAATGTATTGAGGAAAAATTGCAGCAGCTTGGTGCAGACATCAGGCGTATAACGGACTGACATATGATCACAATAGCCCTGACAAAAGGGCGGATTCTCGCAGAAACCTTGCCACTGCTAGAGGCCGCCGGAATTCAGCCCAGCGAAGACATCAACGCCTCACGCAAACTGGTATTTGAAACTAACGAAAAAAATGTGCGCCTGTTGGTTTTGCGCGGCGCAGATGTAACCACCTATGTGAGACACGGCATTGCTGATCTGGGTGTTGCCGGCAAAGATATGTTGATGGAGTATGGCCTGGCCGATATTTATGAATTGCTGGACCTTGGTATTGCTCGCTGTCGATTGATGACAGCCGCACCAATAGGGCAGAGCAATATTGATGGCAGGCGGCAGAGAATCAGTGTTGCGAGTAAATTCACCCATATAGCTCGCCAATTCTACGAAGAAAAAGGCCTGAATGTGGAGCTGATCAAGCTCTATGGCGCTTTGGAGCTTGCGCCAATCGTTGGCCTTGCGGATGAAATTGTTGATGTGGTAGATACCGGCAATACGTTGACGGCCAACGGCCTTGAGCCGAGAGAGCTGATTGCAAATGTTAGTTCCAGGCTTATCGCCAATAAGGCAGCGTTGAAAGTGAAGTATGAGCTTGTTACGCATTGGAGTGACAAAATTCGTGCGGCCGTGGATGCGCAACAGACATAGACGGATTGCTAGCAACAGGTAGGCGTGGTGTGACAATTTCAAGGCTGGATAGTAGTTCAGATGACTTTCTGCTGGAACTGGACCGCTTGCTGGCGTTTGACAGCGAGGATGATGCGGCTGTGCGTCAACGTGTTAGCGAAATAATAGCTAGCGTACGCGACGCAGGTGATGCCGCTTTACTGGATTTCACTGAAAAATTCGATGGCTGGAAACCTGCAAGCATCTCAGGTATGTGTCTGCGTGGCGACGATCTTGACTCGGCCAAACAACAGATAAGCTCCGCACATCTGCGCAGTCTTGGCCAGGCTGCCGAGCGAATACGGAACTACCATGAACAGCAAAAACAGTCGTCATGGCATATTGAAGAAGCTGATGGAACAATACTTGGCCAGCAAGTGACTGCGCTGGACCGCGTTGGCGTTTATGTGCCTGGCGGTAAAGCCAGTTATCCATCTTCGGTGTTAATGAATGTGATTCCTGCCCGGGTAGCAGGCGTACAACATGTCTGTATGGTGGTTCCAGCGCCTGGCGGTGAAGTATCGCCGCTGGTGCTTGCTGCGGCGGCTATTGCCGGCGTGGATGAGGTCTGGAAGATTGGTGGTGCTCAGGCGGTTGCGGCTCTGGCCTATGGCACCGAGAGTATTGCGCGCGTCGATAAGATAACCGGACCTGGCAATGTGTATGTTGCCGAGGCCAAACGTCAGGTGTTTGGTCGTGTGGGTCTGGATATGGTTGCCGGGCCTTCGGAAATTCTGATCATCGCTGACGATAATGCCAACCCGGAGTGGTTGGCGCTGGATATGTTTGCACAAGCCGAACACGATGAAATGGCGCAATCAATATTGCTTAGCCCTAGCCAATCCTTATTGGATGATGTGGAGGAGAGTATAGAGCGACTGCTGCCGGACATGAATCGACAAGCTATCATTCGCCAATCTCTGCATGATCGAGGGGCACTGATTGAAGTGTCTGATTTGAATGAGGCCGTTGAACTTGCGAACCGAATTGCTCCCGAACATCTTGAGTTAGCCGTGAACCAGCCTGAGTCATTGTTGCCATCTATTCGGCACGCTGGAGCGATTTTTATGGGTGTGCATTCGCCTGAGGCATTTGGCGATTATTGCGCTGGCCCAAATCACGTATTACCCACTTCGGGTACGGCGCGGTTCGCTTCACCCTTAGGCGTGTATGATTTTCAAAAGCGCTCTTCCTTGATTAACTGCTCACCGGCTGGCGCTGATAAATTGGCACTGATTGCCGGGGAGCTGGCGCACGGTGAGGGCTTGCAGGCGCATGCCCTGTCTGCATTAGCGCGGCGATCTAAGTCCGATTGACGCAATCACACTGGCCTGCGATTCGCCGCGTTTAATAGCAATCTCAATCTCGCTTCCAGGCTGTTTCAAAGCGATGATGTTCATGGCCTGAATAGGATCTACGACTGCCTGGCCGTCAATTGCTGTTAACAAATCGCCTGAGCGCAAGCCGGCGACATCGGCAGGCCCTTGCGGGTGAGTACCTGTGAGTAATACACCGTTTACAGTTTGTTCAACCTCAATTCCCAGCCAGCCACGCATCACGTAGCCGTGCTGAATTAAATCGTCTACAACCATACTGACATTGTCGGCGGGAATCGCCAGCCCAATCCCCTCTGAACCACTGCCAGTAGAGTAATTCGCCGTGATAATGCCCAAAAAACGTCCCTGGGTATCAACCAATGCACCGCCAGAGCTTCCGGGATTAATCGCCGCATCGGTTTGAATCAGGTTTTCATACGTCATCAGCTGCAGACCGTAACGTCCAGTGGCGCTGACAATGCCTTGCGTAACCGAATGACCAAAGCCGTAAGGATTGCCAATCGCAAGCACCAGGTCGCCCACCCGCAAAGATTGCACATCAGCGTTCTGAATCACCGGCAAATCCTGAAATGGAATTTTCAGTAAGGCGAGATCTGATTCCCGGTCAATGCCCATCAGCTCCGCTTCGGTGATTTGCCCGTTCGCCAGCAGAACCAGTATTTCGTCCGCACCGCTGACCACGTGAAAATTGGTTACCACATAACCTTCAGCGCGCATAATAACGCCAGAGCCAAGACTGCGCTGTACGCGTTCCTGTCGATCCTGGCGAAAAAACCTTTGCAATGGGTTGGCAGGCAACCTGCGGTCACGTACTGTTTTGCTGGTAAATATGTTCACCACTGCCGGTGAAGCGCGTTCCACGGCCGGCGCAAAACTCGGCAACGTAACTTGCGCCGGGTTGCGATTACCCAATAACTGCAGAATTAACATGCCCAGCAACACGCCACATATAACGGGCCAGGTAATATAGGAAAAGAACGCTCGCATTATTTTTGCGCCCTAAGGCGTGGTCTCTCGGCATTGCGAAAAGGCACCTCTATAATGCCACACTACACTGACTGGACACGAAGAGAATATGCCCTGCACACTAGAGCAATTAATTAATCTGGCCGACCAAACCTTGCAGCCACAACGCTTTAAAGACTATTGCCCAAATGGTCTGCAAGTAGAAGGGCGATCATCTATCTCGCGGATCGTCACCGGTGTTACCGCCTGCCAAGCCTTGATCGACGCTGCCATCGACCTGCAGGCCGATGCAATTCTGGTTCACCACGGTTACTTTTGGCGTGGTGAGTCGCCTGTTCTGACCGGTAGACGGGTCAAGCGAATCAAAAGTCTGTTGGATAACGATATAAGCCTGCTGGGCTACCATTTGCCGCTGGATGCTCATCCCGAATACGGAAATAACGCCAGCCTGGCCAAAGTTTTAGGTTTGTCCATTCAAGGTAATGCCGCCTCGGTTGAACAAGATCTGTTAATGGTTGGCGAGCTGGGCGAGGCAATGACTGGCGCTGAGTTTGCCGAGCATATTTCTGTTCGCCTGGACAGGCAGCCGTTGCACGTAGCTGAGGACCCGCTGGAGGAAAGGAAGCTAAGTTCGGTGGCCTGGTGCACTGGCGGTGCACAAGGTTATATTGAGCAGGCGATTGAGTTGGGTGTTGATGCCTATATAACCGGTGAAGTGTCTGAACAAACAGTTCACAGTGCGCGTGAGGCGGGAATACATTTTTATGCAGCTGGGCATCATGCTACTGAGCGCTATGGTGTGCAGGCTTTGGGCGCCTGTCTTGCTGGCGCTCTGGATTTAGAGTGTCACTTTGTTGATATTGATAACCCGGCCTGAACGGAGCGGTTTGTGCTGCGGGACCGGTGACGAACCGAGTGGCGACTAACGGGACACGTCGTAAACCCATCCATGGGGACTTGTGTTCGAGGTCCCTCTCTCACACAGTCCCGTTAGTCGCCACTCGATTCATCACCTCAGATGTTCTAACTCAGCCTTTTTAGGTGGGCCTCAAATAGGTTTGGATGTATACAGAAATAAGCTTTTTTTAAGCAGCGTCGTTCGCCGGCTTTTCCAGCCCAAATTCTTCGGTCAACATGCCTTTCTCATCCGGGCTCTTCTTGGGTGCGTAATCTCGTGGCGGCTCAAGCGGCAATTCGGTCTGCATCTCGCTGACTTCTGTAACAACCTCTTCAGGCATAACACCCGGTGCTTGCAGCAATGGCCCGCTGGTCTCACCACACAGAGCCTGCGCCCCACCTGCAAGTTTTTGCTGCAACAGCGCGTAAGAACTGTTTAATGACTGGAATGCCTCAGCTGTTTCGCTGAAGTGCGACTGAACCGATTGCTTGTAAGCTTCCAGTTCGGCTTCTTTTGCTGCCAGGTGGCCCTCAAGTTGTTGGCCACGCTTATATCCCGCACCGGTTTTCTTGCCCACCAATACTCCAATCAGTAAGCCAATGAATAAACCGCCAAAGGCGATCAATGCGAGTAAGACGTTTTGTTCCACTTTTCTCTCCGGGCTAACTAGCTACCACGACGAACAGCGTCGTTGGTAAGCGTATCAGTATAACGCCGCACCCTTGGGCGTGGAAGTCATCGGTATAATTGCTATCCCGCAAGCTGAGCGGTAAAGTGCGCGGCTGATTCACCAAGCAGCAGATAATGCAACCAGGTCCACTTAATCAATATAACCATTTGCTGACCTCACCGGAGTTTAGCACTGACGAGGCCCAGCGGCGTGCGGTCGAAGCGTTGCAGGTGGTTTTTGATGATCTGCAAGCCGCCGGCAAGCTGCAAACGGGCGCAGGGGCCAGACCAGAAGCAATGCTATCCCGGTTGCGCAAGCTGCTGAAGCTTGGCGGCGACGACGTGCAGATACAAGGGCTTTACATGTGGGGAGGCGTTGGTAGAGGCAAAACCTGGCTGATGGATTTGTTTTACGAGACGCTTCCAGGATCGCGTAAATTGCGGGTTCACTTCCATCGCTTTATGCGGCGGGTGCATGCTGAGTTGACCTCGTTGGAAGGTACCAAGAATCCGCTGGAACAAGTGGCCGGTCGCCTGGCGGCCGAGTGTGATGTTATTTGTTTCGACGAATTTTTTGTCTCGGATATCACCGACGCGATGTTGCTGGGAGGTTTGTTTGAGTTGCTATTTGAGCGTCATCGCATTGTGCTGGTGGCTACCTCGAATATCGTACCCGAAGACCTCTACAAAGACGGTTTGCAGCGGGCGCGATTCCTGCCCGCCATCGATTTGCTGAAACAGCATACCCGCGTGCTTAATGTTGATAGTGGCACGGATTATCGCTTGCGCACCCTTGAGCAAGCCGAGCTATACCATCACCCGCTTGATGGCGACGCGGAGGCCGTGTTGCTAGATAGCTTTAACAAATTGGCTCCGGAGCCGGGTCACCAGAACGTTGAGCTGGAAATCGAAGGGCGCGAGCTCAAGGCGCGCTGGTGCGCGGATGATGTCGTCTGGTTTGCGTTTGCAGAACTGTGCGAAGGGCCTCGAAGCCAGAACGACTACATAGAGTTGGCCAGAGAGTTTCACGCCGTGCTGATTTCTGACATACCGCAGATGAATGACGCGAAAAATGATGCTGCCAGGCGGTTTATTAACCTGATCGATGAATTCTATGATCGTAACGTCAAGCTGATTGTGTCGGCGGAAGTGGAAATAGAATCCCTGTATTTGGGGTCGGGGCTGGAGTTTGAGTTCAGGCGAACCTGTAGTCGCTTGCTGGAAATGCAGTCTCATGATTATTTGGCTCGCCAGCATCGAGCGTAGGCGCTGGCTTGTTCAAACGGGGCTGCGACAGCGCCGCTGCCGCTGCCGGCTGAGCTTCGCATAAGTGCTTGAATTGGCTTTGCGTTTTCTGTAGTATGCGCGCTCTCGAATTCGGCGTCATTTATACCCCTACAATGAAGACTTTTTCTGCGAAAAACGAGGAAGTGCAACGCGGCTGGTATGTCGTGGATGCTTCCGATAAGACACTTGGCAGACTTGCCAGCGACATAGCGTACCGCCTGCGTGGCAAACACAAGGCTGAATACACGCCGCATGTTGATACCGGTGATTACATCGTGGTCGTCAATGCAGCCAGCATCAGCGTGACTGGTCGCAAGATGAAAGACAAAATGTATCACCACCACACTGGTTATCCCGGTGGCCTGAAGAGTATCTCTCTGGAGAAATTGCTCGAAAAAGCACCAGAAAGAGCACTTCAAAACGCTGTGAAAGGCATGCTGCCGAAAAACCCGTTAGGTAGGCAGATGTTTCGCAAGCTCAAGGTATACCCTGGTGCTGAACATCCGCACTCTGCCCAACAACCCGAAACGCTGGATTTTGAGCAGTCGCGACAGGAATTTAAGAACTACACGCCAAGCAAGTTTGTAGCATCTGCAGCAGCTGAAAAGCCAGCAGAGATTACAGCCGGGGCCGCACCCAAGCAAGCTGCTGCCAAGAAGAAAGCCGCACCGAAGAAGAAAGCGGAGCAGGCGGCTAGCCCAGATGCACCCGGTTTACAGGGCGCGACGGCGCAAAAAGCAGACAAGATTGCGTTTGGCGGCAAGAAATACAAGCTCGATGACCTGAAAATTGTAGAAGGCATCGGGCCAAAAATTGAGGGCTTGTTGAACGACGCCGGTATTAATAGCTGGGAAGATCTGGCAAATGCCGAGCTGGACAAGCTTCGCGATATACTGGCAGCTGCGGGTAGCCGTTACGCGGTGCACGATCCTGGCACCTGGGCCAAGCAGTCGGCCTTGTGCTTGAAAGGCGATTGGGATGAGTTACAGGCCTACCAGGACGCTTTGGATGGCGGCAAGGAAGCAGGCTAAGCCTTTCGGGCCTGTTTCAATGCACTTGAGTAATAGAAATATAGATTTGCGAATCGGACATTAGTTATGGCAAACACACAGTACTACGGCACGGGCCGGCGAAAGACCTCCACTGCCAGGGTTTACCTGCAAAACGGGGCAGGAGCAATCACGGTTAATAAACGACCTCTGGATACGTATTTTGGCCGTCAGGTAGCGCGTATGATTGTGCGTCAGCCTCTTGAAGTTGCCGAGATGGTCGACAAGTTTGATATCAACATAAGCGTAAGCGGCGGTGGTAGTTTTGGACAAGCTGGTGCAATTCGCCACGGAATTACTCGCGCTCTGCTAGAATATGACGAGAATTTACGAACGCCTCTTCGCGCCGCCGGTTTTGTTACTCGCGATGCGAGAGAAGTAGAGCGAAAGAAAGTTGGGCTACGGAAAGCACGAAAGCGACCACAATTCTCCAAGCGCTGAGCGAGCTGTATCAGCGTGCGGTATTTGTTCGGCAGAATTGCATGCAATTCTGTCGGTGAAAAAACGTCCTCTCCGGGCGTTTTTTTACGTCTGGTCGAGATGTTCAATCACACATTAGTTGGCGGGAGACTACCCAGTGGATAATGATGGCGTTAACCAAAAGCGGAGACGTGTGCTCGGCGCGATGACTGCAGCGGTAGGTGGTGCCGGCGCAGTTGGTGTTGTTGTGCCCTTTATAGGTTCTTGGAATCCAAGTGCACGAGCAAAAGCAGCTGGCGCACCGGTTACAGTTGATATTGGTAAAATTGAACCAGGTGGCATGGTCACGGCAGAGTGGCGAGGAAAGCCCGTGTTCATTTTACGACGCACAGCAGAAGCGTTGGGCAACTTGCCAAAGTTGGTCGAGAAATTGAAAGACCCGGAATCTGCAGCGTCGAAACAGCCTGCCTATGTTGATCCCACTAGTCGTGCGATTAAGGAAGAATATGTTGTCTTGCTTGGGCTGTGCACACACCTGGGTTGTTCGCCAAAGTTGCGCTCTGATATTGGTGCTGCCGATCTGGGCGGTGCGGAATGGCTGGGCGGGTTCTTTTGCCCCTGTCATGGGTCAAAGTTTGATCTGGCCGGCCGGGTATATTCGGGTGCACCTGCTACCACTAACCTTGAAGTGCCTCCCTACCGCTACGTCAGTGACAGCGTCATTGTGATTGGCGAAGACCAGGAGACAGCGTGATGATGAAGTATCTTGTTGATTTAGTTGATTGGGTTGATGCCAGGCTGCCTGTTGTGCGTGCCTGGGATACGCACATGGGCAAGTATTACGCCCCGAAGAATTTCAATTTTTGGTATTTCTTTGGTGTGTTGTCTTTGGTGGTTCTGGTTAACCAGCTGCTAACCGGCATTTGGCTGACCATGAGTTACGAGCCAAGCGCCGAGCGTGCATTTGCATCGGTTGAATACATCATGCGTGATGTTGAGTACGGTTGGCTGTTGCGTTACATGCACTCTACTGGCGCGTCTGCGTTTTTCGCGGTGGTTTATCTGCATATGTTCCGTGGGCTGCTCTATGGTTCTTACCGTAAGCCGCGTGAATTAATCTGGATCGTTGGCATGCTGATCTACTTCGCGCTGATGGCCGAAGGCTTTCTGGGTTACGTTTTACCCTGGGGCAACATGTCTTACTGGGGCGCACAGGTGATTATCTCCTTGTTTGGCGCTATACCAGTGATAGGCGAAGGACTGGTTGAGTGGATCAGAGGTGACTACCTGATTTCCGGTATCACATTGAATCGCTTTTTCGCACTGCATGTTGTGGCCTTGCCAATCATTCTTTTACTGCTGGTTGTTGTGCATATTCTGGCGCTGCATGAGGTTGGTTCGAATAACCCCGATGGCGTCGAAATCAAGAAGCACAAAGACGAGAATGGTGTACCGCTCGATAGCGTACCGTTCTTCCCGCACTACCTGCCTGTGCATGACTTGCAGGCGATTGTCATCTTCCTGTTTGTGTTCTGCGCGATCATATTTTTCTTCCCGGAAATGGGCGGCTATTTTATTGAGCACGCCAATTTTGTTGAAGCTGATCCTCTGAAAACGCCGGAGCATATAGCACCTGTCTGGTATTACACGCCGTTTTACTCCATGTTGCGTGCTGTTACTGTTGACTTGAGTACGGTGTTTAATGCCAAGTTTCTTGGCGCCATTGTGATGGCTGGCGCCATAGCGATTATGTTTGTGTTGCCGTGGCTGGATCGATCTCCGGTCAGGTCGGTACGCTATAAGGGAGCTATTCCAAGGTTTATGATTCTGCTGTTTGCTGCATCATTTATTATCCTGGGCGTGCTCGGTGTGAAAGCGCCGTCCGAGTCCAGAACGTTCATGGCGCAGGTGAATACTCTGGTGTATTTTGCGTTCTTCCTCTTGATGCCAATCTATACCAACCCGAACCCAACACGACCGTTGCTGCGCATTATTATCTGCGGAGGCTTCGGGTTGTTTATGCTCGGCTATGTCGTCAGCTACTGGAGTTCAATATGGGCTGATCCCGGCCACATGTTGTTCGCTGCAATATACGCGACAGTACTGGGAGTATTCTTCCTGATGATGCCGCGACTGGTTGCCAGGGATTATGTGAAGCCTGAACCTGAGCGTATTACTATGGACGGCGGCATGGGTTTCTGGCGCGCCATGGGGGCATTCCTGCTGGTAGCCGTGCTTTCCTGGATACCTCTGAAGGCGGTAGGCGCCGAATCAGCCTTCGCTTGCGGCAGTATCCCGTGCGATGAGATCGATATAGATTACAACGACAAGGCATCTCTGCAGAACGGTGCGCGCTTGTACATGAACTACTGCCTGGGTTGTCACTCATTGCAGTACAGCCGCTACGAGCGCGTGGCGAACGATCTGGGTATTCCTGATGACGTCATGATGAATAATCTGATATTTGATGGCAGCAAGATCGGCTCATTGATGGAAAACTCGATGCCTATTGCTGCGGCCAAGAAATGGTTTGGCGCTGCACCGCCTGACCTGACTCTTATGTCTCGGGCAAAGTCACCAGAATGGTTATATACCTATCTGAAAAATTTCTACACGGATCCAACTCGACCTTATGGAGTTAACAACCGGGTGTTCAAAGACGTTGGTATGCCGCATGTGTTGTTAGAGCTGCAGGGTGAGACCCAATGCGGGCCTGGCCCGGTGCTGGCACCTAATGGCGGCGTGAAAAGAGATATTTTAAGCGGTGAAAACCTGTTGGGCGGCGAGTGCGGCCAGCTAAACATAGTGACACCGGGTGAGCTTGATGCCAACGAATTCGACGCCGCAATGGCAGATCTGGTCGGATTTATGGCTTACGTAGCTGAGCCAATGGTGCTGGAGCGTCAGCGTGTTGGCACCTACGTAATGTTATTCCTTGCTGTATTCCTGGTGTTTGCTTGGCTGCTTAACCGTGAATATTGGCGCGACGTACACTAGATAAGCGAGAGAGACTCCTCAAAATGATAAGCGATAAAGGCGAACATGAGGTGAACATGGGTATCCTCGCGAAGCGGTCATCAATGACCTTCTTCTCAGATGCTGCTAGTCACTACAGCCACAGGGTGAGGATCGTGCTGGCCGAGAAAGGCGTGACGGTTGATGTCATTGAATTAACCAGTAGCGAGCTTCCCGAAGACATTGCTGCATTGAATCCGTACAACACATTGCCCACCCTGGTGGATAGAGAGTTGGTTCTGTATGAACCCAACGTGATGATGGAATACCTCGATGAGCGGTTTCCTCATCCACCCTTGCTGCCTGTTTACCCAGTAGCCCGCGGTGAGAGCCGGCAATTGATCTATCGAATCGAGCGCGATTGGAGCCAATTGGTAGACGAAATTGAGTCGAATGGACCAGGCGCAGACGAAGCCAGAAAGGAACTACGCGAAGGTTTGATAGCCATTGGTCCGATTTTTGGAGAGAAGCCTTTCTTCATGAGCGACGAATTTACGCTGATCGATTGTTGCATGGCACCCATTTTATGGCGTTTAAACAGGCTAAAAATCGATATTCCTGAAACGCGGCAAACCAAACCCCTGAAACAGTACATGAAAAGCCTGTTTGACCGAGAGTCATTTCAGGCCAGCCTTTCGGAGCGTGAGAGGGAAATGCGCGACGCAAACTGATACAATGGGACATGTTGTACAGAATTAGAAGCGGGAGCCATTAATGGCAATGACATCCAGCCGTCCCTACCTGATAAGAGCCCTATACGAGTGGATTTTAGACAATAAATGCACACCGTATGTGTTGGTAGATGCCAATTTTCAGGGTGTGGACGTGCCTCAACAATATGTTAAAGACGGTCAAATAGTGCTCAATATCGCGCCTACCGCGGTCGTTGATCTGGATATCAGTAATGAGCGAATGTGCTTTAACGCGCGTTTCTCAGGTGTTGCCACTGACGTGATGGTGCCGATATCTGCCGCACTGGGTATTTACGCCCGAGAGAACGGTCAAGGCATGCTGTTTGATCATGAACAACCGGCGGGCGAGCCTCCACCACGACGAGAAAGAGTCGACGACAAGGTGGTTCAGCGCAGATCGCATCTTCGCTTAGTTAAGTAGATAGATAAGTAGATAGCTAAGTAAAAGCCAAACAAACCACCAGTACATCGGCTGTTGTCAGTCGATGTACTCGAATATCCGAACTATTTTTTGCACTCCAAATGTGCCCTTGACCACATCGACCACCTGGTCGGCCTCACTGCGGGTCACCAGGCCCATCAGATGAACAACGCCGTTTTCTGTCACCACTTTGATTCTTCGCCCTTTCACTGCGCTTGATGCCAGCAGCTTGCTCTTCACCTTGGTGGTTAGCCAGGAATCGTTTGAGCGGGCCGGTAAGGATATGGGCCCCGCGATGGCCAGTTCATTGTGTACCCGTTTTACGTTGCGAACGTTTCCTGCCACTGAACCGGCTAAATCGCGTAACTCAGCAGAAGGAACCTGACCGGCTAACAGAACAACGCCGTTGTAGCTGGTCACTCCAATGTGGGCTTGCTGGAGTTGCTCGTCGGCTTTTTTGAGATTGACCCTGGTTTTGGTTTCTATCAAGCCATCATCTATAAAGCTGCCAAAGCTGCGTTTGCCATAGTCTTCCTGAATCGGACCAGACCGGGTTGCTGAGATCAGCGAACTGCAGGCGCCAAGCAGCGACATCAAAACAACCATCGTGGTGGTTCGTATCAGCAGGTAGCGCGTGGTATGTGCAAGGCTATTCATAGGCTCTTTGACTCATGCTTACATGTTCTCCTGTTCCAGGGCGAAGAGATGAAATTCCACAGACTCACACAGGCAATGGGTCAGTAAGAGCTCTGCTTCGGCCAGCCTGGCAAGGCTATTGGTAGGCACTCTTATCTCGATATCATCCGGTGTGAGTAGTGCCGACAAGTCAGTATCATTGCTGCCGGTAATGGCAACTACCTGTATCTCTCTATCGTGCCCGGCACTGACCGCACGCACACTCGCTGGGCTATCTCCGCCAGGTCCGTAAATCAATAAACAGTCGTTCTTGTTGCCAAGTGAGCGGATTTGTCTGGCGTGCACTTCGTGCTGGGATACGCTGTGTGCAACTGACTGGCCAACGATGCTGGCACCGGTTAAGGCCATGGTCGGCAGGCCTGGACGTTCACGTTGCAGGCGGTGAGCAAAAATGGCGGCGCAATATTCGCTGATTGATGCGGTGGCTGAAGATCCGCAGCAAATAAGCTTCCCGTCGTTAAGAAAGCTTTGAGTAATGGCCTGAGCTGCAAGTTCTACGTCAGGCAACACTGATTCCAGTCCACCCAGTGTCATTTCGGCATTAGCGGCAAGTGTTGCTTTTAGTCGATGTATATCGGTCATTTTAGAAAACTTGATGTAGGCCGCTAAAGTTTGCTGATCCTGGAATTTTAAAAAGCATTTTTAATCCAGCGGAATTGATAGTCCGAACAGCCTTGTTCGCCGGGTTTCATGCCAATCACATCAAAGCGGACTGCGGCGTGCTGTAGCTTTCGGGCTTTGAGATAAAATAAAGCTGTTTTTCTCAACTTGTTCTGTTTAGCTGTTGTCACGGTGGAGGCTGCCGAACCATAGCGATCGCTTTTACGGAATCTAACCTCAACAAATACCAAGCAGCGGTTGTCTCGCATGATCAGGTCCAATTCCCCCAGTTTACAGCGAAAATTCTCCTCGACTTTGGTAAGGCCGTGATCTTGCAAATAATCGGCTGCTGCCTGCTCAGCCAGGCCGCCGGTTGTTTGAGTGCTAGAGTCCCGTATCACCCTGAGTCTCACTTTCGACATTGCTGTCATTTTGCGTGATGGCAATTCTACGCGGTTTGCCAGCGACAAATTGCGCGAAGTCCAGTTCACGCTTTATGCGCCTATTGTTATCCAAAGACAAGCGTCCGGTCGCACCAGCGTAGCTACTATCGGGTGAGCGTGATAAAAAGCCCAACCTGATCGCAAGTCCAAAAGCGTCTACCCCGAAAGCCTGCATTCGGGCGTACGAGCTCTTGGTGGGAAGTAATTCGTCAAGCCGTTGTCTGAGGTCGCTGTTATGGCCAAGCAACCATGGTGTCTCGGTGAACATGATACCGTTAAGATCCCGGTCGCGGTGTCTTCTAACCAAGCCGGCAAAGACTTGAGAGGTAGAATAGACTGGCACGTCACCGGCGTAATGAAACGCGAGTATCGGTTTCAAGGAGCGGGCTTCTTCGGGGCGGGCGACCATAAAGAAAAGATCTACGTCCTTGCGGCGCCGGGGAATAAACTCCAGCTTTTCCTCTAACAAAACCTGGGCACGGTTCTTTCTTAATTCGCTTTGATCAACCAACAGCGCCTGCTTGAGAAGCTCGGACAAATTGTCGCCTTTGCTGTAGCTGACTTCATCGAGCACGATGGAACCGTTTTCTAGCCAGGGTTCTTTGAAGGAATCGGCAACTCGTTGGCCCCAATCGCCAGTGGGACGAATCAGCAACGCTCGCTGCGGTGTATCGCTCAGCAGGGTACTGGCAATCTGATGTGCCTCATCACCCGCTGCCAGGCCGAACTGAAAAAAATCGGCGGCTGGCTGGTCTGTGACGGTGCTAGCGCTTTCCTCAGCGTAGTTGAGGGCAAGAATTCTAGGTCCTTCCGGCGTGACGAGGTGTTCCAAGGCGGCAATTTCCGGCTTGCGCAGCGGACCCACAATCATGTCGGGTTGTTGCGCCAATGCGGCCGCATACGCGTCACTGAAGCGCTGGTAGGCGTTAGTATCGATCAAATTGATCTGCATCAGGCCGCCAGCTTGCTGACTGTCATAGTAAGCGGCGAGAAAACCGTCTCTCACTGCTGCACCGGCGGTTGCCAATTTGCCGCTGGTTGGGAGCATTAAAGTAAGCCGTTGTGGAATATCTTCATCCAGTGCCATGGTGCTGGCCAATTCTGTGGGCAGGGTTTTGGCTGCAGGGTGGCTTGGCCAGTTTGACTGCCAGCGGCTGAGCTGACGGCGCAACTCGAAGACATCTCCCTGGTTGGCCTGATAGATGCTCACCAGGGCCACCCAGCCACGCAAGTCACTGTCGGGATCAGCGCGGGCGATTTGTTGTTGCTCGTCCGTAAGTGCATTCAACGCCAACCAAATGGCTTCTCGATTTTCTGTTACATCAAGCTCATCAATCAACAAGGGGTCAATTGCAATCCGCTGTTTTGCGCTCTCCAAAGTTTGGCCCTGCTGCAAAAACGCCCACGCTCTTAACTGACCGATCGCTGTCTGCTGATCATTATTGGCGATCATGGGGTCACTGGATTCCGGGATATGTGCAAGTGCGTTCACCACGCCTGCGGTATCTCCGCCTTGTCTGGCAAAGGTGGCCGATAGAATGTGATATTCGCTCGCCGAATTGGCGGTTAATCCATCTGGCTTAACTCGGGAGAAAACGGTTCTTGCCCTCACCCACTGTGAATTGTCGATCAGCAAGTTGACGGCCCGCATGGTCGACACGCTTGCATCAGGTTCTGCCTGCTTTGCTGCGCGCTGCAGTAGCACAGCGATTTGTTGGTCAATGCTTGCGGGCGCAGCAGTTGAGCCTGGCTTGCTGTACACTCCTGTGTCTTGCATGCCTGAACAGGCACTTAGCACTGCGGTTAATGCAATTGTTGCGAGAACGAATTTATTTCGAACCATCCTATATGACCTCAAATCACCCTAATGCCGAATCACCGGTGAGCGGATTGCGCACCGCTGGCGCTGAGTCCGTTTCGGGTACGTTATATGTTGTTGCAACGCCTATCGGGAATCTCGCCGATATGAGCACACGGGCACTCGACATTCTACAATCGGTTGCCCTGGTAGCGGCCGAAGATACCCGCCATAGTCAGCGATTGTTTAATCACTTTGACATTCGTTGCGATTGCATACCGTACCATGAGCACAGTGAAGAAAAAACTGCGCAAAGAGTGATTAATGTGTTGCTGGCAGGCCAGGACGTTGCCTTAATCAGTGATGCCGGAACGCCATTGATTTCTGACCCTGGTTTTCGCCTGATTCGTCAATTGCAAGAAAGAAATATCACGGTCTCTCCTGTGCCTGGACCAAGCGCATTGATTGCGGCCTTGTCAGTCAGTGGATTGCCCACCGATTCCTTTCTGTTCGCCGGCTTCTTACCCGCCAAAAGTGGTGCCAGGAAAAACCGCCTTGAGGAGTTTGTTAACTATCCGCACACTCTGGTTTTTTATGAAGCCCCGCACCGGATACTGAGCGGCCTGCAAGACATGGCCGAGGTTCTGGGTGCTGAACGCTGCGCGGTGCTTGCCAGAGAATTGACCAAGCGATTTGAAACCATTCGAAAGGCACCGCTGGGTGAGCTGATTGACTGGGTAGCGAATGACAGCAATCAGCAGCGCGGCGAACTGGTTGTGCTAGTGGAAGGTGCTGATTCGGATTCGGAATCGGGCGAAGTGCTGCAAGTGCTAGCTGTGCTGCTGGCCGAATTGCCGCTAAAACAGGCAGTTAGCCTGGCGGCCAAAATAAGCGGCGCGAAAAAAAATGACGTGTACGCATTGGCGCTGACCATGCGAGAGCAGTGACTTGACGATTGCACTTGTTAATTGCCCGCATCACAGGTACTGTGCCGCCAAGAGTTGACTGGGCAGTCGCTTTATTGCGCGATTAAGTTCGTGCGATGGGGAGGAAAGTCCGGGCTCCATAGGGCAAGGTGCCAGGTAACCCCTGGGGGGCGTGAGCCTACGGCCAGTGCAGCAGAAAGATACCGCCAAACTGTGCAAGCAGTTCGGTAAGGGTGAAATGGTGCGGTAAGAGCGCACCGCGCGTGTGGTAACACTACGTGGCATGGTAAACCCCACCTGGAGCAAGACCAAATAGGAACCCATACGTGCGGCCCGCGCGGGGTTCGGGTAGGTTGCTTGAGGCAAGTGGTGACACTTGTCCCAGATGAATGACTGTCCTCGACAGAACCCGGCTTATAGGTCAACTCTTCATATTTAAAAATAGGCTCCTG
>CAYGSL010000025.1:50476-60493 GCA_964352475.1 uncultured Pseudomonadales bacterium | reverse complement strand
CAATCGAATCATTGATGTTGTAGCTGGCGAAGAAGTCAAAGTAGTCGTATGCACGGATTCTTTGGAAGAACGGTGCAACTGCTGCTGCTTCATTTGGCTCGATATCAACCTCGCCAATGTGGCGCCATTGCAGTGACACAGCTAACTTGTCCCACAACCAGGTTGTGCGCTGGATCCAACGTAACTCAGATACTGGGTCACAGTTGGTTCCAAAGAAGCCATTACAGTCGCGAACGCCTGTCAGAGCACTAGTTTGCTCTTCGTTAGCCAAGTACTTGTTGATGTTTGCAGAAAGCTGCAGTTCACCAACGCCAATATCAAAACCGGTGTTAATGCCGATCTCAATACCTTCTGCTTTCTTAGACACAAGGTTGGTTGTGAACAGCTGCACGCCAGATGCTGGAAGTGTCAGGTCGCCCGCGACACGAATAACCTTGGCGCATTCTGAGGCAATACCCGCCACGTAACAGCCGTCCAGGATTTCCTGAGCAGAGGCTTCGCCAATCAAGTCTTCGATATCAATATCGTAGTAATCGACAGATACCTGGAAATTATTGAAGAATTCAAAATCAGGTGTCCAAACGAAACCAGCTGTGAACGTATCCGCAGTCTCAGACGCAGGTAACGCTGCTGGGTTGCTGCCTTCCAAGGTATTGATCTGACCAGAAACAATGTCCTGTACAGAACCAACCTGGGCTGCTGTCATACCGGTTGAGATACACAGAGCTTGCAGAGTCGCATCGATATTTCCTGCATTGTTAATTGAGCATGGATCAAGTGTTGCATTGTCCAGACCTGTAACAATCGGAGAAGCGATTTCACCAATGTTTGGTGCGCGAGTTGCTTGCTGTTGCATTAAGCGAACCATCAAGCTATCAACCGGACGCCAGTTCAAACCAATCTTCCAGGTTTCTTCCTGACCATCAGAGATGTCGTAATCCGCAGAACGGAAACCGAATTCCAGGTTCAAAGACTCAGCGAACGCTGCGCCGTCTACGAGAGGCAAGTTACCTTCGAAGAAGAATTCACTGACCTTGTAACCGCCACGGATTGGAAGGATGTTACCACCCGCACCACCTTGACAGCTGGCAGGAGCCAGTTTCAAACACTCATCGGGTTCCAGTTGACCTTTCTCACGACGGTTTTCGTAACCAATAGCCAGAGCCAACGGTGAATCAGCAGTTGGCAATTGTGCAAAGTTCAGCGGACCATCGAACGTTACGTTCAAAATAGTCTGCTCATACTTTTGCTGTTGCAGTGCGATTGCACGTGCGTAGCCAGCCATTGCATCTGTGATGGTACCGAAACCACCGAACAGGTCGAGAGGCACACAAGTTGCGTCTCCGCCGTTACAGGTAACGCCATCACTTGAATCAAGAGCGTTCTGGATGTTGGTCAGGTTAGTGTAACCATCACGAACCGTAGTACGGTTTGATTCACCGTATTGAAAGCTCGCATCAACATTCCAATCAGCACCGATGTCTGCGCGAACACCTGCTAACGCAGTCCACATGTCTGAGTCATAACGCTCAGTACGTGGGCCAAGTTCCAGAGTACGACGACGCAGTTGAGTATTCAGATAGTCTGCGGCATCAACCACGCCATTGGCGTTTACATCTTCCCAGTTCGCACCAGCTTCACCACCACGGACATTACCTTGTGTTAGTGTACCGGCCGCTAATGCAGTGTTACCAGCATCAATCATAAACTGACGTGCCTGAGCACCGATCAGAGGATTGTTCAGAGGCAGGAAGAATGTAGCACCAAACGTTCCTGAAGGTGCAACCTGCTGCACAACAGTTGTGTTGGTGTAGTTGATTGTCGAGTAGGCTTCCACTTCTTCAGTGATATCAAAGTGACCAGTAACAGTCGCTGAATAGCGCTCCATTGGCGTTTGATAAAAGTTGAAAGGGTTGAAGTTGAAACGGCTACACTCTGTTCCCAGCGTGCGATCTTCACGGAACTGGCCAGATGCAGCAGCACCAGCACCAACGATCGCGAAGCGAGTTGGGATAGAGGTAGTAGAACCACCAGCAGCAACAACGTTAGGGCCGCCACAACCTGCTTCAGGCTGTAAAGGACCTTGTCCTGCCAGGAATTCTGCAAAGTTTGCGCCGCTTGCAGTGTCGATACCCAGCTGACCTAATGGGCGCTGACCAAGCAATACTTGCTCACGATCCATGTAGCTTGCAGAGAAAGCGATATTGCCGCGATCTTCCGCCAGGTTAGAACCGATGGTGATCGACAGGTTGTTTACTTCGCCATCGCTTTCGCTGGTCTGGCTGCGGTTTGCACGCAGTTCCACACCTTCGAAGTCACGCTTGAGTACGAAGTTAACCGCACCGGCAATAGCGTCAGAACCGTATACTGCTGATGCACCACCAGTGATTACGTCAACACGCTCAAGCAAGGCAGTAGGTACAGACGCTGAGTCAACCTCACCGTCGTAGTTGAACGGAACCATGCGGCGACCATTCAGCAGCAGCAAGTTACGTTCTGCGCCAAGACCACGCAAATCGATGGTGGCTGCACCAGCAGTACCATTGTTTACGTTCTGGCCGTCACCAGGAATGGTGCCAGGCAGTTGCTTGATGATTCTTTCAATTTCAGGTTGTTGGAAATAACCGATTTCAGTTTCAGAGATCGAGTTAATTGGGCTCGATGAAACCATACCCGGCTGCGTAATTCGGCTACCAGTAATGATAACCTCCTCTAGCACTTCATCCTGAGCTAAGGCGTTTCCGGCAAACGGCAGTGCCGCTATACCAAGCCCAAGTCCAGTCGCAATGCGCAGCGCAGAGGCCAGCTTGCTTCTTTTCATTGTTTTCCCCTTTTAGGAACATGTTTTCGGGGCAGAACCCCGGGTTTTAGGTGTGGAAACCACTCCTGTACCCGCATATAACGAAGAAGTTCCCCACCACCTCAAATAAAATTGGCGTTTTTTTTTGGCTCTGCTATAGCGTTTGTCAGGCTTGGCTGGTGTGCGATAAAGTGGCGTAATCCTGACCACATAGAAGCTTGTTATGAACCCACTTTATATAAACAAATCAATTAGTTATGCAATATTAGCCGGCTTGTTTGCTTTGTCGGTACAGGCACAGGAAAAATCCGACTTTCCTGGCATTGAGCAATTAATGACCGCTGCAGAGTTCAAAGCGGCCGGTCTTCAGCAGTTGAGTGACCAAGAATTGATCAAATTGAATCAATGGCTCACCCAATACACCGCTACAGAGGCCCCTGTGGTTCGCGCGAAGTCGAAAACGGTTAAGAAAGCGCAGAAAGAAGAAAAGGTATCGGCGCGCATTGTTGGTCGATTTGAGGGTTGGCGCGGTGAAACCGTCTTTGAACTGGACAATGGTCAGGTTTGGAAGCAACGCTTGAAGGGTCGCCATGACGCCAATCTGGAGTCTCCAGAAGTACTAATTACCCGAAACTGGCTGGGGCACTACCGGATGCAAATTGTTGCGTCCGGGCGCAGCGTCGGCGTTGAGCGCATAAAGTAGGCTTGCAGCGCACACTATGAATCAGAAAAGGAAATTACTCATGCATCGCACATTTATCGCAGTATTTATGACAAGTTTGCTGGCATGCACACCCTTGCACGCCAACAAGGACAATGAGCAGAAAACGCTGAGGGAAGCGGACGCGATTGAGTTTCTCGATGCGGCGGAGATTGAAATCCGTGCGCGCTCCGAGGAAGGCGCGCGACTGTCCTGGATTGCCGCCAACTTCATTACCTACGACAGCCAGTTTGTTGTTGCCCGGCATGATGCACGCAGCACCTTGTATTCAGTGCAGTTAGCCAAGCGCGCCGCTAACTTTGACGATGTGGAAGTCAACGATGTTGTGCGACGCAAACTAGACACTCTGAAGCAGGCTATTCGTTTGCCAGCACCCAACGACAAGAAGCTCGCTGAGGAATTATCAACGATTACCGCCGGACTTGAAGCGCGCTACGGCAAAGGCAAATATTGCCCGTCTAACAAATCAGCGGATGAGTGTCTTGATCTGGTTCAAATGAACAAAGTTATGGCCAATAGCCGCGATGCCGCCGAATTGAAAGATATATGGGCGGGCTGGCGGGAAGTGTCGCCACCGATGAAAAAAGACTACGCACGCCAGGTGGAAATTACCAACCAGGGTGCTCAAGAACTTGGCTTTAAGGACCTGGGGTTTATGTGGCGTTCGGGTTACGACATGGACCCGGATGCATTTGCGGCAGACGCTGATGCGCAATGGAATCGTGTAAAGCCGCTCTACGATGCATTGCATTGCCATGTAAGAGCGAAGCTCTCAGACCATTATGGGTCTGATGTTGTAAGCGGCCAGGGCAAAATTCCCGCGCACTTGCTCGGCAATATGTGGGCGCAGCAATGGGGTAACATTTATGACCTGGTAAAGCCTGAGAACGCAGGTTCTGCTGAAGCCATTGATGTTACCCAGTTGATTGAAGACAGCGGAATGTCAGAGCTGGATATGGTGCGCACTGCTGAAAATTTCTTTACCTCGCTGGGATTAGACAAACTGCCGGATACTTTCTGGGAACGCTCTTTGTTCGTTCAGCCAAAAGATCGTGATGTTGTTTGCCACGCCTCGGCCTGGAATCTGGATAGCAAAGAAGATCTGCGAATCAAAATGTGTATTCAGAAAGACGCAGAAGACTTCACAACCATTCATCATGAACTGGGGCACAACTACTATCAACGCGCGTACAACCAGCAACCAGTGTACTTTATGGGCAGTGCGAATGACGGTTTTCATGAGGCCCTGGGCGACACTATCGCCTTGTCGGTAACGCCAGATTATCTGGTGAAAATTCGCATGCTTAAGGAAAAACCCAAAGGCAATAACGATATTGATCAGTTGCTGCAATTAGCGTTGGATAAAGTAGCATTTCTGCCGTTTGGTTTGCTGGTGGATAAATGGCGCTGGCAGGTATTTAACGGAGAGCTAAGCCCTGAGGAATACAATGCAGGCTGGTGGGCTCTGCGCGAAAAATATCAAGGTATTGAAGCGCCCGTTGAACGTACATCAGACCATTTCGATCCGGGTGCCAAATACCACATTCCCGGCAATACACCCTATATGCGCTATTTTTTAGCGCATATTCAACAGTTTCAGTTTCACCAGGCGTTGTGTGAAGCCGCCAATTATGAAGGGCCGCTGCACGAATGCACGATCTATGGCAATAAGGAAGTTGGCGACAGACTGAACGCAATGATGAAACTTGGAACCAGCAAACCCTGGCAGGAAGCGATGCAAGCCCTGACGGGGCAGCCTGAATTGGATTCAGGCGCCCTGCTTGCCTACTTTGCGCCGCTTAAGGCTTGGTTGGATGAGCAGAATGAAGGGCGGCAATGCGGTTGGGATTAGCTGGCACAACACACTAGCGTGACTCTTCAACCGCTTTTTCCCAGTTGCGGGTTACCAGACCCAGCAACAGAATAACTGCACCTACGCCAACGCTAAAGACAACAATTTGTAAATAGAGGTTGGGAATTTCTGCAACATTGTTTGGATCGAAGTTGCCGGCCAACAGTCCGGCGATAATGTTGCCTATGGAATAGGTTAGAACAAACACGCCCATCATTTGACCAATGTATCTTCGCGGCGACAACTTGCTAACGGCACTGAGTGCTATGGGGCTAAGACAAAGCTCTCCAACTGTATGCAAGAAATAAGTAAGCACAAGAAAATACGGCGCGGCCTTCATTCCAGTCGCTGCAATTTGTGCGGCAAAAAACATCACAATAAATCCGCCGGCCATAATGATCAGGCCAACAGCGCACTTAATGCCGTAAGCGGGTGTGACCATGCGCTTACCCAAATTAATCCAAAGCGCGGCAAAGAAAGGGCTTAGCACAATAATAAAAAATGAATTGGCCGACTGAAACCAGGCCGGCGGTATTTCGAAACTGCCAACCATTCTATCGGTGTAATCCCTGGCAAAGAGATTGAGTGTAGAGCCCGCTTGCTCAAAACCAGACCAAAAACACGCTGAGGCAACGCATACCAGCAATAGCGCTAACATGCCCTTCTTTTCTATGTCTGAGAGGTCGCCGCGAAAATAAATCATGCTGAAATAAATAACAAACATCAAAGTGAATGCCACAGCCGTGTAGCGCGCTGTAGCGATAGCGTTGATGGTAAACACGCCTGTAATCGCCATACCTGTTACCAACGCAAGCAAAATCAGAAATGCGATGATCAGCTGCCAGCTTCTGCGGCTGCGCTCTTCAGACAAAGGCGCTTCAGGTTGAGAACTAACCCCTTGTAAATTACTCAATGTCATTCTGTATTGAATGAGCCCACACGCCATTCCTATCGCGGCCGCTCCAAATGCCCAGTGCCAACCCATAGTCGTTGCCAGGTAGCCACAAATGGTATACCCAATGAGTGAACCTATATTGATACCCATGTAGTAAATGGCATAGCCACTGTCCCGGCGTTGATCCTCCACGCTATACAGCTGGCCAACGACCGCACTAATATTGGGTTTGAGCAAACCAGTACCCAGAACGACAACAATCAAACCAATGAAAAACGTATTTTCATCGGGTATGGCCAGCACAATATGGCCGCACATAATGACGATTCCACCGTACCAAATGGCCTTTTGCCCGCCAATCAGCCGGTCTGCGATCCAGCCACCGGGCAAGCCCATGAAATAGACTGAGGCCGTATACAGGCCATAAATAGCAACCGCCGTTGCCGTACTCAGCTGTAAACCGTCCTCTTGCAGAGTGGCCGTCATAAACAGAACCAAAAGTGCACGCATGCCGTAGTAGCTCATGCGCTCCCACATTTCGGTAAAGAACAGCGTTTGCAGACCTTTCGGATGCCCAAAAAAACCGGTATTCATTCGCTCATTAATCGATTCATTCATTGCTGTATTTATCCTGATATCGTTGATGCGTTAGTTTTATAATTTCTTTCTTCGCTTCGTTGGAAAACAAGGTCCAGTCACGAATTTCATCTGTCGTTCTAAAACAACCGATGCAAATATCTTTTTCATCCAGACAACAAATCTGTACGCAGGGTGACGCAACTTCATCACTGTTGTTCAAGAGCGCAGTTCTTCTTCTCGGTCAGTATCTCGTTTCAGGAATTCAGCGTGCCGTTTTGCATTCTGTACGTAGTGCTCAGCATTAATTCCAAGCATTGCAATCTGCTCATCATTGAGAGCTCGTTTTACCTTGCCTGGTGAACCTACAACGAGTGAACCGTCTGGAACCTCCATATTTTCTGGTATCAGGGCATTGGCGCCTATCAGGCAATTCTTGCCGATTTTGGCACCATTGAGCACCACAGCATTGATACCGACCAAACTGCCATCACCAATACTACAGCCATGCAACATCACTTTGTGGCCAATGGTCACGTTCTTGCCAATGTGCAGCGGGTAGCCAGGGTCCACATGCAGCACGCTGCCGTCTTGTATGTTGGAGTTGGCGCCAATCACCATTTCTTCGCAATCACCGCGAATTACAACGTTGTACCAGATACTGCAATTTTCATGCAGGGTCACGCTGCCGATAACAGTTGCGTTATCGGCTATGAAACCTGGCTTTCCGGCGAAGCTTACCTGTAAGTCCTGCAAACTGTAGATCATATTAATTCGCTCATCTTTTTCAAAATCCTGTTACTTTGGAAGAGAACTTAGCTGGGCCATACTGTACCACTGCTTAATCGTGCAAATACCGCGTATCGCGTACATGATCTGCCAATTTGTTCTGTTCAATGGCCAGGCGCAAATCCGCCATCACCTTTTGATAGAAGGTGAGATTATGAATGGTGTTGAGCTGGGCACCCAGCATCTCCTGGCACTTATCCAAGTGGTGCAAGTAAGCGCGAGTGAAATTCTGGCAGGTGTAGCAGGCACAATCCTCATCCAGCGGCAATGTGCTGTGTTTGTGCTTCGAATTTCTAATGCGCACTACGCCTTCGGAAGTGAACAAATGACCGTTGCGTGCGTTACGAGTGGGCATTACGCAATCAAACATGTCAACGCCCTGCATCACTGCGTTGGCAATGTCGGCAGGCGTGCCTACACCCATTAAATAACGGGGTTTATCCACTGGCATTATTGGTTGCAGGTGGGCAAGCACGCGCTGCATATCTTCCTTGGACTCGCCTACCGACAGGCCACCAATAGCGTAGCCATCGAAGCCAATGTCACAAAGCCCCTGCAGCGAATCAGTTCGCAGTGATTCATACATACCGCCTTGAACAATACCGAACAGTGCTGCCCGCTCAGACACCTTGCGACTGGCCTGACATTGCTCATGGGCGACGGCGCTACGCTGTGCCCAGCGGATCGACAGCTGCATGGACGATTTCGCTTGTTCAAAGCTGGCCGGGTGCGGAGTGCACTCATCAAAAATCATCACTATATCGGCGCCCAGCGTTGCCTGCACCTGCATAGACGTTTCAGGGTCTAAAAACACTTTATCGCCGTTTACGGGCGAGCGAAATTCCACACCGGCTTCACTGATTTTGCGCAGATCACCCAGACTAAACACCTGAAAGCCGCCCGAATCCGTAAGAATGGGCTTGTGCCAGTTGGCAAATCCGTGCAGATCTGTGTGCGCCTGAATAACTTCCATGCCCGGTCGCAACATCAGATGGAAAGTATTGCCCAGGATAATCTCTGCCCCAATGGTAGTGAGATCGGTGGGCGTGACACCTTTCACCGTGCCATAGGTGCCAACCGGCATAAACGCAGGTGTGTTCACAATGCCACGCTCAAAGTGGAGTTGGCCGCGGCGGGCATTGCCACTGGTGTGCGATACCTGAAACTTCATGCTATTGCACCACGCAAGGCAGGCGCGCGACTTCCTTCAATAAACATCGCATCACCATAACTGAAAAACTGATAGCGCTCAGCAATTGCCTGATGGTAGGCATTCAATACATGCTGACGATCTGCAAAAGCGCTGACCATCATTAACAAACTCGATTCCGACAAGTGAAAATTGGTAATCATCGCATCCACGCACCGAAATTCATAACCGGGGTAAATAAACAAGGCACTGTCGCCACAAAATGGCTTGAGCTGGCCGGTTTGTGACGCAGATTCCAGCGCCCGCACACTGGTACTGCCCACCGCAATAACCCGCCCCCCTCGCTGCCAGGTGGCCCGGACTTTATCGCAACACCGACTGTTTACGTCTATGTACTCGGAATGCATTTGATGCTCTTCTACATCATCCACTCTGATCGGTTGAAACGTCGCGGCACCCACGTGCAGAGTCACGAAGGTGGTGTCAATACCCGCGGCGATCAAGTCCTCAATTAGCGCTTCATCAAAGTGTAAACCTGCGGTTGGCGCGGCGACAGCGCCACTTTGGTTAGCGTATACCGTTTGATACCGCTGGGCGTCCAACTGCTCATCTTCTCGCTTAATATAAGGCGGCAGCGGCATATGTCCGGCCTTCGCAAACAACTCATCAAAACCCAAGCCTTCATCCAGTCTGAGTACGAAAAAGCCCTCGCGACGTTCTACCATGAACAAGGAACCAACATATTGATCCGATCCCCTGGCAGTAATCTGTAACTCTGCGCCGGGCTTGATTGGCTTGCTGCTACCCACCTGGGCCAGCAATAAACCATCGCCCAGAACACGCTCCAACAGAATCTCAAGCTTGCCACCCGTGGGTTTTCGACCATGCAGCCGCGCTGGAATCACCTTTGTGTCATTAAAAACCAGCAGATCACCCTCTTTCACCAAGTGTTTTACGGCGTCAAACTGCGTATGCACTATCGCACCACTACCACCATCGAGGTGTAATAAACGGCAGTCTGTGCGCTGTTCAGAGGGGTAATGGGCTATTAGCTCCGGGGGTAAATCAAAGTGAAAATCCTGACGACGCATGTGAGACTGGCTGCCAACCGCAAAGCTGCGCATTGTAAGGCCGACGCAATACTATTGCACGCAGCGAATCCCTTGTTATAATCCGCGCCCTGCAACCAAAGCCCGACAAAACCAGAATGGTGTCGTGGTGGAGGATGGCCCAA
>CAYGSL010000025.1:0-50376 GCA_964352475.1 uncultured Pseudomonadales bacterium | reverse complement strand
GGCTGAAAAAGTAAGATTGCCCTCGTGCCAGAGTGGTGAAATTGGTAGACACAGGGGATTCAAAATCCCCCGCTAGCGATAGTGTGCCGGTTCGAGTCCGGCCTCTGGTACCAAACTCCGGATAGTTAGACGAGAGCAGAAAGTCCTTATCACATGCGCAATTAAGTAGAAATACTGTCAGCGATATGTCAACTTCCGACATTTTTTGGCTCTTCGAACATTTTCGCTTCAATTACAAAACTACCCTAGCAACAATCGACCGAGGCTTCTGATGACCGCCGGCGATCAGTATTCATACTAACAATCTAATATTGTTTTTTAGGTCTTTACGAAAAACCGTTTGAAGAGATTGAATCACTCAAAGAAATACTTGTTCGCAGCGCCCAATCAGAAGGAAACGAATTTCGCGCGATGCTTCCTCTCACAACATCACATGAGTGCGCTTAACAGTCCGCCTGGGCCGACGCAGTGAAAGAGCTCGCGCCTGCGTCAATCAGGGGCGCCATCAATGATCTATTTACTTCAGTTGCCCAATAATTGAGTACAAATAAGCGGAACTTGCTTGTTCAAGCCTCATGCACGTCTGTAGGCCTTCCCTGACTTCATTTGGCAGTTCATCACTAAGCATCGCTTCCCAGGCTCGCGCGCCTTGCAGTTCGGCATCCGCTTGAATTGCCAGTTGTTCAGCAACCGTAAAACGCTCAAACACCTCATAATAAGTGTCTCTTGCCGCGGGCAATGGAATCTTGATTTCTTCAGCCAACGCACTGTCTATGGGGAAGATGCTCTCTACAATATTGGCTATCTCGTCTTCGCTATCAGCGCATTTAAGCAAGCCATCACGAAACGCAGGTAACTGCTCAGCCCAATCACGATAGCGCTGTGCTGCCCCACGCTCGAGCAGTGCAAGAAAATTAGGTACTGCGTGCTCTGGCACTGCGCTAATAAACGGCGATAACAACTCACCAAAGTTCGGCACATTGACTTCAGGCATAAGGTATTCCTCTATCTTTCGATCATCTGTATAACAAGCGAACAACCGGGCAGGCAGTTAACCGATACCTCTATCCCTGCCTTCCCAGTAAGGTTGGCGCAGGATTTTTTTCAGTATTTTGCCAGAGGGGTTGCGCGGCAATTCATCAAGGATTTCCATTTGCCTGGGAATTTTATAGCCGGCAATTTTGTCTCGACAAAAATCTATCAGCCCATCAACACTTAACTCGGTATCAGGCTTCAATACAATAAACGCCAACAAGGCTTCACCAAATTTCTCATCAGGCACGCCTATCACGGCCACGTCTCGCACTGATGGGTGTTTTGCAACCGCGTTTTCCACTTCAACAGGATAGATATTCTCAGCGCCGCTCACCACCATGTCCTTGATACGATCTTTCAGATACAAAAACCCTTCATCATCCATGTAGCCCGCATCGCCGGTGTGAACCCAGCCGTCTGTCAGGCTACTGGCGGTGGCTTCCGGCAAGTTGTGATAGCCCATCATATTGGTAGGAGATTTAAGCCAGATTTCGCCAATCTCCAATCTGGGCACTTCATTGCCCTGCCCATCCATTACTTTTGCCTCTGCGCCCACAGATGGGCGTCCACACGAAAGCAGTAAGCCGGGGTGACCGTTCAAGGCGCGTTGGTGATCGGCAGGCGTTAGTGCAACCACGGTACCCGTTGTTTCCGTCATTCCGTACAACTGCGTAAAGTCGCACTGGAATACCTCCATTGCCTCACACAACACTGTTTCCGATATGGGAGACGCTCCATAGCTTATTTGTTTAAGCGAAGAGTAATCGCGCTCGCGAATATCAGGCATTTGCAGTACAGCTGCAATCATGGCCGGCACCATAAAAACATTTCCAACTGCGTTTGCTTCCAAGTCATCCAGGATTCGCACAGGATCAAATGCTTCGTGCAGCAAGGTATGCTGGCCTGCATAGACCGCGATGATGATGGAAGCTATACCGGCAATATGAAACAAAGGCGCACAAACCATCGCACATTCGCCAGCATTCGGCCGGTGTGCGGTCGCTATGGTGTTCATGTTGCACAAAGAGATCAGGTTATAGGTAGATATAACCACGCCCTTGGGGTATCCGGTTGTACCGCTGGTATAGAGCTGAAGATAGGGGTCATGCTCATCCGTGTCACAGCCAGGTGCTTGCTGCGAAAAGCCGCTGACCCACTGTTTCCAGTTGGTGTGTTCTGGCAATCCGTCGCTCATCAAAATGATATCGGCAGGTAGGAGATTTCGAACGGCAGCCAGTGTTTCTTGCATATCTGACAGTACCATCAATAGTCGCGCACCCGAGTCTCCCACCACATACTCAAGCTCTGCAGCGGCCAGTCGATAGTTGAAGGGTACTAAAATCGCTCCAATTTTTGCAGCAGCTAACGCCATGACAACATGCGCCAGACTGTTCTCACCAATGACAGCAATGCGCTCCCCTCTGCCAATTCCAAGTTCAAGCAGGCCGTTAGCAAACTGATTTGCCAGAGCCTCCATTTCACCGTATGTCCTTGTTTCACCGGCAAAGGTAATGCAGGGCAAATCGGGGTTGTTTCTGGCGTAGTAGCCCAATAAGTGTTGAATTAGCATTCGGAGACTCCCTATATTCTTATTTGCTGGATTGATCAATCACAAGTAGCATACTGACTATACCAAACTAGGAGTGTTGTATGAAAAATCTGTTTTCAATCGAAGGCAAAACAGCGGTAGTCACCGGCGGTTCACGCGGTATTGGCGAAATGATCGCTGCCGGCTTTCTTGCTAATGGGGCAAAGGTCTATATTAGCTCGCGCAAAGCGGAAGTGTGCGATGCCACCGCCCAACGATTGCAGGCAGAATATGGCAGTAGCTGTATTTCTCTACCCGCGGACTTGTCAACGCTAGACGGCATTGAGCAATTTGTCGCAGCACTGTCCGGGCTTGAGGACCATGTCGATATTCTGGTCAATAATGCGGGGGTTTCCTGGGGTGCGCCGCTGGAAGAATTTCCGGAGAAAGGCTGGGACAAGGTAATGGATACCAATGTGAAAGGGGTATTCTTCCTGACCCAAAAACTGCTGCCAATGCTGGAACAGAATGCGACCAGTGAAGACCCTTCAAGAGTCATCAATATAGGGTCGGTCGATGGTATTCAATCGCCGGCGTTTGAAACCTTTTCATATGGCCCTTCGAAAGCCGCTGTTCATCACCTGACACGCAATCTGGCTACCCATCTCACCAAACGCCATATTCTCTGCAATGCCATTGCACCCGGTCCATTCCCAACCTGGATGCTCAGCACCGGAGTAGGTGGTGGCGGAGACACCGACATTGATTGGCAGGCCGTGGGTAACACCAATCCAAGAGGTCGAGTTGGCACTCCGGAAGACATTGCTGGTCTGGCAATATTTCTGAGCTCGCGCGCCGGGGCGTACACTGTGGGCGAAGTGATTACCTGTGATGGGGGTTCTGTGTATTGCGCTCCTTCGTTTGCTGGAGCGAGCATTTAGTTGAGACAAACTCAGTGGCACTGGCGGCCAGAAGGACCAGCGGAAAATAACCCCCTGTTTCTATGGCCGCTGAACCTTCGCGGCGCTGTCAATTGGTATGTATCCAACTGGAAACCCTTTTCCGAGTATTTTACTTTCGTAGTTTTGGCATGCTTGTCATGGTTTGTCCTTCAGCCAGATCTGTACGCCATAAACGCTGCTGGGCCAAATCTCCCCACTGCTCTATGGCTCGCAAGCGTCTACGGCCGAAACTTGCTTTACACGCTATTGTTCGCCGGTGGCTTTCACCTTTACTTCTATACATTTCGCATGCAAGGCATGGACTTCAAATACGAAGAGCGAGACCCCACCGAAACCAGCACACGCTTTACGTTCGGGCAGCAGGTATATGACAACATGTTCTGGACCCTGCTCAGTGGCGTCACCATCTGGACGTGTTACGAAGCCGTGCTGCTGTGGACATTAGCGAGCGGCACAGCGCCCTGGTCTGATTGGAATTCAAATCCGCTGTGGTTTGCCGCTTGGTTTCTTGTCATTCCTTTATGGCTATCACTTCACTTTTACCTTGGTCATCGATTGCTTCACTGGAAACCCTTGTACCTGATAGCCCACGCAGTTCATCACAGAAACGTACGTACTGGACCGTGGTCTGGCTTATCAATGCACCCGATTGAGCATGCGATATACCTAAGTTCCGTGTTTATCCATTTTTTTGTTCCGTCCCACCCAATACATATTTTCTTTCACCTCTATTGCCTTACGCTGTCAGCAATCTATGGCCATGTTGGCTATGACCGTTTGCGTATTGGCAAGGGAGTGCAGATTGCGATCGGTCATTTTCATCATCAACTGCATCACCGCCATTTTGAATGTAACTACGGTGCAGCCGAACTTCCTTGCGATGCCTGGTTCAACTCCTTTGATGATGGCTCAGCGGAGGCTAGAGAGCGGCTGAAGGCTAAACGCTATCAACGCTAGTAATGGGGTAGACTGCAGTCTGTTACCCCGCCGCAAAGAACGCACCATGCATGACTGAACAATTACAAAAGAACAAGTTTGATCGCTGGTCTTCGATAGCAGTGGCGATTTTCATGGCACTTGTGGGCTACGCGGTGATGGTAGCGGTCCCGGTATTGAGTACTGCACTGGTGCAAAAAGCCGGCTTTACGGCTGAACAAGTTGGGCGCATCTGGGGAGCAGACCTCGGAGGCTTGGCATTAGGTGCTGTAATTTCCGCATTTCTTGTCGCCAAGGTAAATCGCTGGTACCTGGTATGGCTTGGTGTATTACTTTCCATTACCGCCAACCTTTTATGCATGGAATACAGCTCTTACCAGGCATTGTTGTTACTTAGAACAATTGCTGGTGTGGGCAGCGGTATATTTACGGCAGTGGCAGTTGTGACCCTTGGTGGAACAAGCAAACCAGTCATCGCTTTCAATCTTGAGTTGGTTGGTTTCGCGTTTTCAACCGCGCTTGAGCTGCATTACTTACCTCAGTTCAGCATGAACCAGATTTATTTATTCTTTATAAGCTTAAGCGCGCTGTGTGCATTTCTCGTGTTCTTTATTCCTGACAAACCGTCTAACAAGGAAGAGCTTGCCGCCCAAGAAGAACTGGCTGACAACACGGTAAACTGGCAGGCACCACGAGCGCTACCGCTTATATGCCTACTGGCCATTTGTTTTACCTACATAAACATCGGTGGGTACTTTACTTACGTAGAACTGGCGGCACTTGAAGACGGAGTTGCGGAGGACTGGGTTGGTAGCGTACTGACATGGTCATCATTTCTGGGTATCGCTGGTTGTGCTATCGCATTTTACGCGACACGGTTTGGACTATTTAGACCTTTGATCTTGTCGTTAGTAGCGCTGGTAGGCATCGTTGTAATGCTCAGTGCCGGCGTCAACGACGTAAACATTGTCATTAGCTTATTTGGATTTATGACAATTTGGACGTTCGCTGATGTTTATCAATCATCCATTCTTGCGCACATGGATCGTAGCGGCTCACTGGTCGCACTCATACCAAGTGTTCAAGGCTTCGGTCAATTTATCGGTCCCAATATCGCGGCCTCCATCGTTGGCGCAGGCTTGGGTTATGGGCTAATGTTCGCCGTTAGTGCTGGCATGGCGGCCGTAGCATTGGCGCTGTATATTGGCATTGCCGCTTATATTCGTAAGCACTAACAAGGTAGTAGCCATCCGTGGCCGCGTTGGGAGCACCCCGCACCTTATCTAGAATGCCTGATGCGAGTGATTCCGTTCAGCGCGCTATTTTCTTAGCAAGCAGGTCCCGAGGCAATGAGGACATCGCCCTATTCAGCCGCTTATCAATGTGGTAATTATGCACATTACAAACGCTAACTGGGTCACTACAGCGCGTTGTGTATGAAACACCCTAGGAAAATCCGCTGTACTGCTCAACCAGGCCTTCTTCCAACGCCAAAGACATTAACTGAGCCGCAGAATGCACATTGAGCTTAGCCATCAACTTGGTGCGATGGTTGTCTACCGTTTTAGGACTTACGCTCCAGATTTTTGCTATCTCTGGATTGGTTTTACCCGAAAGTATCATGCTCAGCGTCTGACGTTCTCTGGCCGTCAACTCACGCGTGGCGCTGCGCTTGCCAACAATATCTTCGAATTCAGGCGCGATAAAACGGCCTCCTTGAATAATTAATGGCAGTTGTTGCCGCATAATTTCCATAGGCATGCCTTTGGAAAAAATCGCGTTGACCCCCTGTTCAATCAAGTTGGACAGCACGCCAAAAGACCGTAACGCTGTGTATACCAGGATTTTGGTTTCCGGACTAACGCGCTGTACTTCCGGAACGATCTCACTACCACCTGATAAAGGCATGGAAAGATCCAGGAAAAGCAATTCCGGTGTGAATTTTTTCACGGCGAGTAATGTATCAAAACCGTTAGCGGGCTGTGCAACTACGTCAAACTCATAGCTGCGACTTTGCTCATCGATTAAGAATTCCTGAAGACCCTTGCGTACAATCTCATGATCATCCGCTATGATCACTTGCAATGATTCTCGTTTCTGAGCTTTCATAAAACACCTCAGCACTTATTATTGTCCAGGCAATCGCGATACGAATACTAGCACCTGAGCCGAGGCGGTTACAGGCAGAAAGCCCTTGCTGTCAGTGTTTAAATGCACCAAACCCGCGCAGTACATAGGGTAATCACCCTATTCGAGCCCAATTTCGATCGAGTATACTGCGGGCTCAAACCAGCATTCCAATTGCTATTGGCACGACTGTTGCGAAATAAAAATGCACGTTCCAGGTCTTAGCGACAGCAAAAACAGCTTCGCAGCGCCCAAGCCCACACCCGCTTGGTTGTCCGTAGCGCTAAGCCTGCCCATCGCGGCAGCTGTTATCCCAACCTTGTTTATAATCGCAGGATATGGCGAGAGCCTTAACTGGACCCCGATTTACTACGCTTTCTGTACTAGCGTGCTGCTGTTTCTGGCGCTTTGGATTTCCGTCATGCGCCAATTACATTGGCTGACCTATGTTGGTTTGGGCGCTCTCATGCTTCCGCATGAGGCGGCCGTTGACGGCAGCTTATTTGATTTACTAGGCTTCCCGCAGGCCACTGCCCCATACTGGATCGTTATAACTGGATTGTGCGTTGCCGCGTGGGGGTTTTTTACCAGCGGTTACCTGGTCGAAAGCAGTCATCGTTTTAGCGTGATGAGGCCGCCCGCGTTCCTTGCTTCCGTTCTGTGCCTACTGTCTATGCCACTGTTAGCCGTCGTTGACGCAGACGTCATGCGAACCTATGCGAATATAGCCATTCTGCTGATGCTATTTAGCAATGTTGTCGCTCCTTTTAGCTGGAAAAATAATATGCCGCGTCTACGTGCGGTGGTTTTTCTAAACTTCGGCTGGATATTTGCCCTGAATGTTATCTATTTCTTTTTGTTCCCCGAAACAAGCAATCTGGACGGAGAATCAGCTGAGAATTTTAGAAGGATTCTAATTGCACTTACGGTGCTCAGCTCATTAATCATTTACTCAGCCATGGTCCAGTTCATGGAAGATCAACGACTGCTGGCGATAACCGAGGCGATTACCGCGGTTGATGCGGAATCAACGGCAAGCAGGGCCTTGTTGGATTCTGAGCGCAGGTATCGGTCAACGCAAGAGCTGGTGCGCTATCGTTCCCGGCAATTGCGCTCTGCAGCTCATGACATTCGCCAGCCTTTGAATTCATTGCGCACAATGATTACCAAGCTAGCAGAACAACACTCGGAAAATATAGATAGGCAAATTGCCGAAACCCTGGACTACCTCGACACAGTAGCAACTGATTATTTGACAGCAACACCCGACTCCAGCGAGCCAGAAGGTTCAGTGGTAGAAGATTTCGAAAGCGCAGTGTTGTTGCAGACATTGTACGGCTTGTACAGTGATGAAGCCTCAGCAAGAAATACTACTCTGAGAGTTGAAAACAGCACCGCAATGATCAACGCTGCACCGCTACCTCTGATACGGGTACTGGGTGATCTGATCAGCTCCGCCATACGACAATCGAATAACTTAAGAATATTGATTGGCTGCCGCCGTCGTGCCAACGACATTTGTTTCGAGCTGCATCTGTCCGGGTCATCAACACCACCGGATCTCTGGATACCAAAATCCCAACGCGCCAGCTCAGGCGTGCACCCCGGGTCGGATAATTCAGTCCGGGAAATTTGTACTCTTCAGGGGTTTCATTACGAATATGAGGTGGTATCAGATCGCGGTGTTATAGCGCGCGTGGCTATCAGCCTGGCATCGCAGCAACAACCAGAGGATGCAAGCGGTGAATTCTGAATCCGCGAAATTGCCATATACATCGCTGGCACCAGCTCTGGCACAGAAAGCCGATTTTTCCGCGCCAGGTATCGCACTTCTGTTGCCAATCATCTTGTCGGCTGCTGTCTCATTCTGCGTTATATACGTAAGCAGTAGCACGATCGGCTGGGCCCCCGTTTATTACACGTTTAATGTCAGCGTATTGTTGTTTATAAGCTTATGGATAGGCGTTTTAGGACAAGTTAAGTGGCTGGCCTATGTGGGCATTGCCGCGCTGGTGTTACTGCATGAGGCCGCTATTGACGGTAGCCTTTACATTTTTCTGGGCGTCAATAAAGCCGACGCGCCATACTGGATTCCTATCACCGGCCAGATTCACGCCGCGTACGGCGTGTTTGCCGCAGCCTACCTTATCGATACACCTCACAAATTGAATGTGTTTCGAAAACCATTGATTGGGCTCTCAATACTCTTTTTGGCCGCAGTACCGATCGTTTTCATTGTCGACCCACATCGATTTAGGCAGTTCGTCAACGTTTGCATCGTTATTATGATTGCCTGCAATTTAATAGCGCCATTTAGCTGGAGCAATAACAGCGCGACGCTTAGGTGGGTGGTATCCATTAATTTTTGTTGGATAGTTGCGGTATACGTTGTTTATTTCATCTTTTTTCCAGATCAGGAACTTTTGGATGGCAAGGCCGCAGAAAATTTACGTCGCCTCGTATACGCCTTGATCGTGCTCAGTGCACTGGTGATCTTTTCGGTGCTCGTTCAGTCGATTGATAAGCAAAGAACCTCAGCCATTGCCAATGCAATGAACGCAGCTCGCGCAGAAGCGCAAACCAATCGAGAGCTGCTCGATACGGAACGCAGATATAGGGCCACCCAGGATCTGGCAGCTTTTAGGTCCAAACAGCTGCAAACTGCTGCACAAGATATACGGCAGCCTTTGCGCTCTCTCCGGGGAATGATTGCCGGCCTAAGCCATGATAGAACGGGTGCGCTGGAAGAAAATATAGCGGAGGCCATCGACTACCTGGATGCAGTAGCAAAGGACTATCTTGAACCAAATACCAATAACAATGACGCCGAACTCATTGAACCAGAATTATTTGAGTGTTTCGTTTTGTTGCGCACCCTGGAAAACATGTTTATTGAGCAAGCCAGACAGCAAAACATACAGCTTCGATTCGCCCTGTGCGGTGCGGTCGCGCATGCCGCGCCTCTGCCCTTGTTAAGAATTCTCAGCAATCTGATCAGTAACTCATTAGAACATTCTTCTTGCAGTAGCATCGTGGTTGGCTGTCGGCGCCACCGAGCTGCTATATCCTTCGAAGTACATGACAACGGCCGCGGCTATTCACCGGAGTTCGCTAGCGTCGACCGCTCAAAATCAGCGGAAGAAAACCGAGGGCTAGGTTTGGGCATAGTCAGAGACCTATGCAACCGACACGGCTTTTCTTTCAGCGAAAAAAGCAACTACGAAGCTGGCAGTGTTTTCAGAGTTGAAGTGGTAAGAGCAAATCCGGTTATTCCTTTGCCTTGAGATTCGCGCTTACCCGAACGCTAGCACGTCGTTCGCTAATTGCACAATTCGATCAGCAATCAAGCACACGTAAATTTGTTGGAAACTTTCGCTAACATTTCTCGAATCCTCAATTATGCTTACTCATAGCTGCAGCAAATAAACAATACAGCAGCCTTAAAGTGACATGGAAGGAGTCCGCCAGAGCTTAAGCGTATGCACAAGCCCTGGTCGAATAATAACAGGCATGGTTTTTTCAAGTTTTCAGTTTCTGCATTTGTTCATTCCGTTAACGCTGATTATCGTTTTGACGGGGCATAAACTCGCAGGTCCAAAACTGGCCAATCCCCTATTGCTTCTGGCCAGTACGATATTTTATATGTGGGGAATTGGGGCGTCCTTTGCTCCAATTTTGTTTGCGTCGATTGCCGTTAATTACTGCCTGGGCCTCTGGGCAGACCAGCAACGCGGAAAACAACAAGGGTCAACTTTTTGGCCAGTGTTGATCTCAGTAGTTGCCAATCTAAGCCTGCTTGCTTACTTCAAGTATGCCAATTTCTTTGTGGAACAGCTTGAACCTGTGCGGGCAATGCTCGGATTTGACGCACTTATATGGGAAAACGTGATCCTTCCAATAGGTATTTCGTTTTTCACCTTTCAATCCATGAGTTACGTTTTTGATATCGCGGCCGGCCGCGCACGCGTACTGCGTAATCCCCTGGACTTTGCGCTTTACGTTGCGCTGTTTCCTCAACTGATAGCCGGTCCAATCGTTCGCTATGGTCTGATCTCTGAACAACTGAAAGACCGACAGGTTGATCTGCACGGCATAAAAGAAGGTGCAATACGATTTCTTCACGGCCTGGTAAAGAAAGTAGTCATCGCAGACGCTGCGGGTGCTATTGCTGACGCCGTTTTTTCTATGCCAGCTTCGGAACTGACCATGGGTGCAGCCTGGCTAGGCGCAGTCGCGTACACCGTTCAGATATATTTCGACTTTTCCGGTTACTCAGATATGGCTATTGGTTTGGGCAGAATGTTCGGTTTTAAGTTTCCCGAAAATTTCAATAGACCTTACACAGCTTTGTCTATTACTGACTTCTGGCGCCGCTGGCATATGACCTTGTCTAACTGGTTCAGAGACTATGTATATATTCCTATGGGTGGTTCCAGGTTCGAAAACCAGGGCCGTATCTATTTTAACCTTTGGGTGATCTTCTTCCTCACCGGAATATGGCATGGAGCAAACTGGACGTTCATCGTTTGGGGCTTATACCACGGCGGACTGTTGGCTCTGGAGCGAATGTCTAATCTTCGAGTTCACGTATCTGAACAAATCGACTTAGGATTTATGGAATACCTGCTACGTCGTTCCGGTGTAATTTTCATGGTGTTATTGGGTTGGGTGATGTTCAGAGCGAGCAGCCTGGATTACGCTGTCGACTTCTATCAAGCGATGTTTACGCTGGGTGAGTTCAGCCTACCGCTGCAAATACGGCTGGAACTGAGTATGTCCAATGTTGCATTTATGCTGCTAGGTGTTTACCTGGCATTCCTGCTTCCGTCTTATGTGCGTGGGCCGCTAGTTTATCGTGGCCGTTTCAGTTACGCAGCCTCTATTGCATTAGTAGTGGTGGCCTATCCGTTTGCGATGATGAAGATTATGGCCGGTACATACAGCCCTTTTCTTTACTTCCAATTTTAGCGGCAGCGAACAAGTAACATATAAACCATGGACAAGGACACACCGATTAACGCATTCATAGTCTCGTTCTTTATGGCGGTACTGTTACTGCCAATACTGTTGTATTTGCTTGGCGTACGCGCTGAACCATTTGAAGAACGTTCTCTCAGCAATGCGCCGGAATTCAGGGTCGATCGATTGCTAGAGCCAGCATTTTACAAGGAGCTCAACGATTTCCTGTCTGACGCAAACCCCGTACGAGAAACCGCTGTGGTCGCCAATGCGCGATTTTCCAATTGGGTGTTTGGCGACGTTATTAGTAGACAAGTAATTGCCGGAAAGAACAACTGGCTTTTCTTCCGCCAGACAGTCACCAGCAAATGCGCCGACCCTGGTGATCTGCGCAATCAAATAGAGAACTTTGCTGGCTTGCTATCAGCGATCTCCGAAAAAGGAATTGAAACTCATGTAACCATAGCGCCGGACAAGGCGTCGATATATCCGGAAAAACTCAGCAGAGAAGCCGAATTGGCATCGTATTGTGCGAATAAGAACCGGGAAAGTATCCGTTTGATGATGTCTGAACACAGCCAAATCAATTTTCTCGATAGTTGGAATCTACTTACAGAGAAAAAAACAGACAGTGAACATTTGCTCTACTCTACCGATGATACACACTGGACTGAATACGGCAGTACAGCTTACGTTGCTGAACTGGTAAAGGAATTTGCCAGCGAGCTTAGTTGGGCAGGAATAGAAAAAACCGGCTTGGAAAAAGTTAAACCGGATCTTAGCAGAATGGCCGGAATGTACTACGAAAGAGACCGCTCAGCCGTGCACTTTATTCGAGGGGCCAGACACAATAGAAACCCAAGCAACGTGAACATCTTTGGCCAGCCTCAGTATTTGATACATAACACTTCAACATCCAATTCGCCCATGGTGTCGAGAAAAGTCTTGTTCTTGCACGACTCATTTCTGTATGTGGCCTGGGATCAAGTCGCTCAGTTTTTTAGTGATGTTCTCTATTTACATTGGTCGGCACTCTCGCCAGAGCAGTTTGCCAGCCTGGTCTCCGAAGCTGATATTGTGATTATAGAAAGCGTTGAGAGGGAAATTTATGATCGTCTTAACACGCATTTTGGTGACACATTATACGCCCGCGCCATACAAGGAATAGAAACACATCTTGAAAATGAACCTAAAAAATGGCCACTATTTGCCCAGCAATAATACGAGCACGCGAGTAAAACAAGAAATGATGAGACAGCGCATTGCCGTTGGGAGTTTTATGCTCAAGCCGGTTTCCGACTAGCGGTATTACGTTTGTCGACTATTATTAACAATAAACACGATTATTGATTACGCGTTTGTCGCACACAGAACCGACCAAGTATTAAGCGATTCTGCTGAGATCGTGAGTACAGGAGCCCGGATGCTCCTGCGAATTATAAAAAGGAATTTTCGAATGTGGATAAATTTTGTCAATGCGATTGACCCTGAGATGGCAAGTTTCCGCTATCGCGCATTGTGGCCTAGCAAGGCGATTTGTGAGCAAGGTGAAAAGTGTCTGATAACCAACGATCCGGCACGCGTTAAGTTCACCAAGTCGGTTCATGGAATAATTTTCACCAAATCATTTAACGAACAAAGCATCAAAATTGCCTGGCAGGCCCACAAAAGTGAGGTGCCCATAATCCTTGATCTTTGTGACAATATATTCGTTCCCGACTATCTCAACAGTCACAAGGGCTTGATGATGGTTATGTGTTTCAAAACGATGGCACAGATGGCAAAGGCCATTATTGTACCCACTCAATCTCTAAAAGCCGTAGTAGAAAAAGAACTGGACCACCAGGGCCCGCCAGTGCATGTGGTGGTGGACTGTGTTGAATCCAAAGAAGATGTGCAACGTGTAATCAACGTGTTAGATAAGGCGGATGCCTCAAACCAGAATATCAAGCTGGCCACCAGTCTTATGGCTGCCAGGAAGCCATCTAAACCAAATCATGCAAAAACCAGATCTGGAAAAAAGGCGGCCATCGCGAAGGCTTTAGCCGCGGCGGAATCTGAAAACGGTAATGTTGGTAACTGGCGCCAGCCGCGCCAAAAGCTTACTGGCACGATTCGAAAAATTCGGCGAATGCGAAAAAGGTCCGCTCGACAAAAGCTTACTGTAATTGCCTCGGCCTTAGGGCTGATTCGCCGATCGCCAAAAACTGTTCTGTGGTTTGGAAATGCAGGCGAGGCGCACGGTGACTATGGCATATCAACAATTTTGAGATTTGCGCACGCTTTGGAAGCAGCAAGTGAAAAAATAGATTTGGAGTTGTTGGTTGTTAGCAACAACGTAGATAAGTACTGTGAATACATTGCACCATTACCATTTCAGACTCGCTATGCGGAGTGGTCCCCATTAAGCATTTTTGAGCAAATTGCCGCGGCAGACGTAGTCATCTTACCCAACTCAAATGATGCGTTCTCTTTCACCAAATCAGCGAATCGCGTGGTTATGTCACTAGCTTGCGGAACGCCAGTTATCACTGAGGACTTTAACTCACTGGAGTCACTTCGCGGCTGCGTGGTCGTTGATGATATCGAAGCAGGCTTACAACGATACCTCATCGATGGTGATACCGCCGCCGATTTAGACAATGCGCAGGCAATTCTAAATAGAGATTTCTCCGGTTTAGCGATCGGCCGGCAACTGAGTCAGGTCTACTCAGAGGTGAACGCACTTGATGTTAGAAATCACGCTTTATCGATATGCGTTCTGTTGCATCCGGGTGATGCAGACGTGTTACAGCCCATTATGAATTTCTGCCTGAACTCAGCGACTCGGAGAATAAAAATCCTGCTCGCCAGATCTATACCCGCGCGCCATCCGGAAATATTGAATCGACTACAGGAAGATGGCTTTGACGTTTCACTGTTTGATAAAGAAAGCCTGAACACCAATATTCCGGCCGAACTGATGAGCTGTGCACATCTGTACTTTTCCGAACAACATTTGGTGTCAGATGACCCTATTCGGGAGAGATTAATATCATTGGCCGCTAAAGTAAAAGCAGATGCAGAGGTTTTCTCAGATCAATTCCATAGCTCCATGTTCGCTAAGCAGTTACAGGATCTGACTCTACAAAATATGACAACTGTTGCCTCACAACAGCTCAATTCAGCAAGCAACGACAAGAAAAATATGGAACTGGCCGCAGGCTAAAAACATTTAAGGGAATAGTAATTTCGACTGGAGGAGAAATGGACTCTCACACACTCTCGCAGGAAACGGTATTTGTTACCGGTGGCGCCGGTTTTATTGGTTCTCGACTATGTCAACGGCTGGCAGCTGCCGGTAATCGGGTTATAGCCTATGACAATCTTCATCCACAAGTGCACGGGCCTGGTCAATCATCTTTCGATTTTGGCAGCCAGCCTGTTGAATTTATCCAGGGCGATGTCAACGATTTTGATACCATGCGCCAGTGCATTCAACAAGCCATGCCGCGGGTTGTTTACCATATGGCAGCGGAAACAGGTACGGGGCAGTCAATGGAGCAAATCCGTGACTACACCGCAACCAATGTTCAAGGCACCTCCAATCTTCTGGAAATAGTTAACGACACCGGCAGTGTCAGAAGCTTGATCTTGCCCTCATCCAGGTCTATCTACGGAGAAGGTGCATTCGTAGATGCCAATGGCATTGCATCAGTCGGTCTAACACGAACTAGGGATGCGATGGAAAGAGGTGACTTTGAGGTCTACAACGAACAAGGCGGCAAACTCACTCCGGTATTAACAACGGAAGCTTGTGAGCCCAGACCTGTTTCGATCTACGCTTCTACAAAGCTCATGCAGGAGTTTCTGGTTCAGCAAGGCGGAATCAATAAGCACTGGAAAGCCACAATTCTGAGGTTTCAGAATGTGTATGGACCCGGGCAATCACTGCTGAATCCTTACACAGGTGTTTTATCAATCTTTTCAACGCAGATTCTAAGTAACGCTTCTCTGAACATTTATGAAGACGGAGAAATTTATCGCGACTTCGTATACGTAGATGATGTAGTGGATGCTCTTGAACTATCGGCTAACAGTCGAGCCCCACATGGCCAGGCCGTCAATATAGGGTCCGGGCAAGCAGTTCGTATTCTTGATGTTGCGATGCTTTTGATGGGTGAATACGGGAAAAATACTGATAACTTTCGCATCAGCGGTGACTTTCGAGATGGCGATATTAAGTACGCCTGCGCTGACATCAGTCTGGCGCTATCAGCTCTGGGCTGGCAGCCAAAAACCGGCCTTGATCAAGGCCTTAAAGCGTTAGCGAAAGCGGTACTGAAGTCACAGCAGAAATCTCAAGACCTGGAAGTTGCTTGATGAAAAGCTTGATCACCGGAGACGTCATTGTCGAGGCGCACGATATTTCCAAAGACTTTGTGATTGGCACCTCTGCACCGCGACTTTTTTTTGAAGGTATTACCGGCATGCAGTCTAAACAACAATTGTTTCAAGCTGTAAAGCCTCTTAGTTTAACCATTGAAATGGGCTCCAGCGTCGGAATCCTTGGCAGAAATGGTGCCGGCAAAAGTACTTTGCTTTCTTTGCTTTCCGGCATAACACTTTGCTCGTCTGGCAGCATACATCGATACGGCAAAGTAGCTGCTTTGGTCGGCGTAGGCCAGAGTTTTAACGAAGACTTGAGCGGCCGGGAAAATGCCGCTCGATTTTGTCGCTTGCAAGGCGCCACGCAAGCTCAAATGCAGGATCTAATTGCAGAAATAATCGAGTTTTCAGAACTTGGGCCATACTTTGACCGCCCGGTTAAGACCTATTCATCTGGCATGAAGGCGCGCTTGAACTTTTCCTGCGCCACGAGTGTAGAAGCTGACCTGATTATTATTGATGAAGTGTTGGCCGTGGGCGATGCCGAGTTCAGGTCGAAGTGTTATTCGCGAATTGAAGCAAGCATTGATCGCGGACAAACCTACGTCATGGTCTCACACTCATCGAATGTAATTGGCAATTACTGCGACAAGGCCCTGGTAATGGAAAAAGGAGAGCTTGTATTCGCAGGCGACCCATTAGGTGCTATGCAGAAATACGCAAGCATCACTAAAGTTCAGAAAGCCAAGAAGCGCAGCATGCAGGAGCTTATGATGTTGCGAGAATCCGGCCTGAAAGATCAAGCAAAACTGGCGACGGCGACTGTTCAAAACATTTATATGCTCGATGAGCAAGGAATTTATTGCAAGGTTGAATCTGGAGCGAAATTACACGTACATGCCGAGAATAATCCTCACACCATCAGATTCCAGCTGAAAGTAAATAGGAAAATCGAGCGGCCCAGAGTTGCCTGTGGCTGGCGTTCCTCCAGCGGTATTATGATTTCTGCAGGTAGCCAGAAATTTGATGAGGCCTGGCAAGCAGATGAAGAGCGCACCGTAGACTTCAAGTATATTCCCCGAATGACAGTGGGTTCATATGGTTTGCGTCTGACATTGGCTGAGAGTGTTAACGATGCCAAGGACATAGTGCTGGAACTCGAGTCAGTTGTAAGCATAGAAGTGGTAAAAGGAAGCCGCGGCGGCCTGGTCGACCTGGGCATCTGCATAAATGAAGCTGAATCTACTATAGATGAAAGTACTCAACTAGGCAGTCAAATAGCGTAATGGATTCCCAAGCATGAACACAATCACAAAACCAGTTGCGTTTGCGGGTGCTTCGGTCGATATACCAGAAGACATACTTGATCAACCTGCATTCTTCGAACGCGTGCCACTGCTTCGTGTCTTTGAGGACTGCCTTTGCAGAACATTTTTATTGCATGGAGAATATTACAAGAAACACGGTCGCTTTTTTGTCGCTGAGGCAGGCACTTACAGGGGTCGCGGCTTGAAAGCGATGCTGGAAATTTCAGAGAATATAGGCATTAACATTTTTGCCAGCGGTCTTGATAGCTTTGAGGGCTTGCCTGCCCTCTCTGAAATAGACAGGGAAGAGGCCCCGAAGAATTCTTCTTACTTGAAGCGAACTCTGTTTGCAGACACTACAAAGCGTGAAGTGGAAGCTTATCTGAACGACAAATTTACCGACAATTTCGAGTTGGTCGAGGGCTTCTTCGAAGACACTCTGCCCAGCTTGCGAGATTGCAAATACGCGTTTGTAAATCTCGATTGTGATCTATACAGCTCGCATATGGACTGCATGGAATATTTCTACAATCGATTACTGCCCGGCGGCGTAATGTTTTTTGATGACTACAACTCAAATCAGTATCCAATGGCCAAATCGGCCATCGATAACTTTATAGAAACGCGTCCAGAGAAACTGTTCCACACTGGTTATTGTGTAAACACTGGTAACAACGTAAAAAGCTACTTTATAAAACAGTAGATTTCCAAATTCTTTTTTGATGACAGGGAAAGTCATGAGTTCGTTTGTATCAACACCTGCAGCCATCCGTACTGAAGCTCTGTTCAGAAGCCATCTGTATTTCTCTGTTAACGCCGGCGTTCAAGAATTGCAGAGCAAACTGCATTCATCAGTTCTGGGAGGCTTGTGGTTGTTTCTCGCGCCGGTACTATTGATGCTGGTTTACTGGGTCGTTTTTGACTTAGTCGTGGGTATTGAGTTTAAGAACCCGATCAGCGGCCAAAGCGTTCCTTTTCTCGCTGCATTCTCAGTTGGCCTATTCCTCTACCTAAGCCTTTCCGAATTACTCAGCTCCGGCGCGAACTGGTTTAAGAATAAGAGGAAGCTGTTGAAAGAAAGCGCCCTCCCGGCCTGGGCGATATTCAATATTCTAGCCACGCGAGTTGGAATTCAGTATTTCTTTTACGTAATCGTTGCAGTAGGAATCTGCAGTTTCTACGGGGTAAGTAGCCCCGGGTCAGCACTGCTTTACGTTCTCTACTCCATACCGGTTTACATCCTGTTCGTTGGTATTGCACTGAATGTGAGTTTGCTTGGGGCCTTTTTTGGAGACATCAAAGAGCTAATACCTGTGCTAATGCGGGTTGCTTTCTACACGTCTTCTATCACCTTTCCACTGAGCATGATTCCCGACAACTTGCGTTGGATACCTGATTGCAACCCACTTACTTGGACGGTGGAAATAGTTAGAAGTGCCTTGATTTGGCAGCAAGCACTGGAAACTGGGTTTGTTGTAGGTGTATTCGTCGCCATAGCCTTAGTGTGGGGTTTAGCGGCGTTCATGTATTGGCGTTTATCAGGACTTCTGGATCAAATCGTTTAGAGGAATTAGCAATGAATAGTAGTGAAATAGTAAGAGTTTTCGTCGGAGCCGATCGTTCGCAGGCGCTTGCCGTCGACGTTCTGGCATATTCAATCAGACGACATACTGATTTACAGGTTGAAGTTACGTCAATGGCGGATTTGGTTCTGCCAGAACCGAAAGACGTACGACAAGGTGCGCGAACCAACTTTTCCTTTGCACGCTTTGCGATCCCGTCACTCTGCAATTTTCGTGGACGTGCCATTTATATGGACGCGGACATGCAAGTTTTCAAAGACATCGCTAGCCTGTGGAATACGCCCTTAATTAGCAACAAAGTAAGCATTCTTGAATCTGTTCCAGAGGAACATCAACCTGAGAGTGGGCAACTTGGCGCACCAACAAAACGAAAGAAGCAGTCTTCAGTAATGGTTCTGGATTGCGAGCGGCTAAACTGGATCGCGGAAGACATTATTGCGGGCCTTGACGGTGACTATACGTACGATGACTTGCTCTCCGAGCTCTGCATTCTGGAGGCGAATGAAATTGGCTATGGCGTTCCGTTCGAATGGAATTCTCTTGAAGTTCACGTACCTGGAAAAACGGCCTTAACTCATTACACAGATATGTTCATTCAACCCTGGGTATCAAATGAAAACCCTATAGGTTGGGTATGGTTGAACGAGGTAAAACGAATGCTGGCGGAAGGCGCCTTAACCTGGAAGCAATTGCATAAAGAAGTTGAACTGGGTTATTTCAGACCTTCCATTATTAAGGAACTCGAAATGGATGCTGATCTCTCGCAGGGAGATAGAAAACGTTTTAAATATCTGGAGGAATTCGACAAGAACGCAGGCTTTGTTAAGCATGCCGAGGTCTACCAGAAGAAGCGCGAACGGAAGAAAGCGATAAAAGCCTATGAGGAAAAATTGCAACAGGAAACCGAGGGAGTCGTATGAGTCACAGCATCTTATCAGCGTTGTCGAGAGGGAGACTATGATGGATTACTTGATTCAGGACGAGAGTAATTCTGCACGAGACCGCTTACTGATTCTTGCTGATGGGCCAGGTGCTACACAAGTAATTTCTTTCGATCTACCGTTACGAAGCCTGCGCGAAACTGGCCATGTAGAGGTCGCGATGGTGGACGAATCAAGCTTTAACAGCTTGTCACCCAGGGAAGCAGAGCAAGCGGTTTGCCGCCTGATGGATGCTCATAATCCAACGCGCGTGCTGGCCAGCCGGTTTGGTGCAATCGGAGCACATGCAATTGCCGAGCAATGTTCGCGACGCAACATCAAGCTTGTAGTTCACCTGGATGACAACTTGTTTGAAGTACCTGAATCACTGGGCCCGGCTAAATACCTGAAGTACAACGACCAGGCTAGATTAAGCAGGCTTAGACTTCTTAGCGAAAGAGCGGATCTGATTTACGCGTCAACGACTGAACTCAAAGTCCAGTTGGAATCACTTGGTATAGGCACTCCGATACGGGCAGGTGACATTTACTGTGCATTACCAGTCAGTACCACGCCTTGGAAGAAATGTCAGAGCAGTATGCAGACTATTGGTTACATGGGTACAGTGGGTCATGCCGAGGATTTGGCATCTATAGTACCCGCCATTATCCAGGTAATGACCGAACTTCCAAACACGCAGTTCGCCACATTTGGTTCGATAAAGATGCCAGATTTGCTATTAGAGAAATTTCCTGAACGCTGCATTGTCACGAAGTCGAAAGGCAGCTACGAAGAATTTCTAAATCACTTTAAAGACATGCACTGGAGCTGTGGTCTTGCGCCTCTGGTGAATACTCGCTTCAATCGCTGCAAGGCTAATACCAAATTTGTAGAGTACAGCATTGCCGGAATACCAGTGGTTGCCAGCGCAAGCCCGGTATATAACGCCATTATTGGTGACAGCAACGGTCGACTGGCAAACTCAAATAAAGAATGGGCTGAATCAATCATAGAGATGCTGCTACATGAAGCCAGCGCAGAACAATATGTTCGTAATGCACAGAGGTATCTGGAGGAAAACAACAGCATGCAGCAATTAACCCAGCAGGTAGGCGATGTACTTGAGCTTTCCTGCGAATAAACTAAAAGACAGTTGGATATAACAATGTTGAAAGAAGTAACAAACGAAAATGAACTAAAATGTCTAAAGGAGATTAGCTCCAAGACTACGGTCAGCACAAAGGCCAAGCCAGCGAGCGACGGCGGAGAAACCTGCAAGCCCGGCTCAAGGCCTACGGCCGAAGTCAAATCTAAGTCCAAGCCTAGGCCTAAGTCCAAGCAAAAGCCTAATGAAAAACCATTGCGCGCCACTAAGGCGGAAACGCCAAAGGCCTCCACTCAAATTGTAGCCGTCCGCAGCGGTTCAGATATTTCTGAAGAACAATTGCGCTTCCAGGACAACGACAGTCTGGTGCAATCACTTCGGCTTGCATTTGGGCATATACCCTTTGAAAAAATTGAAGCCGGTACAGATCTCTATGCTGTTGAAGCTGGCGTTTATCGTGGCAGGTCTTTAGCGGTGCTTGGCTCGGTGGTGGAACAACTACCCAAATCTATCAAGATACTGGGGTTGGATAGCTTCCAGGGTATCGGTCAAATTGACGTTGACGATGCAAATATGCCTAGAGAAAAGGCGCCCAAGGATGAATTTATATACTCTGATACCAGCTTGCGCGAGGTGCAAGCCTATATCGCACCTTTCGAATTCAGTAGCCGAGTAGAGTTTCTGGCCGGAAACTTCGCCGATACATTGGCCGCTTTACCAAAGAAAAGACAGTATTTCTATGTGAATGTCTCCTGCAAATATTCACTTAGCACCAAGCTGGTCCTGGAGTACTTCTACCCCAGGCTAAATTCAGGTGGTGTACTCTTTTTTCATGATTACTTTCGCAAGTCTGATCCAACTGCACGCATTGCAATTGATGAATTCTTGAAGGATAAGCCCGAGCCTCTTTATCAAATTCAGTGTGGAGAGGGTCATAGTAGCTTCAAAAAGGCAATGCTAATAAAAAACTGACTCATTAGTTTTAGTAACTGGAGTGTAAGGAAATGGAAGTCGCCTTGTTTTTTCACCTGGGTGGTGATGTAGACATTCTGAGCCCATTCTTAAGGCCGGAGAAATACCCTGATATCAGTTTTCGCATTTTGGTGTCGTCCAAGCAACAGCAAAACCCCAGATTGGCGATACTGTTGGATGCCTTAGGTATTGAAATCGATTTCAATATCGATACTGCTGCAAGCGACATTGATCTGGGAAAATCTCTGTTTGGATGCGACGCCTTAATAACGTCATCTGAATCCACGCTACGACCGCATTTACTGGCCCACCGTTTGACAATAACCGGCAATGAAATGGGCATTGCCACTTACACCATGCAGCATGGTATTGAGAACATTGGTCTAAGTTATTTCGATGAGCACCAGGGAACCGACGTTGTTTTTGCGTCTTCAGCGGTCTTTACCTGGCAAAGCGTGGACCAGCTACCAGACATTGTTGATTCCGAAACCCGAAAAAAGGCTGTGGCTTCCGGATATTCTGCACCGCTGCGCGAGTATTTTGTACCAATGCTTTCAAAGCTCTCAATCTCAAGTAAGAGCGGAGTTGGCCGAAGCAAGACAATCATAGGTGTTTTTGAAAACATGCATTGGACTCGCTATTCGGGCAAATATCGCCAACAGTTTATTGCCGATTTAGAACATGTTTGCCAGCAACGTCCTGATATCGATTTTCTGATAAAGCCACACCCGGAGGGGCGCTGGCTCACAGAACGATATGGCGGCAGTAAACCGGAACAAAAAAACCTACTGATAGCCGACCCTAAGGATCCGGCGTGGGAATTGTTTACAGCGCCGTCACTGATGCCTTTTTTTGATGCAGTAATCACGACGCCGTCTAAAGTAGCACTAGACGGTGCACTTGAGGGAGTCCCGATTGCCATTCCATCTTATGACGGCTTATACGACTATTACTCGCCGCTGAACGCATTGGGTAGCGCTGCGGATTGGCTTGAATTTGTTGACCAGGCAGCAGCAAAAGACTCGGTTCTCAGTCAGCTCAACCGGCAATTTATCGATAAGCTACTACTAAATCAACACGGCACTGATAATGTGATCAAGCACTTGCTTGCAGACCATGCTCAGCGCAATGCCATGTTACTCCATGCAACAGAAGTGTGATGAAAGATATTATTTGGTTGGCGTCCTACCCGAAATCCGGCAACACCTGGTTTCGCTTCGTCCTTTTTCATCTTCATCATGCCAGAATGCCGGAAAATTCCCGAGAACTGGATAACTTTATCAGCAGCAAGATTCCAGCCGAAGAATCTGGCGCAATGCACTTTTGTAAAACTCATGCCAGTTTTCATCGACTGGCTCAATGGCGCGACAGATCGAATAAGGCTATTTACATTTATCGCCACCCGCTGGATGTAATGCAATCGGCCCTAAACTACGCTCACCTGACCGGCGAACTGGAAGATGGCGTAAATGAAGCTGTCTGGATCGAAAACTACCTATCGGCTGGCGGAAACCCATTGTGGCAATGCCAACCCTATGACTCTGAAAATTGGAACCAAAACGTACAGAGTTGGCTCTCTGCAGCAGACTTTCCGGTACTTCTCATTGGCTACGAGCAGGCACTTATAGACCCGGAGATTACGGTAGCACGCATCTCGGAATTTCTAGCTTTACACGCATCACATAAAAATCAGGCGCGATGTGCGTTAGAAACCAGCTTCACCAAACTCAAGGAATTTGAAGAAAATGAGCTCAAACGAGCAATATCTGACGGAGTCCCTCAAGGTCGCTTCTCCACTGAGGCGCGCTTGAAGTCTTCACGATCAGGCGTACGCTTTTTCAATAAGGGCACGTCCGGCAACTATCAAGACTTGTTTACGCCCTCGCAGTGCGAAAGAGCCTGGGCAAATTTTTCCAGCGTTGCCACGAAACTAAACTACTCTATCGATCACAAAATTCCCGCGCTACTGTCTTAGAGCCCGACTACGTCTACCTGAGTATCGTTATAACAAGCCCCATCACCCATATCAGCTTTGCTGCCTGGTATCAGCGCATTGATGCTTAAGTTCGACTCACTATCGGCGCACCATGCACCCTTGGGTACGTACAACAGACCAGGTTTAACCGCATCTGACACAGTCAGGTACAAAACCACTTCAGCCAGTTCATTAACCAATTTCACTTTCTGTTTGTCAGTGAGCTTCTTCCTGGCAGCATCTGTTGTGTGCATCTCAACGCAATAAGGCGTTTTGTTGGCTGTTGTGCCGCCAAAGGTCGAGTTTGTTCGTTTGTCTGAACTTGGGCTTACCAAGGTGAACTCTCTTTTTTGCGTTAGAGCCTGATAGGCAGGTACGCCCAGACCGCTACGTTGTTGTTCCTGCGCATCGAATAACTGGGCTTTGCCCGTTGGTGTATCCGGTGGCAGATCTCGAAACACCGAAGCACTGTCGCTGGCTGTGCTGCGATCAAGTGTTTCACCCACTTCAATTAAGTCAGGTACCGCTGAGGCTAGCATTTCAGCATCACTTTCCTTAAGCGCCGGTTCGTCAAAACCAAACACAGCCGCCAGCTCTCGAAATACCTGAGTATTCGACCTGCTTTCACCTAATGGTGGAATCACTGGCTCCGTGCGCTGCAAATACGCGTGCCCATAGGCTTTGTAAAGATCGCCGTATTCCATGGAGCTGCAAGCCGGCAACACGACATCTGCGTAGTGCATTGTATCTGTCATGTTTACGTCAAAGCCAACCACAAACAGATCGTCTTGTTTAAGCGCTTCGATCAATAGTTTTTGCCGCGGGTGAACCGCTACGGCATTGTGGTTAAAAATAAACAGGGATTTGATGGGCACATCCAGATTGTCTTCAACAATGTGTTGGCCCACATCCAGAATGTTGATCTGTCGCACTGGCTCTTCCCTCAACTCCGGACACCTGAGTTTGCTGCTATCCACGTTGAAGTAAGCTGACGGGTCACATATTCCTGCACCCCTGGCACCGAAGTTGCCAGTCAGCAACGGTAAGGCCATTGCCGCACGTATGCTCGAGCCACCATTGCGCGTGCGCTCCAATCCCACACCCATGGTCATAGCGGCCGGTTTTTGGCGTGACCACAGCTGTGCCAGCTCCTTGATCTGCTGCTCAGACACGCCGCAAATAGACGCCGCTTTTGCCACATCCCATTGACGCGCCTGGTCCAGAAACTGTTCGGCACCACTGGTATTGGCCTTGATAAAGTCCTGATCAAGACCACCATTGGATTGCAACAGATTGGCAACCGCATACGCCAGAACTACGTCGGTGCCCGGGTTTAACTGTATAAACAAATCTGCTTCTTCGGCTATTCGCGTGCGCTTGGGATCAATCACCACTAACTTGGCGCCCGATTTTCTGGCTTGCCGAATTATCTTTGTTAGATGCAAGTGTCCAATCGTGATGTTGTTCGCCCATATCACAATCAGTTTTGAGTGCTCCATTTCAGCAAAATCGATGCCGCCAACATCCCCCAACACCGATGTCCATGCGGCTGTGGTTGCCGCCGTGCAGAGAGGAGTACGGTTAATTATTGACGCACCAAGACGGGCAAAAAAACGCTCGTCCATAGAATGGCCGCTCAACACCCCCATAGGGCCACCGTAGTTCAGTGGAAGAATAGCTTGCGCACCATGGGCTGCAATTATGCGTTCAAAGTTGAGCTTGATTTCCTCATAGGCCCTATCCCAGGACACTGCTTCAAATTGCCCGCTGCCCTTGTCACCCGACCTCAACAATGGTTGTGTCAGGCGCTTATCACCATGTACCCATTCGACCATGCCATTGGTCACCTTGGCGCACAGCTTGCCTGCGGTGAACGGGTTCTTGTTTGATCCCCGCACCCGCACAATTTGCTGATCTTTGATATCTACTTGCAATGAGCAGGTGTCTGCACAATCCAGTGGGCAAACCGTGTCAGCAGTTATTGTCGCCTCGGCATTCATTGGGCGCTCCTTGGTGGAATAATCGGCCGGCCTTAACGATACCACCGATTTTGACCGCATCCAATTTGTAACGATAAGAATATTTGTTACCCCGAACTGCCAATGCTTGGAATACAATTGCACTCTTGGCAAATTGCGCAAGCAGCACTAATGAACGAATCTATCAGCGCATCTGGCTTACCATTAAGCGAATTCCTCTCAAAGCACCAATTGCCTGACGCTTTCCGAGTAATTGCCAGCGATTATTACCTGCCTCTTGCCAGGCAACTGCCGGCACTTAGAGGGCCGGCAACGCCCTTTTTGCTTGGCATCAATGGTGCTCAAGGTACCGGTAAATCCACACTGGCGGATTTTCTTAGCTTTGCGGCGAACTCATTGTATCGCTGGAACGTGGCAGTGTTATCGATTGATGATTTCTACCTCACGCGCGCGCAGCGTGCTTCATTAGCTGAAACGGTGCACCCGCTATTGCAGACGCGAGGTGTTCCAGGTACTCACGACCTGGGTATGCTCGCTGCCTCTCTGGATGAACTGCACACAGCGCAACAAGGTGACTCTGTAGCCTTGCCTCGCTTCAACAAAGCCATGGACGACCGGGCTGATCGATCCGACTGGCCAGCGATTGCAGGCCCCGTTGACATGATTATTCTCGAAGGCTGGTGTGTTGGTACCGATCCACAAAGCCAACAGGAACTCGAACATTCAGTTAATACGCTGGAAGAAAGTGAGGATAAACAAGGCCTGTGGCGAAGCTATGCGAATGAGCAATTAATCGGTGCATACGCCGACGTATTTGCACAAATCGACTCACTGGTGTTTTTGCAAGCGCCAGGTTTTGAGGCCATTCTGCGCTGGAGAACAGAGCAGGAGCAGAAGCTGGCTGCCACTGCACCGCCAGATCAATCCGGGCTGATGTCAGAACAGGAAATCGTACGATTTATTCAGTTTTATGAACGATTAACGCGAGCAAACCTGGCACGCCTTCCAGATCGTGCCGACATAGTGTTCCATCTAAATGAAGCTCACGAGGTAACACATCGAACAGGGCTGGCAGATTCTCCAAAGTAAGAGATAGAGTTACACCGAGTCACTCAACTCACGCTTTAGCTCTTCCTTATTTACCTGATTCTTATCGCTTTGAACCAATGGCAGGGACTTTTTGTACACAACTCTGGCAGGCAGCATGTATGAGGCCAGATGTGGCTTCAGCTCGAACAGTATTTCTTTCTCACTAAGTTCGTTGGGTGCAGAGTACACCAGCACAATTTCTTCTTCTATCGCTTCATTTTCTATGCCGAGAACGGCGCATTGAGATATCTGCGGTAGATTGTCGCGAACCACAGACTCTATCTCAAAAGGTGATACGCGAAAGCCTCTGGTTTTGATCATGTCGTCCCGGCGCGATACAAAGTAGAAGTAACCTTCTTCGTCTTTGTAAACGTAGTCGCCCGAGGCCACTACAATTTCATCACAGAGTTGACCTTCAAGATTAACCACGTCTTTCAAAATGTTGACCGATTTATAACGCTCTGCATTCTGCTCCGGCGCATTCCAAAAACCACGATAAATGTAACTGCCTCTATGGATTAGCTCTCCAACTTCTCTAGGCGCACATTCCCTGCCCTCTTCGTTGAGAACATAAAGCTCCACATCAGGGATGGGTTTACCAATCGAGTTCGGCCTGATTTTGACTTGCGACGGGTCTAAATACGTTGAGCGAAACGCTTCGGTGAGGCCATGCATGGAATAGAAATCTGCGTTTCTGAATGTTCGCTTGCAGTCATCAATCATCCGTGCGGTTACGTTGCCACCGGAAGAGGTAATTGTCTTTACGCCATCAAAAAGCTCTGCGCTTGGAATTCGTTGATTGTCATCTTCGAACATTTGCGCAATATTGACCGGCATTAGCGGTATCACTGTTACTTGATCATCGATCAGATGATTGAAGAAATCATCGGCCAGAATAAAACGGTGTAAGGCCAGGGTGGCCTTTTTATACAAGGTACAAAAAATTTGATTAAGCCCATAATCAAGATTGAAAATCAGAATGCCAGAGATTACATCGTCCTGCTGTAAATCAAGGTACTGAGACACAACTCGGGCTGAATCAATTAGATTGCGATGCGATATCACAATACCTTTTGGTTGTCCTGACAAGCCAAAGGAATAAGTAATAACCGCGTTGTTATGACCGTTAATGTCGCAGTCATAAGGCGTGTTGTAGTACTTGTAGATCTCGTCAAACGACGCCACGTCTTTGGCCGACGTTTCATAAGAAATGGTATGTCCGTCAAATTCTATTTCTTCAATGCTCTCGAGCTTTATTCTGTCGGTAATGATGCAACGAATGTCGCAGTCCTTGATGATGTACTCTACCTGTTCCGGTTTTAGCAGTCTGGTCAACGGTACCAGCACGTAATTGGTCGACAATATGGCGAGTATCGCGATTACCTGGTCGATTCCTTTGCTTGAGTAAACGCCTATTCTGGAATTGTCGGGTAAGTCCAGCTCGCTTAGGTAGCAAGCAACCTGATTCACCTTGGCAAAGAGTTCGCCATAGCGTATTTGCTTGTCATCATGTATGACCGCTACTTTCTCGCTGTCTGCTTCAACAGCGTCTTCCAACAAGGTTCGAATGCAGTTTATTGACATGCGTCTTCTCCCCGGGCGCCCAGCGTCCAGATATCGTAATCGGTATCCAGTATTGTTACTGGCTTATGGTCTGAGTTTAGAATTTTTCGGTAGAAGAACAGCGTGATCTCTTCGATCTCATCAGAGTTCAACATCTTGGTAATTCCACCGGTGAATACGATCGAGTTTATCGCCAACAACTTAAGCTTAACGTAAGACTCTCCGTATTTGGAAATCTTGTACAACACCAGAAAGATAGCCAGCTGCATAAGTATTTTGGTTGCCTTGTCACTCTGCTCATTGAAAATGTTCTCAGTGACTTTCAGGTAACTAAGCAACTCATACACAAATTCATTAGCCTGTGCTGCAAGTATCAGCGACTGCCTGGACCGATAAACACCCAGCCTTTTGAAGACCAATCGGTCGTATTCGTTCTCGGTGACCATATTGTCTTCAACAAGGTCTTTTGAATAGTGTATGTCAGTGGTGGCGCCACCGATATCAAGCAGGATAAATGGGTTGGCTACGGAAAATTTCGAACCAATGACAGGCAGCGCTCTATTCACAATATACGGTGTGGAATAGATTTGATTCGAGCTTATCTGGTAAAGATTTTTTATATCTTCCTTACCTTCAATATCCTGCTGATACAGATTGACCAGGTAGTCTTTTAAGTGCTGCTCAACAATATGAAGTCTATCGTCCACTATGTTTGGCAACACAACGAGGTTATCAATACGCCGCTGCAGCGCTGGTGCGTCTTTTTCGCTGCCAGCAAATACAATATTTGAGTATTCCAACTCTGACAAATATTTGAATAAACTTTCCGAAAACAATGCTCCGTTTGAGTCAATTCCGCCAACAACGATAACCACATCAATTCGATCACTGGGTAGCGAGTATTCGTCAATGTTCTGATACAAAATGGTATCAATAATATTGATGCCCGAATTGAAGGCGATATTCATTGCGTACTTTAACGAAAAAGTATTACTAACCCCAATGATTAGAGTGCTCAAACCACCGTTAGCGGAAGAGCATATATACACTTTTTCTTTGTCAAAGCCCGCCACCGTTGAACCGCATTTATTCATCAGGTCATCAAGAATATCTGCATTGAAATCCCGGAAATGCTGTTCAATGGAATCAGCCGTACTTACTTTGATGTAAGTGCTTCCCACATCAATCAAGCAATGATCGTGTGCGTTGCTTACCATTGCATGATGCCTATGTCATGGATGATATCGTTCACTATACCTGTGGTGTCTTTGCTTAAATCACACTGATCGCGCTCGTACTCGTAACATCGATCTGAAATGGGCACTTTGCCTCTCTCCAATATTCGAATGTTCTTTTTCGCATCACGAATAGTAATCATTTTATTTTGATTGATAATATGCGGCGAAAACGGCACATCGATAATGCCGCTTTTGATGCAGTTAAATACCTTACGCCACAGCGTGTCGGCAGGGTCATTGAATACGGCCTCCATAATCGCCATGACTTCCAGGCTAAGAATCTCTTCTTCCTGCTCATCAGTAACCGCAGGCAGACCATTCAGAATTCGAAGGCAGTATTGGGTGTCGGCTACTGTTTTCGCGTTCGCTTCTTTGGTTGGAATGCCGGTTGCTTCCTCCCGGGTTTTTGTGATGATTTTATCTGCGCCTACCATAGACGCGATCACGGTAGAGAGGTTAATAAGCTGCTCAGCAAAATTCTGGTTGGTTGGAAACGCGCCCATCCACTGGTGATAGACCAGGTTTATTGTTGCATCGTTACAGTTCATTTCTGCAGCGTACTTGGCGGCCATTTTTTTCAGAACCGTGCCAGTGACAATGTCTTGCAGCATTGAACCTTGCTGCGCAAACGATACAGAAAACGACTTTACGCCTTCTTCCAGCGCCAACAGCATTTCAAGCAGTTGAATAACAATGGTTATGGACGGCGGAACCAGGGTTGCCGTGAGCGGGCCAAACGATTCGCGGTTGATGGGTTCATTCAATTCAGAATAGTTTGCACACACTCGCTCTACATACTTCCAGTACAAGAATGCTTTATCAAGCGGGAAGTTTTTCGAATACGGCAGCAGGTAGGTGATTGGGCCGCCTTCAATTTCGAAGATGCCAGACGCTATTGCCGTTTCAATCAACAACCTTGCATCTGGCGTGCCATGCCGCAGACTGACCGGCTTATCGAAATGGGTAATCATTTTTCGTGTGGTGCGATAACCATGCGTGACCAGCGGATAGCCATTCAGCATGTCTTTGTCATTTTCTTCGCTGAGCCGCAGCATTTTTTTCGCGGTGCCGTAGTCATTGAGTCGAGTATTGGAATCAATAGTCAGCGGCAATACATCAACGTTTGCGTCGACAAAAAACTCATACAGTGCGTACTGCTGTTTGTAGGTGGGAAAACCGCCGCGTGGCTGAACCAGCATTTTTTGTCGGTTTTTAAAATGGTGTGAGATGAACAGCTCTTTACTCGCTGTGCGCACAAATTCCGTAACTTCGTCAAAATCAAATTGATCGACGAATTCATTGCTGAGAATAACTTCCCGCTCTTCTTGCAGCAGGCTCATTGCGCAACCCTTTGCTCGATAAACTCTTCAAGCAGATCAAGCCCTATGTTCAAGTCAGTTTGATGGCAGACCAGATCGAATCCATATTTCTTGTATCGGGTAATAATGTCTTCCGTATTGCCGCTGCCCACCACCAAGTTGCCACCAATCATCATGATCAGATTATCCAGCCCTTTATACTTGCCTTTTAACAGCTTTACTTCCCGCCCCCAGCCTTCCGCCTCGCCATTCAGCGAGGAAATCATCAGTACTTCTGCACCTGTCTCAACAGCCGCATCAAAGAATTCTTCCAGATGCGTATTCACGCCCAGATTGAATACCTCATAGCCTCTGGCCTGCAGAGACAGGTCAATTAGCCGGTTGGCGACCACGTGGATATCGTTCCCCACCACGCCTGTGACTACCTTCATAGGTTTTGCGCTCAATATGTCCTAGGCCAAGCCCTCTATCATCGAGATGAGGGGTCAGCAATAATTTCAAGGATATCAAATGTTTATGCAAAGCTAGCCACTGCAATGCTAAAATTCCGGGTCTTATTCAATAACCCAGAGCCGCAATGACTTTTTTTACTGCAGATATCTGTGACGAGCACTACGACAAGGTGTCTGTGCTGGGCGCAGGGTATAAGAATTATGGTGGTGCCGACAAGTGCCAAGGTGAAATCCTGACGCTTAAATTGGACAAAAACAACGCAGATCTTGTGGCTTTACTCCGAGACCAGGATGGAACAGGCAAAATCGTCGTTGTCGACGTGGCGCAGGCCTACTTTGCGGTAGTGGGCGAAAATCTGATGAAGTTCGCTGCCAACAATCACTATGCCGGCATTGTCATCAATGGCTACGTTCGCGATACGGCACAAATTGAAGATGTGCCGGTGGCATTGTTTGCACTGGGTACCTGCCCGAGAAAAAGTATTCCGATTACGCAAGGTGAGATGAACGTCTCGCTCAACTTCGGCGGCGTGGCGTTCAATTCAGGAGATTACCTCTACGCTGACAAAGACGGCATAATCGTTTGCGCAGAGCAGATCGTCTAAGACCTCTATCCCTTCAATACCGACGCGATGGCCTGAGTCAAATAATCCACATTATCCCTTGAGATCGCTGCCACATTCACGCGACTTGAGCCAACGATATAAATGCTGTGCTCGTCCATCAGTCTTTGCACCTGCTCCGCGTTGATTCCCAAAAACGAAAACATACCGTTTTGACGTGCAATGAAGCTGAAATCCCGCGTAACGCCCTGCGCCTGCAGTTTATCTACCAGCAACTGGCGCATATCGCCGATGCGGTTGCGCATGGCTGCCAATTCGGCATGCCACTGTGTTGTGAGTTCGTCAGAACTGAGAATGGTCTCAACGATGGCCGCACCATGCGCAGGTGGCATTGAGTAGTTGACCCGGATAGTGGGCATCAAAACAGACGCTACACGATCGGCAGCCTCAGCACTATTGGCAATCACTGAGCATGCACCAATACGTTCCCTATACAGGCCAAAATTCTTGGAGCATGAGCTGCAGTGGATCATCTCATCAACAACATCGGCTATTAGCCTAAGCCCATACGCATCTTCATCCAGGCCACTGCCAAAACCCTGGTAGGCCATATCGATTACCGGCAAAAAGCCAATGACGTTTGCCAGGTCAGCAATCTGTTGCCATTGATCCTTACTCAAGTCCATACCGCTTGGGTTATGGCAACAGGCGTGAATCAGCACCGCATCATTTTTTGGCACGTTCTTGAGTGCCTCAAGCATGCCGGCGAAATCCAGGCATTTATTGTCATAATCGTAATAAGGATACGCCTTCACCTTCAAACCGGCGGCCGTAAAAACGCCCTGATGGTTCGCCCACGTCGGGTTGCTCACCCAAATGGTGGCGCCGGGTCTGGCGGCGTTAATTAGCTCACCGGCAATGCGCAAGGCGCCGGTTCCACCGGGTGTAGACACAGTTCGAATGCGATTTTCTTGAATCACTTTGTGCTCACCCAGATTCAATTCGGCTATTTTCTGATTGAATAATGGCGAACCCGCTGAACTGATATAGGTTTTGCTGGCTTCCGTTTCCAGGCGATGCTGCTCGGCTGCTTTTACGCAGGCGAGTATTGGCGTGTCGCCGTGCTCATCTTTGTAAATACCAGGGCCAAGATCAATTTTTTGCGGATTGTCATCCGCCTTGAATTTGACCGACAGGCCCAAAATCGGATCGGCTGGTCGTTGTTGAAGCTCTGATAGCATGTGATAAAACCCTTACTGCAATAACTCGATCGCTCGCTGGTTCTAAAGTCCAAATCATGTAAGAACAAGGACTTATACCGCGAAATCGTGGACAATAGACAAAACGTAACAATACACCAAAAGGGCATTCAATGACTTCGAAAATTCCGCGCAGCAAAGAAAATGACTTCAGCAGCGACATCATCGCCCAACGTCAGCAATTTCTTGAAGATAAATGCGATGTGTCATTGAATCATACGCGCCAATTTTCGTTTGACCCGGAATCCATGGATGGCAATTGCGAACATTTATTCGGAGTAGCCCAAGTGCCAATTGGTGTGGCCGGCCCGTTGCTGGTAAATGGTGAACACGCCCAGGGCGAATTCTACGTGCCTATGGCCACCATAGAAGGCACCTTGATTGCCAGCTACAACAGAGGTATGCGCGTTATCCGAGAGAGCGGTGGAGTCACTACCACAGTAATGAGTGAATCCATGCAGCGCGCGCCAATGTTCATGTTTAAAGACGCCAGGGATACGCGCGATTTCTGCCAGTGGCTGAAAGACAACTTCAACACCATTAAGGCAAAAGCAGAGTCCACTACATCAGTGGGCAAGCTGCTGGAAATAGAGCAATACCCCTTGCACAACATGGTCTACACGCGGTTCGACTACAGCACGGGTGACGCGGCCGGGCAGAACATGACCGGTCGCGCCACTTTTGTTGCCTGTGAATGGATTCGTGCCAACTACCCACAGCTGCGCACCTACGGTTTGTCCGGCGGTCTGGACACAGAAAAAAAAACGTCGTTTGTGAACTCGCTCAAAGGGCGTGGGCGAAAAGTGACGGCCGAAATCACTGTACCAAAAGAGGTTCTGAAGGACGTTTTGCGTACCACACCAAAGCAGCTGCAAAACGGCAACAGCATCAATACGCTGGCCGCCTATATAAGTGGCGCCTCCAATAATGCAGCTCACCCGGCGAACGGGCTCGCTGCCATGTACCTGGCCACCGGGCAAGATATTGCCAACATAGGCGAAGCCAACCAATGCAGCGTTTACAGCTACGTAACCCGCTCTGGCGATTATTACTACTCTATTACATTGCCCGCACTCATAATGGCAACCTACGGTGGCGGCACCGGCTTAGCCACACAGCGAGAGTGTCTGGAATTAATGGGTTGCTATGGCAAAGACAAGGCGTATAAATTATTGGAGATTGCCGCCGCTACCGTAGTGGCCGGTGAACTCTCGCTGGTATCAGCCGCTAGAACCGACAAAGAGACAGGCAAGAACGAGTGGGTGGATGCGCACGAGTCACTTGGCCGTAATCGCTAGACAACACCATCGTTGGAGAACTTTTCTATGATCACTCTGCACGGCTTTGCCTCCAGCAACTTTTACAACGCCGTTAAATACGTGCTGCTGTACAAACAGATTCCATTTGAGGAAAACGAAGTATTCGGCGGCGGTGAAGAGTGGTTGGCGATCAGCCCAGTTGGCAAAGTGCCCGCAATCACCACGGCCGACGGTCAGCATTTGTCGGAATCCAGTGTGATATGCCACTACCTTGAAGAAGTTTACCCAGATACTCCGCTGTATCCCGAGAACCCAGCGGAGAAAGCCAGAGTGCGGCAGATAATGAAAATCGCCGAACTTTATCTTGAAGTGCCTTCACGGCGAATGGTGGGGTATCACTTTTCAGGTAAGCCAGCGCCTGCGCCACTAAAGAGCGAAGTGCGCCACGTGATAAAACGCGGCATTGGCGCCATGCAGCGCCTCTGCCAGTTTTCGCCGTGGATTGCGGGTGAGCAGTTCACCATGGCAGATATCTATGTGCACTACATAAACGCAGTGGTTGGGCAAATAGGCTCGCGTGAGCTCGAGTGGGATATTCTTGGTGAAATATCGGGCATGCGCGAATGGCGGGAGCGTATGAAAGACTCGGATATCGCCAGGAAAGTGGAACATGAACGAGCGGAAAATGTGCCCAGGTTTGAGGCGTATATTAAGGAATATATGGCGGGCTCAAAGTAAACCCTGACTATTTCTCTCGCTGCGTTTGCAGTTTTCTAACCACTGTTGCACGACTTACGCCAAGGTGGCGCGCCGTTTTCGACATGTTTCCGTCATTCGCGTCAATGGCCATCGCAATACTGGCAGACTCGATTTCCTGAACTAATGCACGCAAATCTTGCTGACGTTCAGGTAAGGCGGCCGCTTCCTTCAATTGATGACTGAGCTGGCGTAACTTCTGCCAATTTTTATATTCCGCTGTAGCTGGAACACTGCTTAGGAAGTTGTATAGATGGTATCGGGTATCAGTCACATAAAGGACGATCACCAGCAAGGTCGTAGTTATCGACATCGTCGCAACGCCATTAATGGCGAAGCCAAGACTCATCAGTAAAACGATGAGCCCACCGCTTAGTAATAAAGGTACAAAAGCCAGCGTTAATGCGCAGCTTTTTCTGCGCTGAAGTAAGGTAGGAGCCTTCTTTATACCGCGAATTAAACACATGAAAGCAATCATCGATGCGCCTATAATATAGGCACTCCAAACAGTCATTGCCGGCCCGGGCACCCTGCGCACCAGGTCGCCTAGAGGTTCAATCCCGGCTATAACACTGCCCGGTACGATTGTCAGCAAACCAACCGTTACTGCCAGCACCCCATTGATTTGCCTGCCTGGAGTAGCGTCTTTGAATGTAATGCTCAGCGAGACATCTAGAATGGCCGCTATCACCCCAACGCCAGCGAGGTAGTAAAGTTGCATCATCCACAAATACTGATGGTAGTTTTCCGGAGCAACGACCGCTGCCCGGAAAAATGAAGAGAATTCCACTCCGTTCATGATGAACAAGGAGATCAGCAACAAGGTAAAAGCGGGGCGCGACGTTAGATCATGCCGCGCAATCCAGAATAATATCAGTTTGGCCAACATGGCCATTAGTGACGGTATAACCCAAAGCGTCACGCAGCTACCCTTCCCCTATATTCGTATTTTTTCTAGGCAATCATCGCCGATTGACCAATGGTCATTCCACTGCCTGAACTCAATATGAGCACTTTATCGCCTTTTGCCGGAGGATTCAAACTGATTAACGCAGGAATCGTGGCGCTCGCTATATTACCAAACTGACGAACGGACAAAGGGGCACAATCTGGTGACACTTCCGCCAAGCGGCATACCTGTCTATGAGCCCTACTTCCCACCTGGTGGCAGATCAGATGATCGACGTCACTAGGGTTCCAGGCCAAGGATCGATAGGCTTCGCCAATGGTATCGGCCTGGAAAGATAAGGTAGCCTTGCATATTTCTTCCATATGCATTTCGCCGTAAATCTCGTCATTGGCTGCATGACTGTATTGACATAAATGGGTATAGGCACCGTTACTCTCAAATTTGAACTGCATGAAGCCTCCGCTGCCCTCTGCACGCCTCAGCACCATAGCAGCTCCTGCATCACCAACCGTTAGCCCGCCAATCAGTAGCTTTAAATCGGCCTTGCGACAATTTGGCTGCTTCAGCTGTTCTACAAACTGGCGTGCAACTACCGAGCCCACTTCGCCGGTACAGACCAGGCAGACACTTGCGGTGCCATTCGCTATGAACGCATCGGCGACGCTCAATCCATTCATAAAACCATGACAAGCATTTCCAATGTCAAAGCACATCGCCCGCGTAGCTCCCAGTGTGTGCTGCACCTGATGAGCGGTTGCTGGCTCCTGCCAATCCCTTTCGATTCCACAGTAAAGAATACAATCTATCTCGTTAGGCGATATTTCTGCACGCTCTATGGCCACTTGGCTTGCCTCTATCGCCAAACTGGAAGGCTTGGTTCCAGATGGTGCCCAACGACGCTCGTCAATACCGGCCAAGGTCGACAAATAACGTGTCGGCAGACCGAATCTTCCTTCGCTGTCAAAAGCACTCATCAAGTCATCTGACCTGACGATTTCATCTGGGAAATAATGACCCACGCCAATGGGCTCTGAAACAGCTTGTTGTCTCATAGCTTTCTCTCTTCTGTTTATCTGCGTATTCGATTTTTTGACCCAACCTCTTGCTTTGGCATTTTTAGTAGGCTGGAATCTAAGCGCTTTTATCAAGAGCTATATGATAGTGTTAGGTCATATCTAACGATAAGTCAAACTAGTTAACCATTTTTTTACAGTCAATCATTAAACCTTAGTTATCTCCAAGAGCCTGCAAAGAACAGCCGTTAAGAATGCAGCCCCCAATCTCCGGGCGTCAATGCTTAACCTATGTTAAGCCTCCACGAAACACTCTCTGCCACACTCATCGCTCAGCTGTCTGGAGGAGGCAATTTATGTGCAAAAAACTAGCGATTACGCTGACCATGATACTAAGCGCCAACATCTGCTGGGCATTCAAACCAGACGACACAGCGATAGTAGTCGTTGAATTCCAGAATCAATGGACTGAACCCGGCATTTACAACCGGATGATTAAGGATCAATACGACTCAAGAAACGTCTATATCAATACCATGGAATTGCTCAGTACCGCCCGCGACAATGATTTTCCAGTTGTGCAGGCTCCGCTGATCATTGATCCTAAAAGGAAACGCGGGCGGTTTGCATGGCTGAGATTGCAAAGCTACAGAAAAAATTGAAAACAGTGGTCTAGTACAGATTCTATCGCGTATATAGGGTCCATTTCGGTGATCACGGCGCAATTGCGTGCCTGCTTTAGGTAGTCGAGTATGTCCAAAAATATGTTTTCAGCTTCAATTGTGGTTGTGTGCTTGTCCCTTTGGATGGGCTCCGGCGCACTTTCTGGCAAGCAAACAGACGATACTAAGACACCAGCAAGCACACTGCCTCAACAAACAGCCGCAACTATAGGGGGTGCCGCTAACAGGGTGCGCGTTGCAGTGCTTGACTCACAGTTGCGGACTCGTGAAGTAGTGTTGCGGGGCAGAACTGAAAGCAAGCGAATAGTTGATATAAAAGCAGAGATAGTGGGCAGCATTGTGTCACGACCGGTTGAGCGGGGCGCGCAAGTTGCTGCTGGTGACTTACTCTGTGAACTGGCGGTTGATGACAGAACTGTTGCACTTCGGGAAGCTCGTGCCGCTTTGGAAACAGCAAGTATAGAACTTGAAGGCAGTCAGAAGTTGAAAGAGAAAGGTCTACTCTCAGACGTCACAATAGCCAAAGTACGCGCTCGCAAAGCGGCCGCACTGGCGCACCTGCACCGTCAGGAGCTAAATATGGCCAAAACCCGAATTGTGGCACCTTTTGCTGGTATGGTTGAAGAACTGCACATGAACATTGGCGATTACGCTGTATCCGGTGCAACATGCGCCACCCTAATTGATCTGGATCCGATGCTGGTTCATGCCGACGTGACAGAAGCGGACGTTGAAACACTGGTACAAGGCCAATCTGTGCTGGGTTCTACCAGTGTCGGACGTGAACTGGCCGGCACTGTCTCATTCGTTGGCAAACGCAGCGACCCTGTAACGCGCACCTACCCGGTGGAAATTACAGTCGACAATCGAGATTACAGCATTCGCTCTGGTCTTACGGTCAATGTACGCATTGGAGTTGAAAATGTCGCTGCACACAAAGTGGCATCCTCACTGCTCACATTAGATGACTCAGGTGAAATGGGATTACGCACATTGGATGCATCCAATCGAGTGGTGTTCAGCCCGGTAAATATCCTGGAGGATGGCGCTGATGGCCTCTGGATTACTGGCCTCCCAGATACAGTCAATCTGATCACTGTTGGGCAAGAATACGTGAGCCTGGGCGAATACGTTGTGCCCGTTTATGAAACGAAGCCAGAGGATCAGGTAGTTAGCCTGTGAAGGCGCTGGTTGAGGCGGCTTTCAGTCGCTCACGCACGACCCTGTCCCTGCTTGCGGTACTGGTCCTTGTCGGCATCATGGCCAGAGGTGCCTTGCCCATTGCCAACGACCCACACGTTGAGCTGCCACTTTTCTATGTTGGCGTTTTGCACGACGGCATATCACCAGAGGACGCGGAACGTTTACTGGTTCAGCCCATGGAATCAGAGCTGCGCAAACTGGAAGGTGTCGTTGAACTGCAATCTACAGCCGCCGAAGGCATGGCCTCTTTCTTTGTCGAGTTCGACGTCTCGCAAGATTTAAGCAGTGCGCTAGCCGACGTACGCGAAGCGGTCAATCGCGCCAAAGCAGAAATACCAAGCACGGCGGAGGAGCCTTTCGTAGAGGAGCTCAATGCCGACGATTTCCCCATGCTGCAGATTAACTTCATTGCAGAAAACGCCAGTGAACGTACCATTTATCAAACAGCCCTGGCACTTCGCGACGACATTGAGTCGATTCCATCCGTGTTGAGCGCTGAAATGCAAGGCCAGCGTGAAGAAGTACTTGAAGTGACTATAGATCCTGCTGCGCTGAATACCTATCGCATTTCAGCTGAGGCATTGATTACAACGCTGCAGCGAAATAACCGACTGATTCCGGCGGGCAGCGTAGACACCAATGACGGTCGCTTCGCCGTAAAAGTACCTGCCGTCGTTGAGCAGGCTGACGATATCCTGGACCTGCCTATTCGCACCTCAGGCGATACTGTGGTAACTCTGCAAGATGTTGCCAGCGTGAGAAGAACCTTCGCAGACAGAACAAGTTACGCTCGCTACAATGGTCGCGACACCATTTCGATTAGCGTGAAGAAGCGTGCAAATGCGAATGTGATAGACAGCGTTAACTCAGTACTTGCACAGGTAGATGCAGCCAAACAACAACTCCCCGTCGGAATCGAACTCATTGTGTCCCAGAATCAGGCGGAATTTGCGGCTGTGCAAGTGCGTGAGCTTGAAGGCAATATCTTAACGGCACTGGCATTGGTAATGATTGTAGTGGTTGCGACAATGGGCTTTCGCAGCGGCCTTGTTGTTGGCTTGGGCATTCCGTTCTCCCTGTTATTTTCAGTAACAATAATTTTCATGCTGGGTTACACCTTTAACTTCATGGTCATGTTTGGCATGTTACTCGGACTGGGCATGTTAATTGACGGCGGCATTGTTGTCACTGAATACGCTAGCCGCAAGATGGACGAGGGCATGGACCATAAGGCGGCCTACGCCGAATCGGTGAAGCGAATGTTTTGGCCGGTTACTGCATCAACCGCTACCACGTTGGCCGCTTTTTTACCCATGCTGTTTTGGCCGGGAGTATCGGGTCAATTCATGGCTTATCTGCCGGTTACGGTATTTACCGTACTTATCGGTTCTCTTTTTTATGCCTTGTTGTTCGGCCCAGTGCTGGGGTCAATGTTTGGTAAGCCTTCCACACGAAGTGATTACTCAAAGCGACGGGCACAAACACAGGGTGTACAGATCGAACATGGTGACCCTACAATGACGCAGGGTTTGACGGGTTCGTTTGCTCGCTTGCTTACCCGTGTTTGCGCTCATCCCGTTATCACCCTGGGAATAATCTTTAGTGTGCTTGCAAGTATTTTTTGGTCATACGGCAAGTTTGGCGCAGGCACTATTTTCTTTTCAGATGCGGACCCACAGTTTATAAACGTTGCTGTGCTCGGCCGAGGTAATTTTTCAGCCAGTGAGATCAATGAACTGGTGCGCGAAGTCGAGAATGAAATTTTGCAGATACGGGGCATTCGCTACGCCAATACGCAAACAATGTTGCCTGGTAACAGCAGTGGATTTATGAGTAGTAGCTCTGACCGCATCGGCTCGATATTTCTCGAATTGTCTGCCGAATCAAAGCGTGACATTGGTGGCCTTGAGGTAATGCAGCGGGTTCGTTCCAGAACAGCGCATCTGGCGGGCATTCGAGTGGAAGTACGACCTCTGGAGAAAGGCCCACCAGTAGGCAAGCCAATTCAGATCGAATTGACATCAAGTAAACGCGAATTGCTCGAACCTACCATGGCGATTATTCGGGGTCACTTAGATACATTGCCACAGCTGATCGATATAGACGATTCCGCAACACTGCCGTCGATAGAATGGCGCATGGAAGTAGACCGCACTCAGGCCGCTATTTACGGTGCGGATGTGTCTTCCGCGGGGCTTGCGGTGCAGCTGGTTACCAGCGGCGTTAAAGTGGCTGAGTATCGGCCTGACAAGGCGGACGACGCCGTTGACATTCGGGTAAGATACCCACGGAGTGAGCGCGGCTTAAAAGCGATCGAGGAAATGCGGGTTAGCACCAGCGAAGGCATGGTGCCGCTAAGTAATTTTGTGCGCGTTCAACCCGCACCAGGCGTTGATGTTCTAAAACGTATCGATGGTATGCCGGTTGAACTCATCCGAGCCGATGTTGCTGAAGGTGTGATGGCTGATGCAATGGTGCGCGAGATTGATGATTGGCTACAGCTACAGAATTTCGACCCAGCCGTTGATGTGCGCTTCCGAGGGGCCAATGAAGAACAGGCCGATTCCATGGCCTTTGTCTCAGCCGCATTTACACTGGCACTGGCACTGATGTTTATATTGCTTGTCACGCAGTTCAATAACTTCTATCAAAGCACTTTAATTTTGGCGGCTGTTGTGATGTCTACTGCTGGTGTTTTGCTGGGCTTGCTGGTGTTGGCTAAACCCTTTAGCGCGTTGTTGACCGGCGTGGGTATATTGGCGCTGGCCGGCATTGTGGTGAACAATAATATTATACTGATCGATACCTTTAACCATGTACGCAGCCAGTATCCGACCTTGGATACCCGATCTGTCATCGTTAGAGCCACCGCGCAACGGCTGCGCCCTGTGCTGCTGACAACCGTCACCACCGTTTGCGGTTTGCTGCCTCTGGCGTGCGGTTATTCCGTAGATCTGCTGGCCCGCACCATAACGCCAGAGGGCGAAATGGCCATGTTCTGGGCACCTTTGTCGCAAGCTATTGTGTTTGGCTTGTCGTTTGCAACCTTGCTCACACTCATAGCAACACCGGCAATGCTGGCGCTGCCGCTTGTGCTAAAAAAACGTCTCTCGCTGTTACTACCCAGGGGCGCTGTTGCGCAGGCCTAGCACACTTTGTGCGGGCTACTTAATTGTGACTGGGTTCCGGTTGTCCAGAAAATCACCAAATCTCTCAAATCTATCCTACCCTTTTAGATAAGCCAGCTTGAACGGCCGCTTTCTAACCAGAATTACTTGTTGCGTTAGCCAATGTTCGAGTTATGCGGGTGGCCAATAGATCTTAATACTTTTGTGAGTTACTCCGCTCAACTCATGATTCCGATAAGACCAACAGGTTCAAACTCTGTTGTTTCGGAGCATTTTTCTAGGAGAATAACAAATGCACATTCTAAAGAGAGCTTTTATAGCCTTAAGCATTGCAATGCTGGCTGCATGCGCAGCAACAACTCAAGCGCCAGTCAATCTTTCTCAAGATTTTCTGGGAGATTCTGAAAAGAAAGTGGGTGTTGTAATGACAGAAATTCCCGAACTTGACGTGCACCTGCCCGGCGCAGCATGTCTGTTGTGCTTGGCCGTTGCTGAAACAGCAAACTCTTCGCTGAGTAAGCACACCAAAACATTGGCACCTGATGGTGTAGAGGATATTAAGAAAGGGTTGGCTGATCTAATGAACGACTCAGGTACTAGCGCTATCGTGATCGACGATAATCTGGATATAAGCGCGTTACCCAAATTCAAGTCAAAAGAAGTCAATACGACTAAAAGAGATTTCAGATCCCTGAAAGAAGCACATGATATTACTCATTTGTTGGTAGTTGATATTAATCAGATGGGATTTATCCGAAATTATGCTAACTACGTTCCCACAAGCGATCCGAAGGGTTTGTTTTCCGGTGAAAGCTATTTGGTTAATCTGAATAACAACACCTATGAGTGGTACAGGCCCCTGGATATTCACAAGAGTGTCGCCGATGGGTGGAAAGAACCGCCGGCTTTTCCTGGACTAACCAATGCCTTTTATCAAGCTCTTGAAACCGGCAAAGAGCAAATACTCCAGCCTTTCAGTAGCGAGACTGGTATCGCTGTACGAGACGCTCTAAGCGATAACAGCGCTGACTAATTCTTTTTATAAACCAATGTAATAGACCTGAAGGCAGGAGTAGACGTCTATGAAAAGAATAATTTTGATTCTTCTTTGTGTGACGTTTGCTTCTGCCTGCGCCTCGCAAAAACCAGAACACGCGGAATACATTAACCAGAAACGCGATATCGGTGAGCCAAGCAACCTGCAATTGGCATACGCTGGGCCGACAACGGTAGCGTATTTCGGCTTACCGAATTATGACCATCTCAACGTGGATGGTGGAGCCGGAGTGCTCTACCCCGGAGGTCACGCTGCTGTTTTCCTGGCCTCTGTACTTACGCACGCAGTGATAGTTGATTCGGCAAAAGAATCGCGGCGTTCCAAAATTCAAAACCAAGCTGACCAAGTACTGACACCTTACCGGAGGCACATCGATTCTCTCAGTTATCGAGAAATAATCAGCGGAGCAGTGACCAGGCTTGAAGACGTTGGCGAACGCTTCACAGTAAGCAATTACTACGACTCCACTACCAGTTTAGCGGGTGACGCGTGGGTGCTGGAAAGCAACCCGAGTTTCTATATGCTGCAAGATGAAGGCGCTATTCTGGTACAAAACAGTGTTGTTATCCACTCAGGAGAAGAAGAGCCAACAATAATCTACCAGAACATTGTTGAAGTGATCTCGCAGCCCTACCAGGGCGACAGCCCGCAAACGTATTGGAGCGCAGATAACGGCGCCATGCTCAAAAATCTGAGCGTTGAATTGCTTGCCGAATCAGTTCGACTGGCCATAGATGACATGCGTCATCAGTTTTTGGTCAGGACCGAGCTTGACCAGACATTCCACTTCTATCAAGAAGGCAAAAAAGCGTATGAGCGAGGGCGACTGCTGGCAGTAGAAGCCGACAGGCTGACAATGAGAACGCTTAGGGGTTGGCTCAAGTCTGTACCAATCATCAGTGACAATAACCCCTATTTCATTCCCCTGGAAGATTCTGTAGCAAATGTTGCTACAGTTCGTGGAATCGGTATCTACTACTAATTTCCATCTTTGTGGGATGTAACTGACCTCCTTCAAGAACGCCTGTTTGCTATAGTGCGTAGCTACTTATGCATAAGCCTTAACGGCGCTATTGACGATGACGCTTCGAATACGCAACAGAGACGCGAGGGCACTCTGGCTAGATACATTAGGCCTGGCAAGGCAACCAACTGGCGCGCTTAATCTTCTCCAGATAATTAAAGATCTCGGTTTCGTACAGCTGGATACTATTCAGAATGTGACAAGAGCCCATCACCATATTCTATGGTCTCGCAACCAGAATTACCGCGAGCCAATGCTGAACAAGCTGCTAGCGGAAGAGCGCCAGCTGTTTGAACACTTTACCCACGATGCTTCAGTATTGCCTATGGATTTTCTTCCGATGTGGCAGCGACAATTCGAACGCCTGGGCAAGCACACAAGTAGGTCGGGATACTATAAAAACAAGCTCAAAAGCAAAGACGTTGATGATTTGCTGGCAAGAATAGAGCGCGAAGGACCTTTGTCTACGGCGGCGTTTGAAAGCAAAATGAAAGGCAACAAGGCAATGTGGGAGCGACCACCCCATAAGACCACCCTCGATCTATTGTGGTACTCAGGCGTGCTGGCCACGTCACATAGGGAGAACTTTAGAAAGTACTATGACCTTGCTCAACGGGTGTTCCCTGAAAAACTGCTTAACACCCGCTTAGATGATGAAGCACAACTGGATTGGCTGTGCACACAGGCGCTCAGCCGATTAGCCTTTGCAACACCTGGTGAAATACAGCGTTTTTGGGGCGCGGTGAGCGCAAAGGAAACAAAGTGCTGGGTTGAGAAAAAACGCCAGCATTGGGTAGAAGTAGAAATAGAAACCGCCAATAAGCAATGGTACCGGGCGATAGCCCCGCCTGATATTGAGCTGCGTTTAGCGGATGCCAGCAAACCTGGCTCAAGGCTGCGCATTCTAAATCCGTTCGACCCTGCCATCCGCGACCGCAACCGATTGGAAAAACTGTTCGGTTTCGATTATCGAATTGAGATATTTGTGCCCGCTGCTAAACGCGTATGGGGGTATTACGTTTACCCTCTGCTAGAAGGTGATCGTTTTGTTGGTCGAGTTGAGCTGAAGGCGGATAAGAAAAACAGCACACTGCGGCTTCTAAACGTTTGGCCCGAGCAAAACGCCAGATGGACACAAGCGCGAGCCACCAAGCTCGAGCAGGAGCTTGCCAGACTAGCAAAAATGGTGGCCATCAAACATGTAGACTGCGAACAGCTGCGTAGTTAATATTTGTTGCTGAGCATCAGGGAATTCAGGTTTCGGATCACTATCCGGTTCTAGTGAGTCTTGAGCTTGTTATGTAATTTACCAACAATCCGCCTTTGCACCGGCTTCAGGGCGTAATGAAAAAATACCAAACCAAAGCGCTAAACAAGGAAACCTGGGAAGACTTTGCAAGGCTTGTTGAGGAAAACAACGGCGTGTGGGGTGGCTGCTGGTGTATGTGGTATCACACCAAGGATAAGATCGGAGATGATTCGCCAGCCTCCAAACGTAAAGCCAAGGAATGTCTGGTTAGGGAAGGTCGAGCTCATGCCGCTCTCGTATTTGAAGGTGAAGAATGCGTGGGCTGGTGCCAGTTTGGCTCGCCGGATGAGCTGCCCAGAATTCATAATCAGCGCGCCTACTTGGCAACTGATCCAGCGCTACCGGACTGGCGGGTTACTTGTTTCTTTTCCGGCAAAGGTCATCGCGGTGACGGAGTAGCTTCTGCCGCTCTTCAAGGCGCGATCGAACAAATAAAGACTTTGGGCGGTGGACGTATCGAGGGATACCCTGAAAATACTGAGGGTCGTAAGGCTTCGCCGGCGTTTTTGTTCAATGGCACTCTGTCTTCATTCGAGCGTCACGGCTTTAAGCGGTCTAGGAAAATCGGCAAGCACAAGTGGGTAGTGAATCGAACTGTGAGGGCAGCAAAGACCTGATTTGCAAGCTATTGCAACGGAATGTTATCGAATAATCCCGGTGCTTCTGAAAACCTCGCCCCCTCAATCTCAAGCATTCTGAGTTTGGTGTTAACTCCACCATGTGCCGAAAAACCGGTGAGTTTTCCGTTCGCTCCCAGCACACGATGGCAGGGCACAATGATAGGAAAAGGATTGCGACCTAAAGCGCGCCCTACGTTTTGGGCAAACCGCTTATTGCCAAGCTGCACAGCAATAGCGCCATAGGTTTTAGTCTCTCCAGGCGGTATGTCACGCGTAGCGGCATATACACTGACTTCGAACTGATCTATTTGGCTGAAGTCACATTTGATCCCCGTGAGATCTGTTTTCGCTCCTTGCAGCAAATCAGTGATAGACACAATTACACGTTGAATCTCAGCTGGCGGTTCTCCCTCTGACGCCTTGGCTCGTTTGGCCAATCGGGCAGAGGTTTCTGTCGTTGAGTTCTCTGGCAAATTCGTTGCTACAACCACATCGCCAAGCCATGCAATACCGCAGTGGCCTATGGATGTTGGAAAAAGCGAAAACTGTGTCATCGATTGTTCAGAAACCTGACCGCACGATCTGGAAAATCTGTGAACACGCCATCCACATCTAGATCAAACAAAAATATTTCCAGCAAATGCTCAAAATCGCGGGCGTAAGCAGGCACTCGCCCAGGGTCCAGTCGAAACGTGAATGGATGCACTTTTAAACCCGCAGCGTGGGCGTCACTCAGCATGCTGGTGAACTGCATTTTTTCCAAACTGGAATCTTCCGTAACAAGTAGTGACTTCCAGGGCCCTATTCCGTCTGCATAAGCAGCTAAAGTCTTCATGGCGCCGGGATTAAACAGCCATTCGTTATCGTACGGTTGCCATTTTCCACCCCGCATGCGCAAGGTTTCTCCCCAATTATTGGGCGCAATTAGCTGGATCAGCTTGAGATCCACGCCGAGTTCCGGATACAGTTCATCGTGAATTCGCCGCACTTCTTCTGCATCAAAACACTGCACGTAAGCCTTGTCATCTTTGCTCGTATAGCCGTATTGCTTCAGCGTCTGAAGAACCGCTTTGCTAATGTCTTTACCCTCCGCCAGATGCAGCCAGGGGGCTTTTATTTCAACGTAAATGCCCACGTTCTTGGCGGTGGAATGATTCATGCCCTGAATCAGCTCTATCTCTTCTGCCAGCGTTGGTACCTTGAACCCAGATTTAAAAATGGGAAATCGATTTGGATAGTCGGGCACAGGGGTTTTAGTATCGCGATTCTCAAAATGAAAACCTTGTGACGCAGACAGCGACTTAATCTCGGCGAGGGTGAAATCGATCGCCAGCCAACGCTTGATACCGCCAATGTTACGAGCTCGGTCTGGGAATACATCCATCACATTGGTCACACGATCCAGGTAGGGATCGTGTAGCACCACCAGATGATCGTCCTTGGTCATAACCACATCTTGCTCTATGTAGTCAGCGCCCATCACATGCGCTGCGGCTTTGGCAGCCAGTGTATGCTCCGGTAAGTAACCGCTAGCACCTCGATGTGCAATCACTACTTTTTTGCTATCCATAGCCTGCGCTGCTCCAATGGAAAAGAGATTTACCAGCAGAACACATAAAATAGTTCTAATCATTGTATTGATGTACCACGCACTTGTAATTCATGTCGCTGGATTTTCCATTCGCCATTAATTCTGTGCATTGTAGTGTTGTAAGTAGCCCATAAAATAAAACGCTCTGGTTTGCCCTGTTGTTCTTGTTGTAGACCATGTAAGGCTTGAAAATCCGAGCGAGTACGCGCCATGTCGCCATTAATTTCAGCCAACATAGGCGCGAGCAAATGTTGAGTGTACGGGTATTTCTGCAGCTCGCCCCAGACATGCTCAACCCATGTGTCACGCCCAACAATCGAATTTTCAGCAAAACCGACAACCTCTACGTCTTCAGAAAAACACGCTCGGTAGCGCTCAATATCGCGCTCATCTACCGCGGCAGCATAGTTCAGCATCACGTCTTGTACGGCTTGCCGGTCAGCTATCATTTTCACCGACATATGAGTACTCCGTTCCAGAATGTTGTAGGATTGTAGAGTAACAAACCCACGCGTCACCGGGAAACTCATTATGGCTCACGCATCATCCAACTCTGACTTACCCGATTGGCCCAAGCAAGCCCTACGAGGCCATTCCATTGAGGGCTACCGTTATACCTCGCGGGATTTCATGGAAAAAGAGTGGGAGCATATGTGGACCAAGGTTTGGCTTCTGATGGGCCGTGAAGATGAGATGCCAGAACCCGGTGACTGGCAGCAGGAAGAATTGGGGCCGGAATCCATCTTGATGGTGCGCCAGGCCGACCGCAGTATCAAAGCGTTTTACAATGTTTGCCAGCACCGCGGGCAGCGCCTTGTCAGCGCGGCGAAAGGCCATGCGCGACGCTTTGTGTGCCCGTATCACAGCTGGGCATGGACCACTGATGGCGCGCTCAATTTCGCCCAGGACAGAGATGATTTTCCGCAAGGCGACCCCTGTGAACACATGCGGCTTGCAGAAGTTCAATGCGAAACATTTGCTGGCTTTATCTGGATAAACCTCGACCCTGATTGCGAAAGCCTGAAAGATTTTCTTGGTCCGGTGTGGGGCGACTGGGAAGTATACGGCGTAGAGAAATGGAAGCGTTATGCTGCAAAATCCATGGTGCTGCCGTGCAACTGGAAAGTTGTATTAGACAACTTCAACGAGTCGTATCACGTTAACACTGTTCACAAGCCCAAAGGCGCCAATGTTGAGAAACTAGGTATACATTCTGGCATCGATACCAATTATAAGAACACGCGCTTTGATATGACCGAGGAAGGTCACAGCAGAATGATTATGTTAGGTGGTTACGGCGGCCCCTCACAAAGTATTGACGAAGTTATTGGTGAACCTTTGGCTACGGTATTGCGCGATTGGGGGTTGAACCCTGATGACTTTGCGCAACGTGGGGAAGCCACCCGTGAAGCACTGCAGAAAGCGCGAAGAGAACTGGGGCCAGGGCGTGGTTACGATTACTTCGAGAATCTGAATGACAGCCAACTCACCGACGCCTACCACTACACTTTGTTGCCAAACTTCGCTGTTTCGGTGTGGGTTGATGGCTTTCATTTCCTGCGTGCCAGACCGCATCCAACAGACCCCGAACAATGCCTGTTTGACAATTGGTGGTACGCGCCCTGCCCGGAAGGTGAAACAGCAGACGTCTCTACCACGGTGGGTATGGTTCCGCGTGATGCCGTCGTTGAGCACGAGCTGCTAAGCTATGGCAAAGATTCCATGGGAATGACCATAGACCAGGACATTTCCGTTTTCATTCCCCAGCAACTGGGCATGCGCTCGCGGGGCTACAAAGGTGCGTATCTTGCCGGGCAGGAAAGTCGCACACAACGTTTACATGAGTTGGTGGATGATTACATAGAAGGGCGACGCCCCAAGTAGGTGCAAATTAAGTAGGCGCAAACAAGGTAAGCGACAATTACTTGGCGCTCGCGCCAGCGTAGTCAAAGGCGAAGCCAACCAGGGCACGCACACCCGACATCAATGCAGACTCGTTTGGACTGAAAAACGGCGAGTGATTTGACGGCGAGTCTTCTGGCGCCACACCAGGATCATTCGTGCCAAGCATCAGAAACAAACCAGGAATTTTTTCCTGGTAACGAGAAAAATCCTCTGCTCCGGTAATTAATTTTGATTCGAGCACGTTCTCTTCACCGGCCGCCCACTGTAGGGTCGGCATCATTTTTCTTAGCAACGCAGGATCATTGCCGGTAACCGGGGTGTAGCCCACGGTTTCAACCGTTACTTTCGCGCCCGATGCGTCGGCAATGCCTTGAATAGTTTTATGCAATTTTTCGTGCAAGACCTCGCGCACGTCTTTGTCAAACGTGCGAATCGTGCCCATCATTTCCACTTTGTCCGGAATAATATTACCCCGCACGCCGCCATGAATACTGCCAATCGTGATCACCGCCGGCCCTGCCGTTATATCGAGAAAACGGGAAGGAATGCCCTGTATCGCCGTCATTATCTGGCCACTGACGTAAATTGGATCCACTCCTCGCCAGGGTGATGAACCATGTGTTTGTACACCTTCAACTGTAATAAACAAGCTCTCTGCAGCCGCCATTAACGCGCCCGA
>CAYGSL010000024.1:0-63112 GCA_964352475.1 uncultured Pseudomonadales bacterium | reverse complement strand
TACAATGACGTGCTATTTCGAAATGGCCCATCCCCTGATCCGTTTGAATATGATGTGGTCACAGAATCTGCCGAAAGCCTGCGATCAATATTGCTTGAAATAGCCAATGCGGGCGGACGCTTTGTGGTGGTACCTTTGCTTCTCGATTACAGCAAGCAACCATCCAGCGATGCTGACGGCATTCGCCCGCAGCTGCGCCAGCGTGTCATTGATTTCAACAACGCTGCACTGGCCGTCGTGAGCGATGTAATAATGGCCACCGATATGACAGTGCTGACCTACGACGTTTTCACAGACGTTGAAGACATATACGCGAATCCAGCCATGAACGGTTTTACCAACCTAACGACTTCCTGCAATGACATCCAGGCTAACTGCGTTGGTGTATTCTGGTGGGACGATGCACACCCGGCTGACGATGTGCATCAGATTATCGCAGACGGTATTCTGCAGCTACTGCAAGACAATAGTTGATACCTAAGGAACTACCTGGAGAATACTTTCTTTAGCAATTCGGTGGTACGCTCAGCAGGATTGGCGCGTATCGCCGCTTCTTCTTTGGCCAGATAGTAGAAAATCCCATCCAGGCTTTTATCCACTGTGTGTTCGGTGAGATTCGCCTTCACATCGGGCACGAAGGGAATACTCTCGTATTCTTTCATTATGCCGTCAAAGCGTTTTACGGCACCGGCCTGGTTCAGGCTGTCGCCAATCACGGGCCGCACAAGATCGGCAAGCTGACCGCCCATTTTCTCTCTGAAATACTGAGTAGCCGCATCGTTTGAGCCGTTGTATATCGAACGCGCATCGTCAATGCTCATGCTCGCAATCGAATCCCAAAACAGTGCTTTTGCTTTGGGTGTGGCTATCTCTGCGGCTTCGTTCATTTTACCTTCCAGGTCTATCAACTCATCCGCCATACCCACCTTGTCCAACCATTTTTTGGCGGTTTGTAATTCCTCTGGTAGTGCAATGCGAATGGCATCATCGGCGGAAAATCCGCCTGCTGCGCCTAATTGGCCTACCACGTTTCCTGTGCCTACTTTCAACGCGTCTTTCAGCCCAGCACTGATGTCACCAATCGACAGTTCACCTATAGCCTCCGCCGGCGACGCGTCTTTATCACCAGTAAGAAGCGCTTTGCCTTTTTCCCACCAGCTTTCCGAGTGGGCTGATGAAGAGAACAGTAGCGTGACCGCAAGTATTCCAAGTAGTTGCTTCATAAAGATTCACCTTGTGTTATTCGACCAGTGTCCAGCTTTTATCTCTGCTGCACAACCAGCTTATGTAAAAATCTGTTACCTGCGCGTCTCTGTCACTTCTTTTCTTTATAAGGCTTTTAAATAGCCATTTTCTTCCAATTCCAATAACAACAGCTGCTGAAGCAATAGTTCTTTTGGCGTATCCGGATGTTCCAGACCGATGCGTTGCAAATAGGGTTTGGCCTCGTCGTCATTGGCGTCGTGCAGGATCGATTTAATCGTGGACTTCAATGCACTCATTGGATTATCAAGCAACGCTTTAACGTCGCGCAAGCTTGCGCTCAAGGCAATTTCCTCTTCGGTAAAATCGCATCCCAGCGGATAGTCGGGGAATAAACCCTCGCGTCGATATTGCTGATAAATCTGTTGCAAACGCTCTGTCGTGTTGTCTTTTTGCGAACCAGGAATTTGATAACCAGGTTCAATTTTCCCATCGGCTTTGGCCTGCTGCAGTAATTCCTCCTGAAAATGCGAATCAGCGATGCCAAGCATCAATTTAATCGTTTCGCTGTCGGTTTTTCCTCTGAGATCCACCGCACCGTATTCGGTGATAACAATATCGCGCAGATGTCGTGGAATAGTTGTATGGCCATAGTTTACGACGATATTAGATGAAAGAGACGAGCCGCTGCCACGCGTACTGCGCACACAGATAATCGATCGTGCATCGGGCAGCTCGTGTGCCTGGGCTACAAAGTTGTATTGACCGCCAACACCGCTTACCACCTGACCATTGGCCAGACCGTCGGACACAACGGCACCAGACAAGGTGACCATCATCGCCGTGTTGATAAAGCGCGCATGCTGGCGCTGTAACGATTGCAATTCAGGACTATCCAGCCGATTTATCTGGCGAACGCTGTCCATGCAAATCGTCTGTAACTCTTCTTTACTGAGATCACGGAGTGCCTGATAAAAATCACGCGGACCTAGAAAGAAACCACCGTGCATTACGGTGCCGTGTTTGAGCTTCCCACCCGCTACCAAGCCCCAATGCTGCAGGAAGTTCTGGTCTTCTTCGCTAGGTGGCTCACTGATTACGCCCGCAGATACCAATTGCGAGTTAATATCGGATTGTATGTGCTCACCAAGCTGGCCACTGTTGATCAAGCCTTGAATCCTGGGGTCGTCATATACCTTGCGTTTTAGAATGCCGGCCTTCAGCAAGTGCATAAAACCATTAACGAACATTTCACTGCAGCCGTAGAGGCCTTGCTTAAACGAATCCTGACCACCGTCACTGGCCAGCAACGTTTGATTGCTTTTAATGTTGCTGACTATACGCTGATAGTTTGTACTGTCGTTATGGCGAAGAATACAGGCATAGCTCAATGCATCGCTGAGTGAGCCGATACCAATCTGCAAAGTGCCACCGTCTTTCACCAGGGTACTGGCATGAAACCCTATCATGTAGTCGTTAACCGGAACCGACATATTCGGTGTAGAGAACAGTGTTTTCTGTGTGGACGGGCTTCTCAACACGGCGTCGAAGTAATGTTCGTCTACTTGCGCTTTATTCGGCATAAATGGTAGTTCATCGTGCACCTGGGCAATAGCAAGTACCGGTCGGTTTGATGCTCGCATCAACGGCAATAGATCGAGAGTAACGTCTGTATTGCATGACAGGCTAAACTTTGACTCTTTGTTGTCATTCCTTTCGCTGACCATCTGCACAAGTAGATTGGCACCTCGTGAAAAAATATCGCGCGCCGCAAATGTATAGTTAGTAGAGATATAGTTGCATTGCACCGGCAGTACATTCTTCATAGAACCCGCCTTAATATAGAACTCCGAGACCCTTATGTTGCCCGGTAAGGTTCCTGCTCGCTGTGCGGCTACGTATTCCAGTTCTTCGTAATCACCATAGATACGATCTGTAAACGGCTTTAGAAAACGAATTTCAATGTCACTACCCGCCGTGGGTCGCTCAAGCGACAGTGCGGTGAGTATTTGTAATTGAATACCCGGATTAGCCAACGCTCTTCGGTAGAACGCGTTGAGTAACTGATTGGGCTTTCCCAATCCCAGCGGGGTTGCAATATTGAGCTCATTGCCCAGTACGTCGATTGCGTAATCAACGCATGCTTCTACATCAGAAAAATCCAAACCGTCCTCGCATTGATATTCAAGAAAGACAGTCAGCGAAAAACAGAATAGCCATATCGTTCAACACATCGGCGCGTTCCCATTGCAGAAAATGCCCGCAGTCAGGCACTATCAATGGACCTACCCGGTTAGGAAATGCAATCTCACAGCGCTTGGCAAAGTCTTTCGGAACCACCTCATCATCAGGACCATACAATACCAGAGTAGGCACGTTCACAGTTTGCAATACCAGCGGCATTTCTGGCATAGGCCGCTCATACGCCTGCTGGTATGGTGCCCAACTTGCCAGCAGGCTCGCCTGATCCGCAAACGGCTCGGTCATAAAATCAATGTCTTGTTCGCTAAAACTGTATGGGGATGCCCATGCTCGATGTTCATAGAAGTCACGAATGTAGCGACGGCGGCGCACGGGATTGTCCAGTTCGCTAATCGTTTCACGCCAGTCACGCCCCTGGCGTATGCGATACTCACCATTGGGGTGATCGTCTAATGCGTCGAATGGCATACCGCGTTCGCTATACCAGTCAATCTCGTCAACAATCATTGGCGGTATAGTATTGAAGGTGATCAACTTGCTGACAAAGCCCTCAAAACGATTGGCCAGATCGTAGCTAACAGCACCTCCTACATCCCCTGCAATCACTCCACACTGCTTGTGCCCCAGCACATCATGCATCAATGCATGGCAATCTCTGGAGTAAAACACCAAATCATATTCATCCTTGCTGGATACGGCGGAGTCGCCACAACCGCGCAAATCGGGTGCTATTACTTCAAATCCTGCTTCAACTAGTGCATTGATATTGCGCCACCAAATGCGCTTGGTTTCAGGGTAACCGTGCAACAATAGCAGTGGATAACCGCCAATCCCCTCTCGCAGATAGGCTATTTCCTGCCCGTTCGCCTCGCTTTTATACACAGTAAACGCATCTGCAGCGGGAGTTGGTGGCTGTGGTGGACGGTGTTTTAGCGAATAGGGTTTGATCATTTTGCCTTGTTTCCACGCGAGTGTTGGGCTGAATAGTAAGTGATTACCGGCGCCGTTCGGTATTAAAGATCTGACGGGCGCGAATCAGTTCTATATACTCGCGTCCCGTTTATGACCCCCGCAGGCAAGAATATGCCGTCTTTTTCCGAGTTATCCCTGTCAAAACCGGTTCTGGCCGCACTGGACCGCATAGGCTACGAGCAGCCATCGCCAATTCAGGCTGCCAGTATTCCCCATCTATTGGAAGGGAAGGATCTGCTGGGCACAGCACAAACAGGTACTGGCAAAACGGCAGCATTTGCGCTGCCTATCCTGTCCAAAATTGATATCAAGAACGCGCAGCCGCAAGCACTGGTTTTAACGCCAACCAGGGAGCTCGCGATTCAGGTTGCTGAGGCCTTCAAAACCTACGCGGGCGACCTGAAGGGCTTTCACGTACTGCCAGTTTATGGTGGCCAGGATATTGGTGGTCAACTGCAGAAACTGCGCCGCGGTGTGCATGTAATCGTGGGCACCCCCGGTAGAATCATGGATCACCTGCGTCGTAAAACCTTAAAGCTGGATGCACTGAAAACCGTTGTGTTGGATGAAGGCGATGAAATGCTGCGCATGGGCTTTATTGAGGATGTTACCTGGATTCTGGAACACACACCCGATGAACGACAGGTTGCGCTGTTTTCCGCAACCATGCCCAAGCCAATCCGCAAGATTGCTGATACTTATCTGACCGATCCGGCCGAAATCAAAATTGAAGGCAAAGCTACCACAGTGGCCAGTATCGAGCAGGTTTACTGGTCGGTCAGCGGTGTTAACAAGCTCGATGCTTTAACCCGAATTCTTGAAGTAGAAGATTTCGACGGGGTTATTTTGTTCGTGCGCACAAAGACCCTGACGGTTGAGATAGCCGACAAGCTGGAAGCCCGCGGGTACAGCGCGGCTGCTATTAATGGCGATATGAGCCAGCAACTCAGGGAGCGCACCATTAGCCAGTTGAAAGACGGCAAAATCGATATTTTGGTGGCCACTGACGTAGCCGCCAGAGGTATTGATGTGGCTCGAATTAGCCATGTGGTGAACTACGACATACCTTATGATACTGAAGCCTACGTGCATCGCATTGGCCGTACCGGTCGCGCTGGCCGTAGCGGCAAAGCAATTCTGTTTGTAGCACCGCGCGAACGTCGCCTGCTGCGAGCGATAGAAAAAGCAACACGGCAACCCATCACAGCCATGGAATTGCCAAGCAAAGAACAGGTTAACCAGAAGCGTAGCGAGCAGTTCAAAGCGAGTATTACAGAAACCTTACAGTCGCAAAAGCTGGAGTTCTTTCATAACATTGTGGAGGAGTACCTGACCGAATCCAGTGCCAGTGCGGAAGATCTGGCAGCAGCTCTTGCGTACATGGCGCAAAAGAGTAAGCCGCTGATAGTCAACGAAGGCCGCTCTCGCCCAACCGAGACCAGAAGCAGCAAACAACGCGAACCATCCGATGGACGCAGGGAATCAAGGCCTAAGAAAGAACCCAGAGAATCGCGCAAGGCCAAGAAAATTACTGATGAGACTGGCGCTGAAGTCGAAATGGAGAGCTTTCGACTGGCGGTTGGTTATAAACATGAAGTTAACCCAGGCGATATTGTCGGTGCGATCGCCAATGAAGCCGGTGTAGATTCGGCCTATATTGGCCGTATCGAATTATTTGACGACTACTGCACTGTAGACCTGCCCACAGGCATGCCAAAGGAAACGTTTCAGCACCTGAAGAAAGTCAGGGTCAGACAAGTACCGCTGGCAATAGAGCGAATGTCTTCAGAAACCACGGGTAAAAAGCCGAATAAGAAGAAACGAAAAGATGATTCAGTTGGGGCTAACCCCAAATCAAAAAGCAAAAAAAAACCGGCCCGTGACAAGAAGAAGGCCAGCGCCAGAAAAAAGCCGATCAGCTCTGAAAAGAAACGATAGATTAACTGCGCGCTAGCACTCTTACTGAATAAACGGAAGTAAATCTTCGTAACAGCAGCATCACCAATACTCGTCGATGTAGTAACATCAATCGCAATGGCGAAATGCCGCTTGATCTCATGAAGTACCAAGGGGAGATATGAGACCAAACAACACTAAAACCAGAGCCATGTACGGTATATCCAGAATCGACGACTATGTACATCGCACCCACGCCTGGCGTGTTAGTTTGTGCAGGCGCGGCAAGCGTTTGGTAAAGAACTTTCCTGACAAGAAGCATGGTGGCAAAAACAAAGCGCTGGCTTTGGCAAAAGAGTATCGGGATAAGCTATTGGTTCAATTTCCACCACTAAGCAGAAAGGAATTTTCAGCAGCACCACGACGTAACAATAAAACAGGGATTACCGGCGTATACACTTACGCAAAACGCTTTGAGTTACGCGACGGCACGATCAAGGAAACCTGGTATTGGGAGGCCAACTGGCCAACCGAACGGGGACAAAGCGCGCATGAATCATTTTCCGTAAACGAATACGGTGACGAAGTTGCACGGCAAATGGCGATCCGCGCCAGAGAACGTGGAATGCGTGCTCTGAGTGGTGTGTTCTGGGCTTCAGAACGCGGTGAAACTGAAGAAACGGGCGCTAAGCCTGCTCGGCAGGAAAGCAGACGCCAGAACGTTGCTTGAGAGCACTTTTAAGCGATCCGAGCTCTGGCGTGCCTGGCACTCAGGCCGGTAAACCCTTACTCAATACTTCTTCGATAAATTCAGGCCACGGTGGATAGTCCGCCGGGTTCATTAGCGAGTGCATGTGTTTTTGCATTTGCTCAGCATTCCATTCCCCTTTCAAATACGCGTACAAAGCATAAAACACAGACACTCGATAATTCGCCGCGCAATGTACATGCAGGCGCTGATCAGCGTGCGCATCCATGGCCCGTACAAATTCTGCAAAATCCGTGTAGAGAGGATTGGCGTAATCAACCGGAATGTAATGGTAGGCCAGCCCTTGCTGATCGATTGCCGCTGCCTCGCCTTCTACAGCGTATTCGGAGTCATCTGGCAATAGATTAATAACGGCTTGATAGCCATGTTGCGATAAGCCTCGAATCTGCTCAATGGTGGGTAGTCCACTGGTGGTTAAATCAGAGCTGATTTCAACAAAATTAAATGCGTCTGTAATATTCATCCGCCCGCCTTTTGATGTTGTGGTGACCTTCATTCTACGCCTCTATTTGCAAATACGCGCCACTACTGCCAACTATAAGTGGCTTATAATGCTCACCATGTATTACGACACCTTGATTACCGTTGAACAAACGCAGTCCTTCACCGATTCCTGCGTGGTTATTGATTGCCGCTTCTCCTTGGCCGAACCTGAGCTGGGTGCCAGACTTTTTGCACAAAGCCATATCAAAGATGCACATTTTCTGGATTTGAACAAGGACTTATCCAGTCCGGTCACTGCTAGTAGCGGTAGACACCCATTACCACCACCCGAAAAGCTTGCAGCTAGCTTGCGACAACTCGGCCTGAATTCTGATAGCCAGTTGATTGCTTACGACGACAGATCCGGCGCATTTGCTGCACGATTATGGTGGTTATGCCGCTGGCTGGGACACACCAGAGCAGCTGTTCTCGATGGCGGACTTGCAGCGTGGCAAGCAGCAGAAGGGGCCACGGCAAGTGGTATAAGTGCGGTGCCAATCGCGCCTGGCAATTTCAGCGCACATGTAGACGATAGTCTGGCAATAAGCGCAGAAGATGTCTTGGACGAATTGCAGCAAGGCTACATCGAGCTCATTGATGCCAGAGGCTTAGAACGTTTTAGCGGAAAAACTGAGCCATTGGATGCAGTTGCCGGCCATGTACCTGGGGCAAGAAATCTTCCATTCACCGAAAATTTGCAAGCAGATGGTCGCTTCAAATCTCGCGAAGAGCTGAAGAAGCGCTTCCCCGGGGGGCGAAACACCGTACACATGTGTGGCTCAGGTGTAACCGCTTGCCATAACATTCTGGCCAGTGCGTACGCTGGCCTTGACATGCCCAAGCTGTACCCTGGCTCGTGGAGCGAATGGATTCGCGACCCTGATAGACCCGTCACTCAGGACTTGAGCTGATAACGAAGCAGTGCCGTATTCGCTGTGCGAGAAACACCGCCCATTTGTTGCGCGCTGGGTTCCAGATCTCCGCCAGGTTCGCTGAAGGAGTAACGCTGCAGCAGCGTACTCAACACAACCTTGCACATGTTGTGTGAGAACTTCTGCGCGGGACAAGCGTGTTTTCCATGACCGAAGGTACTAATGGTCTCCCTACCCTGAGCCGTAAATTCCGGTTTCAGCCGCCGACCCTGATAGCGATCCGGATCAAACACGGCCAGTGCATCGGTTTGGGTATTGGTCACTGACAGCATTGTTGCGATATAGACGCCGGGCGGCAGCGTGTAAGTCTGTTCGCCACAATTGAATTCTATATCCCGCATCACTTTCCGCAGGGTCAGAGAGCGTTGCGCAACACGAGTGCTTTCCATCAGCATCTGTTCGCAAAACGTCATGCTGTCCAGGGCGCTTTGCTGGTTGCAGAAGTCATTGCCATATTGACGGCGAGTAGATTCGACCTCATCGAGCATTCGCTGGCCGTGCTCGGGATAGCGCGCCACATTGATTAACACCCATGCGATAGCAGCGTACAAATTGGAGAGGAAACCTTGGTTGGCGTTAACGAGATTGTGGGTCAATTTACGCCGGGTAATCTTTTCATCTTCATCGCGAAAACGTTGGTAAAGAAACGTTAGTGTATCTTCCGGCCAGTGTTCTCGGTGCTGCCTTTCATCAACAATAGCATTGATCAAACCATGCAGTTGCGCCAAGGCCTGGCGTTCATCAGATTTATCGGTGATCAGCGTATTCAAGGTAGCTTGGGGACTGACAAAAGCATTCTCTTGCGACAATACGTCGAATGCCGCTTTGAACTTCAACCAATACTCATCACTACTTGCTTCTTCGCCCATCCACACATCAAAGCCAATGCGTTGCTCCAGAGTACGTACCGCATCAAATACATCTAACTCACCGGCGTCGCCCCAACGCGCAAGCTCCACGTTGAGTACCGAATTGAAACTGCTCAAATAACCTTGCACGCGATCCTGAACCAACAATTCGTAAAACAGATCGATATCAGCGTCCATAAAGATTTCGAGCGGGGTTTTAAAGCCCATCATGTCGAAGGTTGCCATACCAAAGCTGGCGTCTTCCTCGGCAACGGCATAAAGGCTTTTCAACGCAGCAGGCGAAAATACGCAGAACAGCTGATAACCAAATACATCGAGCAAAAATACGTCGCCGTACTCAGCCCTCAGCGTCCGCAAATACTCAGTTGGGCCGTGCGCGAAGCGCAAACCGGCACCGATGTGCGGCAAATCGTCTTTCACGGTGGGAGGAACAGGTTGAATCATAGACATGGCAATAGGGAAGCTCGGAACAAAAATACCACAGCAAAGAGAAACAGGCAGTTTTTTTGATTTTTAGTATGTTTACTCTAGAAATAATGAATATTCTTCAATCTCTACTGAATATTTGAGGATTTTCCAATGCCAGCCAAGAAAGCCAGCAAAAAAGCCGCTCCCAAGAGCACCAAGCGAACTACTGCCAAGAAAGCAGCTGCCAGGAAGCCAGAAATCAATCTGCGCAATGTAGCTGTTGCCACCCTTGGTTTCTACGGCAAAGTATTCGACGTTGTTCAAGACCGCGTTGAAGAAGCTCGTAAAGACGCGCCAAAGACCTTTGAAGGTCTGGTAAAGCGTGGTGAGAAAGCGCAGAAAGAACTGAACAAAGCTCGCAAGGAAATGCGTAAAGACATCAAGGACCAGGTGGAAGACGCTCGTGACCAACTGGAAGATGCCGTTGATCGCGTTCGCGAAACTGTAGCTCCTGCCAAGGCGTAAGTCCTGGTTGTTAGCAGATGGGGTCACGCCCCATCTGCTAACTGGTCCGATATAACAACCGCTCCAGCGCATTCGGGCTAAACGCCTGCCAATTCTCCGTGTTTTGCTGAAGACGTTCAGACAGCAACTTAAACACAACCGGATGCACGCCAAAACCTATGTGGCTGCAGACAACTTCAATAAACTCGATAAGGTTTGCTTGTGCATCGCGGGCATTGTCTGGTGGCACGAAGCCATCTGAATTACTGTAAATAACCGTCATTGGTACATCGCCTAATGGAGCACTGGTTAGTGCGTTCCAGGTTTCGATGTCTTCAACGCTAACCTCGCTCTTGAGCCAGCGTTGCAACAAGGGATACACCACTGTAGAGCGAAAATCGCCAAACGGTGTGCCCATGGTAATCACCTTGCTGACTAATTCCGGATAGCGAGAAGCAAGTTGCCGGGAAACAATACCGCCAAGGCTCCAGCCAATCAGGGCCACTTTCTCTCCGGTTTCAGCTTTGAGCTGTTGGAGCAAATCCGCCAGTACTTCCAGGTTGTCTTCAATCTGGGTAATGGTGGATTGCGTGTCCGTCATTTCACGAGGATTGAGATTTTGCCCAATACCCCATGGTCTCGCGTCATAGCCCCAACTATTCAAATATTTTCTGAGGATTGTCGTTGAGCGATCATCAGCTGCAAAACCTGGCAATACCATTACCGGTTCGCCTCGTCCGCCACCTAGCTGCTTTAAGTAGCGGTCAGCCGGCAATAGCAGGCTCATTTCATGCAAAACGCGCGGCAGCTCGAACAAAGAATAGAGTGGGTTGGGCCCGGCAGGTGCAGACCCTATGGATTGTGTTGGCATAGGTTTGACACGAACTTTATTTTTTTAGCAGTGTACTCAATTCTCCGTGGCATAGGGAAACAGACTATTGCTTCGGCGTTACATATTATTCAGCAAGTGCATTGTCCAGAATTTTTTGAAAATTGCGTTTTGCCTTGTGCTTGTTCCTGATAAACGCAAGCTGCTCATGCCATTGTATTTGAACGTTTTCACCTAATAAGCGGCGCGATTGCAAAACAACATCGACAGCTTGCTGATAAGCGTCATTGTTTCCGCGCGACACGCATTGTTCTGCAACACGCATGTAAAGTCGCAAAGCACGCTCCGCCCGATCGGGTATCCGTCTTGCAACATTCAGCAAGCTGTCATCATCAACATTATGCTGCTCAGCAATCTGTAGCGCGGATTCTATATTGTCTTCAAGCAGAAAAATCTTTACCAGCAAGGATGCTACAGGATTGTGAGCGTGCTGCCTCGCTGAATCCAGTTGGTTTAGCAACGCGCCTTGCGCTGTTTGGCGCCAATGGTCACGACGTTCTTCAGTCTTTGTCAAACTCAACAACTTGCTGTAAGACTCCAGCCTTGGTTGCTGCTTGAAACGTTGCCATTGCAATTCAGCCGCCGCTTCAGGCTCGCCGCGTGCATCAAACAGCTCAATACGATGACGCCTGAGAATATCAGTATTGTATTGACGATTAACTTCGCCATGTTCGGCGCGCTCCAGCCATTCCTCAGCTTGCTGCAAGCGCCCATGGCGCAGGCAGTAGTCAAACAGTGCCAGAAAGTCATAGGTTTCAATCGCGGTTTTGATTTTAATTTCTATTGCGCCATCAATATCACCTTTTTCCTCAGCCACTTGCAGCAGATGCGATTGCAATCGGTGATACAAATGCTGAGTATCACTGTCAACGTTTGCCTGCATGGGAGGCAATTCCTGCCAACGCGCCGAAATACTCGCCTCAAATTTCTCGACTGCACCGGCCGGTACAGCGCCAAGATAAATTGGGAACAAGTCGGGAAGCAGTTGATTGCGCTCGCAGAGAAAAAACTCCAGCAAGTATTCCGCGGCGGCGCTAGCAGACCAGTCAAACGCCAAAAACGCAAGTTGGTGCAAGCCCGCAAGTATCTCGAGTGACTCAAATCGATAGCCACCTGAATCGTCGACGGTTTCCAGCGCTCGTGCGATGCGCTGTAACGCATAATCACAGAGCTGTAGCATTTGTGCAGCGCTTAGTGATTCTGACGAGTCAGCCAGCAACTCTAAAACCGCTGCTACACGCGCAAAATAGGCGCTGACCTGTGCATAGCGATACAGCTGTCGATTGTAGGGAATGGCTGTGGTGATGCGTTTACGAATTGCCTTGAAATCCACCACATCCAGTGCCTGGTCAGCACGAATTGACCAGGCTTCAAAACTGACTTTATCAGCGTGTATGTATTCCTGGAGATACTCGATCAGTTCTTTCTTATCCAGGCTTTCCAAATAAGCCTGCAAGCGCTCGGCACCACCACCGCCCAATTGCTGCTCACGCCGGGAGCGCTGCGATCGGTACTGCAAGGAAACCGCAACGCAGTGTTTACAAAAATCGATATTGTCAGATGCCGGGCAAGTACAACTTCCTTCGAATACGCGCTCGGTGTGAATCAGACTGACCGTATACAAGTCGTTGCCGGAAACTTCCGCAAATATTTTTCTACCCGCCTGGCGCAGCTCACCTACTCGGCCATCGGCATAATAGGCCGAGCCGCGCGCAAATGCGGCATCACCTGCAAGCCGTTGCAGTAGAGAATCACTCACGTCGATCATCGTGTTGTTGTACACCATGCGCGTGGCCTGTGCCAACTAAAACAAGCGGCCAGGGCCTATCACTGCATTATTGGCTGCACTAGGCACTGCGATGGTTGGTATCGCCCCAGAAAGCCCGCATTTCAACAACCTTGCCGTCATCATTGAAACGAAATACATCAATTATGTCGATGGCCAGATTGGCACCAACAACCGTAATTGTAAAAGGGAACGCTGCTTCCTGCGCCGCAAGCCGTACTGGCCCGGTTAGCTCCGCTTCTACCTTTGCACCCATAGCACCTGAATAGAATGTGCGTATCGCATCGATACCCACATGTTTATCACTGCCAACCGGGTCTTCAACAATGGCATCGTCGGCGTAGAGAGCCAAAATACCTTCCAGGTCTTGCGCCTGGAAAGCAGTTAAGTATTTTTGTGGAGCCGCCAGCATGTCGTCTTTATTTGCCATGAATAATCACCTGAATGTGTTAAGAAGAAAGAATACCTGCAGGTAGTATAAAAGAACTGCAGCACCTGACGCATTGCGACTAAGACAGCTCAAACCGATAGCCAACTCCGTACACTGATTGAATGCTCTCGGTCGCGCTGGATATACCGGCCAGCTTTTTGCGAATTTTACGAATATGGCTGTCAATGGTTCGATCGGAGACTATACGGTGGTCTTGATACATTCGGTCCATCAGCTGGCTGCGTTTGAAAATGACGCCTGGATGATTGAACAATATGGAAAACAGTTCGAACTCCACCGCGGTTAGCTCAATCGATTCTTCCCCATCGATCAGCTGATAGCGATCGGCATCAAGCTGTAAACCAGGCTCTCCGCCGGCTTCTCCCGGCGGCTCTAACTGCACTCTTCGCAGATTTGCTTTTACTCTGGCCACCACCTCTCTGGGGCTATACGGTTTGCAAATATAATCGTCAGCGCCCAACTCAAGGCCCAGCAGCCGATCAATCTCGTCTACCCGCGCGGTTGCCATTAAAATCGGTACTTGGGTAAATGCGCGCAGCTCGCGGCATAAGCTGAGTCCGTCTTTACCCGGTAACATAAGGTCCAGAACAATCAGCGCGGGCTTGTGTTCGCTTACCCAATCAATGACCTGAGCACCATCACCGATCACGTGCACCCGGTAGTTCGCCTGGCGCAGGTAGTCAGCCAACAGCTCTGCCAGTGTTGCTTCATCTTCAACAAGCAGTACCTGACCACTGTCACTCACTATTTGGCACCTCCTATATTTGAGGTAGGCAAACTTACCTGTATTTTCAGGCCATCATAACGGGATTTGCTCGCCTCTATGGAGCCTTCATGCGCTTCCACAATTCGTTTGCAGATAGCCAGGCCCAGCCCGGAACCGCCGCTGTCACGATTGCGTGACATTTCAGCTCGATACAGATGCTCAAACAGGCGCTCATGAGTACCGTGTGGCACACCTGGCAAGCTATCTTCCAAAGTGATTACAGCAAGCCGCGTGCGCTCATGTACAGTCCAGTCCAGCGCAACATTGCCACCTTCGTTAGTGTACTTAAGGCTGTTTCTCAGTATGTTGTCCATCAACTGGTGCAAGCGAGATGGATCGGCGTATACCCTTATGGGCATTCCAGGGCTATACACTTTGAATGTGATGTCGCGATCTTCAAACTCTGAGCGATGCGCCTCAGCTATCTCATTAATCAATTCAGTTAGATCTACTGACTGCTTGGTATAACGTAAAGCCCCAATATCGGCATTACTCAACTCGTATAAATCGTCCATCAGTTTCTGTAGATGCTGCACCTGTTTCAGTGCCACCTCCAACTCTACTTTACTCAGTGGCCTGATGTCGTCCAACATGGCGCCTAGTTGGGCGCGCACAATGGACAACGGTGTGCGCAACTCGTGAGAAGTGTCTGCCAGCCAACGCTTCCGCACGCCCTCGTTACGTTCCAGTGTTTTTGCCAGTTCGTTAAGGCTCTGACCCAGGCTGCCTAATTCATCTTTTCGCTCAAGTTGAATTCGCTCATCAAACTTACCGGCGGCAAGTCTTGCTGTTGCTTTTTCAAGGGCTATCAATGGGCGGGTTAAATGCCTTGCCAGCGGATAGGCAATAAACAGACAAAGTGCCAGAATTCCAGCGCAAATCAGCAATAGTGTTTCCTGGATTTGCTCTAGAAAATTCAGCTCATAATCATCCGCCAGTCGATTAACACTGGGCAGAGACAACCAGCCGACAATTCTTCCCGAGCTTCGAATAGCCAGAAGTTGCGCGCCTCTCGGGTCTGACATCACCACAGCATTTTTGCCAGCATCCAGCAATCCGATATCCGTATTACCAGAGCGTGGCCGCGGTGGCCCGCCCCTGTGCGGCGGCGGTCTTCTATGCGACTGGTGTTCGCGTGGACCTATACCTCGAGGCTCAGATCGTTTCTCGCCGTTTATTCCCTGAAGGTTCAGCTGTCTAAGAAACTCATGAAATTCACGTGGGTTGGCCGCAAATTCGCCCCAGCTTTCAGCCTGATTGTAGTAAGTTTCCAGAGCGTCGACTGCCGGTGCAAATCGAAAAGCCTGCTGTTGATTCACGTAATTCAAAACCCCGCGATCAACACTCCACTGCAATAGAAAATACAGCCCGGCCACCAGAAGCAGGCTGGCGAGAAAGAAGCTAAGCAGTAGCTTGGTTCGAATGCGCATATATCGAGAGTAACGACAATCCGCGCCACAGGCCAGATTTACGGGTGTTTTGCACAGTTCTTGCACATTTCTAACACACTGTTTGCTCACTGTCTTCATAAGCTGAGACTAAGCTGCTGTACTCGGAGTTTGTGATGAATCGTTCCCAATCATTTAGCAACCCTGTTCTGACAACATTAGTGTTGCTGAACTTACTCAGTGCGTGCAGCGGTGGTGGTGGAAGCTCGGATGCGGTGACCCTAGCCACGGATGGCAATATTCAGAACAACACAGCAGAGCCGGCAACGCCGGCTGAACAGACGGCCCCCGACAACGAAACAGACCTTGAACTGCGCGCCCTGATCGCCGAGCAGAATCTTAGCGGCGACGCCAGCATTGGACGCGACTTGCCCTCTGCAAGCGATCCAGTCGTTGTTCTGGGCCGCGACCTATTTTTCAGTAAGAGCCTGGGCGGTGGTTTTGACTCGGCGTGCGTTACCTGCCATCACCCCAGCCTTGGTGGTGCTGACCAACTGCTATTGCCCGTAGGCGTAGGTGCAGACAATGTTGACCTGCTGGGGCCGGGTCGCACACATGTGGATGGCTTGCCTTTGGTACCGCGAAATTCGCCTACAGTGTTTAATGTTGGCCTGTGGGATACCGGTTTGTTTTGGGACTCCAGAGTGGAAAGCCTGGACCCGGCAGTAGCCAGCAACGGGGCCGGTACGGACATTCGAACACCAGATACCCCGATTGTGGTCGCTGACAGTAATGCAGGTGCCAATCTGGCGGCGGCGCAGGCGAGGTTCCCGGTTACTTCTGTTGAAGAAATGAAAACAGATGGGTTTGAAACAGACAGCGATAATGCAGTAATTCGCGATCATCTCGCAGCACGCATTGGAAACTACGGCGTGGGTGCGGGTGAATTGGGCCCCAATACTTGGCTTAGCCGTTTTCAGGAAGCCTTCGACAGCGCAGAAGGGTCGCAAGAGTTAATTACATTTGATCGAATTGCGCACGCACTTGGCGAATACGAGCGATCTATGGTGTTCACCAATAATCCCTGGCGCGCCTATGTGCAAGGGGATAACACCGCCTTGTCTGAGCAACAAAAGCAAGGCGCGATACTGTTCTATACCGAAGCGAACGATGGCGGCGGCGGGTGCTCCAGCTGCCACAGTGGCGATCTGTTTAGTGACGGTGAACACCACGTGGTGGCCTTTCCACAATTCGGACCAGGCAAAGGCGATGGCAATAACGACGACTTCGGCCGAGAACGTGAAACAGGCGACGCTGATGATCGTTATCGATTTCGCACGCCCGGTCTGTTAAATATTGAGGTAACCGCTCCATATGGCCACGCTGGTGCCTACGCTTCGCTGAACGATGTGCTTAACCATTACGATAATGCCGGGAATAGTGTTGACGATTTTTTTGACGACACTGAGTGGTGCGATACGGATCAATTTTCGGCGATTACTGATTGCGAGGGCCTTTACCCTGAATCCAGAAATAACTCCGAAGCCGCCTTGCGACGATTGAACGCGCTGCGCCAGGCCGGTACAGCAGAATTTGAAAACACTAACTTGAACAACAACGAACGCAATGCCATCGTTGCATTCCTGCGTTCACTAACCGACCCCTGTGTACTAGACCGGGAGTGCTTGTCGCCGTGGATTCCGGATAATGCAGACGTTGGCCCGGATGGCAATCAGCTGAATGCTACCGACAGGAACGGTGAATTCTTATAAGCGAAGGCTCAAGCGTTGGCCGCTTTTTCCAGATCCAGCAACATACCATTATAGGTGTCAGTCATAAGCGCCACCATATCGTCGGCGCTTATGCCTTCACTCACACCTGTAAAACTGGCGTGCCAGCGCACTTCTGTATTCGCATCATTAGCCTTGAGGATCACAACAACGCGGTAGTTCTGCATGGGCACACCTGGAATGGTGTACGAGAACTGCATTTGCGATGCATCAATTGCTTCCAGCTTTTCATCAACAGGTGTATCCATTCCATGCATAAAGATGCGGCGCACCAAATTGCCGTTTTCCTCAACCACTTCAACTCGCTCAGCCGGTGAGTACCAGTCAAGATTCGCAAAGTCTTCGAGCAAGGCCCAAACCGATTTCGCTGATGCGCTCAGCGTTTTTTCTATCAAAATTTCGTGCATGCCACATTCCTCCCGCAGCTTACGCAAGATTATACGCGAACAGCCAGGGAAGGGATAAAGATAAACCATCGCTCACCAGTGCAATTACTTTAGAATGCACACCGAAACTCTTATCGTTCACTGCCGTGCTTTATCCCCGCTTACTTCTTGTATCCGTGATCGCCGTTGTCTGTATGTCGGCCGTACCTGTACTGGTTAAGTCAACTGCCGCTAACGAAGTAACAATCGGACTGGCCAGACTGTTTATAGCAGCATTGCTCATGACACCTCTGGTGCTTGCACGCGGTTCATTGAAAAATCTTGGCATGGCACAACTCAAGTCTTTAACGGCAATCGGCGCTGTTTTTTCGCTGCATTGGTTAAGCTATTTCCTGAGTATCAAGCTCTCTACAGCCTCGATAGGGGCCATGGCCATTTCAACATTTGGCATTCAGTACCTATTGTTAGCCAGAATCTTTAATAAGGAGCAGACAGGCACTGTTGAATGGTGTGCGGTTGCATTGTGCCTGCTCGGTTGCGTACTCGCAGTTGGTGAGTTCTCTCTAAGCAGCTCTTCTGTACTTGGCATGTTAGTAGGGATTGCAAGCGGCACCTTGTATGCCAGCCTGCCTCTACTGCATCAACGAGCAAGCTCTATCGATACGATCACCAGAGCCTGGGGGCAATTCACGTTTGCCTTGTGCTGCATGTTGCCACTGTTTGGTTTCAGTGACTGGCAGCTCTCTTCCGATGATTACCTCAGGTTGCTGGTATTGGGCGTACTTTGCACGGTGATCGCGCACGGTTTATGGGTAAAAGCCAGCACGGAGTTGCCAGCTATTGTCACCAGTCTGGTTTACTATCTGTATGTGCCCATAGCCATGCTAAGCAGCGCCTGGTTTCTTGACGAAACAATGACCGCCGGCAAGTTGATTGGGGCGGCGCTGATTCTAGGGTCTAGCGTAGGCGTTACCTTGTATCGATTTCGGCGCACTTCACATTCCAGCAAGTAAAGGGCGCTACAAAAACTCTACTGAGGAGGCATCGAAAACCCGTCAAGCACTGCACGATGCTCGGGAGTGAAGTAACTCGCCAACCCTTCGTGCAAGCCTTGCATATCCCATTTTTCGTTGCCGTCAGGATTCAGGATTGGATCACCCAGGCTGGGCCGTTGCACAACCTGCACCATATTGCCCCACACTACCATCACCTCGCCGGAGATATGCGCTGCTTGTTCCGACGCCAGATAGGCCACCACCGGAGCGACATTGGCGGGATCGAAAGCATGAAAGCCGCCGTCTTCTGGCGGTTGAAACATTGCGGCTGTTGGCCCGGAGTTGGTCATATCCGTCAGTGCCCTGGGCATGATGACGTTACACGTAATGCCGTATTTAATCATTAACTGCGCGGCACCCATGGTCATGGCTGTGATGCCCGCTTTAGCAGCTGCGTAGTTAGGCTGGCCAGCAGAGCCATATAACATCGCTTCCGAAGACGTGCTGATTAATCGGCCATACACACCGTTACCTGCTTTGGCTTTTTCCCGCCAGTAAGCAGTGGCATTACGCATGTTGATGAAATGACCGCGCAGGTGTACTCGAACAACACTGTCGAATTCATCATCAGACATACCAAATATGGTTTTGTCTCGGCAATAGCCGGCGTTATTAACCATGATGTTCATGTCGCCGAAGGTATCCAGCGTGACCTTCATCAGGTTTTCGGCATCAGCACTGTCAGCGCAATCGCCGAATACGGCGATGGCTTCGCCGCCGGCACTTTTGATTTCTTCTACCGTTGCCTGCGCAGCTTCTTCTGCTTTCGGTAAGTTAATCTCGTTAACAACAACTCGAGCGCCCTGTTGCGCCAGATAGAGCGCTTCTTCCTTGCCCAACCCGTTACCGGCACCCGTGATGACCGCTACTTTTCCGTCTAAAGTACTCATACAAAAAATTTCCTAAATGCGTTCTATAATCGTGCCGGTGCCCAGCGCAGAGCCGCAACACATAGTAATCAAGGCGGTGTTTTTGTCCGCACGCTCAAGCTCGTGCAAGGCCGTACAGATCAGTCTGGCACCTGTTGAACCTACCGGATGACCAATTGCGATGGCGCCACCGTTTACGTTGACCTTGCTCATGTCTGCGTCATACACCTGCGCCCAACTCAGTACTACGGCCGCAAACGCTTCATTCACTTCAAATAGATCGATGTCGCTCATGCTCATACCGGAGCGCTTCAACAGTCTCGCCGTTGCATCTACCGGACCATCTAACAAATAATATGGGTCACAACCCACTACACAGTCTGTGATGATGCGCGCTCGCGGCCTTAATCCGCGTCGTTTGGCTTCCTCTGCGCTCATCCATAGAATGCTTGTTGAGCCATCCGAAACCTGTGAGCTGGTGCCAGCAGTGTGGCGCCCATTTTCAATCACGGGTCTGAGCTGCGCTAAACCTTCCAATGTGGTCTCACGCAGACCTTGATCACGGTTGATGGTTTTTGTTTCACCGGTTTTGTTGCCTTGCTCGTCCAGTATTGGTGCTTCAACACTCATCACTTCACGGTCAAATCGGCCTTCATCCCACGCTACTTTCGCACGCCTTTGCGATTCGCAGGCGAACTTTTCCAGATCTTCACGGCTTAATCCACGGTTATCGGCAATACGCTCAACCATTGTGAATTGATCCGGCGCCTGATCCCATGGCCATTCTGGTGGAATGAAATAGCCTGGCCCGTTATACACGTTTGCTCCCAGGCCAACATGGCTCATTGCCTCAACACCGCAGGCAATACCAACGTCGAAAGAACCATGATCTATCATTGCAGCTACAGCATGATTCGCCGCTTGCGCGGAACCACACTGGCTGTCCAAAGTAGTGCCGCCAGCAGTGTAATCCGTTCCTGCCGAGAGCCAGGCATTGCGAGCAATGTTGCCCGCTTGTTCACCGGCCTGCGTCACGCAACCACCGGCTATGTATTCCAGATCGCCAGGCTCAACACCTGCACGGCGCATCACTTCTTGCTGGCTTAACGCCAACAATTCAACAGCGTGAAAGCCACTCAAGTCTCCCACACCCATTTTTCCTCTAGCGATAGGTGTTCGAACTGCTTCAACAATCACAGCTTCTGGCATAAGAATTCCTCGGAGTTAAGAAATGATTCTAGCGAGTATGCTAAAACATCATCAGAATAAGTTCGTAGATCAGCGATGGTCTCTCATTGCCAACTACATGAACATTTTGTTCCATGGTGATTTTCGTACCACGGTCAGACACTTCAATTGATTTTACCCGGTTACGGGAGTGTATTTCGCTATTGACTGGTACCGGATCGAGAAAACGAAGTTTGTTCGACCCATAGTTGGTCATAAATTTAAAGCCGGAAATTTTGTCGAGAATACTTTCCCCATGCTCGAATCTGGACATGCACGCCAAGACCAGGAAGCCGTGGGCAATGGTGCAACCAAACGGACCTTCAGCCTTGGCTCGTTCTTCATCCACGTGAATCCATTGGTGGTCGCCACTCAGATCCGCAAAATCGTTGATTAGCTTCTGGTCGACCACAAAGCTGTTGCTCCACTCCCCGAATTCTTCAGAGACCAGTTGACTCATTGCTTCCTGGTCGTTAAATGCGATGCTGCTCATAGGGATTTCGTGTCGAATTTCGGGGCAGATTTTATACCATATCGCCCTCAATGCCCCAAGTGAAGCTCGACAAGCAGCCTCTCAATCGCGTTAAATATCGTTAAGGGCGACCGCAGCGTCGCAAGTAAATTAGCAAGGTGTCGATGTTTCTCCAGGCAAATTCAAGACGGTTACTTATTGTCGCAGCCATACTGTTGTTAGTGGCGTCCAGCATTGTTACCACCGTGTTCTTCGAAAGCAGTAAAGAAGGCTTGCTAGGGCAACGTTTGCACAGCCAGCATGAATTGCTGGGCATCGCAGAAAATGACGTCGTTTTTCTAGGTGATGACTTAACCGCAGAGGCGCTTTGGAGTGAGCTCTTCCCCGAACTGAGCGTTCGCAATCGCGGCATGAACGGGCAGACCACAGAAGAAATGTTATTGCGCCTACCCGGCATCGCTCAGGCCAAACCACGAATCGTTTTAATTAATAGTGGTGCCAGTGACCTTGAAGCGCTGATACCGCCAGTGCAAATCATTGCGAATATGCGCGAAGCGGTGAATTTGCTTCAGTCATTCAGTCCGGACTCCAAAGTTATCATTAGCAGCGTACTGCCATTGTCGATAGAAAATACACAGATGCTAGCCGAGGTAAACAATGCACTGGCTCAGCTGGCTGAAACACATGCACTGAATTTTATTGATGTAAACAGTGTATTACTCAAGGAAGACGGTGGTTTCATAGAAGGACTCGCCGATCGACGATCACGTTTACACGGTGCGGGTTACGCCGTGTGGCGTGATTTAATTGCAACGCACCTGCAACAACCCTGAATCAGGCAATAGCACTCAGAAAGCGCTTCTCCGCCCGGGTTTTGTGGGCCACTGCGTGATACAGGCTGACCATCAAATGATTTCGGTGGTGATGAAAAGGGTTTTCTTTAAAATTCACGTCATCCAGCAGGTTTTGCAGCATCTGCAAGCCAACAGTTCGCAAAGAAATTTTATCGGCGTAAAGCAGTGGGCCATAAAAAAAGCTTCTTTCTACCGGTGTAAGTTCTTTATCAAGATTTTGTGTAATGCCGTAGCGACAGTATTGTAACGCGGCCACTTTACTTTGCCGTTCATACTCTCGGTTGTGCAGCAGTCGTTTGGCGAATTGATCAAGAACAAGTATCAACGTTAGGCAAGAGCGCGGCTCTTCCTGCCACTCGCTCAGGCCACCATCACAGGCGCTTTTGACTAAAAATAAGAAATGCTCTTCGATATAAGCCAGCTGATCGCTTTGTTCGTTCAAGCCGTTGCTGTCGGTGGGGTCAACGTGCCAAAAACGAACTTTTTCTACTGGAAATGCGCCATAGAGATCGCTACCGAACCAAAAGTGATGAATACGTTCCGCGAGCTGGCGCTCGTTGTCTGCAGCCGCTTCCGCAGCAGCTTGCTCTGTGTTTGAGTTCATGATTGGCTCCGTCCTTGGGGCTATGTTATCGGTTTTTGCGGCCGACACAAGAAGTGTGTGCACTTCCTTGTGCAACGAAACAGAGTATGTACAGTGTTTTACACTTGGCCTAGTAGTAGTGTCCGAATGTGACGTGCGAAATCACTCACAAGAATCTACATTGTACGACGCCGAATTAGAAAATTTCGTGCGGTTTTAGCTTAAATGCGGGCGCTTCAGTGAGCTCCAGCGATTTGTATAAATTGGGGTCAGAGTTTTTCAATAGATTTACCTGAGCCTGGGTTTGCGCGTCAAAGCCTTGCTTCAGCACTATTTCAACGCGTCTGTTACGAGCACGCGTTTTGTTGGAATTATTTTCTGCAAGAGGCCTTGTTTCTGCATAACCAGTTACCACAAAACGACCGGGGTTTAATTTGCCACCACTGAGGAGTGCATGGGCAACCGATACTGCTCTGGCCGATGACAATTCCCAGTTTGATCGGAACCGTGATGTGCGAATCGGCACATTATCAGTATGGCCCTGAACCGCGATAACACCTGGCTTTTCAGCCAGTACGCCTTGCAGGCTCTTTAGTACTTTTACGTATTTGCGCGCCAGAGTTGCCGAGCCTGAAGCAAACGAACCCTTCTCTTTTATTCGTACAGTGATCTCTCGCCCGTGTGTTTCTATTTCTACCTCACCACGTGCAATTTCATCGCGCATGGCATTGGCAAGATCCACCGCATCTTGCTCGGTTTCCTTGATCATGCCCTGCAGTTTTTCCATAAGTTCAGACTTGGCTGAATCGGACGCGACCTGACCAGACTCTCTCGCATCGTCTTCGCCAACGTTGCATTGTATTTCCAGAGTCATTGTTTGCTGGTCATCCGTTTTTTGCCAGATTTCCTTGATCGGGGTTGGCTGCGGGCGACCAGGGCTGTATTCCTGGGCGATGATGCTGGTGCCCTTGGGAATATCTTTAACATTCAACTTATTTTGAACACCAAAAGCGTCTCGCATAGAACCGGCCAAACGTTTGAATTTCAAGGCATCCATTTCTGAAAATGAAAGAAGCAAAACGAAGAAGCACATTAGCAGCGACATAAGGTCTGCAAAAGTGGGCATCCAGCCCGGAATACCGGGTTCCGGTTCAGGACAGATGCATTCTTCGTCGTTAGCCGACATCGTTCAGATCGCTTTGCTCGTGATTATGGTTTGCGTGATCAGTCTTTCGTCGTGCGCTTCTTCTCTGCTACGTAAGTCTGCAACATAGATTCAATCACCCGCGGGTTTTGTCCGGCCTGAATGGCAAGCAAGGCATCAATAATGAGGTTTTTAACCCGACCCTCTTCAGTGAGGCGAAGCTTGAGTTTGTCGGCAATGGGCCCTGCAATCATGGTGGCCGTCATCGCGCCGTACAGCGTGGTGAGTAGCGCTACCGCCATGGATGGACCAATCGACTTGGGATCGTCCATATTGGAGAGCATTTGAACCAGGCCAATCAGGGTACCGATCATGCCCATCGCTGGCGCTACATCGGCCAAAGCCAGAAATATTTTCTGCCCCCATTCGTGGCGCTCTTGAGCCAGGTTCATGTCTTTACTAAGCACTGTTTTGACCACGTCAGGATCGTGCCCATCTACCAGCAACTGAATTCCATTTTGCAGGTAGGGGTTACCCACTTCCTTGCCTTCTAGCGACAGCAGTCCACCTTTGCGCGCAGCATCGGCCAGCTCAACAATTTCTTCAATCAGCTTTGAGGGTTCATCAAGTTTGAACATGAATGCCTTGCCGGCAACTTTCATGGCACCGAGAAACTGACCAAGGCCAAATTTCATCATCACCACGAACGTGGCGCCCACCAGAACAATCAGCAAGGACGGTATATTGACCATCACGCCAATATCGCCACCGAGAACCATAGCCATAATCACGATGCCAAATGCACCGAGCAGGCCAATGAGAGTCGCTAAATCCACCACATGCTCCTTGTGATGCTGCGAGAGTCGCCGCACATTCCTTTTCTTCTCCTTTTAGTGTAGCAGGCTGGTAGAATTTGCAGCTGGATAGAAAAGAGACTTTTACGATGGCGGCCGGCAAAAAGAGTTTAAATTTTGAGCGCAATTTGGAGCAGCTTGAAACGCTGGTGACCGAAATGGAATCTGGCGAACTAAGCCTGGAAGATTCGCTTAGCGCTTTTGAACAAGGCATAAAACTGACCCGAGAGTGCCAAAGTGCTTTGCAGAAGGCCGAGCAAAAAGTACAAAAATTGATCGAGGAAAATGGGCAGTTAATCGAAGCTGAATTCGATGACCCTGACAGCATCGATCTCGATGACTGATAGCTTTCACCAATTTCAGGCCGCTGCCAGCCAAAGAGTGAATAGGCTGCTGGAAGAACGAATATCAGCCTTAACTGCTCCGGCAACACTGCGTGAAGCCATGCTGTATTCGGTTATGAATGGTGGCAAGCGATTGCGCCCCTGCATGACCTACGCTGCGTTCGCGCTGGTTTCAGGTGAAGAAGTGCATTCCATGCAGGCTGACGCCAGCGTTTTTTCAGCAGCGGATAACGCGGCCGTGGCGCTGGAATTAATGCACTCTTACTCGCTTGTTCATGACGATCTGCCGGCAATGGACGATGATGATCTGCGGCGTGGCAAACCCAGTTGCCATATTGCGTTTGGCGAGGCAATGGCAATATTGGCTGGCGATGCGCTGCAAGCCATGGCATTTGAACAGCTAGGCGATCGCTCGCAACTGAGTGATCAGCAGCTTGCACTGCTGTTATCTGAATTTGCCCGAGCTGCAGGGGCGGCTGGAATGGTTGGCGGGCAGGTGCTGGATTTGCAGGCCTTGGATGCGGACCCGACAGCTTCAGTTAACATTGAACAACTCGAAACTATACATCGAGCAAAAACCGGCGCCTTGATTCAGGCTGCATTAACCATGGGTGCGATTTGTGGGTCGGCAGATACGGCTACGATTGAATGTTTACGCCGGTTCGGCCAGCTCACAGGGCTGGCTTTCCAGGTGGTTGATGACGTACTGGATATTACGGCCAGTACCGAGCAATTAGGCAAACAGCAAGGGTCGGATCAAGCCCTGGGGAAACCGACCTACCCGGCTCTTATGGGTCTTGAGGCCGCACAAAACTACGCCAGAGAACTTTGTCAGCGGGCCGAACACGAACTTTCTGATCTACCAGGCAATACCGAAGTGCTTGCAGGCCTGGCCAGTTACATTGCCAGTCGTACTCATTGAAAATGCGACTACAAAGAATGTTTACATTCACCGATTATTCAAACCCGGCAATAGGGTACAATTCGATATTGAATTATCGTTGAGCAGTGCATTTTAGCTAATGGCGGGTCACTACAGGACATTTGAGGAGATTCCTTCCTCCAGACCCATCACAGAATTACTGGACAGTGTTGATTTTCCTGCGAATCTTCGCGACCTCAGTGAAGCTCAGCTGCCGCAACTTGCCGATGAATTGCGTGAATTCCTGCTCTACAGCGTTGGCCAGACAGGCGGCCATTTTGGCGCCGGTCTTGGCGTGGTCGAGCTGACCATCGCACTGCATTATGTATTCAACACACCTTATGACCGACTGGTCTGGGACGTTGGCCATCAAACCTATCCGCACAAGATTCTAACCGGCCGCAGGGAATCCATGGCCAGTATGCGCCAGGGTGGCGGTTTAGCAGGTTTCACCAAACGGGCGGAATCTGAATACGACACCTTCGGCGTTGGCCATTCCAGCACCAGCATCAGCGCGGCGCTGGGAATGGCACTCGCCGCCAGGCAAAAACAGGAACAGCGTAAGGTCTGCGCAGTTATCGGCGATGGTGCCATGACCGCGGGCATGGCGTTTGAAGCGCTCAATCATGCCGCGCACACATCAGCAAATATGTTAGTTGTGTTGAACGACAACCAAATGTCAATTTCGCATAACCAAGGCGGCCTGGCGAATTACTTTGCAAAAATCTGGGCGAGTAAGGCGTATATTTCGCTACGCGAAGGCAGCAAGAAAGTACTGGCCAATATCCCGCCGGCCAAAGAGTTTGCCAGACGTACGGAAGAACATATGAAAGGCATGGTAGCTCCAGGCACCATGTTTGAAGAGTTAGGCTTTCACTACATTGGGCCTATAAACGGGCACGATATCGACAGCCTGGTCACTACCATGCGCAACATGGCCGAACTGGAAGGCCCACAGTTGCTGCACGTATTTACCCGCAAGGGCCAGGGCTTCGCACCTGCCGAAATCGACCCTGTTGGTTACCATGCGATTAATAAAATTGAGCCCAAGGCCTTAAGCGAAGACAAGATCGAAGCTCAGCCCTTGGCTCCTGCAAGCAAGAAAATACCCAAGTACCAGGATGTATTTGGCCGCTGGTTGTGTGATGCAGCCGCCGAGGATGAATTGCTGATTGGCATTACGCCGGCTATGGGTGAAGGGTCGGGCATGGTGGGGTTCAGCGAACAATTCCCCGATCGTTATCACGACGTGGCAATTGCAGAGCAACACTCGGTTACGCTGGCCGCTGGCTTGGCGTGCGATGGCATGAAGCCGGTTGTTGCTATTTATTCCACGTTTTTGCAACGTGCCTATGATCAATTGATACACGATGTAGCCTTGCAAAACCTGAACGTAACGTTTTGCCTGGATCGTGCAGGCCTGGTGGGCGAAGATGGCCCAACGCACGCCGGCAGTTTCGACCTTAGCTATTTGCGCTGTATCCCCAATATGCTGGTGGCAACACCGTCAGATGAAAACGAGACGCGTCTACTATTACACACCGCTTACGGCCACCCTGGCCCTGCGGCGGTGCGCTACCCTCGCGGCGTAGGCACTGGAGCAGATATAGAGCCCGGTTTAAGCACTGTAGAGATTGGCAAGGCTGTCGAAAAGCGGCGCGGTCACAGTGTAGCAATACTCAATTTCGGCGCTCTGTTGCACTCAGCTACTCCCGTTGCCGAGAAACTGGGCGCAACCTTGATAGACATGCGATTTGTGAAGCCAATCGACGATGCCTTAGTGCTGTCTTTATGTGAGGAACATGAGCTACTGGTAACGGTGGAGGAAAATTCAGTAATGGGTGGTGCTGGTAGCGCGGTACTAGAACTACTGAACTCGCACAATCTGCAAACACCTGTACTACAGTTGGGTTTACCCGATCGTTACGTCGAACACGGCAACCAATCCGCAATGCGGGCCGAAGTAGGTTTGGATGCTGAGGGTATGGAGGCGTCGATTCGTGCCAAAATGCAGGCCCTGAATATCAAGCCATTGCGCGCAAGCGACAGTGTAAACTCGCGCGCCTTCGCTAAATAAGCGTCTCACATATCAAACAAATGTCCGAGCTTTCCCGCTTTGGTAGACAAGTAGCGAGAGTTATGAGGATTGTGACCCGTATGCAGGTCTAGCCGCTCTGTAACCTTGATGCCTATATCTTCCAGCGCTTTCACTTTGCGCGGGTTATTCGTCATTAAGCGCACCGACGTCACCCCCAAATGGGCAAACATTGCTTCGCAGATGGTGTAGCTGCGCTGATCAGCCTCGAAGCCCAGTTGCTCATTGGCTTCCACTGTGTCCGCACCTTTGTCTTGAAGATTGTAGGCCTTAAGCTTGTTCAGCAAGCCAATACCGCGGCCTTCCTGGCGCAGATAAAGCACCATACCTCGTCGCTCGCGTGCAATGCGGCGAAGCGCTGTTTCCAGTTGCGGTCCACAATCACAACGCATGCTGAACAAGGCATCTCCGGTCAGGCATTCGGAGTGAACCCGGGCCAATACCGCATCGCCGTCGCTCAATTCACCCATAGACAAGACGACGTGCTCTTTACCGGATTCGACTTCTTCGAAACCGTGTATATCGAACATACCCCAGGGCGTTGGGATTTTCGACGAGGTGATAAAGGAAACAGACAAGACAGACTCGTGGGTGAAGAGTGGTAAACAACCACCTATGATAGCAGATAGTCGCCGTGGATTACTTCTCGGACAAAATCAGCACGCCGTCGCTCTCTTCCATTTTGACGCGGCGGAGAAAGCTCATCCCCAATAGAATTTGCCGGGGAAACGAGCCTTCCAGCACGCCCGCTTGCACATTGTTTACCTGTATTCCAGCAATGCTGACGTTGTGCAAGTGCACAAACCAGGCCTGTGTAATGCCGCTTGCCGTGGTCACGCTGCCCTTCTTGCCATTGCGGATGTAATCAATCCCCAAGCGCTTTGCGTCAACGCTATTCATGGCTACCGATGTGGCGCCAGTATCAACCAGCATGCGCGCACTTCGACCATTGATACTGCCATTGACGTAATAGGCATTATTCCGATTTCTGGCGATAGATACCTGTTTGCGCGACGCTGGTTTGAAGTTCGAACCAATCCTTGTATTGAGTGCCAACGACTCGACCTGACCGTTGATGTCAACCACCGCAACATCGCTATTGGCACGTATCAGCTTCACGCCTTCAGGGCTGGTTTGCCCGGCGCGCAAAATTCGCTGCTTACCATCTATGCTGAGCACGGCGCGTCCTGAAAACAAGCCATTCACCTCTACCTCTAGCGCAAGCACCTGTGGTGTTTTAAGACCCGTTAACAAGGCCAACAATAGTAGTAAGTACTTACTCATATCAACGATCCTGGAGCACCTAAACTAGGGCCTACACAAAGTTTAGCAGGCTGGCCAAAAGCCACTGGCACACAGCAGAAAACTATTGCCGTTTTTTTCCATGGCACGCCTGAGCACGGCCTGCGATAGTGGTGTTCCCATTGAATTACCGCTACGATTTTGGCCACTAAACGCACCACCCGAAAGACCACCAGGCGTAAGAGGAAAACGACCCGCCCAAGGTTCCGACTGTTGCCGTGGCTGCTGCGATTGCTCGTGCTTGGCGCACTTATTCTGGTTGCGCTATTGTTCTGGCTGAACAGCGAAATAGAGCAAAAATTCAGCAGTCACGAATGGACTATTCCAGCCAAAGTGTACGCTCGGCCACTAGAGCTGTACGTTGGTAGCCGGCTAAGTCGTCAAGAACTAAAACAGGAACTTGAGTTACTTGGTTATAAAAAAGCTGGCAGTACAAACAGCGCTGGAAGCTTTGTGCAGCAGCAATCAGGCATGGCTTTCCATACTCGTGGCTTCCAGTTTGGGGACGGCTTTGAGAGAGCCCTGCGCGTGCAAGCACGGTGGTCTGGGAACGAGTTGAGCCAGCTGTCAACGGCCGCTGGAGAAAACCTGGATCTGATTCGTCTGGAGCCACTGCAAATCGGTGGAATCTACCCTGGCCAAAACGAAGATCGCTTGCTGGTTGAATTATCCGATACCCCCAAGGGCATGCTGGACTGCTTACTAGCCGTTGAAGACCGTGGTTTTTACCAGCACCCGGGCATATCTCTGCGCGGAATTAGTCGTGCCATGCTGGTCAATTTGCACCAGGGGCGTTTTACCCAGGGCGGCAGCACACTTACGCAGCAACTGGTCAAGAATCTGTTTCTTACTCAGGACCGAACCTTGTCACGAAAGCTCGCCGAAATTCCAATGGCACTGATGCTGGAGCGCAAAGCCGATAAAGACGACATATTGCAAATGTTCATCAATGAGGTGTTTCTGGTTCAGGATGGCAATCGCGCAGTGCATGGATTTGCGCTAGCTAGCCAATATTTCTTCAATCAGCCTCTTCAGGAACTTTTGCCCCACCAGTACGCACTGCTGGTAGGAATGATCAAAGGTCCCTCGTATTACCATCCGGGGCGTCACCCCGATCGTGCCCAGCGTCGTCGCAACCTGGTGCTGAGCATCATGGCTGAACAAGGCATTATGAGTGAGCAGGAGGCGGAATTTGCCAAGCAGCTGCCATTGGGCCTGAACATGCGCCCAACCCGCAGCGTGCGGCAACCCGCTTACCTGGACCTGGTTCGCAGACAGCTAAGCGAAGACTACCGGCTTGAAGACCTGCAAACCGAAGGCCTGCGAGTATTTACCAACTTCGACCCACTGGTACAGTTGGCTGCAGAAAAAAGTCTGGAACTGGCTTTTGCAGACATAGACAAACGCCCGGCAAGGCAGGAACAAGGAAAACAGTTCACAGCGCCCAGTCTGGACGCTGGTATGCTGGTCAGTGGCAGCACAACAGGTGACGTAGTAGCTGTGGTAGGCGGGCGCAAACCCCGATTTGCTGGCTTTAACCGCGCACTGGATGCGCGGCGGCCTATAGGTTCCCTGGTGAAACCGGCTGTGTACTTGACGGCACTGGAACAACCCGACCGGTACACGCTGGCAAGCTATATTGATGATGAGCGCTTTGAGTTGCCGCAAGCTGATGGCAGCATCTGGGCGCCGGACAATTTTGACCATGAAAGCCACGGTTCGGTGACTTTGCTTGAGGCACTCAGTCGTTCTTACAATCAGGCCAGTGCAGCGCTTGGTATGCAGCTAGGCATCCCAGCAGTTCGCTCCACCATGAAAGACCTTGGCGTAACTGCTGACATTCCTGAACTGCCATCCTTATTTCTGGGCGCGGTTGAGCTCTCGGTTATGGAAGTTGCCGCCATGTATCAAACCATTGCCAGCGGAGGTTTCAACACACCGTTGCGAGCGATTCGCGAGATTCTTGATGCCAATGGTGACCCTGTAAAAACCTACGGACTTGACATAGAGCAAAGAATTGCACCAGATACCGTACATCTTTTGCAATACGCGCTGCAGGAAACCATGCGTAACGGCACTGGCCGCAGCGCCTACCAATTCCTGCCGGATACGCTGGCCACTGCAGGCAAAACAGGCACCAGCAACGATCAGCGCGACAGCTGGTTCGCTGGTTTTAGTGGCGACTACTCCGCTGTAGTATGGATGGGCAATGACGATTATGAGACTACTTCTTTAACAGGAAGTACCGGTGCTCTGCGCGCCTGGTCGTATCTGTTCAGGGCTATCAGCCGGGAATCGCTGGAATTTGTTCGCCCCTCTGGGGTTTTGTACGCATGGACTGATCGTGAGACTGGCTTGCTCAGCGCCGAACACTGCCGTAATGCAGACTATCTTCCCTATGTATCTGGTACGGAGCCAATTCGCCAGGCGGCCTGTGCAGAACAAGGCCAACACAGACCTAACTGGTTGCGCTGGCTGTTTGACCGGGTTCAGGAAAATCGTTAGGTAGCTGCATTACAAGCAATAGACCAAAGGTAAAATGATGAATGCACATTTCTACATTAAACGTATTGTGAAAATACCGCTGGCCGCCTGCCTGCTTATATTTCTGCAATCGGCATGCACCTATACACCTGCTTACGATAGCAGCGGCAGACCAGAATCTAACATTCCACGCGCAGGCGAGCGCGCAGGCCCACAGGAAGCCAATGAAATGAGCGAGCCGCAGATCGAGAGCGCGGACCAGCCTGTTCGAGTAGCGGTGGTCTCGCCAGACGCCATCAAACACAAGCCAACAGTGAGCAACAAAGACGTTGCCGCGGCAAAACTTCGCTCACAGGCGACAGACGCCATTACCGAAGGCGAGACAGCAAGAGCTGAGCGTTTATTAAATAGAGCGCTACGAATCTCACCGCGGAGCCCGGAAACATACCATCAGCTGGCAAGCATCAAACTCGAACAAGGCGCCAGCGGGCAGGCATTGCAATTGGCTAGAAAAGGCCTGAGCTTATGTGACCCTGACAGCGATCTGGCCGAACAGCTGAAAAGGCTGGCATCACAAGCGAGTGGATATTAAGAAACCCTGACTAAAGATTTTCAACCTGCGCGCGATAGCAATCGTCAACATCGCTCCAGACAAATTGCAAAGTCTGATTGATAAAATCAGGGCGCTCATCACTTTGGTGACTCACAAACAATATCTGTGTTGACGTGTCATCAACGATTGCCTGAAGCATGGCCAATACATGCTGGCGATTGCGCTCATCCAGACCGAGGCAGGGTTCATCTAGAATAAGAATATCCGGCTGCTTTACCATCGCTCGCGCAATCAGAACCAGACGCTGCTGACCATAGGATAAGTGCTCAAAGCGCCTGGCCGCCAGCTTGGCGATTCCCACCCCTGCAAGCCAGGCTTGCGCAGCACTGGTTTGCGACCCTGCAGCCAACTGACTGATACCGATGCTGTCTTGAAAACCAGACACAACAACGTCAAGCGCTCGATAACCTTTTCCAAACTGTTGCTGCAAGGCTGTACTTACCACGCCAAAATGTTGCTTGATTTCCCATACCGATTCACCACTGCCCTTACGCCTGCCAAACAAACTGACTTGCTGACCAAACGCTTTTGCATTGTCGCCAGTGAGCATGTTCAGCAGACTGGACTTGCCACAACCATTAGGCCCGGCAATCAATGCGTGCTGGCCCGGTCTGAAAGACCAACATAAATCGGTAAATACCCGTTTTTCTCCGAACGAGCAGTTCGCGTTTGTAATCTGAATCAGCGGGTCAGACAGAGTTTTATCCGCCCTGTGCTGTTGTTGAAGTTGCTCGGTAAGTACTGTTTGTAAACTTACCCTGGGGCGATCGGCGAGTGTATCTGCTATTTGCTCTCGGTTTTGAGCCGTGTTCTCACAACTTAGTACTACGCGCCCTTCACTGAGAAGCATCAGGTGACTGATAGAATCAGGCACATCGCCTATCCGGGAGGTAAGCAACAAGGCGGTTTGCAGACGATCAAACAGTTCGTGCAGAACAGCGTCAAATTCATTCTGCAAGGCTTGATCAAGGCCGGCCAGTGGATCGTCAAGAATAAGCAATCGGGTCTGGCACAACGCGGCGCCTGCCATTAATACTCTGCGCATTTGTCCGGTAGAGAGTTCCCTGAGACCTTGTTCAGTTATGCTGCCTATACCAAGCCGCTTGGTCCAATATTCGTATTCGTCAGCTGCGGGTTGGCCGCGGTGTAAATACTGATGCACAAGCGTGCCGCGATCGTAAGCGTCCGCGCGAACTTCACTGTCATCGAATCGATCATCGTATTCGTGCAGTTCTCGTTGACGTTCGAACGAGACCATTTCGCAATCTTTTGCTGCGTCAAAATCGCCCGCGTAAAGACGCTGGCCTCTGGAAATTGCGTGCAGCCCCATCAATACACGCGCCAACAAGGTTTTGCCCGCGCCATTACTGCCGAGCACAGCCCACTTCTGACCCTCTTCAAGCCGCCACTGATCGCACTCAAACGCCTGATCGCGATGGGCTGGTGTTCTGACCTTGCTTAACGTTACTAATGCCATGGGTTCGTACATTAAAGTTGATAGACTGTTACTCAGCAACAGTGTAAACCACAGAGACAAATTCCTTGCTAACGGAATTTAATACGCAACTTGAAAAAGTAGCACGCTACAAACCCAAAAAGGTGCTTGGACGTCGTTATATGGTGCGCGCCGCTGTCACTATGATTTTGCGGCAAAGCAAACGAGCCAATGATGACCCTCATGATGATGGCATGGAAGTACTGATGATGCGCCGCGCAGAGCGTAAGGGCGACCCCTGGTCAGGGCATATGTCTTTCCCTGGCGGAAAGATGGACAGCAAAGACGACAATTCTTTCGTGGCGTCACTGCGAGAATTGGCCGAAGAAACCGGAATACCAAGACCCGATGAAGTGCTGCGTTCAGTCGGCAGGCTGTCTGATGTATTAACTCGCAATCACAGCGGTCGCAAACCAATGGTGGTGACACCGTTTGTTTTCGAGTTGACTGAAGAGGTGTCGTTCAGTCCAAATCACGAAGTGGCTGAACTGGTCTGGATTCCGCTTGGCTTTCTCAGCAACAAAGATCACCGCGAGATCATGCACTGGGAATTTCGTGGCACGCGGATAAACCTGCCGTGCTACTACTACCAGACGCGCAGAATCTGGGGCTTGTCACTAACAATGCTGGATGAAATGATATTGTTGTTTTACCAACAGAAATTCAAGGATACGCATTCCAGACTGCAATTCTCGCCACGATCGAATTGGTTGATTCGATCACTGGCGAGGTTGAATCGCTGAGCGCAAACAGTCGCTTACTACGGCGTAGTAAAGTTAACCGGGCCTGCACTAGTGTTACTTCGTGTTCCACCACAGTTCGCTCGAACATAGACATCATAGGATGTAGCAGGATCAAGACCGGTCAATAAGTGAATCAGTCCGCCATCTTCGACCGTACCCGCACCTTCAACAAAACCTGCTGGACCGTATTCGTAACTGTATACGGTAGTTGCACTGTTGGCTCCTGCGGTTGTTGATAACGTAGCATCATTAGCATTTACGTTGCTGAACGCTAGTGCAGCAGGGCCAGCGCACGAAGTATTAATTGCCCAGAAAAACTCTTGGGCGAGAACTCCAGGAACATCCGCACTAAGTGTTAATACGCCGTTTTCTGGCGTGGTCGGTGCGCTGAGCGCCACACCATATGCACCATTTGCCTGGGTAGTATTGTTTGGCACTTCGAAACTGGTTGTCCCATTCAACGAACCAACATCCGTAGAGAAATCCACTGTAGTTCCCGAAACCATGGAGTTGCCATTTATGTCGGACATAAACAAGCCTCCAAGGAAAATTGTAGTGCCCCATTCAATGTTAATGGTACCGCCAACAGCTGGGAAAGAACCAACGTTAGAGACTACTACCTGGTCACTTGAAAGCGCCAATGTCGCTACCTGCGAAATGCCAACCTCATCTTCAACTCCACACAATGAACTGTGCTCGCATAATGGTCCGTTCCACATACCATCAGCCAGATCTATCATCCCGTTACTGTTAAAGTCATGAAAAAACTCGCCAGAATCGTAGAAGCCGCTTTCGTTTTCATCGACAAATGGCTCATCAAGATCCATTGACGCGTCAAATACGTCGGCGTTATCAAATACTGAGTTACCGTTGGTATCGGTAAATGCTTCGGCGCCACTGGTAAACGCTATGATTGTTGCTCTGCCATCTGCGGGCCGCGGATCTGAGCTTACCCAGGTTACCGAACACTGCGCATCTACTGTTGAACATGATGGCGAAATGGTGCCGCTCTCAGGCGAAGCAAAACTAATAACGGTGTCATCTGGAACCGGGTTGCCAAATTGATCGGCGGCAATGATGCTAAACGTAACTTCAGTACCGTTGAAGCTCCATGCCCGGGGTGCAAAATCATCAACAGACAATGTCAGACGATTGGCCTGCGGCACACCTGTCGATATGTTTATGCCGTCTGAATTTCCGGATATATCGGTTGCTTCATGTGTAGCTGTTACAACAACAGTGGTATGAACAGTGCCGCTTTGAACAATTGCCGTCACCATACCCATATTGTCAGAGATGGCAGAACTCTCGGCCAGGGTCACACCGCCAACAGCAGTACTCAAGGTAAAGTTCACTGTTTCGCCAACGATAGGCGCAGATTGTTGCCCAACCAACTGGAAGCTCACTCTGGAAGTTTCCTCACCGCCTACTCCCCGAAGAGACAAACTGAGAGGCATGGCATCAATAAATCGAACGGAAAGTACCGCATCAGCCTCGACCGTTATTGTGCCTGCAGCACTCAAAGTTTCGCCCGTAGGGGCTGTTACGTTAGCAGAGAGCGCATCTTCACCACTGCATCCAGTCGCCGTATAAGTCAGGGTTACAACGCCAGAAATAGTATTCGTGTCTCCATCAAGAGTGGCTAATCCGCTGGCGATACACTCAGAATTTACAGTAGCCGTAATTGGATCTGTAATAGCGTCTCCATCGGCATCAACAATCGTTAACTGCAATTGCGTTGATGCGCCGCTTTGTAGAGCTGCATTTTGAATACCAATCTGGGCGTTAACAAAGTTTGCACCTAGGCCATTACCTAACCTTGTCGTAGTATCAGGGTCACTTCCAGTACCACCCGTTCCTGTTCCACTACCAGCTGCGCCTGGGCTACTACCACCACACGCCACTAAGGTACTCAACAGCAGACCCGTCGCTACGGTTCTGCATGAACCTTGCAGACCTCGTCGGATCGAACCGATCAATGTGGATTGAATAAGTCGAGACTGAAACATGATAGGTCTACCTAATTTAAATTGGCTAGTCGCTAATGAAAGTGAAAGTGAGCAAGCAAAATACGCTACATACTCAGGGTCTTTCACTGAGTATAGGCAACTTGGAAGGTAAATCTAGGCGAAGCAAAAATCGGTTAGCAATACGAAAATTGATCTCTGGCCAGTTGGTTTTTTAAGCTATTCGATCAAAAACCAATCTAACAATGCGGCCAAGGAATAGAATCAGTTTATATAAATGTCAGCAAGCCAAACACTTAACTGCCCAAGAAAAATAATAAAGCCTACGATGTAGGCAAGCAGTACCCAGGGCCTGAATGGCTTTCGCTCAACGGAATGAACACCCGTTGAAGTCACATGGCGAACGCGAGCAAGATCCTCCTCCGACAACTTAGGCGGAGTCTCTTCTGTGCTGTTTAGTTCGCTGTCACTCACTTTAAAATCTGAAATTTTCTTCAGCCATTGACATCAGGTTTTCCGCGCCAGACAACATTGCCTGCTTGTGCATGGCCGTTCGTGGCAGCAAACGCTCATAATAAAAGCGCGCTGTTTTGATTTTGGCCTGGTAAAAATTTTCGTCCCCAGCGCCTTCGGCAAGCTTGGCCTGCGCTACCAGAGCCATTTTCGCCCACATGTGAGCCAGCACAAAATAACCCGAGTACATAAGGTAATCAACCGAGGCAGCACCTGCTTCTTCCGGATTTTGCATAGCGGCCGCACCGATCTGCATGGTGAGATCACCTATTTCCTTGTTCATTGCCTGCAGCGGCTCGATAAATTCCTGCATGGCCTCATTGTCTGCGTGCTCTTTACAGAACAGGTGAACAATCTTGGTGTAGTTCTTTAACAACTCGCCACCTGAACCAAGCACTTTACGGCCCAGCAAATCTATGGACTGGATACCGGTAGTTCCCTCATAGATTGTGGCAATGCGACCATCGCGAACAATCTGTTCCATACCCCATTCCTTGATGTAGCCATGCCCACCGAATATCTGCACGCCGTAGTTCGCCGCTTCCAAACCTGTTTCCGTCAAAAAGGCTTTTGCGATTGGCGTGAGCAGAGACAGTAAGTCATCACTAGCCTTGGATTGCTCGCCTAGATCGGCATGAGCAATATCCAGCAAAGTTCCCAGCCAATAAATGAAGGCACGACCGCCCTCCGCAAATGCTTTCTGAGTGAGCAGCATGCGTCTTACGTTTGGGTGAACAATGATTGGATCGGCTTCAGCATCCGGGTTTTTAGGACCGCTAAGCGAGCGCATTTGCAGGCGTTCGCGAGCGTATTCAAGAGCGCCCTGAAATGCACGTTCCGCCGTACACAAGCCTTGAATGGCAGTGCCGATGCGCGCTGTGTTCATAAAGGTGAACATAGCCGGCAAGCCTTTGTTTGGCTCACCCAGAAGAAAACCCTGGGCTTCTTCAAAATTCAGCACACAGGTGGCTGAGCCATTGATACCCATCTTGTGCTCGATGGAGCCGCAGTTCACATTGTTTCGTTCACCAATGGAACCGTCCTCATTCACTTTGAATTTGGGAACCAAAAACAGCGAGATACCTTTGGTACCGGAGGGTGCGTCAGGCAGTCTGGCCAGCACGATATGAATAATATTTTCCGCCATGTCATGATCACCAGCGGAGATAAAGATTTTGGTACCTGACAGGCGATAACTGCCGTCAGGATTCGGATCTGCTTTGGTACGCAATAAACCCAGATCGGTACCACAATGCGCTTCGGTCAAACACATGGTGCCAGTCCAGGAACCTTCAATCATTTTTGGCAGATACTGGGCTATCTGCTCTTCTGTGCCATGAGTTTCAACAGTTACTTTGGCACCGTGGCTAAGACCTGGATACATTCCCCAGGGCCAGTTTGCGGTGCCCACGATTTCATTGTTAACCACACCGCCAAAGGAGTGCGGCAGACCCTGACCACCCATCTCTACCGGGGCACTCATTGCTGGCCAGCCGTTTTCCACGTATTGCTGGTATGCCTCTTTGAAACCGGTGGGCGTTTTAACGCCTTCTGGAGTCCAGGTACAACCTTCCCTGTCGCCTACTTGATAAAGTGGCGCGAGCACATTGTCAGCAAATTTAGCTGCTTCCTCTATCACCGCAGTCATCAATTCCTGGTTGACCTCCGCGTACGCTGGAATCGCTTTATAGTGACTTTCAGCGTCCAGCAGTTCAAACAATACGAAATTGATGTCGCGTAAAGATGTTTGATATTCAGCCATGATGTTCTCCGTTTCAGGTGGCCCGCAGTTAGTCATAAGCGTAGGGCAAAAAGCCATAACAGACAGCAGCTACGAACGTTAGCAATTCACTGCATGGTTACGGGTGGGCAAGCTTTGTGGATTCACCGAATAGATTCAAGGTTATTTTCGGCCAGCCGATCGCTGCCTCAGCATACTGTTTGCATTTTGTGCAACGGTACGCAACACTGCGCCCCTTCTGGCGCACGAAACCTTCGCGCGTCTACCGCACACACAAGGACGTTGTATGCGCTCTGACTTACTCTTTTCGCTTGTGCGCGATTCGCGCGTTCTGAGCATTCCGCAAGATTGTCTGTTCTGCGCCCAACCTTTATCCAACGGTGAATGGGGCTTATGCAGCTCATGCAAAAACGATTTGCGTAGGCCAAAAATGGCCTGCAGTTTATGTCTGATTCCGCTGGATTGTCATCGACAGGAGGCCGCAACGACACCATTGATATGCGGTCAGTGCCTGTTGCACCCTCCCGCATATGATCGGTGCTGTATCAGCGCTCTGTACCAACCGCCTATCAGTCATCTCATTGCGCGTTACAAATATTCGGCTTCTTTTCATTGCGGGCGGCTACTCGCCAGGCTGATGGCCGATGCGATAATTGAGAAAAGCCCTGCCCCACTTCCCACCTGCATTGTGCCGGTACCTCTGCATTGGTCGCGCCAGCTGAGCAGAGGTTTTAATCAGAGCACCTTATTAGCACACCAGGTTCGCGCCAGCTTGCGACAGCATTACTACCTTGAGCGCAGCGCGATGCCGGTAGCCAGCCATTTTCTGAAACGGCGTGCCCAGACCCAGAGCCAGGTAACACAAGGTGCGCAAGGGCGGCTGAGCAATGTGCGTGGTGCCTTTGAGCTGTGTTCCGGCGTGGCCTTGCCTGAATCGCTTGCAATAGTTGATGATGTGGTCACGACTGGCGCTACCGTTAATGAGATAGCCAGTATATTGAAGCGAGCAGGTGTTCAGAGGGTTGAGGTATGGGCGGCAGCCAGAACGCCCTAGGGAGCCTGGGCCACTCGGCAATGTTACACTCCAGATTAACTTTCTCTGGCCTAATCGATGAGCGCACACCCATTTGATCAACTCACGCCTGAATTTATTTGCGATGCCATCGACAGTCAGGGACTGCGCAGCGACGCGCGTTTAACAGCGCTTAACAGTTTTGAAAATCGGGTTTATCAGGTAGGCATTGAAGACAGCGATCCACTGATCGCAAAATTTTATCGCCCCCAACGCTGGAGTCTGGACCAGATAAAAGAAGAGCATGAATTCACAGCCGAGTTACTGGAAGCCGAACTCGATGTGATTGCACCGATTGCTGTTGCCGGAGGGGAAACACTTTACGAGTATCAGGGTTTTTATATCGCTCTGTTTCCGCGCTTTGGCGGTTCGCCGCCAGACATTGAGCAGGAACAAAATCTGGAAGTACTGGGCCGTTTGCTGGGGCGAATGCATGCAGTAGCGCGGAGCAGCACTTTTCAATATCGGCCCACTATCCGCTGCGAATCCTACGCTGAGCAGAGCATTGAGCTGTTATTGCAGCACTGGGTTCCAGGCGATTTGCATGCCAGCTATCAGTCCATAGCACACGACGTTCTTGCTTTACTCAGAGAACTGGAAGCAAGTGCAGCACATTTGAGACCGCTGCGCAGCCATGGCGATTTTCATTTAGGCAATATGATTCATCGCGATCAGCGCATTCACATGCTGGACTTTGACGACACCCGTACCGCACATGCCATTCAGGACATTTGGATGCTGCTCAGTGGCGAGCAGGAAGACATGGATAGACAGCTTGATGTTTTAATTCGGAATTACGAACTATTCCATGATTTTGACTGGCGCGAAGTACATTTGGTCGAGTACTACCGAACCTTGCGAATTTTGCATCACAGCGCATGGATTGCCAGCCGCTGGGAAGACCCAGCGTTCCCACTCGCCTTCCCCTGGTTCAACACAGGTGGCTATTGGTCGCAACAGATTTTAACCTTGCGCGAGCAGCTCTATTCGCTGCAACAAAGTCATACCGCGATGAGCGGGAATTACAGTAACGGTAACCTTACTGACGCTTATGATTAGCCGTAAACGAATAATGTCCGGACTTCAGCGATTGAAAATGCTAGACTTTTCCCAGCACACCACTGACAGGTTGTAATCGCAATGCGCGTACTCAGAGGGCTGGTTCTTACTGCATTTACACTACTTGTTGTAATCGTATGCAGTGGTATTGCGATTGCACTGTTGGCGCTTGACGATGAGGCATTACTGCCACTGGAAAATACGTCTACGACCGATGCGGTTGCGCTGGTTGGCGAGAGGCTGGATGCGAATAAGAAAGCAGCTTTCTATGAGGAAGACTCTGACGGTTTAATCCATATTCCCGACAAGGAATTGAGCCTGCTCCTGCAGCAGCAGTTGCAGCGTGCCGATCTTGGATCGGCCGTAAAGTTGGTCTTTTTTCGTGGCCACGCCAATGGACAAATTTCGCTGGTATTGCCTATTGATTTTTCCCGCAAATTTCTGAATATTCGTTTCACCGCCAAGCAAACCCAATCACCACAGCACCTTGAGCTAGACACACTGCAATTGGGCAGCATCGAGGTGCCACCAGGCTTGATCGATTACGCCCTGCCCTATCTGCTTGACACCTGTCAACGAGACCGGCGCTGCCGCTCTGGCAAGGATGCCTATCGCAACATTGAAACCCTGGAGTTGGGCACCGGCGTGCTTAAGCTTCGCTATCGCCTGGGCGCTGATACGCTGTCGCAAATTGGCTTGGGCGGCTTGAATGTTAACCAGTTACCGTTGCCGCCCTACCTGAGTGCGCTTGATTTACTGGGAAATCGCTATGGCAATAAGCGAATCCACCTGCACGAAGCCTTGCAAACGGTGCTTGGAGTCGCTGCTACCCGCAGTACCGACAACAATGCCGTGACTGAAAACACAGCGGCACTTTTGGCGCTGGCTCTACAAAGCTCCGACGCCAAGTTCCAGAAATTGATTCTGGCCGAGCAAAAAACTGATCTAAATTTGATCGAATTACAAGTATCCGTGCATCAACGGCCAGACCTGGCAAAACACTTCATTGGCTCTGCGGCGCTGTTTTTGATTGGCGGTACCGAATTCAGCGACTATGTAGGCATATACAAGGAGTTTTTTGATGTGTCGCAAGGGAAAAAGTTTGGCGCCGGTGATCTGGTTGCCGACCGGGCGGGTGTTCGATTTGCGCGGCTTGCCACTTCATCTGCAAATCAGGCACAAGCGCTGCAGACCAAAATGCAGACCGAACAGGACTCAACTGCCTATTTGCTGAGCAAACTGCATATTCGTGAGCTGGAACGCCAATATAATGTGCGAACGACAGAAGAAATTAATGAAATCGTTACAGTGATTGATAACGCGCTCGCAGAACTACCACTGTTACACTAACAGCCTATCCTTTAGCGGTTGCTAAACCGAAAACGGACCTATACTTAAAAGATATATCGGCAGGGCCCAGGTTCCCGTTAATGAATTCCCAGCTCCAGACACCTGTTGCGGATGAAACGCAACACACCGAAGAAATGCGGATAACCCAGCCGCAGCAAATTTTGCTGGTACATCCGGACGAGCGAAATCGATACCTTATCAAACGGGCACTCGCTGAGCGCGGTTTCACAAAAATTGTGGAATCGGCGGGCGATCACCACTGCATCAACCTGTTAAACGAATACGCATTTGACGTTGTAGTTGTGAACGTTGAATTGGGTGAACTTGACGCCTGGCGCTTAACTCGACTGATTCGTTCCGGGGTGGTTTCCACTCAAATGAATACACCAGTGTTCATCGTTTCAGAAACGTTTAGCGAACAAATCGCTCTGGCGACGGCAAAAGAGTTTGAAGTCAATGCCTTCATTCCGCTGGACCAGGCTCACACTGTGCCACGCGCGATCGAGAAAATGTTTAAGGAAGACCGGATCGAGCCGCCACGCAGTTCGATTCTGATTGTCGAAGACTACGCCGATACAGCCAAGCTGGTTGAGCGTGTGCTAAAAAACAGATTCCATATTGAAACCGCAACCGACGGCGAGGCAGGTCTTGCCGCATGGTTGGAACGACGTCACGAAATTGTACTGCTCGATCTGATGCTGCCTAAAGTATCCGGGGAAGAAGTACTTACTGAAATTCTTAAAGTGAAGCCAAGCCAGTCAGTCGTCATGATGACCGCCTTTGGCAGCGCGGAGAAAGCCGGTTCATTAATTGCAGCAGGTGCAGTAGATTTCATATCCAAACCCTTCCGCGCTGAACAATTACGCCATGTGTGCAACATTGCCGCGCATCGCGAAGACTACATCACAAGCAACCAACAGTTTGAAGAGCGTCAGCGCGAGCTTGCCACTGAGAAAGAACGCGCGCTGGTAACGCTTAATTCCATTGGTGATGGCGTCATCACCACCGATGCCAGTGCACGCGTAGTTTATATGAACCCTGTAGCCGAGCATCTAACCGGCTGGCTTGAAAACGAAGCTCAGGGAAGAAAAATAAGCGAAATATTCAAAACATACCACGAGTACTCTCGCGTACCGGCGGTAAGCCCGCTGGAGCGGTGCCTGGAGGAACAGCGGCCGATTCACACCAAAACCAATATCCTTATGCGCAGCAAGCAAGGGCTGGAAATGGTGATTGAAGTATCTGCGTCTCCGATCAAGGGCGCGGGTAACGAAATTAATGGTGCTGTGACTGTATTCAAAGACAGCACGGCCGCCCGAAACCTTGAAAAGCAACTCACTTATCACGCCAGTCATGACCCTCTAACTGGTTTGAAGAATCGCCAGGTGTTTGATCAGGAAGTGAAGCTGGCGCTTGATGATTGCATTAACGCGCAGGTTGAACATGCGCTGTGCAACATTGACGTCAATGAATTCAAAATGATCAATGAGAGCCAGGGCAGCGAGGCCGGCGACAAGTTGTTGCAAGAAGTAGCCAAGGTGTTGGTACAAAAAGTAAGAGCGCCCAGCGACGCCATTGCCAGAATAAGCGGGCACGAATTTGCGGTATTGCTGCGATACTGTCCGTTGGATGCCGCCAGCCGAATCAGCGAAAACATCGCATCTGCATTCGACGAATATCAATTCGAATGGGAAAAAACCAAATTTCCAATTTCGGTATCCATCGGTTTGACCCAGATCGATCAGGACAGTTCTGATCTGCAGGATATTTTTGCTTCGGCCCGGGCCGCTTGCCTGAATGCGCAAGGTGGTGGCAGCAAACGCGTGCATGTGTACACCTCTGGTGACGATGAAGCACTGAGAGCACGAAGCGAAGTTCAGCTGGCCTCTGAAATTGTACAGGCAGAGCGAGAGAACCGATTCACATTGTTTTGCCAGCCTATTAAATCTCTGGCTGACCCGGAAGAAATCAGTTACGAAATTCTGATTCGGATGTTTGGTGAGAACAATGAAATTGTCTCACCTGCAAACTTCCTGCCTGCGGCGGAACGATACAATCTGATACCGCAAATCGATCGTTGGGTGGTACATACTGCATTCGAATGGTTACAGTCGAATAAAGACAAGCTCGACAGAATAAGCCACTGCGCTGTTAACTTATCGGGAATGTCGCTCAGCGATGAAGGATTCTACGCCTACATACGAAATGCCTTCGAAGAGTTCGATGTACCGGCCAACAAGATTTGCTTTGAGATAACGGAAACGGCCGCCGTTACTAATTTCGCCGTTGCTGGAAGCTTTATTGAAGCCATTCGCGGCCTGGGCTGCAAATTTGCCTTGGACGACTTCGGTACAGGCATGTCGTCTTTCGCTTATCTTAAGAAATTACCCGTAGATTACCTAAAGATAGATGGCATGTTCGTTAAGGATATCCTCACTGACCCGATTGATCTGGCCATGGTGCGCTCGATCAACGATATTGGTCACGTCTCAGGGCTAAAGACAATTGCTGAATTCGTTGAGAATCAAGAAATTGAGGACAAGCTGCGCGAAATCGGCGTTGACTATGTTCAGGGCTATGGCATCAGTAGACCCATGCCTATTGATGAGATGAAATTCTAACTAGGCGGTACAGGGCGTTTTTTAGGGCCGATATACTCTACGTCATCACAGCGTTGCGGCAGGTACGACCCATAAGCATTGGCACTGTATTCCAGATAACACGCTTCAACCCCAGCTAGCACTGACACGGCTGCTAGATTGTATAATTCGCGAGGAGAATATCCTTGATCAGACATGAAAGCAGCCACGTAGCCATTAATGTTAATTGTTTCTGAGTATTTCTGCTGCAGATATTCGTGAACCTCTATTCCTAAGGATTCATGTTCACCAACAGAAAAACCCAATGCCCTTGCCTTTGTCTGCAGCACTTCTACACGCTCATCTCCAGTTGCAATTGGCCGCGCGTAACCAACAAACTTAACTTTCCCGCGACTTTTCTTAATACCTTCTTCCAGAAGCACAGGGAGAGACCGACCACTTTTGTAGTCCAAAAGAAGCTGTTGAATGAATTCCGTTCCATATTGCAAAGGGCGACTTCCATACATCTCTGAATCAGCGGCCAGAACACCTGCAGTCGTGGCAGCAACTACACTGGCCCTGGTCTCCCCAGCCAAAGCTCCTACCGCATTGCACCAAATTCTCGGGTCTGGCCAACTCAGGCAACTGAACACCACTTCCATCCACTCTGCCAATTCTTTAGAGGGCAATCGACCCGTAATGTTTAATGACAAAATCTGCATGTAGCTTGCAGAGCCAGCCAAATCATTCAGTAAATCATAACCGTGTGAATAGACGGCTTCACCAACTTTCCACCCTCCTACCAAACTGTATATTCTATGGCGCCTTTGATTCCAATATTGTGTGTCAATCATCTCCCGCAACACCCTCAATAAAATAGTCTTCATCGGGTGTAAATGGCACAGCGGTTGTAGGCTTGCCTAGATACTCCAGCCCATGTGCCAAAAGACCAGGTGCACAAATTAATTGAAACAGTGCGGCTCCTTGTTTTGCTGAAAAGCCCGACTCTGCAAAACACGCCGCGGCAACACCAGGCATTAAAATGCCTGCATTATTGATTGCTAATTCATCGGAAAACTTAGCAGCCCACGCGACTAAATTTCTGGCTGGAAATTTATTAACAATCCGCTGTAGGCAATTTCTAGCGAAGGTATCAGCCGATCCATAAATCTGACCATAACCTGGCAGTTGCTGAGACCATAAATGATCCTCTTTGTCATTGCTTCTTTTTTGTATCGCAGCAGCAATAGCGCTGGGCTCTTGCTTGTAATTCCTAATAACGTACTTCATCGCAGCTGGCACTATACCCGCAGCATTTTCCTGTCCTCCCATGACGCTAAGTGCAATTGGAAGAACATGTGTAACATCTGTTTTACCTACGGTCGCTTGGATAGCGGCCTTTGCGGCCGGGTGCCGCGGTCCAGGATTCATTAAGATTTTGCAGGTGTACTCAAAAAAAGCACTGTCGTCAGAGTTTGGCAGATCGCCTCGAATAAGCAGAAATACTATGTTCGATAACGATGAAGACTCAACGAGTTCAAAGAAATCGTAGCCGCTTAAAAATGCGTTTTTGGCTATATATGGATTATTAGGATCTGGTTCTTCCAACCAGATTTTGCTGGTATATTTTTTCGCGTAAATCTCGTCGCGAGATTTAGCTTGAGTATTTTCCAGGCGCTTATTGTCAGTCACGACTAATGAACAAAGTTGTATTGCAATTCCAGGAACACGGCACGTCCCTCCATAGCAAAATCCTCAACGATAGTACCATCACTTGGCTCGCGAACATCATTGTTGGCAATGTTACGCGCAATCAGCGAAGCATCCAAGCCATTGATGAAAGAGTGTTTGAATCGCAGATCTAGCGTTTGATAGTTATCAATATCATCTCTGAGATCAGCAGTTATCCTTTCGCGACCTGCTACCCAATTAAACTGTCCGCTTGCACGAGTTCTTTCGCTAAATTCCCACACAGCATTGACGAAAAACTGTTGTTGCGGCGCGTCAGCAATATCGTCGCCACTATTGTCATTCTCAGAAGTCTGATAGGAGTAGTTCGCCTCGATTGAGAAAGCATCGGAAATAGCGCCGGAGAACTCCAACTCGAAACCCTGGCCATTTTGATCTACCGCGTTCTGAGCACGAAATGCACCCGGCTGACTCTCGATTTCTACCGGTACAATCAGATCAGATAGTTCATATGCATACAGATTCAGCTTGGCGTTGTAATTTTCGTTAAACCTGTAGTCAAAAGCCAATTCCAGCGTATCGATGGTTTCTGGTTCCAGCTGGTCGTTGCCGATCAGCGTGGGATTGTTTTGAGAAAATAGTTCAAAAGCTGAAGGTGCGCGGAAGGCACGCCCGTATAGCACCTTTGATGTGAGGCTAAAAGTAGTCGCCCATACCAATGCAAATCTCGGGTTTATTGTACTTCCAAAATCGGAGTAATCATCGAACCGAATACCAGCTGTTAGAGCCCAATCATCGGCAAACGACCATTCATCCTGTGCTGAGAAAAATAGAATATCTCGCTTAAGATCGCCCGTAAATACTGCCGGTGTGTCACTGACGTCAGTCAATGTGCCATCGACAACACCTTCAGTGCCATCGATAACACCCGGTCCAAAGTTCTTTGTTTCCTCAGCGTCGCCTTCCTGGCTTTCGAAACCAGCCGAAATTCTCAAATCATGATTTTCCATGCCAGAATAGAAACCCACTACTTCAAAGTTAATCCTCTCTTCTGTTCCTCCAGGATTGCCTAACACTCCATCAGGGAAAGCAACTACGCCTCTGATGGGAGCAACAAAAACGTTTCCATCAACTCCAATTAAAGCAATAGCTCCAGGAGGGAAAATCGAAAATTTGGTCTTTTCCACCGCTCTGTTGTAGACGAAGCTCGATTGGTAATTCCAGTTCTCGCTAATATTCCTATGATGATTAATTTGCACCTGAAGAATATCTGCATCAACTCGACCTGTAGGATCCAGGGCTTGTGCAACGCCAGGGCCCACTCCGGCGTCATTTTGCTCCCAATAATACGCTGACAAATCCCAGTTTTCGTTCCGCATACCAATTCTTGCATTAACAACTGAGTAACGAGTATCAATAGCATTAGGTGCATTCGATGCATTTGATCCGAAAATACTGTCAAGAGTGGTCTGTAGGTCTGCCGTTACCGGCTTGGACCTATCCCCGTCAGATCTACTGTGCTCCAAACTGGCCACGATCTGCCAATTATTTGCTGTGGTGGCTCCATACTGTAGCCATGCATCTTGCGTGTCGAAAGAGCCTGCCCGCACCCCGGCCGTTAGACCATCTAACTCCTTGGCTCCTTTAGTAATCACATTTATAACGCCAGAAAATGCATCAGCACCAAAAACAGCCGAACCTGGCCCTCGAATAACTTCAATACGTTTAATGTTCTGTACCGGTAGTTCTAATCGACTTATTCGGCCGCCATTAAATATTTGTCTAAGAGGCGAGCCATCGATCAGCAGCAGTACCTGTGAGTTGTTTGTAGTGTGAACACCTCGAATTGAATAAATTGCATTGAGCTTATTGTCATTTGAGCGCGAAACGTGAAGCCCAGGCACGGATTCGAGAACCTGATCAAGAGTGCGAGCGCCCAAAATTTCAATATCCTCTTCAGTAATTACCGTGGCCACCGAAGGTGCTAAACGTATCGGTTTATTTGTGCCCGTAGATATACTGACCGTCTCATCGTCTTCATAGAAATCAAGCAGATCTATTTCTTCGGCAATGGCTATTTTGCCCAATGACAAAATCAAGATGCCAATGCCAAATTTTGCGAGTGTATTAAAATGCAATTTCGAGCTACTGAATCGAAGGTTCATACTATTCTTGTCGCCGGATACTTCTACCCAACACTTATTTTTGCGCTTCATCGACTAAATATAGACTACTTTCGCAGTGACAGCATGGAACCTACCGCTCGGCAGTAAAAGCTGAGAATCAGTATGGGTTTGCTCAAATTACAGCCATCTGCTGGCCAGACAAATATCTCAAGAAGGCTACATTTCCTGCAGTATTTTGACCCGTTCTCCCATTGGAGGAATCTCATTAGGGTCGATTCGAACATCCAGTAGTGTTGGCTTATTGCTCTCAAACACGGCTTCAAAGTCAATTGCTTGAAGATCTGCTGAGGAATTGATCACTATCCCATTCGCCCCCATGGCCTTGGCCATACCGGCAAAATCGGTGACCGGAAGTTGCCAACCAACGCGCTCAGCGGTGCCGAGGCGCTGACCGTGCTTGATCATTCCATAAGCAGAATCATTCAATACCAGAAAAATTAGCGGCAGTTTGCGTTCCAGAGCCACCGTTATTTCCTGACCAGACATTAGTACGCTGCCATCTCCGGTAATGCACACAGTTGGTTCGTTGCACGCCAGGGCGCTGCCAACAGCGGCACCGATTGCCCAACCCATAGAACCAAAGTTCATTGCTATACGAAGGTTGCCGGGCAATCTGAGATGCAAGTAATGCAGCCCCCAGGCCCAGGAATTGCCGGTATCGAGAAAATAGCGTGTGTGGCTGGGCAAATGACTGCTCAAAAAATGCATGAGGCGCTGGGGCTTGATAGGCGTGGAATCATCAAACGCCGCTCGGCCGTTCAGGTATTCCAGCTGCTCAGGCAGTTTCTTTGGGTCAATATCGTCTTCATTGTCAGCGCTGGCAGGCAGCCGGGATTGGTCAGCCAGTGGCGCGTTGGTGGCTTGGAATTGCTCAAGTGCGGCCACAACTTCTTTGAATATAGCGCGCTTGTTACCGAAGACATGCAGCCTGGCCATGGGCGACTGTACGAAATTGTCTGCGCATGATTCCACATGAATCAACTTGTTGTTCAACAGTGCCCGGTCCCAGCCGGCTGTGGAGGTTTCACCCAAACCGGTGCCCACCGCGATGATTTTGCCCACTTGCGGGTCTTCTAGTGCTTTGCGGGAACTGGGATGGCCAGAGAAACCAAAAACGCCCTTATAGCGCTTATTATGAGCGTTTATCCACCGAGTACCGCCAGGTGTGCTGATGATATCGGCATCACATAATTCGGCAAAACGCTCTATTTCAACGATAGCGTCGCCGCAGGCATGACCTAACATCAGCACCAGTTTTTCATGGCGCGACACGCTGGCAAGAACATCCGTTTTGAACTGTGACAGGGCTTGCGAATCAACCGTCCACGGCTCTCTTAGTTGTGTTGCGATATTCATAAAAATTGGCTCAAAAGCGAGCGAAGTCTTGAGAATGTCGGTGGGGATACTCAGATGCACCGGACCGCGAGGATGCTGAAATGCTTTGGCAATAGCAGTGATCAATTTGCCTTCCAATTGATCTGGGTGGGTAACCATGGAGTTATAGCGGGTACAGTGATCAAACATGCCAACCACGTTTACGGCATCAGGTGTAGATTCCTGAAACGCCGAGCGCCCAAAACTGGGCAGAGCACTCTGCGGAGTAATCACAAGCATGGGAGTGAACTCCGCGTAAGCAGATGCTACTCCAGTGATTAGATTGGTGGTGCCTGGCCCCGTGGTCGCGCAACATACGCCCATTTTGCCAGATTCCCGGTAATAGCCTTCTGCCATAAATGCCGCACCGGTTTCATGGCGGGCAAAAACCGCTTGTGGGCCATACAAAAGGGTATCGCGCTTACGCGATTGTGCACGGTCACCCACGCTGGTATCGAGCATGCCCCCTTTTCGGCGCCGGCGCGCGATCGCATTATAGAAAGGCTCGATAGCACCACCCTGGATGCCGAACACGTATTCCACACCCACTTGCGCGAGATAATCAACAATCAAATCCGAATACGTATAAAGTTCTTCGGCTGCATTGTTGTGGCGGGATGCGTTTAACAGGGCGTTTCGCGCTGCCTTTACGTTTCCGGTCATTTAGGCGACTTCTCTTCGGTAAAGCGAAATGTTCTGATCTTTTGGCAGGCAGCTATTCGGCAGCTAATGATCAAAATTCGCAATGATGTTATCGTCGTTCTGTTCAAAAATCCAACACATTCTCAAGCTGACGGATGAGTGGGGGAATTTCTATAATCGACTCCGCTTAGCCAACTTCGGCGATTGCACAACTAACGAACAATCCGCACGAATAGTAATTTAATACTTGCGGAATGTCATCTAAGTTTCTGATAAATAAACGTAAACTGTCTACCTAACGTTCAAATCAACCGTTTATCACCTGACCACTGACGAACCCGTTAAGCGGCGAATAAATTTTGTGCGCCAGAATATTGTCTAAGCTTAAAGGATAAATGAAGTAGCGCAGCGGCCTTCTGCTGAAGAATTGCTGCGCATCTGCCAATGGATAGCATTTGAGCCGAACCTTAGGGCCCGAAATACTGCGTATACGTCACCTCGGTGGTGTACTCGCTTGCGCCCTGTTACTGCTCGTTTTATTGCTGCCCACGCCAGTGTTCGCTGCTACCCGTGTTGCGATACTCATCCCGCAGACGCCGTCCAAAGCGCAGGCAATTTACGAAGAGATTTACTCAGGTGTGATGCTGGCGGCCGACGCGGAACTGCTGCGTTTCAACGTCAGCGCTGACACCACTGCCGAGCAGGTTCATCAGTGGCTAAGTGAGCAAAATCCATCGGCGATTATCACCATCAGCAAAACACCTTATGAATACGCCAGTAGCGCCGGCCTTAAGGTGCCGTTAATTGTCGGCGGATTGGGTTCCACACCCCAAGGAGTTTCAGGTGTGGCTTTGGCAGGCGACCCGGGCGAGTTTTTTGCGAATGCAAAACAGATCGCTCCTACAGTGGAGCGGGTGTATCTGGTGTACAACGAAAGCATGAATGGCTGGTGGCTTAATGATGCGCGCAACAGTGCCGAGCAAAATGGTCTGGAGTTGGTAGCGCTTGAAGCAACATCAGTGCGTAAAGGCGCCAAGATCTATAAAAGCATGCTCAAAGACGCACGCAGAGATAAAGACGCTGTCTGGATTCCCCTGGTCACTGTTGTGCCTTCAAAAACGGTATTGCCAATGGTGTTACGCAAAGCTTGGGACAAACACCTTGTGGTCTTCACCAACAGTCCGGTTCATGCGAAACAAGGCGCCTTGTTCTCGCTATATCCTGACAATGCAGCTATGGGTGTGCAATTGATGGAACTGGCACTGGAGCAGGCGAACTCCGATAACTCAGAACCTCGTGTAGTAATGGCACGAAATATGAAACGTGCTTTCAATTGGCGTACGGCCTCGCACCTTGGCCTTAAATACACTCTGGATGAGGAGGCTGGCTTTGACAGAATCTACCCAGTTCAATAGAGCGCAGACTCTTCGCCTGCCTTCAAGCAAACAGAAGCGTGTTAGCTTCCGCCAGCAATTGTTTTCCATCTTCGCCGGGTTCGGTTTGATGATAGCGGTGGCAGCCGCACTCGCTTATGCCTATTCCACAACCCAATACCTTCGCGAGCTGTACATTGGCCAAGCTCTTCAGGCCACTGAAAATTTCGCCGGTCTTAGCGAACTCGCGTTGCTGTATGAAAGTGGCGACAATGCCCTAGGTGCAGCATCGGCCACCTTGTCTTTTCCATCCATCAAGTTCGTCTCTATCACTACAAGCGATGGCACCGTGCTACTCGAACAAGGCAACTGGAGTGGCGAGAAATTTCCGTTTAAGGGCAAGCACCCGATGCAGAAGGGAGCAGAGCTGCTGGGCACCCAAAGTGAGGCATGGCATTTCTGGGCACCGGTGTACACGCTGGCCGAAGAAAATACTTCACTGGGTGCGACCGGAACTGCAGAAAAGGAATACCTGGGCTACGTCTACGTCGTTGAGGATCAGCGTGAATTTATCTCAGCTGAGTATGAAATTTTTCGCAAAAATATATTGATCGGCTTGCTTGGCGGGCTGGTCTTCATTCTAATACTGCATCTGTTACTTAACCGACTGCTGGCACCTATGAACCGGCTGGTGAAGGTAATGGAAAAGACGCGCTCGGGCGATACAAGCGTTCGCGCGTTACCAAAAGGGCCAGCGGAAATCGTCGATATGGCGGAAGTGTACAATAAGGTCATGGACAATCTCGCCGACCGCGACGCCAAGCTATTGCGTCACACAGAAATTCTTGAATCAGAAGTCAGCTTGCGCACGCAAGAGCTGGTGCAGGCCAGAGACCAGGCTATAGACGCGAGTCGGCATAAGTCCGAGTTTCTTGCCAACATGAGTCATGAGCTACGTACACCGTTGCAAGCAATTTTGGGGTATTCCGATATTGTACGCGAGGGTCTGGAAGATGAGTGCCTGGACGACTTTGTCGAAGACATAGACCGGATTACCCACAACGCCTCTCACTTGTTGACCTTAATCAACAGCATTCTGGATCTGTCGAAGATCGAAGCCGGGCGCATGGACCTGAAAATCGGCCCGGTATGTGTTGCCAGGGTTGTGAAACGTGCCAGCGAAACACTACAGCCGTTGATGCAACAAAATCAGAACGAATTGAAAATTGATGTCGACGAAGACGATCTTAAGATAGGCATAGACGAGACCAAATTGCTGCAAGTGTTGCTGAATCTCGCGAGCAATGCAGGCAAGTTTACCAAGAACGGTGTGGTCTCTATTCGGGTACGTCACGCAACAGACAATTTGCAAATCGACGTGGAAGACACTGGCATAGGCATGGACAAAGAGCATCTCAATTTAATCTTTGATCCATTCCGGCAGATTGACGGCAGCACAACCCGCGAATTTGAAGGAACCGGTTTAGGTCTTTCAATAACACGCCGCTTCTGCGAAGTGATGGGTGGGCATATCAGCGTTACCAGTGAACCAGGCAAAGGTTCCTGCTTTACTGTGAACTTCCCGCTGCCTATCACTGGCCAGTCCGAATCTGCGATCGACCCTACTGTTTAAAGTCAGTCCAGAGGCCCCGGCCTCAGCAAGGTTCGCAACCAGTTCAACCAGCCGTTATCTTTTAGAACCATGTGATCAATTCGATCATACTCTTCAGCGAGGCTGGCAGGGTCTGCAAAAAATTCTTCCCGGGTTCGCATGGTGCGGTTAGCATCTAGCTGCTTGACCACCACCGCAGGGTTGCCCGCCACGACCACGTTTGAAGGTATGTCACGGGTGACTACCGCTCTTGCTGCGACAATACTGTTGTCGCCTATGGTCACGCCTTTTAACACCGATGAGTGATCACCCAGCCACACATTACGACCGATGTTCACCGGTGTTTTTGTGGTTGGACGTTCGACCCGGTCGTACAAACCGTGCCAGTCGGAATCTGTGATGTAGACGCCGTTTGCGATCAGACAGCTGTCACCAATAGTGATGTGTTCGCAGGCGCTTATCCTTACTCCAGGCGCCAGCAACACTGAGTTACCAATGGTCACGCCGCCGCCATCAGGGTCATGCCCCCATACTCCAATGGTGGTAGGGCTTGCAGGCTCCGCGATGATTGTTACCGAATCGCCAATGCGAATATTGGGGCCGTTAACCTTGATATGCCAGGGCTTCATCATGGTTGGATACACCCCCAGCGAATCCAGCTGCGGGCGAATAAAGTGTTGAACATACCAATTGCGAAATCGCAGATAGTATTTCTTCAGAAGATAAGGTCGTCGGTCCTGGCGCATGGCGGCGATTATACCTGCACTACACATGTGCGCCATTGAACAGACAAGAGACGCTGTCGAATATCCCAGTTTGCGGTAAACTGGGGGGCCATAAGGGAGTTGTGAGGCCCTATCATGTCCAGTCAAGCGCATTCTGCAATATCATCTTCAAGGGAAGCATCAGACCCAATCTGGCGTTTAATCTGCGAAGAAACACGCTCCAACGCCAATCAGGAACCGATTTTGGCGAGTTTTCTGCATGCGACTATTTTGAATCATGACCGCCTTGAAGCCGCGCTGAGCTTCCATCTGGCGAACAAGTTGCACAGCAGCACGGCTTCCGCTTTGTTATTACGCGAAGTAATCGAGCAGGCACTGAAATCAGACGAGTCGATTGGCATTGCACTGCGCGCCGACCTGCACGCGTTTGCCGAGCGCGATTCCGCTTGCACGCAAATGAGCACGCCTTTTCTTTTCTACTCCGGTTTTCAAGCGCTGCAAGCGTATCGCATCGCGCATTGGCTGTGGGGCCAGAATAGAGAATCACTGGCGCTGTACTTGCAAAATCGCATATCCATGGAGTTTGCGGTAGACATACACCCTGCCGCTGTAATCGGTCAGGGCATCATGCTGGACCATGCTACCGGTATTGTGATTGGCGAGACCGCGGTAGTTGGCGACAACGTGTCTATCCTGCAAGGAGTAACGCTTGGCGGTACCGGCAAAGTCAGTGGTGACCGACACCCTAAAGTGGGTGACTTTGTACTATTGAGTGCCGGCGCAAAGGTGTTGGGCAATATCAAGATCGGCGATTGCGCGAAAGTGGGCGCCGGAAGTGTTGTACTCAAAGACGTTCCAGCAAACTGCACCGTGGCCGGTGTACCCGCTGAAATTGTGGGGCGATGCTGCAATCAACCCGCGCTGGAAATGGATCACGAGTTAGAAAACGATTCTATCTAGCCCTGATGATATTGGGGCGAGAGCTCATGCACGGCATCAATAAATGCTTTCGCATTGTCGGGTTTTATATCTGGGGTAATACCATGGCCCAGATTAAATACGTGCCCAACACCATTACCATAAGACGCCAGAATACTGCCGACTTCTGAGCGAATACGCTCCGGGCTGGCGCGCAGTAAGGCTGGGTCCATGTTACCTTGCAAAGCGACCTTTCCATTTACAGCTCGCCTGGCTTCTCCTATGTCCATGGTCCAGTCAAGCCCGACACAATCGCAATCCGTGGCCGCTATGTCCTGTAGCCATAAACCGCCATTCTTTGTAAACAAAATAACTGGAACGTCGGCTTCAGTGTTCGCTTGCTTGACACCGTTCACGATTTTTCGCATGTACGTCAGCGAAAACTCTTCATAGGCTGCCGCACTTAATACGCCACCCCAGGTATCAAAAATTTGCACAGCCTGCGCACCCGCAGCAATTTGCGCATTTAAATAATCGATGACTGAATCGGCCAGCTTATCCAACAGCATATGCATGACTTCGGTTTCGCAAAACGCCAGGGTTTTTATGCGCGCAAAATCCTTGGTGCTACCACCTTCTATCATGTACGTTGCCAACGTCCAGGGGCTGCCAGAAAAACCAATTAGCGGCACCCTGTTATTCAGCTCTTTCCGAATCAGTTTTACCGCGTCAATCACGTAGGGCAAATCTTTAGTGGTCTGCAATACTTCCAGTTTCTCAATCGCTGCTGCGGTTCGCACAGGCTCTCGAAATTTGGGGCCTTCGCCTTCGGCGAAATACAATCCCAGGCCCATGGCGTCGGGAATGGTCAGGATATCTGAAAATAAGATTGCTGCGTCCAGCTCAAAACGTTCAAGCGGCTGCAGGGTTACTTCGCAGGCCAGTTCGGGATTGGCAAATAAATCCTGAATACCCCCAGCTTGTTGCCGAGTGGCGCGATACTCCGGCAAATATCGGCCAGCCTGTCGCATCATCCAAACCGGCGTATAGTCAACGGGCTCCCGTCGCAATGCCCGCAAAAATGTATCGTTAGACATCCAGGTAATCCAGCATGCCCTTGGCGGCTTCCCGGCCTTCCCATATTGCGGTTACCACCAAATCGGAGCCCCTGACCATGTCGCCGCCGGCGAATATTTTCGGATTCTCAGTTTGGAATGGAAATTCCGATTTTTCCGGTGCCAGTACACGGCCGCCATCATCGGTAGACACCTGAAATTCTGAAAACCAGTCGGCCGGGCTGGGGCGGAAACCAAACGCGATAATCACCGCATCAGCCGCCAGAATTTCTTCACTACCTGGAATAGCTTCCGGCACTCTTCGACCGTTTTCGTCGGCTTCACCCAGCTGCGTTTCAACCACTTTAACGCCTGTGGCTTTGCCACCCTTGCCAACAATTTCTATCGGTTGGCGATTAAAAAGAAAGCGCACGCCCTCTTCTTTGGAATTTTGCACTTCGCGGCGAGACCCTGGCATATTCTCTTCGTCACGTCGGTAGGCACAAACCACCGTCTCGGCACCCTGGCGAATGGCCGTGCGGTTGCAATCCATTGCGGTGTCTCCACCGCCAAGTACAACTACGTTTTTCCCCTGCAGATCAATAAAATCCTCACCCGATTGTTCAAAACCAAGGTTGCGGTTAACACTGGCCACCAGGTAGGGCAAGGCTTCATGCACACCTTCCAGCTCTTCTCCGGCAAAGCCGCCTTTCATGTACGTGTAGGTACCCATGCCCAGGAAAACGGCATCGTATTCATCATGCAGCTCGCGAAAGCTAACGTCCTTGCCCACTTCGGTATTCAGGCGAAACTCTATACCCATGTCCTGGAATATTTCCCTACGACGGTTCATAACAAACTTTTCCAGTTTGAATTCTGGAATTCCGAAAGTCAGTAAGCCGCCTATCTCCGGGTACTTGTCGTACACCACGGCTTTCACTCCCGCTCGAGTCAATACGTCGGCACAGCCAAGGCCGGCCGGACCAGCACCTATGATGGCAACTTTCTTATCAACCGGTACCACATCTGAAAGATCGGGCCGCCAGCCCATTTTGAACGCGGTGTCGGTTATGTATTTCTCAGCCGAACCAATGGTGACTGCACCAAAGCCGTCGTTCAGCGTACACGCACCCTCGCACAAGCGATCCTGAGGACACACGCGACCGCATACTTCCGGCAGCGTATTGGTTTGATGACAAAGTTCAACCGCTTCCAGAATATTGCCTTCAGCAATCAGTTTCAGCCAATTGGGTATGTAATTGTGTACCGGGCATTTCCATTCGCAATACGGGTTGCCGCATTCCAGGCATCGGTGCGATTGACTGCGAACCTGTGGTGGACGAAAAGGTTCGTAAATTTCTGCGTATTCAATTTTCCGAACATCAATCGGTTTTTTGTCGGGATCGAGTCGTCCGACTTCCAGAAATTGAAAATTATTGTCTAGTCTGTCTGTCATGAGCTTACGCCGGCGCTGATCGCACGTTATCCAATAGCGATTTTAAGCTGGCCGCCTTTGGCTTGATTAACCAAAACTTGCCAATGTAGTGTTCAAAGTCTTCCAGTAATTCTTTGCCCCATGCGCTGTCAGTTTCAGCGACAAACTTCTGCACCATCGCAAACAATTGCATACGGTAAGGCTCAAACGTTTCACCAGCAACACGGCAAATTTCAACCAGTTCGCGGTTGTACTGATCTGGGAAAGTGCGCTCCAGATCAAGCACATAGGCAAACCCACCGGTCATACCGGCACCGAAGTTATAGCCGGTGCTTCCTAACACCGTGATCACGCCGCCAGTCATATACTCGCAACAATGGTCACCCGCACCCTCAACAACCGCCATGGCACCAGAATTACGAACACCAAACCGTTCTCCGGCACGACCCGCTGCAAACAATTGCCCGCCCGTTGCACCGTACAGACAAGTGTTACCGATAATAGATGCTTCTTCACTGTTAAACGTACTGTCTTTTGGAGGGTACAGCACCAATTGACCGCCGGCCATGCCCTTACCCACATAATCATTTGCATCACCTTCAAGGCGCATGCGCAAACCACCGGCATTCCATACACCAAAGCTTTGCCCAGCGGTGCCCGTTAGCTGCAAGTCGATGGGGTTGTCGGCCATACCGAGATTGCCATAGCGGCGTGCTATTTCGCCCGACAGTCGTGCGCCTATTGAGCGGTCACAGTTGGTTATTTCAAACTGGTATTTGCCGCCTGTTTTGCTTTCTATAGCAGGCAAACAAGTGGCTACCATGCTTTGAGCAAGCATAGCCTTGTCATAGGGAGCATTCGATTTCGTTGTACAGAACTGGGGCTTGTCACTGTCGATGTAGTCGTTGAATAACAAAGGCTCAAGATTGATATTCCGTTGCTTGGCCGTTTTCCCTTCAATGCGATCAAGCAAATCGGTTCGACCAATCAACTCTTCCATTTTGCGAATACCCAACGATGCCATAATTTCACGGGTTTCCATCGCAACGAACTGGAAGAAGTTCATCACCATATCCACTGTGCCAATAAAATGCTCGTCACGCAGCGTGTCGTTTTGAGTGGCCACACCAGTCGCACAATTGTTAAGGTGGCAAATCCGCAGATACTTACAACCCATGGCCACCATAGGTGTAGTTCCAAAACCAAAACTCTCGGCGCCAAGAATTGCCGCTTTCACCACATCGAGACCGGTTTTCAAACCACCGTCGGTTTGCACCCGAACTTTGTCGCGAAGATCATTACTGCGTAATGCCTGGTGAGTTTCGCTCAAACCGAGCTCCCAAGGCGACCCTGCGTGGCGAATCGAGGTTAACGGGCTCGCCGCCGTACCACCGTCGTAACCAGATATTGTAATCAGATCAGCGTAGGCCTTTGCCACGCCGGCAGCGACAGTGCCAACACCAGGCTCCGATACCAGTTTCACCGACACAAGAGCGTCTGGATTCACCTGTTTCAGATCAAAGATAAGCTGCGCCAAGTCTTCGATGGAATAAATATCATGATGTGGCGGCGGCGAAATCAAGGTCACACCGGGTACTGAAAAACGTAAGCGCGCAATCAGATTGTTTACCTTACCACCGGGAAGCTGCCCACCCTCACCTGGCTTAGCACCTTGGGCGATTTTTATCTGCAAAACTTCTGCATTAACCAGATAGTGGGGTGTAACCCCAAAGCGACCCGAAGCGATCTGCTTGATCTTGGAATTACGTTCAGTGCCATAGCGCGCCGGGTCTTCGCCACCTTCACCGGAGTTGGAGCGCCCTCCCAGGCGGTTCATGGCGGTGGCCAATGACTCATGCGCTTCAGGAGATAAAGCACCCAATGACATCCCAGCACTGTCAAAACGCAACAGAATATTCTCTATTGACTCAACCCGATCAACGGGGATGGCGTCTTCGACGGGCTTCAACGCTAATAAATCGCGCAGCATTGCAGGCGGGCGGTCGTTGACTAAAGCCGCGTAATCTCTATAAGCCGCGTAATCGCCGGTTTTTACTGCCTGCTGCAACGAAGTAACAACGTCAGGATTAAACGCGTGGTATTCGGCATCATGCACATACTTGAGCAAACCACCATGCTCTATTGGCTGCCTAGACCGCCAAGCGGCTTTGCTCAAGGCACGAATGTCCGCATCAAAATCGCTGAATTTCGCACCCTGAATACGGCTGGCAACGCCACGGAAACAGCTATCGACGATCTCGTCATCCAGCCCAACCGCTTCAAAAAGCTGCGCACCACGATACGAAGCCATCGTTGAGATGCCCATCTTCGATAATATCTTCTGCAGACCTTTGTTGATTCCGCGACGGTAATTTTTAAAGGCGTCATCAGCATCGCCCAACAACTCACCGCTATCAACCAGGTCGCTCAATAGATTGTATGCCAAATAGGGGTAAACAGCCGTAGCGCCAAAACCCAATAGCGTTGCAAATTGATGCGAGTCCCTGGCGGCGGCGGTTTCCACAATAATATTGGCGTCGCAGCGCAAGCCTTTTTGAATCAAATGGTGATGCACCGCACCTGTGGCCAACAGACTGTGCACCGGTAACGCATTGGCACTTACTCCGCGGTCTGACAATACCAGCAGAGTTTTGCCGTCGCGTACGGCCTGTTCTGACGCCGCACACACGTCGCTGATGGCCTGTTGCAACGAGGTTTCTTCCGCATTAAACAGCAAACTGATTCTGGCGGCTTCAAAGCCTTTTCGATCAAGAGTCAACAGACGATTAAACTTTGCTGGCGACAACAGCGGCGAACTCAGAATAACGCGGTTCGCGTGTTCTGGCGTTTCGGTGAAGATGTTCAACTCAGCGCCGATACAGGTTTCAAGTGACATCACCACCGATTCCCTGAGCGGATCAATTGGTGGATTGGTTACCTGCGCAAACTGTTGGCGAAAGTAATCGAATGGCGAGCGGATTTTCTCTGACATCACGGCCATCGGCGTGTCGTCGCCCATAGATCCTGTTGCTTCCTGACCCGCCTCGGCAAGCGGTCGAATCACCTGATCTCGTTCTTCGAACGAAACTTGGAACTGCTTCATGTACGCTTCCAGCTCATCAGCGGGTAAACCGTCGAAGTGCTCTTTATCCAGCGAACCGGTAATCCGCAGCGCATTTTCGCGAAGCCAGCGTCGATACGGGTGCGCTGTCTTCAGCGTATTGTCTATCTCGTCTGAAAACAGTAGCTCGCCTTTTTCGGTATCAACCGCCAGAATTTGCCCTGGCCCAACTCTGCCCTTGGCTACGACGTCAGACGGAGAATAGGAGTATGTACCTACTTCAGAGGCAACGGTCATAAAATCGTCTTTGGTAATAACGTAGCGCGCTGGCCTCAAGCCATTACGGTCCAGCATGCAGACGGCGTAACGGCCATCGGTGAGCACCAGCCCGGCTGGTCCGTCCCAGGGCTCCATGTGCATTGAGTTGTATTCGTAGAACGCTTTCATGTCTGCGTCCATGGTTTCAACATTCTGCCACGCAGGCGGAACCATGGTGCGCACGGCTCTGAACAAACTCATACCACCGGTCAACAATACCTCCAGCATATTGTCCATGCTGGACGAATCTGAACCGGAGCGATTTACCAATGGCGCGATGCTCTGAATATCGGGCAGTAAATCTGTTTCAAATTTATTGGTGCGCGCTTCTGCCCAATTTCGATTACCGCAAATTGTGTTGATTTCGCCGTTGTGCGCCAGTAAACGAAACGGTTGTGCCAGTGGCCATTTGGGCAGAGTGTTGGTTGAGAAGCGCTGATGAAAAACACATATCGCCGTTTCCAGACGCGGGTCACTGAGGTCGGCATAAAACGTAGGTAGGTCTGCCGGCATCATCAGCCCTTTATAGGCAATGACATTGGTCGACATCGACGATATGTAAAAACCTTCATCGGCTGCAGTGGCCTGTTCTATTTTTCGTCGCGCGGTAAACAACAAATTGTTCAGCGCCGGCTTATCCAGATCTGGCCCGTCAATAAACACCTGCTCAATAAGCGGCAAGCTTTGCAATGCAATCTCACCGCAGCAGGATGGGTCAGTTGGTACGCTGCGCCATCCTACAACCCTCAGGCCCAGCGCCTCGCACTCGGCATTAACGGCACTTCTTGCCTGTGCAGCCAGTGTTTCGTCTGTATTGAGGAAACACATGCCTACGCCAAAGGCCGGGGCCAATTCAGCATTGAACACTTCGCGCGCCACCGTGCGCAAGAAGGCCTCCGGGAGTTGAAACAACAAACCACAGCCATCGCCTGTTTTGCCATCAGCTGCGATGCCGCCACGATGCGTCATGCAGGTCAGCGACTCGATTGCTGTTTGCAACAGGCGATGACTGGTTTGGCCCTTCATGTGGGCGATCAAACCAAAACCGCAGTTGTCCCTGAACTCGCCAGGGTTGTACAGGCCTTCTCTCAAAGCTATTACTCTGAAAAAGTATGAAAAAACAATGGCTTAAAAGCGATCGTCAACTGATATTACGTGGCCAGAGCCGCGCAAAAGGGGCGCCATTCTACACGTTTAGTGTTTTTCCGACAAATACTGGGGCTGGCCTGAAATGACGCCTAGCGAGTGCGTGCGTCGCGTATTTCAGTTTGCACCGAAGACAGGCTTCTTGGCCAGGGTTTCTGTCTGCGCAACTCAGCCGGTAGCCGGCTAACCGCCTGCTGTGCTGCCTGGCGGCTTTCATAATCACCCAGCACTGCAACGTACAGCTCTCTGCCGTTATTACTTCGCGCATAGTAACGAACGCCCAAGCCAGAGTGCTTACGTACAAATTCCCGCATACCGGATTCCGAGGCACTGGACAGAAGTTGCAGCGTGTAACCCGCTCCGCTGCCGCGTAGCAATTCCCGCTCAAAGTCGCTCAACCCAAACGCACTTTCCGGTTCACTTTTTTCTATTACCTGGACGGGTTCAGGTTCAGGTTCAGGTTCAGGTTCAGGTTCAGGTTCAGGTTCAGGTTCTGGTTCTGGTTCAGGTTCTGGCTCAGGTTCTGGATCAGGTTCCGTAAGTGGAT
>CAYGSL010000023.1:59906-63411 GCA_964352475.1 uncultured Pseudomonadales bacterium | reverse complement strand
AGACAGTGTACAAGCAACGCCGTATAATAATTTACATTCCGTCCGCACCTATGCGCGGAAAAAAACTATAAGTAATTGGAATGGTGGATACCATGAGCAAGCATGCGCTGATTATTGGAGTTGATGAATATCCGAATTTTGATGAAAGCAAGCAACTATCAGGCTGTGTTAATGACGCGCAGCTGCTTGGTAAAGTTTTAGTCGATTATTTTGATTTCGAACCTGAAAATATTCAGCAACTTCACAATAGTGCCGCTACCCGCGAGGGCATTATTGCGGCCATGGAAAACCTGCTAGACAGTATCAATACCGATGACGTCGTTGTATTTCATTTCAGTGGTCATGGCTCGCGCCGCCGCGCGGCTACCTTAAGCAAAGGTACGGGTAAAGACAGCACCATTATGCCCTGCGACACGGGCCGCCAGCCTTTGCCAAATCTTGATATTGCCAACACCGAAATTAATGACTGGATTGCTAGAGTAACTGATAAAACCAGCAACCTGTCTTTAACGTTTGATTGTTGCCATTCTGGTACCGTCACGCGCGATGCTTTCGCTGCAAAAATAAGAGGCATACCTGACGACGATCGTTCAATTGAAGAAATGGGCATTTCGCCGGCAGCCGCAACGCGAAGTGTTGATGGCACTGATTGGATGACACTAAGTGATCGATACGTTGTGATTTCTGGTTGTCGTGACAACGAATATTCTCACGAATTGACGCAAGAAGACGGAGGCAAAACCATTCACAATGGAGCGTTGACTCATTTCCTCGTTAGTGCCTTATTAAAAGCTCAACCGGGCAGCAGTTATCGCGATGTGTTTGAAGAGGCACATCGCAATGTCAACACACAATACCCAAGTCAAAACCCGCAAATAGAGGGCGCCAAAGACCGTGAGCTTTTCGGTACCAGGGAGATAACACCGATACGATTTGTACCGGTAGAAAATGTTGATGGTGATAGTGTTGTGCTGGGCGGTGGCGCTGCTCACGGCTTGGTTTCAGGATCTATTTGGTCGGTTCTGCCGCCTGGTTCAAAATCGAAAGATGATGTAATACCATTAGGAACGCTACAGATAGACTCTGTTGACTCATTGTCGTCTGAAGCAAGCATTAACACCGCCACGCAGAAAATTCTTGTCGGTAGTCGCTGTATTGAAGCTGAACCAGCACCGCAGCAATTTCAATTGAAGATTGACCTAAGTCAGGTGCAAGATTGTGAAGACCTAGTTGAAGGCATAGCAAAATCTGATTTGCTTACAGCGGCTGATAACGCAAATTCAGCGGAGATTCGAGCCTACCGATTGCCACCACGCTCTGCTGCATGCGAACCGGTACCAACGCTGTCGGAAATTCGCGAGACGAGTTGGGTTTTTGTGAACGAGCAAGGCGATGTTGCCATGCCGGTACACGCGGTAAACAAAGAACAAGTGATTAACACCCTGGTTACTAACCTTGAGTCCATTTCGCGCTACCGCAACGCTCTCAGGTTGGACAACCCGGACGATTATCTGGATATTGAATTCAATGTTTACCGTTTGGACGAGAACCGAGAATGGCATACGATTAATGGTGGGGATTGGGTGTTTGATGAAGGGGACTACATTGCGTTTGACCTGATCAATCACGAATCGTCGGCCGTGTACCTCAGCGTTCTCGATTTTGGGCTGAGCGGAAAAATTAGCCTGCTATGGCCCCCTAGAACGAGCAGCGAATTGATTGGTGCTGGTCAAACGGTACGCATCGGCACTGGTAAAAATCGAATTAAGTTAGGTTTGCCTAAGGGATTCAGCGCTCCGCAGGGCGTGGGTGCGCTGAAAGCATTTGTGACCAGCGGGGAAGCAGACTTTCAATGGTTACAGCAAGAGTCTTTGCGTTCAGCCGGAACTGGAAGTGAGAGCCAACGTCTTAGGCGCCAGTTTGAAGCGGCCTACAATGGGCCAAAGTATCGCGAAGCCGTATTCGATGCAGAAGAAGAATCCGATACCTGGACCGCAGTCACACGATCGTTCGCCATTAGGCGCAAGTAATAAGGGTACTAGCGATGGAATACAAAGATTTCAATATTCGAATCAGTAATAAACGCGACAACGGCTATGACGTTAGCGTTGATTCACCACAGGGCAGCGCCAATGAACACATAATTCTACCGTTTGATATTGAGGAAACTTTAGGTCGAATTCGTCAGATTGGTGGCACTGTGCGTGGAGATACTACGCGTGAGGCCACCTTTGAGTCCGAGGATGTACCCACTCCCAATGAATTGGGCAAGGAGTTGTATGACGCCTTATTTTCCGGCGCTATCGGCAAAATGTATCAACGCAGTTACGCGGCACTGTCAGATAACTCCGAGGTAGGCTTGCGTATTAAGCTGCACCTGAATCTCGACGACCCGGGTGTCAGTGCCTTGGCGCAAATTCCATGGGAGTTTGCTTATGAGTCCGACACCATGGAGTATCTGACACTGAGCCGACAAACGCCGATTGTGCGGTTCATCGAAGTACAGCGAAAGCCCACCCAGCACGCGCTACCAGTTATGCTGCGTATTTTGGTCGTTATGTCCAGCCCTAATGGCGTTGCGTCGCTGGATCTTGAAAAAGAGCGCAAATTAATCGAACAAAGCTGGGCAGGTGAAAGTAATGTTGAGGTTGATTTCCTAGAGCACCCCACACCCGATAAATTGCTCTCGGCTGTTGTGGAAAAGCAATACCATGTGCTGCATTACATGGGGCATGGCGCGTACGACCCTAAAACCGGTGCCGGTGCACTTATTCTTGAAGATGAAAATCAAAATGCGGTTATGTTGGATGCGCAAACCCTGGGTACGGTGTTAAGAGACGCACCCAGTATTCGCCTTGTTTTCCTCAACGCCTGTGACACGGCGCGCACCGATGAAGATCAACCATTTTCCGGAGTAGCCAATCGATTGGTGATGGCTGGAGTACCCGCCGTATTGGCCATGCAGTTTCCCATCACGGACAAAGCGGCGATCGATTTTGCCAGAGTATTCTATCCGCGACTGGTTGAGGGCTATCCCGTTGACGAAGCCACTTCACAAGGAAGAAAAGCCATACTCGCCGGCAGAAGCGGTACCATTGAGTGGGGCACACCCGTTTTGTATTTGCGTATGCCGGATGGTCGTTTGTTTGACCGGCAGGATGAGCCGGTAGCGCCTACGCCCCCGCCGGCAACTCCCACACCTGCACAAGAGCAACCTACAACACTTAGCAGTATCAACCCGAAAGCGATCGCCGCCGTGCTTGGTCTGGCGCTAGTCGCAATCGCCGCCTACTTTCTGCTACAGCCAAAAGTAGAATGGAAAATTGATCCGCAGGAATTGTCTGTTGGCGTTGAGACATTGGTCAGCGTAAAGCAATTTGTCGACGAGGATAGAGAGGTATCGTATACAGACGATTATGATCTTGAGCTATTGTCTTCAGGTCCACTGACAAAACCCGTGCACGAAAAGCGTTGGACCTGGTGGGTGACAGCGACCGATGTAGAT
>CAYGSL010000023.1:57486-59806 GCA_964352475.1 uncultured Pseudomonadales bacterium | reverse complement strand
CCCAATGGCGACAATCTTAAATGTCAGATAACTGGCCCAGAAACGCGCCGATGCGATGCGAACAAAAACGCGTACCGCCTGCTCAATAAACGCGGTGACTATTTTGTTGAAATTCGTAATTCAACAGGTGACCTTTTGTTAAAACAAGCAATAGAGAGTTATTGATCCATGGGTAGGGCAATTGTTACCGCAACAGCTACAGCTTCAACAACAACGACGATAAGAAGAGGCGGCATTCCGGATGGTGATGAAGCACCGAGCGCGCCGGCTCCAATATCTGCACCCTCTGATGAATACGGCGATCGCTTACTGAAATTGATTCCGGGTGAAATCATTAGCGCCTATTTATCGATTATTGCGATGCTAACCAGCAGAGATGAGCCGGTTAAGGAGATTGTTGCGTTTGGCGCAGTGGCGATATTTGCAGGTTTAACCTATTTGTACTTACGAGTTACATTGAAAGTAGACAATATTCGTCAGCTGCTCGTGTCTGTTGTTGCATTTTGTGTCTGGGCTATGGCCATTGGTAAACCATTTTCGGACTTCTGCTGGTATGACGGTATGTACGCAGGAATTGCGCTGGCGATGTTCACTCTCATTTCTCCAATGATTCCTATGGAGGCTGAGCCGCAGAGCGCTTAAGCTGTATTAGCGCGGCCAGGTCATTCTATCTAATCGTCATCAGAATTCCTTTCGAATGGACAACTATATCGCAGGCATTCATGCAGCCTGGCTGGGTGAGCAGCTTGGTTTCGCTGCCTTCAACGCACGCGCAAACGCAGAAACTGATGACAATTCGGCACAAATGTGGCGAACGTTAGCGCAGTTGGAATTAGCCACAGGAGCCCGAATGGCAAAGGTGCTTCGGTCTCACGGAGAAGACATTGATAATGACACGCCCATCGATCAGGAGGGCGAGGCATTTCAAAGCTACCTAACTTTTTCCCACGCCGATGTCATCGCATACATGCGAATGCGGGTGGCCAGCGCTTTGGATCGCTTTGAAGAATTACTGGCGATCGCACCAAAACAGGATTTGGCCGACGTACAATTTCTTGTCGATCACGAATATGCTTTGATCACTTTCGTTGAAAGAGAGGCCGCCGGAGAGCCTGATTCACTAAGCGATGTTCATCGCCTCCTTTCATCCTGAATGCCGCTTCAGCAATGGGAATTATCGCTCATTCTGATTCATTGCCACGCTTTAAGAATAACGATCGATACCAGATCAACAAGGGGCCCAACTGGGCTTCACGGAACGTTTCGATTTTTTCACCGGAGGAAAGGCCGGTCGGCGGGAACTCTCCCGGTTTGGGCTTACAGTAACTGCCGAAGACTATATCGAATACTGGGAAAAACACGGCGAAGTTAGTGTCTTGATGCTCAGGCAAACGTGAGTGGTGCAATCGATGATATTGGGGAGTGGAAAAATACGGCACAAGCGCGTTGAGCGCATCAGCGCGCACATTTGAGTGAATAAAGAAATTCCAGATTGGAGGTAAAAGCCCACCCGCAATAATAGCCAGAGTGGTTTGTCCCTGTTGCGATAAGTCAAACACCAGCCCTACGCTGAGGCCACGAAAAAATGCCTGCCCGGACTGCTCTAAAAAGTGCGAGCGCGGCATGGTCGTTGTGTTCATTCGCTCTTCGCTATGGTGCAGCTTATGCAGCTCCCACAACGCAGGCGTGGTATGTTGCAAGCGGTGCCACCAATAGTAAGAGAAGTCGCCGAGAAAGCACGATACCAGAAACATACACGCACCGATAATCAGGGTATCGAGCAGGGGAATACCCAGCGTGAGCGTTGCAGTAGGGTAATCGAAGAACGGTGCGCCAAGAAACTGACTTACGGCCAGGCTGAAGGTAAATACGGTTGCAACAAATAGTGGCCCCAACAGAACATTGCTGAGACTTATCTTCCAGTTAAACCAGTAATTGCTACGACCAATATCAGTATGAACCGGGTCGCGTTTTTCAAGGTACAAAAAGAAGGGCCAGATAAGCAACATGGCAACATTGAGGTAGATAAACAAGATCATTGCTTCTTGTATTAGAAGCGAAAACTCACCAAGCATCATTATCTCGTCCTACGGCCACTGATTTCTTATGCATTCGTCTGCAAGTCTGGCGGTAATTGCGTACACCAGCTTCTGGTTGTGGGCCTGCCTGAGCAGGAAATCAGCAATCGTCAAATATCACGGGCATGTTATGGTGGCCTTCAGCAATCGGTATTGCAATAGCATCTTTGCTATAGGCGGCACCACACAAACCATGAGCGTGTTTTCACTTGAGTACGCAGCAAGACACGCTTAGCATCTAT
>CAYGSL010000023.1:0-57386 GCA_964352475.1 uncultured Pseudomonadales bacterium | reverse complement strand
CAAACCATGAGCGTGTTTTCACTTGAGTACGCAGCAAGACACGCTTAGCATCTATCTGATAATTACTATCTGACCGGCCAGCTGAGCTGATGGAACAACCGACTATTACGTCATTTGCCTACCTGGCTCTGCTAGCCATGTTTTTGTATGGCATGTCGGAAATGATCTGGCTAACACTGATCAAAAAACGCGTCAGTTTCCGACACGATTTTTTCCAGCCACTTCGAAACTTTGTTGGCGTTAACATTGTAACGGTTTTGTTTTTACCCGTGCTGAGTGCCGTCGCCCTGGCGATAATTGCAAGCGAACTAAGCTCGTTCACGCTGGGCAATGCATGGTATGTTTGGCTGGTGGCATTGTTAATTTACGAATTCTGGTACTGGGTACAACATTTCTTAGCACATAAGGTTCGCCTGCTTTGGTGCATTCACTCGCCCCACCACGCACCCGACACAATCAATATGGTAGTTGGCTACAACCATCATTTACTGGAAGCGCCCTATATGGCTTTTTTTGCGGGCTTTATGCCGGCAATGTGTGGCGTACCATTAGAGATGATTATTGTGATCAATATGGTAGATATTATCTGGGGCAGCATGCTACATGCCAGCCCTGGAGTAATAAGCAAGAAATACGGTTTTCTTGAACGTTTCTTGCAAACGCCTTCCTACCACCGGGCGCACCATGCCAAAAACCCCTTGTACATAGACACCAACTACAACTCAATAACATTGTTTTGGGACTGGGCATTGGGCACGCTTCAGCCGCTGCGCGACGAGGTTCCAATACAGTATGGGATCACCAGAAACGTAAACGTTGAAAGTTGGAGCGATGTACAGTTCGGTGAGATGGCTGAACTGTGGCAAGATGTTAAGAGAGCACCTGGCCTGAAGAATAAACTGGCCTACCTGCTTTTGCCGCCCGGCTGGTCGCACACAGGCGAGCATAAGATGGCATCCACAATGAAACAAGTATTACGCTAAGCTACAACGCAATGGATACAGATCTCACTGCCGAGGAACTGATAGCCCGCCTTTCAGCTTCCGACAATCCTGATGAAGTAAAAGCCCTCTATCATCAATGGGCCCAGCGCTATGACAGCGACCTGGAAATACAGGGTTATATAGCCCCGAAACTTGCTGTTGACGCGTTTTGCACGCTTTTGGATGGTATCGCTCCCAGAGCTACCGCCACAGTGTACGACGCCGGCTGCGGTACCGGACAAGTAGCCAAGCTTCTACGCGGCGAAGGCATTGAGCTTATTGATGGAGCGGACTTTTCGGATGATATGCTCGCGGTCGCCAAAACATCTGAGTCATACCGCTCTTTGGCTAACGCCGACTACAGCAAACCGGTTGCCGTTGCTGATCAGCAGTACGATGCCGTTATAAGCGTTGGCGTGTACACACATCATTTTGAAAACCAATTTCTTCCTGAAATGTGCAGAATATTGAAACCTGGTGGGCTGCTGTATTTCACCTGCCGGCCGTATTACTTCGAGCAGTTTGCGGCGTCAGAATTGATCCAGTTGCTGAATGATAAGAAAATAAGCTCATTGCATATTGAACGCAAACCCTACATGGTAAAGGAGCAGGCCGAGGCATTTTACATCTCGGCATTTGTTGAAGATAAGTAAGTATTAATCGACCAGAGTAATACCCAAACTCTCCAGCAATGACGTTGCCTCAAGGCGCGAAAACGTTGCACCTTTCACATTATTGTTTTGAATATCGATTGTGTAATTATAGGCGCCGGCGAAGTTTGCCGTTGCAAGATCAGTACCACTGAACGAGCTGCTGGCGAAGTCACACTCGGCGAAGTTTGAGCTGTTTAAATCAGCCTCGCGAAAATCAACATCGTGCACTCGACACTCCACCATCTCAAGCTCATTCAGTGTTAAGCCATAAAATGTGGAATTACTGAGTTGGCAACGATGGAAGCTCAACACGGCGCGAGGCACAAATGACGGCCAGGACACATGCGTCCAGTTCAGTGCCAGTAACTTACAATCTTCAAAGCTGATCTCAGAGAATCGGCTGTATCCTAGCTTGGCCAGGCTAAGATCGCTATTGACGAAACGGCAGTCCAGAAACGTACAGCGATTAAAAAACGCTTCCCTGAAGTTGCAATTTTTGAACACACAATATTCGAATTCCAAGCCAGCAAGTTCCTGCTCTTCGCAATCCAACCCTTCGAATTGGCTGCCTTCATAGAGTTGAGTTGAAGGGTCTAGTGTGTGCATGTTGTATTCGCCTGTGGAGATCGTGTCCATGCTACCACCCGGCTTGAAAAACTACTTGGATACATAAATTTCACAGACGGGAGAAGCAATCGGGATTACATTACGGGCTACCAAGAGCTAGAAGCTACAATTCGATCAAATGGTCGGGTAGTTCATTCGCAGCATTGGACCCACCAGGAAAGTGTTCTTTTAATAGGGTTCCACAGCGTTCCACAGCGTGTTGATAGCCGCTCGCTGTATTGCCACGCCTAACATCCTCAATAAAATCATCCACTATGTCTTGCCATACGCTCTGATCAATCTTTTCGGCAATGCCATGATCTGCGATAATTTCTACATAACGTTCAGCCAATGACACAAAAATCATCACCCCGGATCGATTCTCGGTTATGTGCAGACCTTCAATGAAAAACAATTCGTGGGCATGCAACCTTGCGCGGCGGAACTGCACGTTTTTTGGAATCACTCGAAATTTTATCGGTGGCCAACTCAACAGCACTGCAAACACAGTAAAAACTGCAATCTGTAGTAAATAGGTGTCGCCTACATTCAATGGTAAATCGAGAAGTGATATGAGGCCAGGTAACAGTAATGCGGAAAGCGCGGCCCACAACACGGGGATGTAATAGTACTCATCGCTCTGCCGCGCAATCACGGTAACCAGTTCCGCATTGCAGCTGGCCTCAATGGAGCGAATCTGCTCACACAGATCCCGTTTATTTTGCTCGCTAAGATGTTGCATTACCAACCTCCTGAGGCGCCGCCGCCACCGAAGGAGCCGCCTCCTCCGCCGAAACCGCCGCCTCCGAAGCCGCCGCCACCCCCACCAAAACCGCCAGGATAATAGCCACCGCTGCGTCCACCTCTTCCACCGCCGCTACCGCCTCCAAAAATCAGAAACAATACAGCGGCCAACACGCCAACAACGGCGCCAGTGAGTAATACCTTGGTAATCACCAAGGCCACGGTTCCTGCGCCAACACCTACGATGCCACTGGCCAAACCCTTACGTTTTATTCTGCCCAGAAACGCGCTGCCCAGCATAAAGCTGAAGAACACAATGGGAACCATCTCGCCCGCATCTGTTACCTTACCTGGAGTGTCTTCGGGCGCCGCATATTCACCCTTTATCGCACGAACAATCGCATTGCTGCCTAGCAAAACACCCTCATCAAATTTTCCCGCTCGGAACGCGGGCGTGATTTCACGTTGAATAATGGTTCTGCTTAATCCATCCGTTAGCGCGCCCTCCAGACCGTAGCCCACTTCAATGCGCATCTGCCGTTCATTCGGTGCAATAATCAGTAACACGCCATTATCATTCTCCGCAGACCCAATGGCCCAATGCCGGCCAAGCTGGTAACCATAATCGGCAATGTCATAGCCCTGTAGATCTGCAAGAGTGACGACTACAATCTGATTGCTGGTTTCAGATTCGTGCGCACTCAGCATGTCATCCAATTGTGCACGAACGGGTTCTGACAAAATGCCCGCCTGATCGACGACTCGACCGGTCAGCGCGGGAAAATCAGGTGCGGCAAATGCAGTGCTGCACAAAAGGAGCGCGAGCGCAGCAAGCACAGTGTCCAGCGCTCGCGTCATTAATCCTGAGCGAAAATACGGCATCAAAAGCGCGAGTTGAGCTTAAAACTCAACAGAAGGCACTTGCTCCATTTCCTTGGGCACCGAGAACGTTTCTCTTGGCTCCTGCTCAGAGTACAAAATGCTGTGCCAAATGCGGCCTGGGAACGTTCGCAGTTCGGTGTTGTACGTTTTCACGGCTTCAATGTAATCCCTGCGCGCCACCGAGATGCGATTTTCAGTGCCTTCCAACTGGTTTTGCAAGGCCAGAAAATTCTCATTCGACTTCAATTCAGGATACCGCTCTACCACCACCATCAACTTGGACAGTGCACCGCTCAATTGGTCTTGCGCGGCCTGAAACTGCTGAAATGCCTCGGGATTACTGAGCATATCGCTTGGCAGCTGAACACTGGTTGCTTTTGCACGCGCTTCAACAACGCTGGTTAATACGTCTTTTTCTTGCTCGGCAAAGCCTTTCACCGTTTTCACAAGGTTTGGTATTAGCTCAGCGCGGCGTTGGTACTGGTTTTGTACCTGGCTCCAGGCCGCATCCACGGCCTCGTCGTAGCTTGGAATATTGTTGATACCGCAGCCGGTCAACATCATGCTTGTTAAGCCAATCAGCAGCAGCGATTTGAATGCAGGTAGTTTCATAGCCGAATCTTCATAAGTTTGCCCAGGGCCTATTATGCCAGACCGACTCGGCCATGCTTGCAAATACTATAGGCTTCAATCGTTGAATTCAGTAAACTGGGCGCAAATTAGACACTTGAGAGCACCGTGAAATTATTTCAACTCGCAGCACAGTTTGACCAGAATATTGCTCTGCACGATGGCGAGCAAGAATTCAGCTACGCGGATCTATTAAGGGCATCAGAAAACGTAGCTGCGTATCTGTTGAACGACCGTAGCGATCTCAACGAGGAAATTATTGCCTTCGCAGCACCAGCGGGCATTGATTACGTAGCCTTCCAGTGGGGTATTTGGCGCGCCGGTGGTATTGCCATGCCACTCAATGTGCACGCCACAATTCCTGAGATTGAGCATTGTATTGAAACAGGCGGCGTAAAGCGTTTGCTTACACACCACTCCTGCGCCGACAAACTGGAAACAATGTGCGAGCAACGTGCAATAGACATGACGCTGGCCAACAATGTGCCCGCAGGCAGCGTAAGCAATTTCCCTGAGCTTGATCCATCTCGCCGTGCCATGATGATTTTCACCAGCGGCACTACCAATAAACCGAAGGGTGTGGTGAGCACACACGCCAATATCACCGCCCAGGTTGAGACACTGCTGGAAGCCTGGGAATGGCAAGCCGACGACAGCATCCCCCTATTTCTGCCATTGCATCACGTACATGGCATTATCAATGTACTCACCTGCGGTTTGTGGGCAGGCGCCAGAATAGAAACGTATGCGGAAGGGTTTAAGCTGCCACGTATATTGGATGCAGTGGCCGAGCAGAAATATTCCGTGTTTATGGCGGTGCCAACGATATACGTAAAACTGATTGCCGCACTAAACGAATGTGGTGAAGAGCAGCGGGCCCGCGTTTGCAAAGGTTTTTCTGCAATGAGGTTAATGATTTCTGGCTCAGCGGCTTTACCGGCACGTATTCATGAGCAATGGCAGGAACTGACTGGGCAGGTATTACTGGAGCGCTATGGCATGACCGAAATCGGCATGGCCTTATCAAACCCATTCCATGGTGAGCGCCGGCCTGGCTCTGTGGGCAAACCCTTACCAGGTGTGCAGATTCGTCTAGCGGAAGAAAGCGGAGCGATCATTGCTGCTGGCCAACAGGACACTCCCGGCGAAATTCAGGTAAAGAGTGATACGGTTTTTCTGGAGTACTGGAACAAGCCTGACGCAACAGAAGAAAGTTTCATTGATGGATGGTTTCGCACAGGTGACATGGCCGTACTTGAAAATGGCTATTACCGAATCATGGGGCGTTTATCGGTCGACATTATCAAATCTGGCGCGTACAAACTCTCGGCACTGGAGATAGAAAACAGCCTGCTGGCACACCCGGCCATCAATGAATGTGCCGTAGTTGGCGTAGATGACGACACCTGGGGTGAAGTAGTGGCCGTGGCTGTTGCGCTGGAAAGCGGCCACTCACTGCATCTGGAGGACTTAAAGCAATGGGCCGGCGAGCAAATGTCGAACTATAAAATTCCACGTCGTTTGCATATCGTTGAGTCGCTGCCCAGGAATGCGATGGGCAAGATCACCAAGGCCGATGTAAAGAAATTGTTTGCATCGCCAGGCTAACTTAAACGCTAAAGCCCATCCCACACTACGCAATGCTCACAGCGCAGATTGTTACCTAACCGCTTATGGTAAATTCGTTCAAACTCTTATCTCTGAGTCTGAGCACAACCACCAGGACAAACAGGCCGGTAGCACAGCAACGCTCAAAGTTGATTGATGAGGCCTTCGAACGCGCTCCGGGATGTAGCTATTTCACCTCGTATTCGCGGTTAAACAGACTGTGCTGAAACGCAGGCATATACTCATCAACAACGGCTGGGTACTCGGCGATGTGATCCTTCATAAACTCTAGAACGAATCGTTTCATATTATTAACTATTTCAGAGTCGGGTTCTGAGTCCGGTACTCCGCTTTCGATCAATTTTTTTCTTGCGCTGTCCCGTTGTTCTTTATTAAGCGACGGATCTCTTATTAATTCTTCAAGCACTGGAAACAACCTTGGATCAAGCGAGCGATTCTGACGCTCCGCTCCTGGTAGCTTATCTAATAGTCCCGGTGTAGCCAGCCCAGTGCTGACCAATAGTTGTTTCGCAACACATCCTCCATAAAACAAGGATGGGTCATAAGGAATGACAATCAGATTTTCTTTTCCGCAGATAGCGGCATACTCGGCCAGCAGCTGGGAGTAGAACCAGGGCTGCTTATTAAAGTCTAACTGAAATTTGCAATACTCTTTGAAGCCCGGTTGCCAAATAGGTTCTTGCCTGGCAAGAGACTCGCTGTACATAGACACAAGCCAATCTACATGATGGCGTAAAAACAGTACAATCTTGACATCATACCCATTAAAGTAATTCCAGAATTCCTCGTAATGCTCAGACCGTGTTGGCGTGAGAAATTCATTGCTTAAGATCACATTACCCGCTCCACTTTCTTCCAGCTCAGCATCAAAGCCCGAACGCCCAACCGCCAGTGTGTCGCCGCGCAAGAACGAGAACGCGGCATTTAGACCATAGTGCGCATGGCCAGAATCTCGAAAGCTAGTGGGGTACAATATATTATGCTGGTGCAGCAAATATCGATGTTTGGTAAACAGTTTCTGTATAGATGTAGTTGCCGTTTTATACATTCCAAAGTGTAGGTAGAGTGTTGGTTTGCTAAGCATCGTATACTGGTATTCCTTTGATAAGTGTTAAAGCCACAGCACCACCCACCTTAATGAATTAATCAGTAAAGTAAAGGTAAGCCATGGCGTGATTGCAGTACGCTGGGCACGTTGCATAAGCTATAGGATTACCCATGTCACTACTTAGCCTCGCCCTGTATATTCCATTGCAGATCGCATTCATTCCGCTAATGCTTGTTGGCGTTTTACTGGTTGCTTACCGGCAATTGGTGATCAGCAAAAGATTGGGCGTGTCGCAAACGGCAATTGAAGTAATAAACGCTCGTTGGACCATGCACGTATTCGGTATTCGCGCTGATGACGCAACTAATAAGCTAATACGAGTGCTGCCAAACACTTCTGTTGATGGGCTTTGGCTCACCCTATTCCCTTTGTGGCTGAAGTTTAAGATATCTGGCGAGCTTTTTCTGTACCCACGGCAACCTGAGCCGGGCAAGGAAAACTTTGGCGACATAGTGGTAAGCCGTACCAAGTATTTTGATCAGATAATAGAAAAAAATATTGGCACTATAAGTCAATTCATAGTGCTTGGCGCGGGCTATGACGCACGGGCTTATGGAGAATTGAAAACAGCAGGCGTTACGATTTTCGAGCTGGACCAGGCCAACGTTCAATCCCACAAGCAAACAGCGCTGCGTGAGGCCGGGATTCAATCCGATCATGTTCGGTTCGTGCAGATGAACTTCAGTACTGAGAGTATTTTCGAAAAATTAAACGAAGCAGGCTTTGATATAAACAGCCCGGCACTATTCCTTTGGGAAGGTGTGACGCTTTACTTGTCTGAGGCGAACGTACGTAAGACCATGCAAGATGTGCGCAACAACGCAGCGCGCGGCAGTGTACTACTGGCCGATATTTACGCTGACTATTTTGTAAAAATGGGCAAGGCAGCCGGGATGAAACAGTTACTCGATTACACGGATGAAGGACTGGGCTTTAGTCTTCCATTTACAGCCCAGTACGGACAGGCTTTAACAGAATTTATTGAAAGCGAATCAATGTCAGTGGGTGATATGCACTTCCTTGGCTACGCAAACAAGAAAGGGCCTTTTATGAGCGTGGTTGAAATGCGAGTTAGGTAGTAAGACCTCCAAACGCCTGAGCGGCTGCACCATATACAACTAGTAGTGCACTCTTCGGTGCAACATGATTAGCAAGGCGCCACAAAGAAGTGCAACTACTGACACTATCCAGGTGTTCTCCCCGCTGCCAACGATAGGTGATAACAGGTAAGGACCCAGCCCACCGCCAATAATTATTGATGCACCGTTATACAAACCGGCCAGAGTCGCAAATTTTTGCTGGGGAAGAATTCGCTGCAGCAAGGCAAACTCAGAGGCCTGATAAGACGACAGGCAAAACACTGCAACCGAAAACAGTACTATCACTGCTACGAGACTGTTCACCGTCAGCGCAAAGTAAAGTGCGATACACGCAATAATGGCCGCCGTACCGGTCATTAACGCTCTTAAGTTGAAACGGTCACCCAGAACCGCCCATGTGACGACGCCTAATAGTGAAAATGCGGTGGGCCCAGCTACCAACCAGGTAATGTCGGCGAATGGAATACCCCGGGTGTGCGTGAAATAAGTCGGCAACCAGCTGGTAAGACCCAGGCCAATAAGATTGTTGGCGGCACCACTGAATAAAAGCAACGCAAACCCGGGTAATAGGATGAGCTGCTTAAGGCTTAACTCGCCATCCTGCTCTGCAGCCTCTGCTAGCAAAGCGGCTTCAATAGTTTCGGTTTCTTCCGCACTCACAGATGGGTGATCTCGCGGCATGTCGTACACAAACCAATAAACCAGCGGCAAGCTGATCAGCAAACCAATAAGAGCCAGTAAGTGAAAACCAGCGCGCCATCCAAACTCTGCCATCAATGGCACTACAAAAAATGGTGTGAGCAAAGCCGCCAAAAAAATACCGGCCGCCACAATGCTGTTCGCCCGGCTTCGTTCACCAGGAGGGAACCAGGCTTTGGTGGTTGTCATCATCATCGGAAAATGAACACCTTCTGACAAACCAAGCAATACTCTGGACAACAGAAACAGCATCATAAACTGGCTGACAAACGCGCCCATTGCCGTGAAAACGGCCCAAAGTACAATAATGACCATCAGACATTTTCGTGTACCCCAGCGCGCAGCCAGTGGCGTCAGAAAGATATTTGCCAAGCCGTACGCAACATAAAATGCGCCCATTAGCTGAGATCCGTACTGCTGTAACTGTTCTTCGGTCCAACCGTATTCAGCTGCCATCAAGGGCAGCGCGTAAGAAATATTCAGCCGGTCAAGGAATGCAACAAACAGCGTGACCATGAACACGCAGGATATTCGCCAACGTATCGGATGTGGAAAGAATGGCTGCCTCAGATCACTCATGCAAACTCCATACAAGTTTTGCACTCTTTGACAATAAGTATGCCCTAAGTCTCTGATGTCCGCGAACGAGCGTTAGTAAAATTACTTTTACGAGCTGGATGCTGAAAACATATGAATTTTCAGCGATAATTCAACCTCAGCAATTATTGAAGAGTTATATCCATGCAATCCATCATTGATGAAATGCGCGTAAAACCTGAAATTAATGCCGAAGAAGAGGTGGCGCGGCGAGTTGATTTTATAAAAGCCCAACTTAAGGGCGCCAATCTGCGAGCCTTGGTGCTGGGCATTAGTGGCGGTATTGATTCGTGTACTTTGGGCCGTCTTGCGCAGCTGGCAGTGGATCAACTGAACAGCGAAGATTCAGACACTAACTACGAGTTTATTGCCGTGCGCTTGCCGTATAACGTGCAAAAAGACGAATCAGACGCCCAGGACGCTATCAACTTTATACAACCCAGCCAGGCGCTTTCGGTCAATGTCCAACCAGGCGCCGACGCTATTCATGAACAAACTTGCCACGCGCTGGAAGGCAACGGGCTGTTGCCAGAAAGCAACAGCAAGCGTGATTTTATAAAAGGCAATGTAAAAGCCAGAACGCGAATGGTCATCCAATATGAAATTGCCGGCATGCTCGACGGCCTGGTGTTGGGTACAGATCATTCAGCAGAGAACATTACCGGTTTCTATACCAAGTATGGTGACGGCGCTTGTGATCTTGCTCCCTTGTTTGGCTTGAATAAGCGTCAGGTTCGGCAAGTGGCTGAACATTTGGGCGCGCCTGCCCATATTGTTAAAAAGGCGCCTACTGCCGATCTGGAATCTTTGTCACCGCAGAAAGCGGATGAGCAGGCATTAGGCATGACCTATGACCAGATTGATGATTTTCTTGAAGGCAGGCCGGTAGATCCAGACGTTGCCAAACGGTTGGTTGGAATCTATGAGAAAACCCAGCACAAGCGGGTTCCGATTCCTACCATTTACGACTGACATCGTGTGAAAAAGGCTGGAGGTGGTATCCGACCACGCCGAAAGCTATGGCGGAATGTGATTACTCAAGCGATAGGGCTCTAAAACGCCTCAACAAAACGCTGAATACGCGCTGCATTTGCTCCCAAATCTCCTTGCCCCACGCGCGAGTTCGAACGCAGATCAACAACGCTGCCATTTTCTGCGCCACGAACACGAATCACAACGTCGTCAATAAAACCGAATAATGCAGTTTCTTCATAAGCTTCTATTCGGCCATTGACAATGTCTTTCTCAAGCAGCGTCCAGCCCATTTCATTCACAACTTCAAGACTTCGATCAAAAGCCGCTTGCTGACCCAGACTTGTTTGTATCGAACTCAACTCAGGGAACGCTTCACGTTGTTGCTTTGCGATTACCTCGCCTTCGTAATCCGTACTGTTCTCCCCTTCCGTGCGTGCTGCTTTTCCAGCAACAAACTCGGGCGGATCCGACATGTCAGTTGTAATGTCATGTATTGGTGGCGCAGACAAACCCGGGCCTACCACTAAAGCTATTACGGCAAGTGGCACCAGGCCTACCAGCATCATTTGTACAGCGGGGCCCCTAGAGTCACTATTGCCGCGCACCAGGCCCCACAGCAAAGCGAGCAGGCCGAATACACCGATCAGCACAACCACCAGAAGAGCCAGACCAAAACCGGGGAAGGCAATACCGAACGGCAACACACCGAGCTTTTGACCCAGCATGGCAATAACGGCAACTACAATGGCGATAATTTGAAGTTTGCTTGTTTTAGTCATTATTGTTCTCTTCGATTCACAGTGCGGAGATTATAACCTGTTTAGCGTGCACTAATGCTCATAAAGCGGCCAGCTTTTGCTGCAGGAATTGATCGGATGAGTCAATGCACAGGGTAAACCAGATTGGGAAGTGATCGGAAATCTGGTTTTTACGCCATGGGTTTTTGTAGTAGCGCTTTAGGGCTGCGTCGTCATTGGCTAAATCCTTCTTGCCGCCGTATTGTTTCAACATGGACTGTCGGTATGTCTTAAACGATTCGTCCTGATACACATACTGAAACGGATCAAACACACCGGCCAGCTCTATGCCTTGTGCGTCTTTCTCGATCTTGAAATAATCATTTCTTGTCAGAAAAAAGCGATCATAGGCTTCTGTTTTTGACGCGTTTGTGTCCACGCCATCCAGACTAATAATCTGAAAGAAACCGGAGTCTTCAATCATCTGCACGGTTTCAGCGTCAGTATTATAAAAATTGAAATCACCGACCAAAATCAAATTTTGAGTCCAGAAGTGACCGCGCTTTCGTTTTTCTGCGAACGCATCCAACAACAATTTCACTTCGGCCTGCCTGTAGGCAAGATCGTCTTTTGAATCGCCAGGATGCAAATGCAGATTGATCATCGCAAACGATTTCCAGCCCGCCTGAAAACCGGTGATGTAGGGAGTGCGTTTTAACTGCTTTACTTTGCGATCTTTTGTGAGCTCGTCCCATAAAGTAATTTCGCCTGCAAGCCCCGCCAATTTTACGCGATCACGATTAAACAGGTAGGCCCCGCGTTCTGCATTTCCATCACGACCGTTGGTTACGTCGTTGATCACATAAGCCCAACCTTCACCCAGTAAGCGCATCAGGATATCCAGATCAACCAGGGTGGATTTGATTTCCTGGATAGCAACTAGATCAAATGCCGAGATGGTTTCTGCGATATAAAAATACGCTTCGTTCAGGCGTTGGGTGGTGTGACCAAATTCCTTGATGTTCCAACTGGCCACCAACAAATTGTTATCGGTTTTCTTGGTCGCTATTTCGCTCAAGCCGGCGCGCAGACGCAATAATCCTGCGATGGTTCGCTTCTTTTCAGTAACGCCCATTTTGGGGAACACCAGCGGATAACCGCGCTCTTCGTAATCCGCTTTGGGTCTTAAGTCATGATAATTTGGCACGATCTATTTCCCATCCAGCAAACACCCAATACCGCCAAGGACCGAGCCATCACCCATGCGAGCCTCGTATTCAATACCATCTTCCAGATAGTTCATTTCCCCCGCTTCGGCAACCACTGTTTCGCCCGGGTCCAGCTCCATCTCAACCATCTGCATGCTGTGGCCAATAATCTCGAAATCAATTTCATCGCACCGCATATAAACATTCCTTTGGCTAATGATCTGGAGCATAGAATACCGCGTCTTTGCCCGTGCTAACAGCTTTGCAAAACACAGCTCACTTACAGTTGTTTTTCACTATGCTAGACTCGCAGGCAGATCGCTGGAGGCACTATCGTGAGCACAGAATTACAACAAGCGCTGGATTTACCACCCATGGATCAGGTTGGATTTGTCTATAAAGACATCGAGGCGGCTATCGCAAAGTATGAACCCCTATTTGGGCCGTTCATGCGTATGAACCCTGGTCCATACGACTATGTGTTTCGTGGCCAACCAGAACAAGCGGAAGTAAAACTGGCATTTGGCAAAAGTGGCGATATCGAAATTGAACTTATTGAGTGGGTTTCGGGTGGCACACCACATAAGGAATTTATAGACGCAGGACGTGAAGGCATGCATCACCTGCGTTTTATCGTAGACGATTTACAAACGATCATTGACCGTGCGAAACCGTTTGCTTATGAACCCATCTGGCGTGCTGATTTTGCGCCGGGTTTGGCGGTGGCTTATATGGAGAGGCCGGGTGATCCATTGCTGATCGAGTTTTTTGAGAACAGCGGTTTAGCTGACTTTAGCGGCTGACCACACAGGCATCAATTCGCCGTGTTCGGGAACATCAACTGCAGCATGATGTCATAGAGGCCATGGAAATATCACTGACCCAGGACCACCACAATGAGCGATGAATCACGCCCTCCTTTCCCTCCTTTTACAGCAGAAACTGCAGCGCAAAAAGTGCGCATGGCGGAAGACGGCTGGAACGGACGCAATCCTGATAAAGTGGCCATGGCCTATACCGCTGACAGCCGCTGGCGCAACCGCAATGAGTTTCCAGTTGGGCGCGAGCAAATCAAAGCGTTTCTCGAAACTAAATGGCAGCGTGAAAGCGAATACAGATTGATCAAGGAGTTGTGGGCGTTTGAAGGAAATCGCATAGCCGTACGGTTCGCTTACGAATGGCATGATGACAACGGCCAATGGTATCGCTCTTACGGCAACGAAAACTGGCAGTTTGACGAGCAGGGTTTAATGGCTGAGCGACACGCCAGCATCAATGACCTTGCCATAGCTGAAAGCGAGCGAAAATTCCGATGGCCGCAAGGTCGACGACCTGATGATCACCCTGGCTTGAGTGATCTTGGTTTATAGAGCAGCTGCAATCGCGAAGTTCTACAGAAAGGCCTTTGCCATCCCATCAAGCATTTTCAGTTTCTGAGACACTGGCACAGTGTGGTCTGGAAAACCGACAAAGGTGCCGGTAGCACCCTGCCCCACATACTCGGCCATTTGCTCAGCCGAAGGAAAGTCATTCATTGCCAAAATAATGTCAAAGTCTTCATCGCTGCGACCAAACGATTCTCGTGAGTCTTTGAGGTGTTTGAAGATAGTTGGCATCTCTTGCGGGTCATTGCCATTCCCCATCCAGCCTTGCGCGACTCTGCCGGCTCTCCACAACGCGGGCTTGCTTGCACCGCCAATTATAATTGGTACGCGTTGGGTAGGTGCGGGTGCTATCTGCAATGGCTCGAAGTCAAAAAATTCGCCGTGGTATTCCACGTAGCCGCCGTCCCAAATCAGGTTTAGCACGTCGATACACTCGTTCATGCGCTTGCCACGCGTTTTAAAATCAACACCGTAAGTTGCAAACTCTTCCGGCATCCAGCCTACACCTGCGCCCAGCACCAGGCGGTTGCCGCTGATGTTGGCGATGGTTCCGGTTGCCTTGGCCACCTCGATTGGGTTGCGCAGCGGCAACACATAAACCGCGGTGGAAAATTTTAGTTTGCTGGTCACCGCACTCATTGCGGCAATGGACGTCCAAACTTCCGGATATGGCATGCTGCCGTCAATGGGCGGTGCGCCGTCTTTTGTATACGGGTACTCAGACACCATTGATTTCGGCACAAACCCATGGTCTGCGCCCATCAATCCATAAAATCCAAGTTGATCTGCGTGCTTGGCAATCTGGATCATTTCCTCAACCGGTGTCCACGGCACGATAAGCCAGTATTTCATTGTTGTTTTCCTGTACGCTAGCGGTGTACCTTATCACCCGCTGTTGATGATACAAATTAGGAAAAAACAATGAAGTACGGCATTTGCACCTTCCCCACCGATTATTCCATGCCCACTGCCGCACTTGGCCCGGCGATGGAAGAGCGCGGGTTTGAATCACTTTGGTTGGCCGAACATTCGCATATTCCTGCAAGTCGCAAATCGCCTTGGCCTGGTGGCACTGACTTACCACAAATGTACTACGACACATTGGACCCGTTTGTGGCCTTAACGGCGGCTGCAGTAAATACTTCCACCTTGAAACTGGCCACTGGTATTGCGCTGGTTGTTCAGCGCGATCCGATTCATCTGGCCAAGGAGGTAGCCAGCCTGGACGTTGTATCCAAAGGCCGATTTATGCTGGGCATAGGTGGCGGCTGGAACCTTGAAGAAATGAGCGACCATGGCACAGACCCGAACACGCGTTTTCGGCGAATGCGCGAAGTAATCGAAGCCATGCAGGCGTTGTGGACCAATGAGATTGCCGAATACCACGGTAAGCTGATTAATTTTGAGCCTACCTACCAAAACCCAAAGCCAGTGCAAAAACCGCACCCGCCAATTCATATAGGTGGTTCGGCTCCGGGTGCGGTGCGCCGCGCAATCAGTTATGGAAATGGCTGGATGCCTATTTGGGGTAGGGCTACAGAAGGGTTTGCTGAGCAGCTAAATGCGCTGGATGAGGCGTGCAAGGAAGCCGGTCGCGACCGCGCTGAGATAGAAGTATCCGTGTATTACGCGCCAGAAGATCCGGATACCATCAGCTCTTTAGTTGATATGGGCGTAGACAGATTGATATTTGGTTTGCAGTCAGTCGACGAGGACAAAACGCTGTCTTTACTGGATGAGTTCCAGAAATTGTTTCAGTAGCCAACTGTAAATCGCTGCTGAACAAACTTGGCGTTATCCAGTTCGTCTACAGTGGCGATGGCAAGATCACGTACGTAAATTGAGTTTTCACCTTCATCGTCAACCACTAACTCTGTGGTTGAGGTGCGGTAAGCGCCCATGCTGGTATCCGGGTCTTTAATTTCTCTAGGTGTCCAGCCAAGAATTTTCACCGGCGGTGTTACAACCGTCCAGCTGATATCGCTGGCAATATACGCGTCTAGCGCAACCCTATGGCCAAACAGCATTGCATGCATGGGTGAACCTGGTTTGGCACGAAACGGCATGTTTTCCAACATGGCACCCGCGTCGCCAAACATGGTGGTGGCGCCACCAATTTGAATCACACGGGGCGCATTCTCCAATTCCGACAACACGCTTACCATGTGTTGAGCACCCACCGCATGAACCGTAGTCTCAGGCAGATTCCCTTCGCCAGTGCCTGACACGGAAATAATAATTGCATCCACTGTTTTTGCCAGCGTTAGTACCGAGTCGCGGTCGGTTAAATCGCCACGAACGGCGAGAAAACCCGGCGCCTCAAGCTCTAATGCCAGAGGACTTCTGGATATGCCAAACACCTGGTAGCCACGTTTCAATGCTTCATCAACAATGAGACCGCCAATTTTGCCGCTGGCTCCATACACCGCGATGGATTTGCCGTTAGCAGGCGCATACTGTGGTTCTGAGGTGCCGGTATTTGAACTGCAGGCAAACAAGCTAGCGAGCAAGAGAGCACTGAGAAAACGCAACATAAGACTCACCAATGGCTGTTCAGGCAACAATGATACGCCGTTTGCGGTAGCGGACTCAATCGGAAGACCAATCTTCCGGCTTTTCGTTAATATTCGAAGACAACTGCTCAAATTCTTCGTCAGCCTGGTGCAGACTGTCGATCACTTCTGAGGCAACTTCAGGCATAGCCTCAACAAGGGTGGCAGCGGCGTCAACCGCTTGCTCAGGCGCCACTTCGCTAATTCTGGTTATAAACTCGTTGGCTGCATCCGCCTGCAGTGTGTCTTCGTCGTTATCGTGAGCGCTTGAGAGATGTTCGGCGTAAGCAGAGGCAATATGAGGTACGGCCTCAGGCATCGCCTGTGCGAATGTAGACGCAAATTCCACCGATTGCTCTGGCAACATTTCGCTGAGCTGACCAACTACTTCACCAGCCCATTCTTCAGAGTGTTCGGCTTCACGGTCGATTGGCCTGAGGTCATCACGCCCTTCAGACAGTGAGTTTGCATACGCTTGCGCGATTTCCATCACCTCATCTGGTGACTCAAGCACCAATGACTCGGCGGCGGCGGCAATAACATCAACGCTTACGTCAGGCGCCGCTTTTGTTACTGCGGCTACGTAGTCATTCAGTTGCTCGGGAAAGCGCTGACTGACCTGGCGAATAATCTCTGCGGCATGCTGAGGTGAACCCATTGCTACTGCTTCAGCAAGTTCAAGATTGGATTCTGGCAAGGCATCGCTCATGGCATTAAATAGACGCACCGCGTTCACGCCATCAACCTGTGCGATTGACCCGGCCAGCCTTGCCGCCTGACTGGGCGACATTTCAGCCAGGGTTTTCGCAATATTGACCGCTACTCCCGGGTGCTCATCCGCAATCGACAATGCATATTGCGCCTCCAGACCCATCATTTCGTGTGGCTCATGATATTCGGAACGAGGGTCTAGCTCGATGGCATTACCTATTTCATACACCATAGGTACATAACTTTCCTGATCTTCAACAGGCAAGGCTTCGCGAACAAACATGCGGTACACGATCAGTAATAGCAGCAGCGTTTGAGCTATTGCCATAAATGTAAACAGACTATTGACGCCGAAGGTTTTCATCACCAGCGAGGCGGAGTACGGACCAATGATGCTGCCGAGTGCGTAAACTGTAATCAAGCCACCCATGGCGCTGACCAGGTCTTTCTGCTGAATGGTGTCAAAGGTTTGCGATATGGCCAATGGGTATAAACAGGCCGATATGCCTATCATAAACGCCACGCCAATCATCATGAGGGGCAAACTGCCCGCTTCTGCGGAAAATGGAACACTCAGGCCACCGACCATGCAGACCACCAAAAGACCCAGCATCAGCGTTCGCCTGTCCATGCGATCAGACAGCATACCGACCGGAAACTGTAAGGCCAATGCACCGAATACGGCCGCTCCCATAAATTGCGACAATTGCAGCCCAGAAATACCGTGGTGTGACGCGAACAGTGGCAGCATGTTGAAACCGCCTGTGTAGAGCAGACCCGCAAACACGCAGGTGATCACGCCAAGCGGAGAACTGATAAAGAGTTTTTTGAATGGCATTGAGCCACCATCCTCAATTGCAGGGCCCGCTGAGCGACTCATCACCATTGGGATTACCGATAGTGACAGCACCATTCCGGCCATCACAAACAATGTGCTGCCACCAGGGTCTGCAATGTTTAAGCCGAATTGCCCGATAAAAATAGCGGTCATGATTGAAATTTGATTGGTCGCTAAAATTCGCCCACGCGTTTCCTGAGTCGCCTGCCCGCTTAACCAGCTGTCGATGGCTGTAAACACACAGGCATTGCAGAAGCCCATCAACATTCGCATCACACCCCAGAGAATGGGGTCCGTGTGCAGACTGCAGGCTAAAATGCTGATCGCGGCTAATGCCGCAGAGGCAGCAAATACCCGGATATGGCCTGCGCGGTTAATCATGGCCTTGCTGTACAGTCCACCAAACAACATACCTACGGCGTACATAGACAACACCAGGCCTATAGTGTCTGTACTCATCTGTTCCAGGCCCATTCGCACCGGCAATAGAATGCCGATCAGACCATAGGCGATCATCAATACGAAACCACTGAATAGCGGTGAGAACAATGAGGCAAGAGTACCTATCATTAGAATGCTCTGAACAGATGCTGAGCCGTCAATACTGACCGCGGGCGCGCAATTTAGTGCCCAAGTGACCGCCCGTCAAGCTCCTTTTGACTGTGGGAATTCCGTTTTAGTGTAGTGCAGTGTTAGGCCTTTATACAAAGGCTAAAAGAGTAAAAGTATCCGGTTTCAATTGGACCTGGAATCGAGCAATTCTTGCTCATCATCAAGCCGGTCTACCAGTTCTTCCAGCAGTTCATACAAGAGCTCCAGCTTGCCATATCCAAAACGCTCCGTAATGCGGTCGTAACGCTCTGCAGAACGTGGCGCAATCCGTTTAAACAGGCCTTTACCACTGGCGCTTAGTACAATCATGGAGCTGCGCTGGTCGCCAGCAACGGCTTTGCGGCTGACAAACTCTCGCGCTTCAAGGTTTTGCACAATACGCGATAAGCTCGGCATCAATAAGAAGCAGTTCTCAGCAAGCGTACTCAACGGCTGTTCGCCATGTTGCTCCAGCGAACGAATGACCCGCCATTGTTGCGGGGTAAGACCAAACTCCTTTAATGACGGAATGAATTCCTTCATTACCGCTTCCCTGGCTCGCAGCAGAGACATAGGCAAAGATCGATCGAACCCCCTCAAGCTGGCGGGGCGTTCACGTTTCGGCAGGTGTTTAATAGATGCAGACTTCATAGCAAGGTCTTGTTATCTGCTCTGTTAGTCGAGAGGCTCATCGATAATTCCGTTGGATAGAGTACCTATGCCTTGCACGCTCACTTCAACGATATCGCCAGGCGCAAGATACTTTGGTGGGTCAAACCGCGCGCCTGCGCCATTGGGTGTGCCGGTGGCAATCACGTCGCCTGGTTTCAGTAAGTAGAACTGCGACAGATAGCTAATGATGTATTTGATGGGAAACATCATGCTGGCAGTAGTGTCGTTTTGTCGCTCTTCGCCATTAACGGTTGTGGTCACTCGCATGTCTTCATAATCAGCGGCTGTGAATTCATCAGCCGTTACCAACCAGGGTCCAATTGAGCCTGAGTGCACAAAGTTCTTACCCTGGGTAACATTGAACTTGGCGTGACGTACCCAGTCGCGCAAAGTGCCTTCGTTCATGACAGTCAGCCCTGCGATGTGGTCGTAGGCATTGTCTTCAGAAATACGTCTTCCCCCCTTACCAATCACTACAACAATCTCGCCCTCGTAATCCAGTTTGTCAGACTCGGGCGGGCGCCACAGTGGTTGATCGTGAGCCGTTAAAGAATCAGGCGTGCGCATAAACACGCTAGGGAACTTGGGGGCCTCGGAGCCATCTTTGTATTCGGCATTGCGGTTCGCGTAATTCACACCAATGCAGGCTATTTTTTCAGGGCGGGCTATCGGTGGCAGATACTGGATATCGTCCAGCGCCATATCCGCACTCTGCGAACCCGCCAGCTGTTTTGCCTGCTCCAATTGATCATTTTCTATCGCGGCTTGCAAATCCATATTCATGCGCGTGCCCAGATCAACAACACCTTTATCGGTGATGGCTCCCCATGACGTGGCGTCTTTATGCTTGTAACTTACAAATCGCATCAATCTTTCTCCAATCTCCGATGTTTCCCGCTTGCCAGTAGCTTTCAAGCTGCAGGCACAGTGTGTGCCAAGCAATTGCATACAAGTATTTAACATGTTAATCTTATTTGCAATAGATAAATGACTTATTAGCTTTATTAGGCGAATTGTCTTTGAAATAAGCTTAACGTGTTACTAAGTTACCGATAGATAAGGGCATAAAGCCCGGGGGATCACGCTATGTCAGACTTTGACGACAACACCGCAAAAGCAGCGCAATACCTAAAACGATTCCAGACCACTACGACAGGGCATTTTATTGGCGGCCAGTTAGAGGTACCCGACAACGCCAAAACCTACACCAACACAACTCCAGTAGATCAGAGCTCACTAGGCCAAGTAGTGGAAGGCACAGTAGAAGATGCAGACCGCGCCTGCGAAGCCGCAGAGAAGGCCTTCGCTGATTGGCGTGATGTAAGTGGTACGGAGCGAAAGAAAATTCTTCATCACTTCGCCGACAAAGTAGTTGAGCGAGCGGAAGAAATTGCTCTGGTGGAATCAATGGATTGCGGCCAGGCGATTCGCTTTATGAAAGCGGCCGCCATACGCGGTGCCGCCAACTTCCGCTTCTTTGCAGACAAAGCGCCAGAAGCGGCCAATGGTGCTGCCTTGTATCAAGACGATCACACTAACTACACCATGCGTTATCCCATTGGTCCGGTGGGCATCATTACGCCGTGGAACACGCCGTTTATGCTGTCTACCTGGAAAATAGCGCCCGCACTCGCCGCTGGTTGTACGGTAGTTCATAAGCCCGCTGAACTAACACCATTGTCAGCGATGTTGCTGGCTGAAATAGCCAAAGACGCGGGCCTTCCCGATGGCGTGTGGAATACGGTTAACGGCTTTGGCGAAGAGGTCGGCAAGCGTATTACAGAGCACCCGGCAATAAAAGCCGTTGCCCTGGTTGGAGAAAGCGCAACCGGAAGCCACATAATGCGCCAGGGCGCGGATACCTTGAAGCGCATGCACTTCGAATTGGGCGGCAAAAATCCGGTGATTGTTTTCGACGACGCCGACTTTGAACGCGCACTGGATGCGGTTGTATTTATGATTTACAGCCTAAACGGCCAACGCTGTACCTCTTCCAGCCGATTACTGATTCAATCCGGCATTCGCGACAACTTTATAGCTGCACTTGAACAACGCGTGAAGAATCTGCGCGTTGGTCACCCACTAGACCCCGATACTGAAGTAGGCCCGCTGGTTCACACCGGCCACTTCAACAAGGTGATGAGTTACATGGGCATTGCCAAAGAAGATGGCGCCACGGTGGCCGTTGGCGGTGAACGTCGTGCAGATTTGGGTGATGGAAACTACGTGGCCCCTACTCTGTTTACTAACGCCGATAACTCCATGCGCATTGCACGTGAGGAAATTTTCGGCCCGGTCCTAACCAGCATCAGTTTCGACTCTGAAGAGCAGGCCATTGAGCTAGCCAATGATTCTGAATTTGGCCTGGCCGGGTACATCTGGACTGAGAACACCGGTCGCGCCATGCGTATGGCCAAGCATGTGGAAGCTGGTATGCTGTGGGTGAATTCAGAAAACAATCGCAACCTGCCCTCACCCTTTGGAGGTGTAAAAATGTCTGGTATTGGCCGGGATGGTGGTGATTACAGCTTCGATTTTTACATGGAAACGAAAAACGTTTGCATCGCACACGGTACCCATAAGGTACCCGCGCTGGGTCGATAAATATGAGCCTGTATTACGTTCAAAAACTGCTATACGAATTGAATCGCAGCGAAGATCTGCAAAAGCAGTTTTTCGCTGACAAAGATTCGGTGCTCAAAGACTTTTCCCTCACCGACGAAGAGAAAAATGCATTAACCAAGCCAGACATTGGCCTGCTGTACGTACTGGGCGTCAATGGCCAAATTCTGATGCATTACGCGGCCATGTGTGGCTACGCATGGCCAGAGTATATTCAATCTATGCGCGATGGTCTGGAAGAACACGGCGATGTGCGTGCCGGGCTATACGCCACCACCGACGGCAAGGGAGCGATATGAGTCTGGTATTCGCAGGAATTTGTTCGCATGCGCCGGGTATTACCGGGCGTAAACACATGGCCGACCCGGATGACGTGGAAACATTTTATGCAGCACTTGAGCAGATGCGTGTTGAACTGGAAGCAAGTAAGCCAGACGCGTTAATTGTGATAGCCGCCGAGCATTTCGCTAACTTCTTTATGAACAACATGCCCGCTTATTGCATGGGCATGGCGGAAAATTACTACGGTCCAATCGAAGACCCGGATTGGCTTGGCATTCAGCGCACAACAATCCCAGGCAATGTCGACCTATCTCGACGCCTGATCGAACATGTGATGGGTGACATTGATTTAGCTTATGCCGAAGAGTGGAAGTTCGATCACGGTATTAGTGTGCCGTTGCATTTCCTTACGCCACGCTATGATCTACCTGTTATACCCGTAAATATAAACTGCCAGGGGCCACCACTAACGCCGCTGCACAGGGCCTGGGCATTTGGCCAAGCCTTAAGAAAAGCCTGCGAGAGCGTACCTGAGCGCATTGCGATTGTTGGAACCGGCGGTATCTCTCATTGGCCGGCCACTCCGGATTCAGGCAAAATTGATGCCGAGTGGGATCAAGACTTTCTGCAACGCTGGAGCGAAAACAACAAAGCCGCGCTGCTGGACTACACCGACGAGCAAACCTATCTCGACGCCGGCCAGGGTGGATTTGAGATTCGCAATTTCATCGCTATTTCCGGAGCTACCGAAGGGTCTAAAGGCATTGTGAATTACTACCGCCCCATACCGATTTTTGCGGTCGGTTGCACTGTTGGTGTTGTTGATTTAGGAGTTGTTTGATGGCGCATTTTATCCTGGAGTATTCAGCCAATCTGGATACTGAAGTTTTGGCAATAGAAAAACTATTTTCGAGTTTGCATGAAAAAGTAGCCGCCAGCGGAATTTTTCCACTGGCCGGTATGCGCAGCCGAGCGTATTGCGCGAGTGACTATTACCTTGCCAATGGCGATACCGAACATGCGTTTGTGCATCTTAATTTCAAGATTGGCACAGGCCGCAGCGAGCAGGAACAAACCGATGCGTTTGAATTGGTAAAAGGCGTATTGCTGGAGCATTTGAACGCCCTATATCAGTCACGTGCTCTGGCGATTTCCGTGGAGATGAATGAGCTGCCAGAAAAACTACGGCACAATGCAAATAACATTAGAGATTACATTAAGTAATGCTTACTGAAGAACAGGTTCAACAAGCAGCAGACGAGCTGTACGCAGCAGAAATCAATCGCCAGGCGATAGACCCAGTCACCATGACATACCCAGACATGGATATGGATGATGCGTATGCGATTCAAAAAACCTGGGTTGATAAAAAAGTAGCCGCTGGTAGAGAGGTTATTGGCTATAAAATTGGTTTAACCTCTCGCGCCATGCAAGACGCGATGAAAATCGACACACCTGATTACGGTGTGCTACTTGATGATATGCAGTTTGAGAACGGCGCAGACATTCAGGCCAGCGATTTTATTGACCCGCGAATTGAGGTTGAGCTGGCGTTTGTATTGAAAGATAAATTATATGGCGACGACATCAGCATTGATAACGTACTGGATGCTACTGAATATGTAGTACCGGCGTTGGAACTCATTGCCGCACGCAGTCATCGCGTTCACCCGGATACCGGCTATACACGAACCGTGTTCGATACCATATCCGATAATGCCGCCAATGCCGGCATCATCACGGGTAGTGAACGAATCAAACCACGCGACCGAGACCTGAGATGGTGTGGCGCATTGTGTTATCTAAACGATGTGTTGGAAGAAACTGGTCTGGCAGCGGGTGTACTCGACCACCCAGCCAATGGTATACGCTGGATCGCAAAACGCTTTGCACCGCACGGTATTGCATTACTGCCTGGGCAAATCCTACTGGCTGGCTCTTTCACTCGCCCTCTCAAGGTTAAAGCGGGGGATCAGATTCGAGCCGACTATGGACCGCTTGGTGAAATTCACTGCAACTTTGTATAAAGGTTCTCTGACCAATGAAAGCCAACAAGAACATCTTCAAGCAAGCGCTCAAAACCAACACGCCCCTATATGGTATGTGGTTGGGCCTGCCGCACAGCAGTTGCGCAGAAATTGCTGCAGGCGCTGGTTTCGATTGGCTGTTGATTGATTGCGAACACGCACCCTACAGCCTGATGGACGTGCAGCATCATTTACAAGCGATTGCAGCGTATGGTGTGCCCGCAATAGTAAGACCTGTGGAAGGTCGAACCGCAATACTCAAACAACTACTGGATGTTGGCGCACAAACGTTCCTTGTACCTATGGTGGATACCGCCGAACAAGCGAAACAGCTTGTACAAGATGTAAACTACCCTCCTGCAGGTCACAGAGGACTGGGAACGTCTATGGCACGAGCGGCGCACTGGAACGGTACTCCTGGATACTTGCACAAGGCCAATGAGGATATCTGCCTTATCGTTCAAGCTGAATCAGCACTGGCGATGCAGAATCTGAAAGAGATTGTTCAGGTAGATGGTGTAGATGCCGTGTTTATTGGTCCGTCAGATTTATCGGCGTCTATGGGGCATATTGGTAATCCTGGCCACCCGGACGTAGTGGCGGCTATAGAGCAAGGTTTCGCAACGATTAAAGCAGCTGGCAAGGCCGCCGGCGTGTTAGCCGTTGATGAAAAGCTGGCTAAACACTACATTAGCCTGGGCGCAAACTTTGTGGGGGTTGGCGTTGATGTTTCCTTATTAGCCGCTTCTGTTCGCCAACTGGCGAATCATTACCTTAATCCTCAAGAATCGGAAGATCAACAAGCTGGCTATTGAGCAGACTTGAAAAGACCAGGCATGGCTATTTGCACAGCGCCAACAATCAGCAAAACACCATAGCCAACGCTCGCCGCACTCAAAGCATGCGCCATTGATATGCCCAGCAACACAACCGGCGTGGGTTGACACAAATTTTGTACTTCGAACATGGCTGGCCACCATTTATCCAGTGGCATCCACTCCGGGAAAAAGGCAACGAAAGAGCACGCACCACTCGTTGGCCAACCCTGGTCTATGGAAAGCAATATCCAGGTATCTTCTGCAAGTCCCAGTGTCAGCCACAACATAAGAACAATCACTAGCAGCGCAGGCCATCGCCATTGACGAACAATCAAACCCAATATCGCGAGTAAGCCAATGCCCAGTAACCAGGCCCGCACATATACGCACAATTCACAGGGAAGATCGTTATGGTAGTACTGAAAAAACAGAGCGCCAATCACCATTGCAAATGATGCGGCTATAAACAGGCTCCAAAACCAGGGCTTCTGTGGCTGCAATACCGGAAACATACTCACTGACTAACTGTCTAACCTTTTCAATGTCTACTTTTTTCTGCTGAGCGCAGCGGTTAAAGTGTAACAGAAGCGGCCTGCAAGCATTTGGCTTTGGATACTGAGTTATTTCATAAAAAAAACACGCGCTACGCCTTGCTGGCACTGGCGGCTGTGCTTTTGATTTGGTTTATCAGCAGTACTGCAAACAAAGGGTACGTTGTTGTAAAAACCAATGACGTGCCTGACCAAGGGTATTTTCTTTACCAGGATGACGATCAGGCGTATCTCGTTTTTCGAAATCGCGCAGTGTCACCGGCCGATGATGACATCTACTTCTATGACCTTGTCAAAGAAAAGCACGTGGTTGATCCGCCTTTCAATAGAACCCAGCAAGGAGAGTTTGGCGTGCTTGCCGTTGAAGTGCGCTATGGATACTTGCTGTTGCCTGCTTTTCAATGGTGGGATCACAGTGTGCCGTGCCTGGGCATGCAATTCACTCAAAGCGATTTCATGTATCAACATGAACGCGTGCCCGGCGGTATTCGTTGTGGCGGCTCACTCAGTGACTGGTGGGCTAACAATCTTGTGTACGACTTAAATGGCCGGAGTAGAAGCGCTGAACTTGCGGATATGTATATTCCCCAGTATTTCGTCTCAAACAAGGAAATACGGATTGGGGTGGAGCGTTAGGCTATGATGGAGGCTACCGAAGATTCAAAATCAAGGAGATTCAGCAATGTGGCCTAAAGCCTTGTGGTTTTTGATCGTTGCCTACCTGCTCACCCCAATAGCAAACGCTGATGAACATACCGTTATTTACCTCGTTCGCCACGCCGAGAAAAGGCTGGATCAAGGTAAAGATCCAGAGCTCACAGAAAAAGGCCAACATCGCGCCAGGCTGTACGCCGATTCGTTTCGGGATGCAGGCATTACACGAATATATTCAACAGACTACATACGCACTCAGGCAACGGTCAAACCCCTTGCTGATGTACTGAACCAGACTGTTAGTGTTTACGACCCAGACCGTCTCGGTGACCTGGCAAACACTCTTCGCAGTAAGCACGGGATTTATTTCGTATCGGGGCATAGTGACACAACGCAAGACCTGGTAAAGGCTTTGGGTGGAGCAGCCGGTGCAGAGATAGACGAAAACAATGAATACGATCGCGTTTATCAGTTGATACTTAATGCGGATGATTCGGTGTACACACATCGCTTACGAAGCCTGCCCCGATAAACCTGCGCTTATTGGTGCGCAGAAAAACAATTGTAATGAATAGTTCTCGCGTTAATGCATTGGCACGGACAGTCCTGGCATTGAAGAGGCCTAAGCCGTCAAATAATCTTCGCGTGGTTGTTTTTACGAAGCCATCGAAACTGCAAAACGGCGCCAACAACAAAAATTGCAACGAACGACAAGTAGAACGTTCGTAGCAAAGGGTCTTCAGGATCAGTCAGAATCGGGTCTCCCACAGGTAAGCGGAGCAAACCATCGGTGATGGCGGGAATCATGTGGAACAACAGCGTTGATGAAAAGCAAAACGCTTGAAAGTAGCTTGCCATGCCCGCAAGAGCCTGCACCTTCGTAACCATTACGCCGGCCACCAGTGCAAGCAAGGTCAATACTGCTAAAGCATGTGCTGGGCCAAATCCACCGTGCTGGTAAATCATGAGTGCGGTAACGGCGGCAATGAATGTACACAACAAATACAGCTGATCCACGCGCCGGTTCGTTCGTATCACTCTATAAACAAGCAGTGAATAAAAACCGGCAAACAGTGCAACAATTGCGATGATGGTATGCGCCCATCCTAGCAGCGTAATCTCCGGCATTGGGGTAATTTCCTTTGGTTTAGGTACACATTGTGTGCAATTTTTGTAAGGGGTTTTGCTTAAACCAGAGTTTGTTCCATCGCAACAACTTCTTGCCTCTGCTCGCGAATTTCACTCTCGGTTTGTGCCTGTAGTATAAGCTTCTCAAACAGGCACTCTCGCCATACATAAACATGTATGGCCAGGCTGAGACCGACCAAGTGCGATATCTATTCAATCGGACGGCTAGGTCAACTACCGACCTATAACGAAGCTTCTAAACGAATTTTTCCAAACAGCGTTTTGTATTCGTTATCAAGGGCCTGGCTTTCTGAAATGTCCGTTATCGCAATGTGCACAAGTCACTTGGATTGCGCCCCTTACTCGCCTACTATGAATTGTAAAATATGACCTAAAGGATATAAGGGTTGGACGATTCTTTAGCAAGGAAACTGCAATCAGCCACGTCGCTGCCGAGCATGCCGTTGGTTGCTACAAAACTGATCGAGCTTCTGGATAACCAGGATGCGTCGCCAGAAGAACTCGCAGACGTTCTCTCTCTCGATGTAGCACTTTCCGCGAGGATAGTAGGCGTTTCCAATTCGCCTCTTTTTCATCGCGTTTCTGCCAGCCAAACGGTTTTGCAAGCAGTCACAGCCCTAGGCATGGACCGGGCAACGGCTGTAGCACTAGGGTTTTCGCTTCGCAGCTCAATTTTGGCCAACAGCAAAAGCGGTATTGACTATGATCTTTTCTGGAGACGTTCGCTGCTAGTAGCAACTTCAGCAAAATTCATTGCAATGACAGCAAGCAAAGTGAAACCCGAAACAGCCTTTCTTATTGGCTTGCTGCAAGACATTGGAATCATAGCGTTGGATAAAGTAGACGCCGATTTCTATCATTCACTTAAGCCGGCTGAACAGCGCCACCACGCCAAACTAACCGAATATGAAAACACACGCCTGGGTACCGATCACTGTGAAGTGGGTGCCTGGTTACTAAGTCACTGGCAGCTGCCCGACGACATTGTTGAATCTGTCCGACACAGTGATCAAACGGTGCGTAGCAAAGAATACGCATCCGCAGAGTATGGCGCCACTTTGGCGGTTGCTATTGAGTTAGCGGATTTACTGCTGCCAGCCGATAGAGAGAGTTCGCTGGCGAACGTAAACACCGGTTTGAAAAGGCATTGGCAGATTGATGAGAGCTGGCATGTAAACTACGCAGCAAAACTTTCTGAGGTAATAGGCGAAGTCGAACAGATTTTTGAGCAAATGCTAACTGAGGATTCTGACATTGGGGAGCTATTGCAGGCTGCAGAATCGCTTCGACAAGAGCGTACGCAAATCTAGAGGGATGCATTCTAACAATCAAAGCGCCTGAAGTGAGAAATGTGTGCGTAGAGATCAATAGAAATAGTAAACATGTCTGGTTTGCTCCCGATAGCTCTAAATACTCGTTCCGGACCAACCAATCTTGAAGGCTGCTCTGTACCAATAGCAATCAGTGAAAGTCACCGAAATACCTACGTTTATTCTATTCCAAAACTAAAACGTCAACATTATGCGCGTGCCAGCATCTGCGCCGCTCTCACCAATAGACACGGTCCCCCCATGCGCGGTCATGATCTGACGTGTTAACGCAAGCCCAACTCCGGAACCATCTCTTTTGGTTGTAAAGAATGGTACAAACACACTGCTGACAATTTCGCTTTCTATACCAGGGCCATTGTCCACTACCTCAATAACAATGTTGCCGCGCTTATTTATTCTGCCAAGCAACTCCACCTTAGCTTTTGTAATCGCTTTACTAGTTTCAATGGCCTGGAAAGAGTTTCGAAGAAGATTTATAAGCACTTGCTCAAGCATGTCTCGATCAGCGTTCAGCTCTAGGCTCATTGGTGATAACGAAGAAGTAAGCGTAACGTTGGCTTGCTCTGCCTCGCTCGTCATCAGCGCTTTGATTGAGTCGAAAATATCTTCCAACTTGATGGTTCTACGATCAGGTTGAGGCAAACGAGTTAGCTTGCGATAACTCTGAACGAATTGCGTCAGGCTATCAGAGCGATGCGCAATAGTATCGACGGCTTCGCGCACGTCATCAAGCTCTTCTCGAATTGCATTGGCAGGTGCACTATTGTCCAGTTGTGTTGCCTTGTCACTGGCATCACGAATCATTTCGGTAGTAGTGGAAGCCAACGAACTGATGGGCGTAATACTGTTCATGATTTCGTGGGTTAGAACGCGCACCAAAGCTTGCCAGGCATCCAACTGTGCCTCGTCTAATTCCGGTTGAATATCCTGCAGACTAACGAGCTTAACAACACGTTCACCAACGGAGACTTGCGCTGCGGCAACAGTGAATTGTTTTTCCAGGTCATCGATTTTTAGCGTGACCAGATCGCGTTGCCCTACCGGTAGAGAGCTGAGCAACTGGGAAGCACCGGGTGAGAACTGGTCGAAATGTTCTACTCGTGTTACCAGCGTATTGCCAAACAGGCGTCTTGCTGCGTTGTTGTTGAAGCTGACGCTGCCATCGGCATGCAATGATAAAGACGGCACGGGTACGTGCTCAATGAGCGCTTTCAGGTAGCGTAATTCTTGTTCCTTGCTATGTCGGTTTTCTTCGAACCGCTGGAGAATATCGCTGAACACCTGATTTAACTCTTCAAAACCACTACCCGTTACCTGAGCGCTAAAGCGCTGACTGAAGTCTGCGTAGCGGGCCGAGTCCAGAAAGCGCTGGAGATCGTTATTCGTCTTGCGAACAAAGCGAATCACTTCAACTGTTTGCAATATTACAAACAGGCTCAACAGGAATGCAGCGACCGGATAGTGACCTCCCACAATCGTCAGGGCGAGTACAAACAGAATTAGTGCCAGCAGCCCTATTCGAATGCTGACAAGAACTGAAAATTGTTTAAAGCCCATGCTTTTCCATGCGTCTATATAAAGCCGCCCTGGTTAAACCAAGCTCCTTGGCGGTGTGGCTAATATTGTACGCATGGCTCTGTAACGCAGCTTGAATGGTATTCTTCTCTATGCGTTCAAGATTGAAATCTGCTTGCAGTTGCTCCGTTTGAGCATTTGCTTCTGGCCGCTTATCAACAAGTGTTGAATGGGTGTTTTGCAACTGCAGATCTTCTGCCTCTAGAAACTCGCCCTCGGCAAGTATGACTGCGCGTTCAATTGCATGTCGCAAAGCACGAACGTTACCCGGCCAATCATAGTTACTTGCACTGACTGCCGCTTGTTCTGACAATTCTCGCGAGGGTTTTCGATACTTCCGCGCATAAAATTTGGCGTAGTGATTTGCGATAGTAAGGATATCGTCACGACGTTCTCTCAGTGCAGGTAGCGATATCTCCACAGTATTCAATCTGAACAATAGGTCTTCGCGAAAATCACTTTTTCCATACAACACGTCTCGTGGCACGTTGGTGGCCGCAATCACTCTCACGTCAAATGGCACACTGCTATTGCTACCAACCGGTGTGAACCGGCGTTGTTCCAGTACAGTGAGTAATTTAGCTTGCAGAGACAAAGGGATATTACCTATCTCGTCCAAAAACAAAGTGCCTTTATCCGCTGCCTGTAAACGACCAACGCGGTCGCGATCAGCGCCACTGAATGCGCCTTTCTTGTGCCCAAACAGTTCCGACTCAAACAGATTCTCTGCGACAGACCCAAGATCAATTGCCATAAACACGTTTGAGGCGCGCGTGCTCTGCGCGTGTACGGCTCTTGCAGCCAACTCTTTGCCGGTGCCGTTTTCACCAAGTATCAACACGTTTGCATCCGTGGGTGCCGCGCGCGCTATCAAGGAGTTCACCTGCTGCATTGCAGCGCTGTCGGCAATCATTGCTTGTGATGCGCCAGACACCTCAGCCAGGGCTTCATTGCTGAGCTTGAGTTGCTTTGCCTCGGAACGAGTAGCTCTCAGCTTCATAGCTGCAGACAATGTGGCGATTAGCTTTTCGTTCTGCCAAGGTTTTGCGATGAAGTCAGTAGCGCCGTATTTCATTGCTTCAACAGCAATGTCCAGGCCGCCGTGTGCGGTCACCATTATCACCACAGCATCAGCGTCGGACTTCAAGATTTCCTGCAGCCAATACAGGCCCTCAGCCCCACTACTGTCGCCGGGAGAGAAATTCATATCCAGCAAAATGGCATCAAATTGATGCGCATGCATAAGCTCGGTTAATTCACTCGGCCAGGCGCAGGTGACAACCTGGTCTACGTGGCGCTTCAGCAATAATTTGCTCGCGGTCAGAATGTCCTTGTCGTCATCAACGATGAGAATCTTGGATTCGGTATGCACGTCAGTAAACCACTAGTAAGTGTTCGTTATCGTACAGTAGATGTTCGGAATCGGCCATAGCCAGTGTTCGATAATGGACACACTTCATCTCTCACAAACATAATTTCTATATATTTCAATTAGTTAATAACTGGCACGACGATTGATAGTAGAACCATATGAAAACAAACGATCTGAAAATTGCCGCTCCAATCAAAGAGCCATCAACCCTAACTGCTACTCAGACTTCTGGTATGGATAGAAAAATTGAGCGGCGCGGCCCAAGCAAATGGCTAAAAGGAACCGCTGTACTGTTGGTGCTCGGTGTTGCCGCTTACTTCCTGTACCAGTTCGCTATGCAAGGCCGTTCTCTAACCATTAATGGCGAGCGCCAACGCATTGCCACGGTTAAGAGCGGATTATTTGAAGACAACATTCCATTGCGTGGCCAAGTTGTGCCCTTGAGCACAGTTTATCTGGACGTTGTGCAGGGTGGCAGAGTTGAGGAAGTGTTAATAGAAGATGGCGCATTGATCAGCGCTGAGCAACAGCTAGTGCGATTATCAAACTCAGATTTGCAGCTCAGTGTTATGAATACTGAATCCAGAGTCATGGAACAGTTAAATGCAATGCGCGACCAGGAATTGAGGCTGGAACAAAACAGGCTGGGACATAAGCGTGCCCTAGTAGAGATTAGATACAACATTCTGCGCTTGCGGCGTGACCTGGCCAGGCAGAAAGAGCTGCTAAAGAAAAAGCATATATCACAGGCAGAATACGATGCCTTCGTAGATGAACTGGACTACTACGAGCAAAGAAAAGCCGTCACCATTGAAAGTCAGGCGTCGGATGAAAAAATGATGCGTTCCCAACTGACCTTCATCGCGGAAAAGAATGGCATCATGGAAGACAACCTGGCATTTGCACGCAAGAGCCTTGACGATCTTAATGTAGCTGCCCCGGTAGCTGGCCGGCTTTCTGGATTCAACCTGGAGGTTGGCCAGAGCATTAACAGAGGCGAGCGCATTGGCCAGATAGACAGCCCAGATGAGTTCAAGCTCAAGGCCGAAATTGATGAGTATTATCTTGGTCGTGTCAGCCTTGATCAAACGGTCAGTTTGGAACACGAAGGTGACAACTACCAACTGACAGTTTCCAAAATATATCCGGATGTTAGCAATGGTCGATTCGACGTTGATCTATTGTTTGGAGATTCTGCACCTTCGGGCATTAGACGCGGGCAAACCTTGCAAGCGCAACTGACGCTGGGCAATTCAACGCAGGCACTGATTATTCCGAACGGAAACTTCTTTCAGGACTCGGGGGGTCGCTGGGTATTTGTAGTGAACAGTGATGGAACTGAAGCCGTTAAGCGCTCGGTAACCTTAGGGCGAAGAAACAAGAACTATATAGAAGTGGTGTCTGGTCTGGAGCAGGGAGAGCGTGTGCTTGTTTCTTCCTACGCTGCATTCGGAGACGTTGAGCGACTCAAGCTCAACGACTCTTAGCGCTATGCCCAAGATTTAGTAACAACAGTGGATTATCGATAGGAAATTTGCATGATCAAGTTACAGGAACTCTCAAAAGTATATCGCACCGACGATATCGAAACAGTCGCATTGGATGCGGTCAATATAGACATTGAAGCCGGTGAATTCGTTGCCATTATGGGCCCCTCTGGCTGTGGGAAATCATCTCTGCTGAATGTTGTAGGTATGTTGGACGTGGCAAACAGCGGGCAATATATTTTCAATGGCAAGGATATAAGCACGCAGTCTGAAAACCAGTTGAGCGAACTACGAAAGCACAATATTGGTTTTGTCTTCCAGAGTTTCAATCTAATTGATGAATTAAGCGTGCGGGAAAACATTGAGCTGGCGCTTCTCTATCACAACATTTCTGCTGCAGAGAGAAAGCACAGAGTGGCTGCGGTTATGGACAAAATAGGCATTGCGCATCGCGCTGGTCACCGCCCTAGCCAACTTTCCGGCGGTCAACAGCAGCGTGTTGCGGTTGCTAGAGCCGTGGTGGGTGAACAATCCATTATTCTTGCTGACGAACCCACCGGAAACCTTGACAGTCGCCATGGCCAGGAAGTGATGGAAATGTTGCGCGCTCTAAACGATGAAGGCAAAACCATCATCATGGTTACGCATTCGGCTTCACACGCTGATTATGCCAAACGTACTATTAACTTATTTGACGGTCGTGTGGTTGTTGAAAACCTGCGCGCCGTGTCCTGAGGAGTCTTGGTATGTTGCTAAGTTACATAAAAGTAGCACTGCGAAATCTGTTAAAGCATCGCTTTTATGCGGCAATCAATGTTTTGGGGTTGGCTATTGGACTCACTGTATTCCTGCTCAGCCTTTTATTGGCACGCTATGAAACCAATCACGATTACATGTTCGAAAACCGTGATCAGATCTACTTCATTGGCGTTGAATTTACCAAATCGGCCGACATAGGTGTTCGGTCGATTGACGCCGTTCAAAGCGCTTTCGGCCCATTGTTTCGCGCACAAGAGCCGGAGCTTGAGGCATTGGCTCGCAGCATTGACAGGGAATACCTGGTCACGGTAGAGGCTAATAACTACTACCAAAGCATCAAATTCGTTGATACGGATTTTACGAAGATTTTTCGCCTGGACTACATCGCCGGTGACGCCAGTGTTATTCACAACCCAACGTCAGTCATTCTCTCAAGGTCGGCTGCGGAAAAGTACTTTGGTCGAACGGATGTGGTGGGCGCTCAATTGGAATTGGATCACGAACACAGCATGACCGTTGGCGCCGTGTTTGAAGACATCGGCAAAGACAGCCATTTCAATTCTGCGTTGATTGATGACAGCCAGCTTGAGTTCATTGCCCCTTTTGCTGCACTTAAGCAGATTGCGGACTATTCAATGGAAGGCGAATGGAACAATATCTCGTTTGGAAATCGAACGTACGTACTTTTACCTACGCAATACGATCAACGATGGCTGCAGCAGCGCGTTGATGCATTGTACGAAGAACACCTGAATCAAGAACGCAAGGACTTTATCGCGACGTTCAGAGCTCGGCCATTGGTGGAGGCGAATACAATTTTATTTGACGCCATTGGTATGCCTATTATCGAATCAGTGCGGCTTTTGGGCTTGATGGTATTGTTAATCGCTTGTGTCAATTACACGAATCTTGCAACAGCGCAAAGCTTTAGTCGCACCAGGGAAGTAGGCTTGCGCAAAAGTTTTGGTGCAAGCCGCAATCAGCTGCTAATACAGTTTTTAGTCGAGAGTTTAACAACCGCTGTATTGGCCTTGTTAATCGCTGTAGCTGCAATTGAATTGATCATACCCTGGTATAACCACGCTCTGGACAAAGCCGTACAAATTTACTACCTGGAAACTCTTCCGCTACTGCTGTTGGTTGCGCTCGCCGTTGGCCTGATCGCAGGTGCCTACCCAGCCTATCAAATAGCTGGCGTAAAGCCCGTAGACAGTTTGAAGAACAATAACGCGCTGGGCAGCAGTGGTGGTCGCTTTCGCAGCACTATGATTGGTTTACAGTTTGCAATGTCCACCTTCATGTTAGCCATGGTTATGGTGATGCTGTTTCAAGGCGAAAAAATGCAGGAATCCAGTTACATCTACCCAAGAGATGAGGTTCTCGTGCTTGATCGCCTGGATATAGAGGGCACTAGAGCCAGACACGAATCCTTGAAGCAGCAGTTACTCAATGTGAAAGGAGTAAAAGACGTAAGCTACTCAAGCCAGGTGCCTTTTGACCAAAGCAATAGTACGTTTCCCATAACGCCCACACGCGGCGACAAGTCTGCAGAAATTTCAATCAATCAGGTAAGGGTTGATGCGGATTTCCTCAGTACCTATAACATTCCGCTACTTGCTGGCCGCGAGTACAGCCTTGACTACGCAAATGACAAACGCACAGATGAGCCCGGTCAGGTAAACGTGATTATCAATGAAACGGCTGCGGCCAGGCTGGGTCTAGGTGCAGCGCAACAAGCGATTGGTAAAACCTTCTACAACATACAATCATCTGATAGTAAGCAGGATGAATTCAAACAGTATGACTATTCGGTGATTGGTGTTGTTGAAGACCAGAATTTTCTGGGGCTTCACAACACAATCAAACCGATGATATTTATGTTCAGCGATGACTGGCGCTCACATGCGTCAATTCGATTAAACACCGCAAACCTGAATGAAACACTGGCCGATATTGAAAACACCTGGAACGACGTGATTCCAGACTATCCGATACAGCGCCGCTTTCTGGACGAAGTGTTTGAAGAAACCTATAAGATTATTCGCGCAATGAGCATGACGCTTTCAGGATTTGCCGCCATCGCCTTGAGTCTCGCGCTAATCGGCTTGTTTGGTCTGGCCGCTTTTATGGCGGAACGACGCACCAAGGAAATAGGCATTCGTAAAGTACTCGGTGCTAAAGCAAGTCAGGTAGCCTACCTGCTAATTTGGCAGTTTTCGATTCCAGTGGTTTGGTCTCTGTTGGTTTCCATTCCCGCAGCTTATTTCGCAAGCTCCATTTATCTTGGCTTCTTTGCCGACAAAATCGACACACTTATTCCCGTGCTGCTTGTTGCTGGTGTTATTGGCATTGCAACAGCCTGGATGATTGTCAGTCTGCACGCTTTCAAGGTAGCCAGACTTCCGCCGATCCGATCGTTAAGATATGAGTAGTGCGTTAGCGTAATGCTTGTGCGATAAGACTGCAGCTGAATCTAATCAACCACCATTGACGGAATACCGCTTCGATCAACAATGGGTGTATTGGTCCAACCTCCCTCTGGGGTTTGATACCAACCAGCGGCCGCCAAGGCGCCACCGTCACAGTGAATGACGGTACCTGTGACCCAAGCCGACAACTCGCTTGCCAGAAAAAGTGCACAGCCAGCAATATCGCTGGGCAGGCCAAACCTGCCCAATGGTATCCAATGGTTAGGGCGTTCGTAGTCGTCTTTGACGATCCAGTCTTTCGGTCTTACTTGCTCGGTCTCTGTGGTTTCAGGTGCTATCGCGTTAACACGAATGCCTGCCGGAGCCAGCTCCAGCGCAAGACTTTTGGTGAACCCTTCAATACCTAGTTTATACGCCCCATACGGCGCTATGTTTGGCATCGCCCTATAACCCTCTATTGAGGAGATATTGATAATTGCGCTGCCCGCGCCTGCTGCACGGATCAAAGGTATCGCGTCGCGACTGCACACCATTAGCTGGCGCAGGTTCACCGTAAACAGATTGTCTATGTCGTCATCTGTCATTTTTTCAAATGGTTTGACGGTGCCCAGAAAATCTCCCACGTTGTTTACCAGAACATCGAGTTTTGAAAACCGATCACTGATATCCAACATCAGCGATTTCACTTCGCCAGATACAGTTACATCGCAAAGATTTGCTTGAACAGATATACCATTCTCATTGCAAACGGTGTTAAAGCTATCGATTCTCGCCTGACTATTGTCGGCAATGATCACCTCAGCGCCTTGTCGTGCGAACTCTTGCGCAATAGCAGCCCCAATCCCGGATGCGCCCCCGGTGACCAGAACTACTTTGTTTTGCATGGATACGTTCATGAGCTATTGCTCACCCAGAGAATAATTGCCCGCCTATATTTTTTTGAACTTCAACGTCATGCGGTTTGACTCACCCACTTCTTTCAATTGCTCCATCAATTCAGGGTTTTCACGGCTGGTTTGCAAGCTAGGTGGTAGTCGCCAGACGAAGTCACTGCTTGTAGGCTGGTCTTTAGCGTTTGCATTAATGTCACTTTCCGCAACTAACTCAAATCCGTTCGCTTCGAATTGAGCAATTACAAATGACTTTTTAAGGTAGCCATTTAATCCAGTCGCCCAGTCATCTGGCATGTCTTCAGCACCATGGTGTTGAACAACGCCCACGATTCCGCCTGGTTTCAATACTGTATGGGCGTCTGCAATCGCCTGGCCAAGGTAATCTACGTTGTCTGAAAAGCGCGCCAAGTTATGTAATGCGCGCACAAACAACACGGCATCCGCGCTGCCGTGCATGCTCTCGGGTAAGTCGCCCAGCACAAATGCGTCTATGGCCGCACTGTTTGCAACGCCCCACTCTCTGGCGCCCGCCGACCAATCTGCAATCCAGGTTTCCTTGGCTTTCAACCTTTCGGGAGTCATAAAGCCGAAATTTGAATACAAACTGATCGGGTAATCCGCACCCAGCAAGCTGCCTTCTGTTCCAAGGTATTGCAGCAATATTTTTGAATACCAACCGCCACCAGGCAATGCCTCAACAACCGTCATACCCGGCTGAATACCAAAGAACTCCAGCGTTTCCTGAGGGTGTCGCTGATCATAGCGCGCGCGTACTTCTTCACTCTGTGCCGCAAGCGACGCCGCCAGAGCTGTGCTTGCAGCCGCTTGTTGGGCTTCTTGGTCAGATACACCGCTTCCGGTTTGGCAGGCGGTGAGAATAATGGCAGCAAATAGGCCAAGTGTTCGGTTCATGGTAAATATCCTGAGTTAGAAACGAGTCATACGCCATCGATGCGACAGCCATTGCAAAAAGATTCTAACTCAGAAGCGTAGCGCTTGCAGACTTTGCTCAAGCGCCATGTTCAGAATCGTACAAAAAAACAACTTATTCAGAATAGGCCTCATGTCGGGCCTGGCGCCGCTCCATTCGTTCTTTGCGCTTTTCCATTTTGCGCGCCTTGCGCTCCATTCTGCCACCCATCTCTTCATGAAACTCTGCCATTTGCGCACGCTGCTCGTCTGTAAGCAACAGTTGCAGCTGGTTTCTGAAACTCGCATGGCCTACCGCAAGGTCCCGGGTGAGTTCACCGAGTTGGTCGGCGAGATCGGCAACGGCATCTTCATCATAATTATCAACAGTAGATAAACCTTTCAATTCATCGCGGGTAGCCTTTAGTTGCTCTTTAAGCGGTTTCTGTTCGGCACGAAATTGTTCGCGCAGCTGTTCAACCGCTGTTTGCTGCTCTTCGGTGAGATCAAGACGCTTGGCTATGCGCTCGAACATTCGGCCTTGCTTGTCGGCGTCAAAGTGCTTGCCGGGCTCAGCGTGAGTTGTACCGATGAACGCAAAGACAGAGAGTAAGCCTGTCATCAGACAAACATATATTCGCTTGGCAGTTTGATTTTTCATGACTCGTTTCCAATAGTGGTAAGTACAGTGTGAATCCTAGGCCAACGCCCTGTAAATGTCTGTCTAGGCTACGTAAAGTTTACGTAAACCATGGTAAGACCGAGTCCTTGGCGGTCATTCAACGTATAATTTCATTATGGAAAAACTGCTACTGGTCGACGACGACCCGGAACTAACAGCATTACTCAACACCTACCTGAGCAATGAAGGTTTTGCCGTTGAGCAAGTGCACAATGGAGAAGATGGGCTAAAGCAAGCTCTTGCCAGCGACTATACGGCCATTGTGCTAGACATTATGCTGCCGGGCATGAATGGCATAGAAGTACTGAAAAACTTACGCCAGCAATCAAATACTCCGGTCATTATGCTAACGGCAAAAGGCGACGACCTTGATCGAATCATTGGCCTCGAACTTGGTGCTGATGATTACTTGCCCAAACCCTGCAACCCCCGTGAGCTACTGGCCCGCATAAAAGCAGTTCTGCGGCGAACACACTCGCAACCTGAGCACGAAGCGGAGCAGGACGTTGAAGCAGGCCAACTGACAGCGTTGCGACTGCAATATCAAATTCATTATGCCGGGCAAGATCTCGGCGTGACCAAAGCCGAATACAATATTTTGCTGTTGTTGATGCAGCGGGCGAATGAAGTTGTTGAAAAAGAGTATCTTTATGAGCATGCCCTGGGCCGAACCATCACCGCTTATGACCGAAGCCTGGATATGCACGTAAGCAACATTCGCCGCAAGTTAAGTTCGCACACCAACGCAGATCTGCTGACCAATATCAGAGGTGTAGGTTACAAGCTGATTACAACAGAATAAACGCTACCGGGGGCAAAAAAGTATTAAAATGCAATACCTTTTGTGCCCGAACACGCTACTTGGTAATATCAAATAGACCCCGCTTCACTTCAGACCCATACTCATTATTGGCTTTAGAGAGATCGAAGGTATGCCTATTCTCATAGCAATTGTTGCTACAGCGCTAGGCTCGTCGCTGGGAAGTCTGGAGATTGGGCTTCTGTTTGGACTGGTCGCCGGCATGTTTGCTTTACAGCGCCACACAGGCGGAGAAATCAGTCGCCTGGAACGCGAAATCCAACAACTGCGGCAAACCCCTGCCCAGAAGCCCAGGCAAAGCAGCGCAGAGGCGGAAAGCGCCAGCGAAGAGTCTGACACGGCGAGTCACTCTATGCCTGACCCCGTCGAATCTGTCGCCAAGGCCACGCCTAAACAGCCAAGCACTAGCAGAGTAAATCTGCCGCCGGCCCAACCAGGGCCACTTGACCACTTCGTCAGCAAAGCAAAAGCTCTGGTCTGGTCGTATTTTACTGATGGCAACATATTCGTGCGCATCGGCTTGCTTGTATTGTTTTTTGGCGTTGCGTTCTTGCTCCGCTATGCAGCAGAACACTCACTGGTTCCGCTCGAACTGCGATTTATCGCTGCCGCGCTGGTGGGTATGGGCTTGCTAGGTGCAGGCTGGCGTCTCAGGCAAAAAAATCGGGTGTACGCGCTTCTGCTGCAAGGTGGCGGCATAGGTATTGTGTACATCACGATCTTTGCGGCATTTCAGATATCGAATCTACTGCCTTCTGCGCTCACCTTTTTGTTACTGGTCACGTTTGCATTGTTAACGGCGGCTCTCGCCGTTATGCAAAACGCCCGCGGTCTGGCTGTGTTTGCAAGCGTTGGTGGTTTCCTCGCACCATTTCTGGCTTCCTCAGGTAGCGGCAATTACATTGGCCTGTTTTCCTACTTCGCGTTATTGAATGCCAGCATTTTCATCATCGCGTGGAAGAAATCCTGGCGTTTGCTCAACCTTATCGGGTTTGTATTTACGTTTCTAACATTCACCACCTGGTTCGTTTTCGAGTATCAGGACGAGATGTTGCTGCCAACTAGCGGCTTCCTCGTATTGTTTTTCCTTATGTACAGCTTGATCGGTGTGTTCTACGCGCTCAAGCAAGATCACAAATTGCGCGGCCTGATTGACGGAACCCTGGTATTTGGCACGCCCGTAATCGCTTCCAGCCTGATGATGGCTATGTTCAGGCATTACGACTATGGCATTGCGGTTACGGCCGCGGCTCTCGGGGTGTACTACGTTGCGGTCAGTCGTTTCTTATGGCGGCGAGCTGGCGAACCTTTACGCTTGTTGGCCGAGGCGATGCTGGCAATCGGCGTGGTATTCGCAACATTGGCAATTCCCTATGCCTTGGATGGCCACTGGACCAGCGCTACCTGGGCACTGGAAGCCGCCGGCATTTTGTGGGTATCCGTTCGCCAGCACCGTAACTATGCGAAATGGTTTGCGATTTTGGTGCAATTTGGGGCCGGCTTTTTGTTTGCAGCAAGCAGCGCCGACAATATGGGCGATCGGGCGTGGTTTAACCCCGCGTTTATGGGCTCGGTATTCATCGCCATCGGTGCGATGATCACTTCAAAAATTCTCTACGATCTTGCCAGTGGTGATCGTAGCCGTCTATTGCATGGCGTGTTTTTTGTATGGGCCGTGGCCTGGTGGTTTATAGGTTTCGGTACGCAAATAGAGCACTACCTACAAGGATCACTCAATGCGTGGCTACTATTAAGTGCACTCACCGCAGGCGCTCTGGTCTATTCAAACAAGCGATTCGATTGGCAATGGAATTCTTGTCTGTTGCTAGGCGCTGCGCTGTTACCGCTACTGTTCAGCATCGCTGTTGAGACTATTGATAACGGACAGATCGTTCTCGCCTGGCCCGCACTACTGTTTTGGTGCATCGCTGCTTCCATCAATTACTGGATCATTGTGCAAATTGAAGACTCAGAGTGGAAACCCGGATTTAAATATGCGCTTCACACAGGTTTTGCGTTTTTGCTGGCTCTGATTGTTGGCTTTGATCTTTATCACCTAATCGAAAACCATTTGCCGTCGGCAGGCTCAGCGTATACCGCCTTAATAGTATTGCCCGTGATAGTAATGGCGTGGCTCGTCCTGCAACGAAGCGTACCGGCGATTCAACGCCTGGGTGACACACTGCAGCTGAGCATGCTGCTATCTGCGTGTCTGGTGCTGGGCTTCTGGTCACTGGCGATTGCTACTGGAAATTCAGCTGACTCAGCGCCATTACCCTACTTGCCGTTTTTGAACCCGATTGATTTGGCTTGCGCTGCCGCATTAATGATGATGATCAAAGCATTACCTTCGATTGATCAACAATGGCCAGGGTCGGGTAACACAGCAATGATTGGCGTAGGTGCCATAGCATTTGTCTGGCTAAGTGCCGTGTTAATGCGTTCTATACATCACTATATGGATGTGCCGTATCAAATGTCAGCATTGCTGGACAGTGCCAAGGTGCAGACTGCGCTGTCGATTCTATGGACCGCCATTGGTATGGCGGGCATGTTGCTGGCATCAAAACGTTCGCTTAGACCATTGTGGATTGCAGCCGCAGCATTAATAGGTGTTGTGTTGGTGAAGATGTTCTTTGTTGACCTTGACGCGGCTGGCACTATAGAGCGAATCATTTCGTTTATGGTTGTTGGAGGTATGCTGGTGGCACTTGGCTATTTTTCGCCGATACCGGATCGAATAGAGCAACCCACACCGGCGGAGGAAACAGCATGAACATCATGAAGTATTGCCTGGTGATCACCGTCATTTTGCATAGCCATGTGCTTTACGCCGCCCCAGCTGAGTACGCCTGGAAAGCATCACTTGAAAGCAAGAACGGTGAGCTTAACAAATTGGTGATTGGTGCCGATGTTATCAAAGGCCTTGGTCGAAACGACTTTGGCGATCTGGTGGTTCTTGATACCAACGGTGCGGCGCTTCCAAGTTGGGTGCGGCCATTACAGCAAGTCAATGAGGTGATTGAGGTTCCGCTCGATTTCCACACGTTTAACGAATACAGCGGATCTCGCTCCAAAACAGTAACAGCGACTAATGAGAGCCGCTCAGAAGATTCACGTTCAACAATACAAACTACCGAAACAGTGCAACTTGCCAAAGCAAGCAATGCATTTATCGTAGAACTTAGTGAATATCAAATGGCCCTTGGCATCAATGCCTTGCGGATGGACTGGACAACAAAAGACAGCTCGCAGCTACTGGTGTTACGTATTGAGGCCAGCGATAGCCTGAATAACTGGCAGACAGTGCACAGCAGGCTAACCTTGGCGCAGAACAAAGCTGAGGCCGATAGAAGCCGTGACTGGCAGCTTGTAAATGATATTCCATCTTCAAAGCGCTATATAAGAATAAGCAGCGCAGACCCTGAGCTGGCAATCACACTTAACGGAGTAAACGGTTTGTACGAGGAGCCAACCTTGCAAACTATCGAATGGTTGGCGCACGCTTCTCTGGAAATAGATTCGCATGGGGAAAATTTGTATCGGTTCGCATTGCCAGAAGGTGTGTTACCAACGCGTTTGCGTTTAAAGCCAGCACAGCAAAACCAGATCATCAAGGGATCAATCTTTGCCGGCGAGAAATACAAAAACAAGCGCACGCTGTTCCCAAATATTCAACAACACAGTCTTGCCCCTGCCGCCAACATTATTGAAAGCCCCTCATACGCTCTACCAAGCCGGCGCTATGCCAATTGGTGGTTTGCATCCGACGCTAAGCTGAACAACGCGCCACAGCTTGAACTAGGCTACAAGCGCCACGAGCTATTGTTCCTTGCTAATGGAACACCACCTTACTCACTCTACTGGGGTAATTTTGAAGCCGAGCCACCCGCTCAGTTACTGCGCGATGTGCTCAATGGCAATACGGATATCGGTGCTGCTTATGAAGCAAACATTGCGATTAGCGAAACGTCCGGCGGCGCGCAAAGGCAATTCGCCACTCCCACCCTACCCTGGTTAACCTGGGCGCTCTGGTTATTGCTTGCCGTGGCTGCTATTTTTACCGCTCGTATGGCTATAGGATTATTTCGGGAAATGAAGTAAAACCTATTTGTCAGCCGGCACTCGTACCGCCAAAACATCGCACTTTACGCCATGCAACACGGCATTTGCGGTTGAGCCGAGCATCAGCTGCAAACCATGGCGACCATGAGTACCCAGCACGATTAAATCGGCTTCAATCTCTTCAGCCTTAGCGTGTATTTCGCTGGCAGGTCGGCCAGTTTCTACAAACTGGCGGTCTTCCGGAATACCCAGAGGTTGCGCTACTTCAGCGAGTACTGATTTAGCTCTGGCATTGGTTTGCTTTTCAATTTCAACGCTACCTGCATACAACATATCGCCATAGTAAAAAGGCTCATGCACATATATCAGGCTGAGTTCAGATTCTTCGCTAGCCAACTCCTGCGCACGTTGAATAACTGTGTTGTATTCATTTTCTCCGTAAGTATCAATTGCAACAAGGATCTTTTTGTAAGCACTCATTGTTCCACACCTCCTGATTTCACAGCTCAAAGTGTAAAGACTTTGCAGTCAAAACCCTTGATCCAGGTCAAATCATTATGGTTTGAACAGTACTTTCAATTCAGATACGTAGGGCAGCGTAACGATATCTTCGCGCAATTCACTCACGTATTGTTCAGCATCGTCGCTGTTGGAGAGCACACTGATAGGCAGTATCAGCTCAGCATGCACCGAACCAGACAGAAAGTGAAAGCGCACATTGTTCAGCTCTGAAACTGGAACGTTCGGCCAGCATTCAGACAAGGACTCTATCAAGCTTTGTCGACTGGGCAAAGCCGCGTTGAGGTGTTCGTTCTCATCGTCTTCCGGGTCTATATGCACCGTTACATCACTGACGTGTTCACTCCCATTCAACAATGCGCTACGTACTGAGTCTCCGATTTGATGGCCTTCTGAAACGCTCAGTTTAGGGTCTACCTGTATGTGCACATCCACAAATGCATCGCCAGCGCTAGTGCGGGTACGCAATTCATGCACTGCCCGTACTCCGGGAACGGCCCGCATTATTTGTTGAAGCTTTTCTGTTTCTTCTTCATCCAGCGCGGAATCGATCAGCTCCTCGCTGCTGGAGCGCGCCAGATCAAAACCGACCTTAGCGATCATTACAGCAACAACCACCGCTGCAACCGCGTCCAGTAATGGGTAACCAAGCATGGCCCCGCCTATGCCAATCAACACAACGATGGAAGACACTGCATCCGAGCGGCTGTGCCAGGCATTGGCCCGTAACAAGTCAGACTTATACTTTTTTGCAGCGCGAATTGTGTAGTGATATATCCATTCCTTGCTGGCAATGGACAGAGCGGCGACCAACAACGCCAAGGCTCCGGGTGTGAGTAACTCGTTGGCATTGATTAAACGCATGATAGCGTCTGCCGCGATTCCAAGGGCAACCAAAATCAAGGTTGCGCCCAGAACAACCGTTGCCAAAGTTTCAATGCGACCATGCCCATAAGGGTGCTCTGCATCAGCCTCTTTGTTTGAATGCTTTGCGGCGTACAGTACAAACGCATCGGTAGCCAAATCTGAAAATGAGTGTATTCCGTCGGCAACCAATGCTTGGGAATTTGCCAGCCACCCCACTGTCAGTTTTGCCACACCCAGCAAGAAATCGGCGATCGCACCAATAATCGTGACCTTGCGCAATTCTTTATATCGTTCGTTCATTATCCCTCAAGTTTACCAGAACTAAAGTAGTGTGATGGAAAGCTTGTGAGCTTGATATGAATCAAGGCGATTTCCGAAGCATCTGCTTAAATTTGAACATCATGAATAATGCCATTGAGCCACAATGAATACCTCATACTCAGAAGATCCCAGAATGCCGGATGATGCTTACTCTCAATTAGTGGATTGCCTGGAAGACGCCAAGAGCGCTGGTGAGAAGGACATAATGCTAATGTCAGTGGCTACCTGTGGCTTGGACGCTAAACCATCGGTACGGTATATTCTGGCCGCTGACATCAACGAATACGGCGTTTCATTCTTTACCAATAAAAACTCTGGCAAGGGAATTCAGCTATCAGAGAACCCACAAGTTTCGATTTGTTTCTACTGGAATACGCTGGGTCAACAACTCATTATTGAAGGCAAGGCCATAGCCACCTCTTTGGCAGAAGCCGACACCCTGTGGCGAAAACGAGACAGAACCAAGCAAATTGCCGCGTGGGCCAGCAACCAATCAGATCACTCACGTGGTGCAAACTCGCATAAAGAACGCCTTAGTAAGACGCGAGAATCGTTTGGCTATGACGAGGTTCCGCTTCCGGAGAATTGGATAGCTTATAGAGTAGTGCCCGGTCGAATTGAGTTCTGGCGCGCTGGCTGGCGTAACATTAAAGACCGTATTGCCTATGAGTTGCACGGTGATGAGTGGAAGCGTATCACTTACGAGCCATGACCCGCCCCCTAAGTGGCCCCATCCATCTGTCAATCCCATTGCTGGGTGCGGTGAGCTCCGGCATGTTAAACAACGTCAAACGGATACCCAGGATGGGCACAAGGAATGGCAAATGATTGACGCAGATCAATGGCAAAACACCCAACCTGGTCCATGCTGATACTTCGCTACTTACTGGCTAGAAACCAAATACTAGCGTGGTAGCTACAGAGTAAATCGGTAAACAACAGGACAAACTCATGCAACACACTTCGATAGATGACACCACTGCGCTACGACGTCTTGGTAAATGCGTTCTTGCTATGGTGGGCGTTACCGCAATCCTACTGATTTCAATATCCGTAGCCGTGTAACGGCAAGCATGGTAGAGGAAACCGCCCTGTATTATTGGCTTACGTGTACTGTCTAGGGCGCAACACGGGCTATTTCTTTGAGCGCATCAATGTTGAGTATTTGAACCTGTTTTCCGTCAACTTCAATCAGTAGTTTTTTACGAAAACGCGTGAAAACACGGCTCACTGTCTCAACAGTCAGGCCTAGAAAATTGCCTATATCTTGTCGTGACATGGGCAACAGAAATTGGCTTCCAGAAAGCTGCCGCTGCGCATGACGGGTAGACAAACTGATCAGGAAAGAGGCCAAGCGTTCATCAGCCGTATTTTTACTAATCAGAGTCAGCATTTTCTGGTCGTCGGTAATCTCGCGGCTCATGATTCTGAAAAAGTGACGCTGTAGAAAAGGTAACTCTGTGCTTAACTTTTCAAGCTGCGCGAACGGTATTTCACATACAGCTGTTGTGTCTAAAGCAACCGCTGTATTGTTGTAGCGATGCCCGCCAATGCCATCTGTGCCCAAAATTTCACCCGGAAGATAGAAACCCACTACCTGCTCCTGACCACCGCTGTCTATGTGATAAGCCTTTATCGCACCAGCACGCACCGCATACACAGAACGAAACTCACCATTTTGTTTATAGAGGATTTCACCACGCTGCAGTTGAGCGCCTTTCTCTACTATCTGATCAAGTTTGCTAATGTCTTCAGAGTCTAAGGACAACGGCAGACAAATGCTGGACAAGCGGCAATCTCCACAGCTGACGTTGGCGTTGTGCGGGCAAGCGGGGCTTTCACTACTTTTTAACATTGTCTATGTTTCCGAGGTCAGTAATTCCGAGAATAAATGCGTCCTTCCGCTACGTGCGATAAGAACATTATTGATTGCGCTTACAGCGTTGGTCTTGGTAATTACAGAGTCCTAAATAGTCTGCGAGAACTGACCGCTGGAAGTAGGCAGGTAATCGTCAAACAGCATGCATATATTGCGCAATAATAAGCGTCCTGTTTCAGTAACGACAACAGCATCAGAACTTAGCTTAACAAGGCCGTCGCGCTCAGCTTGACGCAAGCCTTCTTGTGCTGCCTCAAAGTATTGATCGAAATCCTGACCCACTTGTTGCTTGAACGCATTTTTGTCTAAAGACAGGGTGCTAATGATCTGATTGATAACATCTCGCCTGATTTTATCATCGCCTGAAAGACTCAAACCACGTGCAATCGGTAATTGGGCCTGATCGAGCACAGCGTAATACTCATCAAGCACTTTAAGGTTTTGTACGTACATATCGGCTAAAGAACTAATTGCCGAAACCCCCATACCAATCGTTTCCGGCGCGTGCACAACAGAATAACCCTGAAAGCTACGCTGCAGCCGCCCAGTGGATGCTGCAATCGACATTTCATCACTGGCTAGCGCAAAATGGTCCATGCCAATATAGCAGTAGTTATTCCGCTGTAGCTTTTCTGCGGCTATGCATAACATCGCCAGCTTTTCATCTGCGCTGGGCAATTGCATACGATCAATGGAACGCTGTGACGACACTTGCGCGGGCAAATGTGCGTAATTGTACAAAGAGATTCGATCAGGCATTAAGTCCAACACCTGATCGATAGTTCTCTCGAAAGACCTGCTGTTCTGTTTTGGTAGGCCGTAAATCAAATCAAAGCTAATAGACTCGTAGCCGGTAACACGAGCCTGAGCAACCAGGTCGCTCACGTGCTCAAACGCCTGTATCCGGTTAACTGCTTTCTGCACTCCTTCATCAAAATCTTGCACACCAAGACTTAGGCGATTAAAACCAAGGCCCCGGAGCAAATTCAGCGTATCGTTGTGTACTGTTCGCGGATCAATTTCGATACTGAATTCACGTTGATCGGAACTGCTTAAGTTGAACCTGGCGGCCAGCTGATAGATAAGTTCTGTAAGCTGCGCATGGTCAAGAAAAGTTGGCGTTCCACCGCCAAGGTGCAGCGACTTGACTTCACGTTTATTGCCCAGCAATTTGGCGATCATTGCTATTTCTTTGTATAAATAGTCAAGGTATGTGTCAGCCTTACTGCGGTCGCGGGTGACTATTTTATTGCATGCGCAGTAGTAACAAATGTTTTCGCAAAATGGAATGTGGATATACAGCGACAGAGCGTCTTCGCTGTGCTGCGCCTGTGTCAATGCCTGCTTGTAAAGTTCAGGGTTGTAGGCGTCTTTAAATTCGTTGGCGCTAGGATAGGAAGTGTAGCGAGGACCGCGAAGATTGTAGCGACTTAGTGTCTCGGTACTCCATTCGGGTGCAGTTAACGGCTGTTGGAAAATCTGACGATCCAGCTGTTGACTGTAAGGCACCGTTTTATGGGCGATGTTTTGACGCATATTTTTGGAACCCAGCGAATTTGTCAGGATTAAAGACTAGGCGCAGATGCTCCGTTCGACATTGACATGGATCAACTGAGTGGCGACAGGCAGTGCATACGCTGCCGGCATTTGAGATTGGATGTAGGAAAGTTCACAAACCTGCCCGGTTGATCTAGATCAATTTCAAATAGATGGGTACTTACTAAGCTATTTGCAACCTTAACGCTGACAGAGAAACCTAATGACCGCCGAGCAAAAACTGAAGAACCTGAGTAAGGAACACATCATTATCGCGTCGGAAGTTGAAGACAGATACGCGCGCGGTTGGCACGTTATTGGCTCGCAGCATGACTTCAGCACGAAACCCAAAATGATTGAGTGCTTCGGCACACGAATTGCCGTCTGGCGCGGTGCAGAAGACAATACCGTTCACGCTATAAACGCTTACTGCCCGCACATGGGTGCTGACTTGAGTAAGGGCTGCGTGCACGGCAATGACATTGTTTGCCCGTTCCATGCCTGGTCATGGAATGGCGATGGCGAATGCACCGACATACCCTATGCCAATAAAATTCCGGACAAGGCGAAGATTCGCGGCTGGGAAGTTCTGGAAAAAAACGGACTGGTGTTTGTATGGCATGACCATGAGCGCAAACCATCAATCGCTGAGCAGGAACCACGACGCAATGACGATTGGCATTCCGAGGAATGGACAGATTGGACAATGACCACCATTCGCATCGACAGCAACTGCCGGGAGCTGGTGGATAACATGGCTGATATGGGGCATTTTGGCCCAGTGCATTACTCCAAGGTGGCCAAGTTTAGTAATTTGCTCGATGGTCATACCTTCACGCAGTTCATGGAAGGCGGGCATGAAATCCTGACCGAGGGTGACACACCGATGACCAGTGTCGCAACATACGAAGGCCCCGCCTACATGACAACAACCATGACTGGCAGTATGGATGGGGAAGATACCAAGGTTCACCTTCTGGTTAGTCATACGCCGGTAACATTAGATTCTTTTGATATACGTTTCGGTGTGATGATGCGCAAAGATCCTCGGCTGTCTGAAGAGGAAAATCAACAAAGAGTAGAAGAAAATACTCAAATGAATATAGATTCCTTTATTCAGGATGTTGAAATCTGGAACAACAAGGTACGTGTTGACAATCCGGTTTTGTGTGACGGCGATGGCCCGATAAACCTGGTACGCAAATGGTATAGCCAGTTTTATATGGATGTTGCTGATATCCCAGCACAATTGCAAAAACGCAAAGAGCATGTGACCTTAGGATAGTTTTACATGGACGTACGATCACTGGCTTACGTTGTCATTGAAACAACTGATCTTGAAAATTGGCAGCGGTTTGCGCAAAACGTTCTGGGCATGCCGGTATTCGAACGATCTGACCAACCTGGTTTCAAGTTCATTAGAATGGATGACTTCGCCTGCCGCTTTATTATCGCTGAAAGTTCGGAAAACCGCTTTAAGCTCGCCGGTTGGCAGTTACAAGACGAAAACGATTTCAAGCATGCGCTAATCGAACTCACAGAAAAGGGCATCGATTTTACTCAGGGCTCAAAGACCGAAGCGAACCTGCGCCAGGTTGATGACTTTGTCAGCTTACAAGCACCAGGTGGTATTGAACTCGAATTGTGCCATACCCCCATGCTTGACTATCAACCGCTTCAGTCACCTGTAGGTGTTAAGGAATTTGTCACTGGCCGGTTTGGAGATATGGGTTTGGGCCACATAGCGGTGGCAACGCCCGACTTGCAGGTGAGTCACGATTTTTTCGTATCGGTTCTTGGTTTTGGACTCACAGACTACATGCATTTCTACTTCAATCCGGACGACGCCAACCACCCGGGCCAGGGCTTGCGCTTTTTGCACTGCAACAATCCGCGTCATCACAGCATCGCCCTGTTTGAAAGTGATCAACCGGCCGATGGCAATCTGGTGCATCTGATGGTCGAGGTCGCTGACATGGATGAATTGGGGTTAATGATGGATCGCATCAGGCAAAACGAAGTAAAGGTTGTAACGCCGCTGGGGCGCCACACCAACGACCAAATGGTATCCACTTACGTGGAATCTCCTTCAGGATTTGCGATAGAAATCGGCTTCGGCGGCCTGCAGTGTGATTGGGCATCATTCACCCCTACTCGCAGTGCGAAACCCAGCGTCTGGGGACACTATTGGGGTACCTGATACGAATCCCTAATCTACTGACTCATTGCTACCAGGAGCACCTATCATGGCCCAAGCACTTCACACTACTGAAACAACCTATAGCCGAGACGACATGCGCAACAAACTGCTTGCAAGTGCGGAAGCTATGGTTCCTGCTCTGCGCTCAAGAGCACAAGAGACAGCGCGATTGGGCAAACTGCCACAACTAACCATCGACGAAATGCAAGCCGCTGGTTTTTTCAAAATTCTGCAACCACTACGCCATGGCGGCCTTGAGTTAGCACCAAAAGATTTTTTTGACGTGCAAATCAAACTGGCAGAAGGTTGCATGTCAGCGGCCTGGGTGCTGGGTGTGGTTGCCATTCACAATTGGCAATTAGCACTGTACCCGGAGCAGGCGCAAAGAGACGTTTGGGGCAAGGATGCCAGCACATTAGTCTCGTCATCGTATATGCCGGTAGGCAAAGTAGTACCCACAGACGGCGGCTATCAATTGTCGGGACACTGGAGTTTTTCCAGCGGCTCCAAACATTGTGACTGGGTTTTCCTGGGCGCCATGGTGCCTCGAGGCGAACCTGGGGAAGCGCCAGACTATCGCACATTCCTGGTCCCGCGCAGCGATTACACCATTGTTGATAACTGGAACGTGAGCGGTCTGGAGGGTACCGGAAGTAATGATATTGTGGTTGAGAACAAATTCGTGCCGGAACACCGCACACACCGTGCGCTGGACGGGTTTGCCTGCCAGAGTCCTGGGAATGCACTGAACTCTGCGCCTTTATATCACATACCATTTGGTCAGATTTTTGTGCGCGCCGTAAGCTCCTCCTCAATCGGGGCTTTGCAAAGCGCGCTGGACGCTTTTGTAAAAATTAATCGAGACCGAGTTGGTTTGAATGACGGCAAGAATGTTTCGTTAGACCCTGGGGCGCAGTTATCAGTTGCTCGCGCCAGAGCCACTATCGACGAATGTAAAACCATAATGTACAAGAATTTCGACATTATGCTGGAGCACGCCGCCTCGGGTAAGCAAGTAGACCTGGATCAACGTTTAAAGATGCGTTTCGACGCTGCCCAGGTGGCACCTCGCTGCGCTGAAGCAGTGAACGAACTCTACGTGTTCTCAGGTGCGCAAGGTATTTATCGCGACCACCCCATCAATCGTGCCTGGCTGGATATCAATGCCGGTAGAAACCATGTTGCAAACAACATTGGAAAGATTGGTCGGAATCTGGGTAGGACGATGATGGGCCTGGAAAACGATGATACGTTCCTGTGATTGCGGATTGTAGCTCAGTGTTGTCATCGGGCAACTTGTCGCAATGACCGCAGCTTCAACATCAGATGCGGCTACTCCGTTTGAAGCATTTGGCAGCGAAGCTGCGGTGCGTCAGATGGTCAGAGTGTTTTACCAAAAAATGGATGAACTACCGGAGTGCAAGCCCATACGCGAAATGCATAAAGGCGACCTGGAGCCCATGATAGACAAGCTGGCAACGTTTCTTATCGGCTGGATGGGCGGCCCGCGACGCTACCAGGAAAAGTTCGGTTCAGTAGTGATACCCGCTGCACACTCATCGTTCGCAATTGGCGACGCAGAACGTGACCAATGGTTAATGTGTATGCAACACGCTTTGGATCAAAGTGATTTGGACCCGCACTGGCAACGAGCACTTATGGACGCTTTCAAACCTATGGCCGATATGTGTCGAACTGACACATAGACTTACGCACTATCTTCTTTTGGCAAACTGGATTGCAGCACCAGATATGCAAGCATTGCTGATAGAATTGAGCCTAACAAAATACCCAGGCGATCGCCCTGGAAATATGCGCCACTGCCATGCTCGAAAGCCAAACTGGCAATAAACAGACTCATGGTGAAACCGATACCACACGCCGCGGAAACTCCCAACAACTGAGCCCAGCTCACATCCTTTGGCAGAGCAACCAACTTAAGCGCTACTGCAAGACCAACAAACGCCAGAATGCCTATTGGTTTGCCCAACAGCAGCCCACTGGTGATACCCAAGGTGACTGGATGAAATAAATCATCCATCGACATGGTACCCAAGGCGAGACCTGCGTTAGCAAATGCAAAAATCGGCAGTATTGCGAACGCCACTGGCCCGTGAAGATTGTGTTCCAAATCTTGCAGAGGTGAATGACCTTTCTCATCGCGCATGGGAATACAAAACGCAATCAAAACGCCGGCCAGGGTTGCATGCACACCAGACTTAAGCACTGCCACCCAAAGGATGAGGCCAACAAAAATGTAGCTGGATGTGCGAGTAACGCCGGTTCTGTTCATAATCACAGCCACCGCTAATGCAATGCTACCAATCGTAAGTGCGGTGAGAGAAATATCCGCCGAATAGAAAATTGCGATAATGATAATGGCGGCGAGATCATCAAAGATTGCCAGCGTCAGCAAGAATACTTTCAGCGACGTTGGAACCCTGCGACCAAAAACGCTTAACAGGCCGAGAGCGAAAGCGATGTCGGTTGCAACAGGTATCGCCCAGCCATCTAGCGCAATTGGGTCATTCCAATTGAGCCATGCATAGATACCAGCGGGCACCAACATGCCACCAAGTGCGCCAAAGCCCGGCAGAATTATCTGCGAAGGCGATGACAACTCCCCTTCCATTACCTCGCGCTTGATTTCCAAACCAATCAGGAAGAAGAAGATGGCCATAAGACCGTCATTGATCCACAGTAGCAAAGGCTTGGAAATAGCAAAATCACCGACGGTGACTGCGACCAAGGTGTCGAGCAAAGAGTCGTAATAAGCAGACAGGGAAGTATTGGCAGCAATCATCGCCAGTACAGCGGCGCATAACAGCAGTACACCGCCAGTAGACTCCATGCGCATGAACTCTCTGACCGCGGCTAATAGTGGCTGATTCGTGTCGTTGCTTGTCGTTTCATTTTGCATAGGTGTGTTGCTTAACCTTAACTGATCGGCCTCAGTGCCTTACCCATTGTGCATCGGAGATTAAGCACATGCCACCGGATATGGACAATATTGGCCTAATTCCCTCTACAATTGCATCGATAAGCTCAGCATCATCACAGGCAATAATAAAAACGCTGTTGCTGGAGATACCAGTAATCTCATCCGCCCGTCGCGTGCCACGGTCACCACAACCGCTCGCACCATCAATCATTGTGTAACCAGGCGCACCTAGTTTTACCAGCAATTTGGCAAGTCTTGGCGCTAGAGGGTGTTCTATAACAATTTCAATACGCTTACATGGTTTCATACAGTGGCAACCTCTCTAGGCAAGCCAGTTTATGAGCTGATGATACAGTGGTATTCCTATGACCAGATTGAATGGAAAGCTGATCGCCAGCGACATTGGTAAGTAAACACTGGGGCTAGCCTGCGGCAAAGCAAGTCTCATTGCAGCTGGCACCGCGATGTAGGAGCCACTCGCGGCCAGAACAACCAGTAGAAGAGCATTGCCTTCAGTAAGGCTGAATCCAACAACCAGCATTAATGCGACAACGGCATTGACCAGAGGTAACAATAGACCCCAGAAAAGCAGCTTAGAGATGTTTACTTCCGCGCTACCCAGATCTTGCAGTCTTCTGGCGGCAACAATACCCATATCAAGTAGAAACAGGCACAAAACGCCTATGAACAGGTCCTTGACGAGTAAGTCGACTTGAGCGAGGCCGGCGGGCCCGGATATCCACCCAATCACCAGGCTACCGATTATCAACAAGACAGAACCATTGCTCAAGGACTCATGGACCATCTCGCCCACAGTTGCACTACTATTCTCGTCCACACTGGACTGACTGCGGTAGTACAACAACAACCCTACAATAATTGCAGGTGATTCCATCAAGGCCATCGCGGCAACCATATAGCCACTCCACTCGATTTCTCCTGCATCCAGATAGCTAATGGCCGTAACAAATGTTACAGCACTGATTGAGCCATAGGTGGCTGCCGTGGCCGCAGCATTGGCCGATCCGAACTGCCGTTTCACCGCATAGTAAACATAGAATGGAATGACGGCAGACAATGCGGTCGCCAGTAATAAGTCGCGAGCAACAAGCACAGTAAGCTCGCTTTCGGCTATAGCAACGCCGCCTTTAAAACCAATCGCAAACAGTAGATACAATGACAGGAATTTCGCAACCTGGTCAGGTATATCCAGGTCCGAACGAATCGCAACCGCGAACACGCCAAGCAAAAAGAATAGAAGCGGCGGTGATGTTAAATTACTGAAAAACAGTGAATCCACGCGCTGTTACTTACCGCTGCTTATACGGGCGGCCTTCTGCATAACACTCTCTGACAAGGCGCGTTTAAAAGCACGCAGGTTTTCACGCACTTCTGGGTCAGCAATGCTGACCATCTGTGCCGCGAGAATGCCCGCATTTTTCGCGTTGTCTATTGCTACGCAAGCAACCGGCACACCTGCGGGCATTTGCACAATCGATAACAGGGCATCTTGCCCTTCCAGTTTTGTGGCACTGACTGGCACGCCGATCACAGGCAGGCAACTGATTGACGCCAGCATACCAGGCAGATGTGCGGCCCCGCCTGCGCCAGCAATGATCACCTCATAACCACGCTCCTCCGCTCTGCTTGCGTAATCGTAGAGTAGATCTGGAGTGCGGTGCGCGCTGACAATATCGACCGTGCAACTAACCTTCAATTCTTCCAGCACATCGGCAGCTGCTTGCATCACCGGCAAATCAGAGTCACTGCCCATCACAATGCCAACGCGTGCAATGGCAGTCATGCAGCTTGCGCTTTGTCAGAATTGTCAGGGGACTGATAGGTTTCCAGTAATGAAATAGCTTCGTCTACTGATTTGGCGGTGCAGCTAATATGTCCAAGTTTCCGGCCTTGAGTAAGCTGCTCTTTGCCATACCAGTGCAACCACACACCTTGCCCCAATTGATGACAGGCAAATGGACCGTCTTCAAAATCGCTATGGTTAGCGTCATAAAGAATATTCTTACAGAGAGAAGCAACAGATTGCTGGGTAGACCCTAGCCCCAAGCCACAGATTGCGCGTAAGTGCTGCTCGAATTGTGAGGTCTCCGATGCGTGCAAGGTCAAGTGTCCGGTATTGTGTACACGTGGCGATATCTCGTTCACCAGCAGATTTCCCTGGGGTGTCAGAAACATTTCAATGGCGAATACGCCAACGCCCTGCAGTTTTGTGACAATATTGGCGGCAAGTCGTAAGGCTTTCGCGCTCTGACTCTTCGATATTCTTGCCGGTGACAGAGCGCAATCCAACACTTGCTCGCCTGGCTTGGCAATTGCTTCGATTACCGGGTAAAAAGCCAGATTGCCCGAGGCATCACGGGCAACCAGGGTCGACAGCTCTTTCGCATAGGGCACACATTGCTCTACGATCGCTCCGCTACGCCAAAACTGATCGAGATTGGATGCGTCAAGAATTTGCACACCACGCCCGTCAAACCCACCGCGTTTCGCTTTTTGCACAATTGGCAATTCAAATTGCTTTAACATTTGCTCTTGTGTAAACAAATCTCCATCAAGAAATGCGGCCGTAGGGAAACCATTTTGCACCAACCAGTGCTTTTGTTTAGCCTTGTCTTGCAGCAATCTAAGCACATGTGGTCGTGGCGCAACCCTGTACGAATCAAGCTGCGCAGCAGATTCCAACTCTCTCAACACTTCGGCGCCGATATCCTCGCGCTCAAAGGTGACGACGTCGGCTATTTGGCGTAATTCCTTTAAGGCGTCCGGGTCGGACAAATCGCCGAAAACGCAGCGGTCGGCCAAAGCTACCGCCGGGTCTTTCGGGTTCTGCGCGAGTACGACAGTCTGCAAACCCAGATTACGCGCCGCTTCACACAAGAAAGCGCCCAATTGACCCGCCCCAAGAATTCCAACGGTCAAGCTATTCATAGACTTCTCCCAAACAGGCATCATGTTGCTGTTGCACAGTTTTCGTACCAGCGAAAAACCGCTTTAAGAAGTCTAGCCAAATGCGTAGTTCGAACAATTCGCAGTTAACGATTCAATCATCAGTTTAGATCGACTAATATCACGTGAACCAATGACTTAGACTCACCGTACTTAACATTGGTCACCGAACTAATTACTGCAGAAAAAACAACACACCACTAAAGGCTTTTGGAGGAAGACGATGCACAAACACTATGGATACAATAGAAACGAAAACAAGCAGCCTGCCGTTGCAGCGGCCGCAACAATGGAAACAGTACAGATCGAAAGATGGCGGTTTGTGTTAGCTGCGTTCACGCTGACGTCTCTTTTCGCGGTTGCAACTTTGGCCGATGATCATGCTCAGAGCGAGCAAAGCTGCCAGGGCTTTGGGCCGCAAACGCCTCGTG
>CAYGSL010000022.1:58304-64162 GCA_964352475.1 uncultured Pseudomonadales bacterium | reverse complement strand
AAACACGAAGCACCCAGCGCCCTCGCACGTTCTGGCGACCATCCGGTGTCAGGCTGGGGTGTGTCGGCAGTATCCTTAAACGGCATTTCCAAAGTCATCGCCAAACAGTTAAAACTGTGAGCAACATTGTTACTGCAGAAACTTAAGTTTGCCTTGCCACTGGGGTTTGGAGGGTATCCATTCGCTATCTGAAAGTCCGGATTTATCGCTTGCAAGGTTTTCTTAAAACCAATCAGTACTTCGTTACGTGCATCGTTCCACTGTTCTACGCCCTCGGTACCAGCGATAAAGTTATACGGTAAAGCTTCGTCGCCGTGCACGTCTAAACAGAAATCAACGCCTGTTCGTTGCATTTCGCGCCTGACAAAGAACACTTCCGGGCTTCGTTCTTCACTGGGCTCAGCCCACTCACGATTCAGGTTTGCGCCAACTGCGTTGGTGCGCAGATGGCCACGAAAACTGCCGTCGGGGTTCATATTTGGCACAATATGGAAAACGATGTTCTCAAGTAACGCACGAGACACGGCATCGTCTTCATCCAATAGACGGTCAAGAAATCCTTCCATCCACCATTCAGCCATGGTTTCGCCAGGATGTTGGCGAGCTATCGCCCAGTAGTGTTTTTTATTCTCGGAATCTTCACCTATGGTCAAACAATCAATGTCTCGCCCGTCGCATGTGCTGCCCAATACAGTGAGCGCAACAAGCGGAGAGCGTAAGGTGTTGTTGACTAGATCGCTGTGGCGCTCAAGACTATACGGCGCGAAATAGGCAAAGTAGATGCTGTCCAGGTCGGGTGTGATATCAATGATCAGGCAACCATTTTCAAAGCGTGTTGGTACACGAAACCATATGTCTCTGTCATAGGAAGCTACCGCTTGATAATTTTGCCAACCGCCTGGGTAAGCAGCACCCGCCGCATTCAGGAATTTTAGGCTACACGCAGTATCGGCCGCGCCGCTTAATCGAAAATAAAACCATTGATAAAAATCGGAATTATTATCTTTTCTGATATTGAGCTGTATGTCGCTGGCGTTTTCGCAGCTCACGCATTCAATATTCCCCGCATCGAATTCGCTGCTAATTCGGATCATTGTGTCTTACTCTTTTGATAGGCTTTCGCGTACGCAATGCTGTCGGCGTTGTCTATCAATGTGCCATTGGCCAACTCCGTTGTGCGCGCACTAATCTCCAGCATCGCCTGCCCAAGCGCTTTGGACGTGATCACGAGTTTTCCTGGTTTCAAGAGCTGCTCACCTATATAGGTCAGGATATTGGCGTTTTCGCTGGTAGGTCGAATATACGCAGAGCGGTAGCTAAATGTGCGCAGTGGCATAGGTTCTGCAAGTGCTGCCATTTCACGCTCCAGCCGGCCTTTTTCGCGCTCCCAGTGCGAATCACCATCAGGGTCTGTTCCCATACCGGTTATATAGTGCAAAGCCATGGGCCCCTCTTTTCTTACCGATAACCATTCCTCGATAAAGGCAATGGTGAAGTCCACATGAATCAAGGTATAAGTGTCATCATCCACTTTGAGTGAGGAAGTGCCCAGGCCCCAAAGCACGGTATTCACTTCCGCCAATTCAGCGTTCAGTGAGGAGTAATCGGTGAAGTCCTGATGCAAGCGCATTACAACTTTTCCTGACGCTACTCCGGCATCAATTCTTGGCGTCGTTCGCCGGGTCAATACATACACCTTTTCAACTTGCGCGTCTTCTATCGCTGCTTTTAGCAAGCCGTCACCGGCCGAACCCGTAGCACCCATTACCAGCACCACCTTATTCGCGTTATCATCTCGTTCAGCGTTTGCAGCAACCTCGATCGTGCCAAGCGTTGCGGCGCCCCAAATATTGAAACCAATGATGAGCGCAGCAAAAATTGCGAGCACCGACAACAGTATTTTTTTCATTTTATTAACCCGGTTATCTATTTAGCTTAAGGTCGAATGCCTGCAAGAATCGGTTCGCATTCTGCGCGCGTACCACCTGGCATTGTCACCATCACCTGATTGGCACCTGCGGCCAATACTTGCGTTACCTGTTGTTGGCATTCGTCTATAGACCCAACCATAGCTATGCTTCTTGCCAAACGTTCCGAGCACACTTCTGCGGCAGCAGGTGCGCCGCCATCAACGTAGGCAGCCTGTATCTCTGCCACTTCATCACCGTAACCCAGACCAATTGCTGCTTTAGCATAAGGGCTGTTTGCAGCACCGTAGTACATTGCCACTCCAAACTTAACCAGCGGCAGCAACTGCTCGGCGTCTTCATGTGCGGCCAACTGAAACGTGGGTGCGATATTGATTTCGCCAGCGTCTCGCCCATTGTGCGAACAGCTGTTGTTGATGATACCCATACCGTGGGTGATAGATTCGCGTGGCAGGCTGGAAGGTATCCAGCCGTCGGCCTTATCTGCACAGGTTGCTATACCTTTATCCAATACGGCACCCTGCCAGATTGGAATGTCTTCCCGCACAGGCGTAAACGTTAATTTCACCCCGCCCGTTTTAAATATTTTCCCCTCGTAAGGAGATTTGTCGCGCGCCCATATTTTCCGGCAGATATCTATGGTTTCGCGCGTGCGCTGTAAGGGGGTTTTAAACTCCATTCCATGCCAGCCTTCCACCAGGTTCGGTGTGCTGCCGCCCAATCCCAGAATAAAGCGCCCGCCCGACAATTCGTCCAGCGTGGCGGCGGTTGATGCCAGTACGGCAGGAGACCTGGAAAACACATTGGCAATGCCAAAACAAACGTTAATATTTTCTGTTGCAGCCAACAAGCGATCACACAGCGTGACGCCATCACGACCAAACGACTCGGGCAACAGCAATGTACTGTAACCCAGCTCATCGGCAAGCCTGGCAATCTCAACCGTGTCTTGCCAATTACTCATTCGGTCCCAAATACCAAGGTTTAAGCCTAGTGGCACGGAATTACTGCTCATATGATTGTTCCTGGCAGATGGTTACATTGCATCACCACGCAGGGGCTTGCGGGTGTGGATGCCTCACTGCACAGAATTGTAGAGGAATGCGTGGTACGTGGCACCTGTTAAAACTGGCGAGATACGCCCAGATTGATCAGTTGGCGGTCGTAATCAAAAATTTCTACGTTGGAGCTGTTGTTGGTCACACTCCATGAGCCCAGCAACTGCCAGCCTTCGAGAAACCGCCATTCAAGCAGGCGTTGGAAGCCCACAGTTAAGCGCAGTTCCGAATCGTCTCTTGCGACGTTAAACAGCGGTTCAACTCCGTCGTAATCATAGTCACGCCAATTCAGCCGGGCGTAAACAGAGCCGTCATCCCACATGGCTTTGTTAACCCCAATAAAGGCATCGGGGCCGGAATGACTGAACCGCTCGGATTCTGCATCGAAACTGGAGAAGCCAATGCCAGCCTGAACACCAATTTCGGAATCCGAAAAATATCTTGAAAGTGTGGCAGACCCGGCGAGATAGTCGCCATTTCTAGGCGAGTTGAATTCGTCGTCGTAATCCCGGTCTGTATAGACGAAATCAAGACCAAACTCCCAGTCATTGTCCCATTGCCAAACAATATAAGGGTTCAAGGAAGTAAACAGCGCCAAACCCTCGTTGCCTAACCAGAGTTTGTCCAGCTGCAACGCTACACCTGCGCGCCAATGGCGCGGCACAATCCAGCCAGGCCCGGTGCGCAAGGTTAATACGGCAAGATTAAAATCGTCTTCGCTAAAATACATTCGCGCGTTCAGATTGGCTTGTGATTGCCATAGAAAAAACCCACTGTGCTCCGCAAGCTCAAACGTTTTACCAGGGCTGTAGTTATGGGTAATGCCTGCGTTCGCGGCGAAGCCAACATCGGACTTTTCCAATGACGCGTCTGTCAACGACAGTTGCGTGCCATTCAAGTCGATAAGGCTTTGATCAGGGCCTGCGTTAACATTCGTGTCGTAACTCAAGCCAAGATACAAGGAACCGGCCCAACGATGTGCCTTGTTTAACTCTTCACGATCAGCATCAATCTGGGCAAGAAACGCTAACAAGGTAACGCGAACCTGCGGTGGCGTGTTTGGATCTTCAAGCACGCGCAGAGTTTCCTGTCGGGCTTTTTCATAATCCAGGCTCAAGTAGTACACACGTGCCAGTTCCAGTCGGGCTCGATGCAGCCCCGGGTTACTACTGAGAATACTCTCAAACCGATTACGTGCGGTGAGCAGATCATCGCCTTCCAAAGCAGACATTGCTTCTGCGAACAGCTGATCGATTTCTTCAATACTTTGCAGCTTGCCTTGCGCAACGCTCTCGGCAAACGCAGAACTAGAAATTGCAGTTACGAACGCCAACAGCATGCCGGCAAACAAACGACTCGCCCAACACCGGGAAGTGTGCAGATGTTGGGTTATTTTCGGTTGAGGCCTGGTATGCATCACGATAATTTGAGCGCGCTTTTAAAGCATGAGAGTTCTCTTTTGACTATAGCAGTCGCTTAACAGTCGTGTTATTCGCTAATAGACAGTTTTGGCGCGCTCTGCCGTTCACAATTTGCTCAATTGCAGTCAGTATTGGCGCAACTGCCGACAATTTGCGGCCAGGGCTATTCGGCCTGGTACAACAAGCGAACAACGATATTGCAGCGTTTCCACAAATGGCGTCCGTCGCACGGCGTTACCAGGCCGATAAGAAAGCGGTTGGTCGCTGTGAAGGATACGAGCCCGGCTACTGCACACCCGATAGATGGCACTTCTTGCTGCAACAATGGCAGAGCTTCAGCGCAGATGAATTGCTGCAGCAGCTCAATAAAGCAATCAACAAATTCAGCTACCGTGCTGACGCCTACAACTACGCTCGCGATGACTACTGGGCAACGCCCAGCGAATTGATCACCAACGGCGGTGATTGCGAAGATTTTGCGATGGCAAAAATGCTTGCTCTGCAACACCTGGGAATTCCTGCCAAGTCTATGCGTATTGTAGTGGTGCAAAACACCGTAACGGCTCTGCCACATGCCGTACTTGCCGTGTCGCACGGCGAGAACACCGTTATTCTCGACAATAAAACCGACAGATTGTTCACAGATTCAGAGTTACCACACTACGTACCGCTGTACTCAATCAATGAGCAACAGTGGTGGCTGCATATGCCGCTTGAAGTAGCCAAACGCCTTTTTGTACAGACGGCTTCGACTACCGGTAGCACTGAGCAGATGAGCGGTGGCATTGTTAGCCGCTAAAAGACGAGCTGCAATGTAAGCCGCAAACCACCTCCGTATACTAGCTGCAACGTCTAAACGCTGTATTCGGAGTGTTGTTAATGAGAATGGTTTGCGCCTTACTTGGCTTGTCATTTCTATTTCTCGCCGCCCAAGCATCGGCCACTGGTCTGGCCACCAGCAAGCGCGATTGCGTAGAAATTTTAGAGCAGTGGGCACAAAATCCGGATTCAGTCGCAGCTCATCTGGTTGATGGTTGCCGTGAACTTTTATCCGCCGACACCGCACGCCTTGCTGAAGATTTGCCTATAGAAGACCCTTGTGCTGATCCGGCGGCGGCTAACTCTGTGCGTTGCTGGGGGCCGTGGGAAGCGCTCAGCCCGGCCGAAGGGCCAGACGCAAACGCCCCACAGAATCTCGTGCTACACGACGATCATGAATTTCGCCCGGAATTTGCCGACTCATCCACGCCCGGTGTATCACCTCCGGGCGCAATGCAACCGATGAACCCGATTGATCCTATGAACCCTGTGGATCCCATGAATCCGGTTGATCCCATGAACCCTGTCGACCCGATGAACCCTGTCGACCCGATGAATCCTGTCGACCCGATGAATCCCATCGATCCAATCGCCCCGATCGATCCAATGAACCCCATTGATCCAATGAACCC
>CAYGSL010000022.1:42108-58204 GCA_964352475.1 uncultured Pseudomonadales bacterium | reverse complement strand
ATTGATCCAATGAACCCAATTGATCCAATGAATCCAATCGACCCTATGAACCCCGAACCTCCGTTCGGCAGCTGCGAGGCGGGTGCCAGCTGTGGTTTTGCGGTTCTGGACCCGGATTTTTGCGCCGTGCCAGAAGATCAGACAGTAGGCAGTTTTGAGTTGGCCAATGATGGAAGTCAGTTTGTCTTCGACCGCGGCGGCGAGAAAGAAATTGCATCGCTCAGCGGTATGACGGCAAGCAGCTATCAAGGCCAGGATGCGTTTCACGCCAGCAATAGTGATGTTGAATCCGGAGTCGCTGGCGACTTCACGACCAATAGCTCTGGAGAGTTAATCGTCGCTAGCGGTTTATGGGGGCATGGAACAGACGGCTTCGTAGAGCATGGTGCCAGCCATTCCGACCGCCCGGCTGACGGTGGGAATTTCGTATGGGGCGTAGCCAGCAGCCAGGCAACCCTGGACCAGCTGATGAATGAAGGCATTAACAACGGTGGCCAGGGCATCAGCCTGCATTTTGCTGGCAGCCTGCAGCGCAACACATCCACAAACGCCAAAATCACAGTAAATTTTGGTAGCCGCCCTGACTGGAATGGTCAGTGGACCAGCGCAGACACAAGTTCGTCTTTCACAGCTGGCGGTAACGTGCAAGGTGCCAACCTGTTGTCAGATGCAGGTCGCTTCAGCGCAAACGTAGATGCCGGCCGCAGCGCTATTCAGGGCATTTTACTGGGAGAACGAAATTCGCAGTCGCTCATTCATGCATTGGATGTGGCGTTAAAAAATGGCACGATAATAAAAGACGTTGGGCATCTGCTTGAAATTCAGCACTAAGTGCCTGGCAGCCATTGCTCTGATTGGCTGTGCAACACTAGTACAAGCCGGGCCATTAACTGCATCCTCCACGCCACCGTCCGATCTGTGGTATTCAGACGGAGTGCTTACCAACAATGGGCAACAACTCGTTGACCTGTTGAAAGACCCTTCGTCGCTGGGCTTTCAGCAATTACCCACGCAGCAAGCGACCAACACACTTTCAGGTGCACCGCTTTCCAACAGCGCACTTGAAGAATTGTTCGCAGATGTGGCACTGGCGATTAGCCGGGGCAGCACACATGCCGAACAAGCCAATGATTGGCACATTCCACAAGATGATTTTTCGCTGAGTACGCTTCTTGCTCAGCTCCGTAGCGGTGAATCACTGACAGAAGTTGTTCGCAGCATTGCGCCCTCATCCTCGCAATACCTACAGCTGGTACAAGCCTTCCAGCACTATCAGGCAATAGAACGCGATGGCGGCTGGCCTACCCTGGCTGAATCAGATCACATTATCAAGCCGGGGGAACGCCACATTGATGTTAAGGTTTTGCGCAATCGACTCAGAGTCGAGGGCGACTTCAAAGGTGGCATGCAAGCAGACCCGTTCTACTTCGGCCCGGCTCTGGCAAGCGCGGTACGGCAATTCCAAACACGACATGGCCTGCTTGCCGACGGCATTCTCGATGGCCAAACTCGAACTGCGTTACGTGTGCCCGCGCGCAATCGCTTGCAACAAATTCAGGTAAACCTTGAACGCTGGCGCTGGTTACCGCGTACACTCGCTGACCGGCGATTGTGGGTTAATACGGCGGGCGCATTCGCTCAGCTGATTGACAATGATGGTGTACAACTTCAACTCAGAGCAATTGCTGGCCGACCTTACCGGGCAACGCCCAGTCTCTTATCGTCAATAGAACGTTTGGTGGTGAATCCATCTTGGGGTGTTCCGCACCGCATAGCGGTGCAAGATCTTTTACCGCTTCAGCAAAAGAACAAACACTTTTTCGCGCAGAAGAATATACGGGTGTTTAGCACTCGCAACGGCAGGGAACAGGAGGTAGACCGCGACAGCGTCGATTGGTCGGCGGTAAGCGCAAAAGATTTCCCATACCAACTGCGGCAAGACCCGGGCGAACAAAACAGCATGGGGCGCATCAAGTTCGTTTTCGCAAACGAATTTAATGTATTCCTTCACGACACACCCAACAAAGTGTTGTTTGAGTTATCCAACCGCAACTTCAGTTCAGGGTGTGTGCGAATTGAAAACCCATTCGAATTAGCAAATGCGGTTCTCGCAGACAACCCCAGCAATTTGGAAAACCTGGAGCAACTCAGCCGCCCGGGAAATTCCCACAGTCAGTCGCTGCAGCTGGATCGTGCCTTGCCAATATACCTGGTGTATATGACGGCATGGCATGATGACCAGGGGCTTTTGCACTTCACTGCCGATCGCTATGGTCGTGACAGCAAGATTGCCAGCCGCCTTTCACAAGCAACGCCGGATCAAATCTCGGCGGCTCAGACAGATCTATAATCTGCCGTCAGCATAACGAGCAATGGTCAGCAACTCGTTCTTGTGCAGGATTCGACACGAAGTAACATAACAGGCACAAGCCGCCGGACAGTTATCGTACTTGAGAATTTCATAGTGGCCGTAGGAATACGGTGTTGCATGAAATACATCAAGAACATACGCGAGCCATCTGCTAAGCCAAGCCGGAACCTTTATTCGCAGCACCGGTGGCTTACCACGCAGATGCTGCAGGTAGTCAAACAGGGAGAACAGGTTTTCTCCACCCACTTCAATGATTCGGTCTTTTGCTGACATTGTGCGCCGCGCATCCAGTGCCGCATTCACCACCGTTTTCGCCAATTGATCAACGTGTACCGGGCAAATCAATCCGCGGGCATCGCTGGGCGCGAAATGAATCGGCCAGCCAGCCACTCGACGAAACCAGCGCGCACCGTATCCCTTTTCACCCTCAACCAGTGATGCACGCACTATGTACCAATCTGCAGTGCCACGCATGATCGCTTGTTCACCGTCACGCTTGCTTCTGGCAAACGGGCTATTCAGGGGATTATCCAACCCAAGGGCTGAGATATGCACCAGGCGAACATTTTGCTTTTCACAGGCTTGAGACAGCGCACATACCGCCTGATGGTGTACCTGCTCGAAACTCTCTCCATGTCTGGCGCGAAGAATACCTACTGAATTTACGACCACATCCACGCCGGCAAGCAGTTCCGGCCATTGTGATTCACGCAGCATTTTGTGCATAACCACCCGCCGTTCTCCAACATTCAGGCCGCGCCTGTTTGCCCGTGTACCAATCAACACGGCTACACCATGCGCTTGCAGATGCCTGACGATGTGGCGTCCGATAAACCCGTAACCACCTAGTACCAATACTGTTTTCATGCCTTCCTCCTATGTAGAGGTAACAGAATATTCAGTGGCATGAAAACTGGCTTCCGCACTTATAGAAGTGCAGCAGATAAATTATTTTTCCATTTTTTTCAGCGACTTAGAAATATGCTGAATTACAAATCAGAACAATATTGCTAGCCGAAGGTGTTACGCCGGTAGCTACCGGGCGATTCGCCAGTAAGCTCTTTGAAGGCTGTGTAGAAGCTGGACTGTGATTTGAAGCCAGTCATCATACTGATGGACAATATCGACGCTGACGGCTCTGCAATCAGCAGGGTTTTGGCAGCCCGTATTCGGTGCTCGCGAATAAAGCGTGGGAAGCCATAGGCAAAATGGGAGTTAATGAGTTCAGACAATTGGTGTGGCGACAATTCTACAAGCTCGGCGAGACTGTTCAGGTTGAGTGCTTCGTCCTGGTAGTGCTTGTCTTTGATCATTAACTCTTCCAGACGCAGCAGTTTTGCATCCACGTCAATACCGTGCAGCTTTGAGCTCGCATAAGCTGACCGCGTGACCAGCAAAATATCAGTCAACAATTCCGGGAAAATCAGTAATGCCGATACCACCATCAACATCGCCAGAGAAATAGCGCTTGAGTAGGTGTAGTAAAACACCGAATTTTCCAAAAACGGCAATGCCAAACCAAGCACCAGTGCAACGAATGCCATCAGCGCAAACGCGCTAAAAAAGAACATCTCGAACTTGAACCGCCCTCGCTGTTCTCTAAGGCGAAATACAACCACACTAAACCAACAGGTGTAGCCGGTGCCCACCAGAAAGGCCATTACCGGCACCAGCTTTAGCGGCAATAGGCAGGCCGCCAACACAGGGGCAAGGTGCACTATGTCATGCAGCTGATAACGCGTCTGGTCGAACAAGACCTCACGGCTGAAGAAAAAGAACGCCGCTGGCAGCACCGCCAGCAACACACAATAGATGCGCATATCCAGCAACGGTAGCTGGTCTCTGAATGCTAAAAAATGCGCAAACTGCAAACCCCCCAGGCCCAGCAATACCGCAGAGCAGGCCAATTTCCCTGCGTTTGTTTTGCTCATTTGCTCAAGTGAAAACAAGTAAATCAGCATTAACATCAGAGCGCTGATAACGCTGAAGCCGGCCAGTAGCGAACTAATAGTATTCATTTGCGCAGTGTAGCGGATTGTTTCTGACGGAGCTAAGCGAAGCGCTATTAAGTGTTAAGATGTTTTGAAATGGCCTGAGCGGATCTGTGTTGATCAAAAAGACTCTTAAAATCATTGCGCTGATTGCTTTACTGTTCGTTTTGATTCTTGTGGCTGTTCTTGGTAAGGCCCATTGGGACATTCGTCAGGTTAACCCTGCACTGCCTTCACTGGAAGACCTGGACGCCAGGCTGAATACCGACAACGGCCCCGTTCAAATTCGCTATTTGTTAAATGCCAGTCAAAGCAACCCCGGCGGCGGCTCATTGACCCATAGCAGTTTTTTGTTCGAGTGGAGTGACGGCAAGCAGTTTTTGCTAGACGTTGGCATGGACAGGCAAGGCACCATCGAGTTCGGAGAAATCTCGGAAACCGTATTCGGCGCAAACCCTATTCAATTTCACGGCACAATTGCAGATCAACTTGGCCCGGCGGCGGCCAATATAACAGGGTTGGCGTTTACTCATCTACACCAGGACCATACTGGCGGCGCCACTGCCCTGTGCAGCAAAGCACAGGGGCCAGTAAGCGTTTTTCAAACCCGGTGGCAGGCAGACTGGGGAAACACAGTGACCGAAATGGGTAGGGTTTTACTGGATGACGCAAGCTGCCTTTGCTTCATTAAACTGCCGGAACCCGAGGTAAATACAGTTCCTGGCTTTCCTGGCCTGCTAATGATCAGTGCTGGCGGTCACACGCCGGGAAGCACAGTGTATGCGGCAAAAATTGAGGGTTATACCTGGTTGTTTTCCGGCGATATCACCAATTCAAAACAAGACCTTCTGAGCAACACATCAAAAGCGTTATGGTATAGCACATTGATGGTTCCTGAATCGCGTAAACGGTTGGACACATTACGTCAGTGGCTGGCAAATATTGATCAGCTTCCAAACCGGCAGGTAGTGGTTTCGCACGATCTTGACGCACTGCAGAAAAGTGGTCTTGCCAGATTCGATATTCAGAATGGAGAAACGCAATGAGCAAAGAAAAGTTAGGCACGAACCCAATTCATTTGGGCCTTGGTGCAACTGCACTGGTCCAACCCACGTTTACCGGACAGATGGAATGGTACGAAGCCTACGGCGCGCGTAACGGAGGCGACGGCAAAGAAGGTCGATTGGTCAGCATGCATACTTTCACTGTCGATTGGGACACTTGGGAAATGCACCCTGTGGGTTCAGAGGTGGTGTTATGTGTTGATGGTTCTATTTTGCTGCACAAGGAAGCGGCCGACGGATCAGTAACAACCGTGAGTCTGGAGAAAGGCGAATACGCCATTAACCAACCCGGCGTGTGGCACACCGCCGATATTGAAACCAGCGCCACCGCGGTGTTTATTACCGCTGGCGAAGGTACAGAAATCAGACCGCGCTAAGCTGCCCAGCTTCCCACTCGTTCAGTATATCCCTGGTATCGATCTGCCATGGATGAAAGTCAGGCTGAAAAAACTGCTTGTAAGAAGGCCATATTGAACGAAACAAGCCTTCACGGCCCAGCAAGAACTTTGCGCCCTGCTTCCATACTTTCCAGCTAAACAGCACGCCGTCTTTACGAAACATATGCACCGCACCGGTGAGCGCGCGCCAAACGATCAGTACAGATGCACGGCGCAGCGCTGCCTTGCGCATTTTTTCGGTGCCATTCATGGCTCGGTACACATCAAACGCAACCGCTTTGTGCTCTAACTCTTCGGCGCCATGCCAATGCCACAACTCTTCCATCACTTGCTCTGGCTTGCCACGAAAAGGGCTGTCGTCACGCAAGTGAAACTCCGCCATCACCGCGGTAATATGTTCCAGCGCTACGGTAATGGCTAACTGCGTCATGGGGTCAAAGCGTTTTCTTGCGAACGCAAGACGCGTCGCAACCCTGCCTTCCAATAGCTCAAGATCGTAACCTCGCGCTTTGCACAGCGTTTCGTTGTACAGCTCGTGTTCGCGCCGGTGAAACCCTTCCTGGCCGCAAAAACCGCTAATCTCTGCCTTGAGTTTTTCGTCTTCAATTTGATCCGCGAAATGGCGCACACTGTCGATGAAAAACTTCTCTCCCAATGGAAAAGTAATCGACAGCGAGTTATGCCACGCCGTAATAAAGGCGTTGTTGTCAAACCAGTCACGAGTAAGCGCATCAGCAATATCAAAATGGCGATTGCGTGGCTGAATGCTGACAGTTGATGGAGTATGAGATTGTTGCACAACGATACCTTCGCTACAGATGAAGCTGTAGTATAACGGGTGTTGACGTAGTCCATGTCAAGGCCTATTGAAAAAAAACGGGAGCCGAATTGAAAATTACTATTGGACCAGGCGCGCTGGTTGCAGCGGCGTTTATCGGACCTGGTACGGTTACAGCCTGTACGCTGGCTGGCGCGAACTTTGGCTATGCGCTGCTGTGGGCGCTGGCGTTCGCAACGATTGCCACAATAATTTTACAAGACATGGCGGCCAGGCTCGGAGCCGGTGCTAGATTGGGCCTGGGTGAAGCTTTGCTAGAGATCAGTGATATTGCCTGGGTGAAATGGTTAGTCGCCGCCCTCGTATTTACCGCGCTTGCGATTGGCAATAGTGCCTATGAGGCCGGCAATCTCACGGGCAGCGCGATAGGGTTTCAATCGGCTGTTAGCAACACCAGCCTGGACAGGCGATGGTTCGTATTGGCTCTGGCTGTGGTAGCTGCCGGAATATTGCTGATCGGCAAATACAAATTGATGGAACGTATTCTTATCGTACTGGTATTGCTGATGAGCGCTGCATTTGTCATTAGCGCAGTATTGGTAGGCCCTGAGCTCTCTGCGGTATTTTCAGGTTTTGTCCCCAGCTTACCCGAAGGCAGTGTGCTTACCGCGGTTGCGTTGATTGGCACAACCATAGTGCCTTACAACTTGTTCTTGCACGCGGCTGCCTGCAGACAGCGCTGGGAAAGCGGCGCAGGCATTGCTGAGGCGCGCACCGACACCGTAATCTCAGTGGGTCTGGGCGGCCTGGTTTCCATTCTTATAGTTGCCACAGCCGCCGCAAGCCTGTTTGGCACTGGTATAGAGGTTCTGAATGCGGGCGACATGGCCGTGGGTATCGAGCCGCTGTTTGGTAGCGCTGCACGCGTGATGCTGGGCATTGGTTTACTGGCTGCCGGGCTAACATCAGCAATTACCGCGCCCATGGCCACGGCCTATGTGCTCGGTGAAATTCTGCAAAAGCCAGCGAATAGCAACACCCGTTTTTTCAAAATTACTGCACTGTCCATTATTGTGCTTGGCAGTTTGATCGCGATGCTGAATATCAAGCCGGTGTCACTGATTGTGATCGCGCAGGTGGCCAATGGATTGTTGTTGCCTATCATCGCGACTCTGCTGTTATTCATCATGAACCGTAAAAAACTATTGGGCGAATACACCAATGGAGTGTGGTCGAACATAGCTGGCGCGGCTATTGTGCTACTCACTCTGGGCCTGGGTATACGTGCTATTCTTCGCGTATTCGGTGTATCCATTTAAGAAGATTCAAAGGCTTTCTACATGATCAAATCAATCTATGTTGCAGAGCAACACAATGCAACACTGACCAGCGTAGACCGGGTAGACGTTGTCGCTGGAAAAGGCATTGTGGGCGACCGTAATTTCGGCGAGAGTAATTGGCCGGGCCAGAACGTTACGTTTATAGAAAAAGAAAAAATTGATGCGTTTAATGAACAACATCAACGTGACATTCACGAAAGCGACCCACGCAGAACTGTAGTTACTACCGGTGTGGATTTGAATGCGCTGGTTGGCAAGGAATTTGCCGTTGGCGACGTGCGTTTTATAGGTGTGGAATTGTGTGAGCCATGCAAAGGCATTGGCGACAAACTGGCAACCGACACCATGTCGGGACCGGCCGTGGTGAAAGCATTGGTAGGCAATGCAGGGCTTCGCACTAACGCATTAAACGACGGCCAGTTTGCGGTTGGTATGCCGCTCGAACTGAGGTAGCAAGTGCCTTTAGCAGGCTGCTAGTCGAATTCGGCTGTTTCGGGTTTCTGTATATACCAATCAACGCCGTGCTCATCACGCTCACAGCGAATGCGCCGCCGGCCCAACAAACAGTTAAGGTGCGCCAGGGCCTCGCCAGTTGCAAGACCAGCCATGCCCGCATCTATCTTGCGTTTGAACAAAGCGGGGTAGCAATCCACAGCGCGCTTGGGCATGTCAAGATGATCGTACAACTGATCTAGGTCCCGTTCGTGCGCCTCAATCAATTGAGTTAGACGTACATGCAAGCCGAAAAAAGGCGACTCATGTGCAGGTAGCACCAGCAAATCGTCAGGCAGTTTTTCACGCAAACGTGCGCAAGATCTCAACCATTCTTTTAGCGGGTCGCCCTGAGGTTCCGTAGGAAATACGCTGACGTTAGACGTGATTTTAGGCAGCACCTGATCTCCGGAAATCAATAACTTCAATGCCGGGCAATACAAACACACATGCTCAGGTGAGTGCCCGCTACCAACCATGATCTGCCAATAGCGGCCATTGACCTGAATAGTTTCACCATCCACCAGACGGCGAATACTGTCGGGCAAGGCGTGAATCGCCTTACCGAAATTACCAAATTTCTTGCGATAGGTATCCAGTTGCTCTTCATCATAACCAGCAGCGCGGTAGAAGCGTATGGCCACCTCAGGCGCTTCGCGACCGGTGTCGCTGGCCAGCGCTCGGCACATAAGAAACTCTTCGCGTGATATCCAAAGCTCGCCATTAAATCGTTCAACCAGCCACCCAGCCAGCCCCACATGATCAGGATGCATGTGCGTACAAATAACGCGGTGAATGGGTTTGTTCTTTAAAAAACCTGAGAACAGGGATTCCCAAACAGCGCGGGAATCCGGCAGATCCAGACAAGTATCAACTACAGTCCAGCCGGCGTCGTCTTCCAACAACCATATATTGATATGGTCCAACGACATAGGCATTGGGAAGCGCGCCCACCATACGCCATCAGCAACCTGCTCAGGCTCTGCACTTTGCGGAACCTGGTCGCGCCCCCACGGATAATTCAAACCACGATAGACCAGTGGCTTGCTCTGCAACATATGTGTTCCTTATCATGATGGCTAAGAAGCCACTATAGCGCGTTTTCTGCAAGCGTAAAACGAATGACACGATTTGCATCGGCTGATAGCTGATCGATCACCAGTCGATTCCCCAGCATCGTCACGCCGGGTTCGTCGCTGAGCGGACAAAGCGACGTATTTTGCAACAGAACTGCGAAAAATCAGGGACTTGAACAATGGAACGGCCTCTACGGTAACTAATCAAGTTACTTGTCGTAGCGTCCCATGCCTGAGAATCACGCAGCAAAAATAGCTGGCCCAACGATTAAGCAAGAATATTGCAAACACTGATTTTAGCGTAGAAAAGCGCGTTAGAATGACAGTTCAGATCGTGGCCAAGTTCACATTCAGGAAACGTTTTTACTGAGGGTTAGGGAGACTCTGAATAAGCATGCAAACCATTTCCTGGACAGAACTCGGCTGGTGTCTTATTCCTGTTGTGTTGGTTACCGCAATCTTCTGGCGCTGGTCTGGCAGCACCAAAGAGCCACTGCTTGCCAGCGCCAGAATGCTGGTGCAATTGCTTGGTGTCGGATATTTGCTGGTAATCATCTTCGCGCGACCGTCGTTATGGATTTCGGCTGCTGTGCTGCTGGTTATGCTCATTGCAGCCAGCTGGATTTCGATTCGTCCGGTGAAACACCACGTCGGTATATTTAAACCCGCGCTAGTGGCGTTATTGTGTTCTGTATCGATTCACCTGGCCATTTCAATTGGCTTGGTATTAGACGTTAAGCCCTGGTTTGATCCGCAAATATTGATTCCACTCGCCGGAATGTACTTTGCCAACACAATGAACGCCATCAGCCTTGCGGCGGAGCGGTTTTACGCCGAGCTCGATTCCGGTAAGGATTATCTAAGTGCACGCAATACGGCGTTTGACGCGGCAATGATTCCGCAGATCAATGTCCTGTTGGCGGTTGGCCTCGTCGCCCTGCCCGGCATGATGACCGGGCAGATTTTGTCGGGTGTGTCACCACTGATTGCGGTTCGATATCAGATAATGATCATGGCGATGATTCTGGGAAGTGCCGGCATAGGCGCTGCCTTACTATTGTGGCAATTACTGAAAACGAAAACCGCTCATTCAAGTTAGCTTTCGCAGCATGGTGACGAAGCACTCTCGGCTGTTGTTATCTGCTCAGGTATAGAGAAAGCCGGTCGTTCACCGTAATAGCTGTCTGCTGCGCCATAGGAATGAAACGATTCCCAAACAACCTTCTGCGGGTCGCTTGTCCAGGTTTTATTCGACCTGGCGTAGCAACAATGGGTTTCTTCTTCCTCAAAGGTTTCGATATTGGCTGCGCCCAGCATGCGCTGGCGCATCTGTTGAAACTCCTCGTCATTCTCAGACTCTATACCCACATGCTCTATCCCCACTTTGGCGTGCCCTTGGGATATCACAAAATTCAGTTGTGGGTCGTCTAGCATCCACTTAGCGTAGTCATCGCGGGAAACATCAGGATCCGCGTTGAACAAAGCAGAATAAAACAGCAGCGAATCCTGCATATTGTTCACGCCCACATGCATGTGTACTCGTTTCATATCGTTTCCTCAACAGCCTGAAAAGTTGCGACCTCCGCAGCAGTCCTTCATCAAAAAACCAAGCAAGTCGCCTACTTCGTCAAAATTGACCTGATAGCTGATAGAGCGACCGTTTCTATGGCCGCTGATCAAACCACTGCTGGACAACACAGACAGTTGCGCCGACACCGTACCAATACTCAAACCGCAACAGCTCGCCAATTTTCCAACCGCAAGCCCTTCGGGTGAAGCCTGCACCAACGTTCGAAATACATTGAGCCGGCCCTCATGAGCCAGAGCACTTAAACAAGATATAGCGTTTGTTGATTTCATATTCTAATATTCTATGGAATATTAGAATAATGTCAAGCAAGGAATGCTGCAAGAGCACAAACAGCTCTTCCTTCGCTGGAACTTATTAGCCTTGTTTACCCAGCCTGCCTGCCGCGTAGAACGCCAGCAATGCCGCCGCTAGCGCCAGCAACGCGATTAACTCGGCACTGTTAGCAAAGTGCGCAGATTAGCGCTTTTAGCAGAGTGGTATTCATAATCGCTCCTACAATCCATTCTACTCAGGTTAATTGAATTTGAGCTAGCCCGATACACTGCCATAATATTTTCCCTTCGCATGTCACGTTTGTGGCAGCTATTTCGTCTGACTTATAAACAAGCACGAATAGTACGAGCCAGACGATGAACACACATAAGCAGCAATCCCAGCCCTCCCCAAACAAGCAGTTTGAAAAGCGCCTGAAAGTGGCCCAACTAGGCTCGGCCATTGTGTTTCTGCCCTTTTTACTCATTCACCTCAGCAATGCCGTTTCGGGTATTTTTGGCCCGGCTATCTACAACCGATATCAAACAGCTGCACAGCAGGTCTATCAAATTCCTCTCATTGAGGTCTTACTCGTTTTAGCCCCTCTGCTGATACATATGTCGTCTGGCTTAGCGCTATTGCTGCTTAACCGCCACCTGAAGGTAAAGCGAACAATACGCCGATGCCTGCACACTTGGACAGGTCTGTTTCTGGCTCTGGTGATACTGGGTCATGTCGTTGCTACTCGCGGCCTTCCTTGGGCATACGATTTTAATGCTGGATTTGCAGGTGTCGCGTTTTCCTTGTGGTGGATGCCGTGGTACTTCTACCCATACTATTTTTTGCTATTCATGGCAGGCGCTTACCATTCATTAAACGGCGGCAGCATGCTTGCTCAAAGGCTATTTTCGCGAGGTCTACTTAATGGGCAGCGCCAAATGCAGGTCGCCATGCTGCTTGCAGCGGTTATGATTTGCATGGCGCTGTTGTCTTTTGGTGGTCACTTAAGAGACAACCCTAATCCACTGGATAATGACTTTGCGCGCCTTTATCAAACGCTGTTTGATCTGGAATTCCTGCAATGAATGTTGCTATTGAACTGTTTGAACGCTGCCGACCCAAACTATTTGGTATTGCCTATAGAATGCTTGGCTCAGTCAGCGAGGCTGAAGACCTTGTTCAGGAATGCTGGCTGCGCTGGCAAGCCATCGATACTGAGCAAATAGACAACGCCGAAGCGTGGCTGGTCACCACCACCAGCAGAATGAGCATAGATGTGTTGCGATCAGCGCGTAAAAACAGGGAAAGCTATATCGGCCCCTGGCTGCCCGAACCGCTGCTGGCTGATAGTCACACCCCTTCAGAATTGGCCAATCTGGCAGACACTTTGTCATTTGCTTTACTGGCAATGCTGGAACAACTCAGCCCTAAAGAGCGTGCCACGTTTGTTCTGAGAGAAGCGTTTGATTTCAACCACGTAGAGATAGCACAAGTGCTGGGTATTGACGCATGTGCAAGCCGAAAGCTGCTGTCGCGTGCCAAGCATAAAATCGCTGTGAATGATGCAGGTACCGAAAGCGACATTAGCGAACACGAAGAACTGTTTATGGCCTTTGCCACCGCCAGCGCCACAGGTGATTTAAATCAGCTGCTGAGCCTGTTTGCAGACGACATTCGCCTGGTGTCTGATGGCGGCGGGAAAGTGCTGGCCGCACTGCGTCCGTTGAATGGCAAAGAAAGAATCGAGCGCTTTATTCTGCGTTTACTGGCAAACACAGGAGAACACCATCAGTTCTCATTGTGCAGCGTGAACGGGCGCTCTGGTCTCTGGATCACTGAACGCGGCGAACCCTATGCGTGCGTGAGCGTGGCTTGTTATCTTGGCAAGATTAACCAGATTTATGTGGTTCGCAATCCGGAAAAGCTAAAAGTATCGTGGTCGTCAAATATCATATGAACCACTCTTGCCGGCTCTAACCTAGTGCGCGATCGCACTATCGTTACGCATATTCGCACCAAACACAACCACATCATTATGACCTCACAGGCGCTATGCGTTATATTGGGCGCCCAAAATTAGAATTTAACAAACATGAGCGATTGGCACAGTAGCGCCTGCATTCTTTGCGAATGCAATTGTGGTATCAAAGTGGAACTGGGTGGCGAAGATGGCCGACATATCACGCGAATACGTGGTGACGAAGATCATCCCGCGTCACAGGGCTATCTATGTCAGAAAGCATCGGGGCTTGACCACTACCAAAACGGTAAAGACCGCCTAAGCTCGCCACTTCGCCGAACGGCCGATGGCAGCTTTGAAGAAATTGACTGGAACACCGCTATTGCCGAAATTGCCCAGCGTCTGTTGGCGATAAAGTCTGAGCATGGTGGGCAGAGTATTTTCTATTACGGTGGCGGTGGCCAGGGCAATCACTTACCCGGTGGTTATTCAGCTGCTACGCGTAAAGTACTTGGGTCTAAATATCGTTCCAATGCCTTGGCCCAGGAGAAAACTGGAGAGTTTTGGGTAAACTCACAAATGTTTGGCCAACAGGTACGTGGCGATTTTGAACACTGTGAAGTCGGAATCTTTCTGGGCAAAAACCCCTGGCATTCGCATGGCATTCCACGCGCGCGCGCCTGGCTAAGAGAGTTCAGCAAAGACACCGCGCGCACAATGATTGTAATTGACCCGGTTGTGTCTGAAACCGCCAAGCTCGCTGATTTTCATCTACGCGTAAAACCTGGCACTGACGCCTGGTTGTTGAGCGCAATGATTGCTGTGCTGTGTAACGACCAGCGCTATAACCAGGAATGGCTGAGCGAACATGCACTTGGCCTGGACGAAATTCTTGAGGCGTTCTCCAATATACCTATTGCAGAATATTGCAATCACTGTGGCATTTCAGAAACTGAGGTGCGTCAAGTTGTTGATGTGATTGTCGGGGCTAACAGCGTTGCAATGTTTGAAGACCTTGGCGTTCAAATGAATCGCCATTCCACACTGGTAAGTTACCTGGAAAAATTGCTGTGGGTATTGCGTGGTCACTTTGGCAAGCAAGGTGGGCAATATGTGCCGGCGGCATTGCAGAACATCGCTGGCAGCGGTCGTAGTTCAAGAAACAGCCCTGTTGCTGGCGCACCTATCATCAGTGGATTGGTACCGTGCAATGTCATAACAGACGAAATTCTTACCGATCATCCTGATCGCTACCGAGCAATGATCGTTGAAACGGCTAACCCGGTACATTCTCTGGCGGATTCGGCCCGAATGCGCAAAGCGCTGCGCAGTCTGGACCTGGTGGTAGCCATCGATATTGCGATGACAGAGACTTGTAAAGAGGCTGACTACATATTGCCAGCCTCCACCCAGTACGAAAAGTGGGAAGCAACGTTTTTCAATTTCGAATACCCCGACAATTATTTTCACCTGCGCAAACCCTTGTTCGCGCCACTTGAAAACACCTTATCCGAGGCCGAGATTCACGCCCGCCTGATTGAAGCTATGGGCGCATTGCCCACCGAGATTTGTGCTGAATTGTCAGAGATTTTGGCTACATCAGGCCGTGACGCCTACCGAGATCGATTCATGCAAGTGCTGGGCGAACACCCGGGCGCCAGCGCAGTTGCGTCGATTATTTTGTATCGTACTCTGGGACCGACCCTGGCGAACGGCGCGAAAGAAGCGGCTTTGTTGTGGCCTTTATGTCTTGGCTTTGCTATGAGCGAATCGGCATCTGTGGAAAATGCAGGTTACAGCGGTGACCCTATGGCCCAGGCTGATAAATTGTTTGATGCCATTGTTGAAGGGCATTCAGGTGTGGTGTTCTCAAAAGACACGATTGACAATAGCTGGCGACGCATTCAAAACAATGGTTTTGATGGCAAAGTAAATCTTGTTATTGCTGACTTGCTCGAAGAGCTGACCGGCCTGAAGAATGGGCCCTCCCAAATGACCAGCGACAAATACCCTTTCGTACTAATGGCCGGAGAGCGGCGTGATTACTCCGCCAACACCATATTTCGCGACGGCGGCTGGCGGCGCAAAGATCGCGGTGGTGCGTTAAGAATGAGTTCAGCTGATGCTGAGCACCTAGGCCTGGGTAACGGTGATCAAGCGCGAATCAGTACACAAGTTGGAACAGCCGTAACCACCATCGAGATCAATGACCGCATGCAACCCGGGCATATGTCGTTACCCAATGGTTTCGGACTGGACAATGTAGATGGTCAACGCGAAGGTGTTGCCGCAAATGAGCTAACAAGCACTGAACATCGAGACAAATTTGCTGGCACACCATGGCATAAGTATGTTGCCGCGCAAGTATCGGCCTTATAGTGAATCTAACATTCTAAATTTCGTTAGCTATAAAAAGTGTAATTATCGTTGCTGTAATGCAACTGTTAGGTGACTAGTTGGTCTTCAGCACTGCAAAGTGACTGAGAATAATGACCACAATAGCCGAATTTGACTCAGAACCTGATACGTGCCTGCTGTGCGAAAAGCGCACCGCCGGCCATATATGCGCAACGGAAAAAGAGGTCACCGAGCCCCACTACGCTGGTGCTCACGAACAATATCTTACGGGGCTTTTTCGTGAAGAGCGCTCAGCATCAGCTGCACGCGCATCCTAGCTGAGAACAATCAACTCCCTACTGACGCGGCAAGCAGCGGTAAATGATGCCCTACGTAACTTCGAAAAACCCCCGGCACATTTGCTCAACGAAAAGAACAGAACAGAA
>CAYGSL010000022.1:35438-42008 GCA_964352475.1 uncultured Pseudomonadales bacterium | reverse complement strand
AGAACAGAACAGAATTAGAGGTGAACTTGCTCGTATCGACAAGAAATATTCGTCAACTGATGTGCTTAAGATTCTTGGTAGTACATTCAAGACTGCAAAAAAAATTGCGACGGCTCGAAGAAAAGACCGATAACTGGCTAGCCCATCTCATAAAAAACCGCTTTATTCCCGTCCGGATCACGAAAATACGCACCGTAGAAAACATCTTCAACACGAACACCAGGCTCACCTTCATCAGTACCACCTAATTCGAGCGCCTTGGCATACAGCTTGTCAATCATCTCTCGCGAGCCTGGCGCAAATGCAACCATGTTGCCATTGCCGGAGTTGTGATCATTTTCGTCGTATGGAATGCATACAGCCAGCATTGGCTCTTCCATACTGCGGCCAAGCATTGCTATGCGGCCCATATCAAACAGTACCGTACATCCCATGTCGGCTAACAATTCTGACCAATAGGCCTTGGCGCGCTCCATATCTTTGACACCAATCGTTACGTAACCAATCATTTGGTCTATTCTCCTTATTAGGTAAGCTTGAGCGGATTATTACACAGCCAAATGCCTGAAAGAACTAAAAATCAGATGCTTCGCGCAATCAATTTAATCAAATTGAGCATACTATTACTGCTCAGCACAACGGCCGTGGCTGCCGAGGTGTATAAGTGGGTGGATGAGCATGGAAATGTTCACTACACCGATCAGCAACCCGCCAGTGATAAAGAGCCTGCTAAAGTCGATGTAAAAGTACACAATACTCGCAAAGACGCAGAGCTAGACGCGTACCGGGAGTACACCAAACGAAATCGTGAAGCCGCTGCTACGGAAGCGGCCATAAATGAAAAGCAAAAAGCCAAGGCGCGGCAGAAGCGGCAAAAGCATCAGCAAGCGTGTAATCAAATACACCAGCGCAAGCGCGAGTATGAGCAAGGTGGCGTCATTTACAGCAAGAAGAAAGACGGAGACAGAAAGTACTACAGCGATGAAGAGCGTGCAGAAGTATTGCGCAAGCTCAATAAAGCTCTGAAGAAGCACTGCTAATTATTCTAGCAATAAGCTTGGTATGCCACCTACATGCGACTTAATGGTTGCTACGCGAGTACCTGGTTTCCTCCCTTCCCTTATTTCGGTCACAGAAACACCACGTGACTCCAGAGCGGCGCGCGTCGATTCTATATCACCACAGCGATAGCAAATACCCCAGAAAAAATCTTGTGAAGGACGCTTACTGTCATTTTCTATGACTTCCAGCGTCATCGCCCCTTCGCGAAAGAACAGCATTCTTCCACCCCACTCCTCAACGGTTTGATCCAGCGCAAGCCGCATACCCAAGTCATCCCGAAACAGACGTATGCAGTCGTCTGCATCAGCTGATCGCAATACTACGTGATCAACCGACTGTATGCCGGGCTCTGAGGAATCTGTGCGCATGATGCTAACGGGTGCCTGGTCAGCCAACTGGATATCCAGCCCCCGGCAATCTTCAGGAATACTTTGTGACTTGGTATGTACTGTCAGCCCACCAACCACCGCTGCTCTTTCGCCAAGACTCTCAGGATCTGCAGCGACCACTTCGACGTCTGTGTTACCCAAGTGAAAGATGCCTGCGCTTACTCCAAACAGCACCGCCATCTCATCACGCAGTGTTTCGTGTTGCGAGCTGGCTATCCGTATTCGATTGAAAAATCGTGTTGATTGTTGCTTCATTCGGTTCTCTGCTACTCTTAGCCGCACTTTCAAGTGTAAGCCATCCGGAGAATCGATATGAATGGAACTAGCGACAATAGCTTTGACAGCTACAGGAAACTGGATGTACAGGGAAAAACATACGCCTACTACAGTTTGGGCGCAGATAAGATAACCAGTCTTGCGGATATTTCGCGCCTGCCAAACTCGATCAAAGTATTGCTTGAGAACTTGCTGCGACATGAAGATGGCAAGGCCTGCACAGTGGATGACATCAAGGCCCTGGCGCAAAGCGCAGAGACTCGCCGTGAGGTTGAAATTGCCTACCATCCTGCGCGTGTATTAATGCAAGACTTTACCGGGGTGCCGGCTGTAGTTGATCTGGCAGCCATGCGAGACGCCTTGCTGAAGGCTGAGGTTGAACCTTCTAAAATAAACCCTTTGTCACCAGTTGATCTGGTTATCGATCATTCTGTAGTGATTGACCAGTTCGCGACTGAGGATGCGTTCGATCATAACGTTGAGCTGGAAATGCAGCGCAATGCAGAGCGTTACCAATTTCTGAAATGGGGGCAAGGCGCGTTTGATAATTTCAGCTTGGTACCACCCGGCACAGGCATCTGCCATCAGGTGAATCTGGAGTATATTGCCAAGGCAATCTGGAGCTCTGAACATAAGGGCGAAACAGTCGCCTATCCCGACACGCTGGTAGGTACTGATTCGCATACCACCATGATTAATGGTCTTGGCGTGCTCGGTTGGGGCGTGGGGGGTATTGAGGCCGAGGCAGCTATGCTGGGCCAGCCAGTCTCCATGCTGATTCCTGAAGTGGTGGGTTTCGAGCTAACGGGGCAATTAAGCGAAGGAATCACCGCTACCGACCTGGTGCTGCAGGTTGTTCAAATGCTGCGGGAGCACGGTGTTGTGGGTAAGTTCGTTGAATTTTATGGCAGCGCTTTAGACACCCTGCCGTTGGCAGACAGAGCCACTATCGCAAACATGGCACCGGAATACGGCGCTACCTGCGGCTTTTTCCCTATTGATCAGAAAACCGTGGATTACATGCGTCTGAGTGGGCGTGAGGAAGATGTGGTTCAGTTGGTAGAAGCGTATTGCAAAGCGCAAGGTATGTGGCGCGACGAAAACTCTCCAGTACCGGTATTTGCATCCGTCCTGTCGCTGGACATCAGTACGGTTGAGCCCAACCTGTCAGGGCCAAAGCGCCCACAAGACAGGGTGCCTTTGCGTGAAATGCCAAAAGCCATTGAAAGTTTCATTGAACTCGATGGCAAAGCAGCAGAGATGAATACTGATTTTGAGTGTGGTGATTTTGCACTGAACCACGGTGACGTAGTGATCGCATCTATTACCAGCTGCACCAATACGTCTAACCCTGCGGTCATGCTGGGCGCAGGTCTTGTAGCGAAGAAAGCGGTTGAAAAAGGTTTAACGCGAAAACCCTGGGTAAAATCGTCGCTGGCACCTGGCAGTAAAGTGGTTACCGAGTATCTTGAGAAGTCCAACTTACAAGGCTATCTGGATGAGCTTGGTTTCAACACGGTTGGCTATGGTTGCACCACGTGCATTGGTAATTCCGGGCCATTGCCTGAGGCCGTGCATAAAACAGTTGAAGATAACGACATGGTTGTTACGTCGGTTTTATCCGGTAATCGAAATTTTGAGGGTCGAATTCATCAACTTGTGAAAGCCAACTGGCTGGCCTCTCCGCCGCTGGTTGTGGCGTATGCATTAGCGGGCAGCACCCGAATAAACCTGAGCAGCGAGCCGCTGGGCGAAGACCAGGATGGCAAGCCGGTGTACCTGAAAGACATTTGGCCAAGCAATGAGGAGATTGCCACGGAGGTCGCGAAGATTGACGAAAGTATGTTCACGGCCAAATACGCAGATGTGTTTAGTGGCGACGACAAATGGCAGGCAGTACCTACGGTTGAGGGCAAAACCTATCAATGGGAAGATTCCAGCACGTATATTCAGCTGCCCCCATTCTTTGAACCGCAATACACCCAGGGCAAAGACAAAGACATAGTTGGGGCGCGTTTGCTGGCATTGCTGGGCGATTCGGTGACTACTGATCATATTTCGCCAGCGGGCTCGATTGCAGCAGACAGCCCGGCAGCGAAATATCTGACAGACAATGGCGTAGAGCGTCGCGACTTCAATAGTTATGGCTCGCGCCGCGGTAACCACGAAGTGATGATGCGCGGTACGTTTGCCAATATACGAATTCGCAATCAGCTGGCACCAGGTACCGAGGGTGGGTACACCATGCGCCCGGGCAGTGACGAGGTGATGTCGATTTATGACGCGGCAATGCAATATCTTGCTGAAGGCACGCCCACGGTTGTAGTGGCTGGCAAGGAATATGGCACGGGTTCGAGTCGGGACTGGGCGGCCAAGGGTACCCTTTTGCTTGGCGTGAAAGCCGTTATTGTTGAGAGTTTTGAACGCATACATCGCTCTAATCTGGTCGGTATGGGCGTGCTACCGTTGCAATTCATGAATGGCCAGAATCGTGAAACGCTGAAGCTGGGCATTACCGACCGCATTGATATCCTCGGATTAGGGGCAAATGGGACACGCATGGAGGCCAAGCAGGTATTCGATGCGCGGGTGCACCGTGAAGACGGCAGTGTGGAGGAGTTTCAGCTGCTGTCACGGATTGATACGGCGGTTGAAGTCGACTACTTTTTGGCCGGTGGCATCTTGCAGTTTGTGCTTGAACGCTTGAAAGGCCAGTAACCACAATGAATAAAAAAACGGGTAAAAGCAGTGGCGCGAAACTCACCCGATCGCGCATAGAGCGCGACAGCATGGGCGCTTTAAAAGTGCCTAGCAGTGCGCTTTACGGTGCGCAGACTCAGCGCGCGGTGAATAATTTTCCAATCAGTGGTCTGACCATGTCGGCGGCGTTTATTCGTGCATTGGGTGATATCAAAGCGAGCGCAGCGGCTGCCAATGCGGAGCTGGGAACCCTGCCAAAACCAATCGCCAACGCGATCATCAAAGCGGCCGATCAGGTGGCGAAAAACGAGCTGGATGAACACTTTCCAGTGGATGTGTTTCAGACAGGCTCTGGCACCAGTTCGAACATGAATGCCAATGAGGTGATTGCTAAACTTGCTAGCAGGACCTTGGGTGAGCCGGTGCATCCCAATGACCATGTGAACTATGGCCAGAGCAGTAACGACGTAATCCCAACGGCAATTCACGTCAGTGCGGCATGCCAGCTAAGTGAGCACTTACTACCCGCTATCGCCCATCTTCGCGCCACCATTGATCAAAGATCGCGCGAATTAAAGAAAACGGTAAAGACTGGGCGCACGCATTTGATGGACGCTATGCCATTATCAATGGGTCAGGAGTTGTCGGGATGGAGCGCGCAACTGAACTCGGCAACGCGGCGAATCACTGACACACGCAAGCGGTTGATGATGTTGGCTCAGGGCGGCACTGCGGTGGGTACGGGTGTGAACGCACCGCTTCGTTTTGCGCCCGTATTTGCGCGCCACCTGAGTGCTCGCACACAATTAGTGTTCAAGCCAAATCGCAATGCATTTGAAAGCATTAGTTCGCAAGACACGGCGGTAGAATTGTCTGGCCAGCTGAAAACACTGGCGGTTGCGTTAATGAAGATTGCTAATGATTTGCGCTGGATGAACAGTGGCCCATTGGCGGGCTTGGGCGAGATAGCTTTACCGGCTCTGCAACCTGGCAGCAGCATTATGCCGGGTAAGGTGAATCCGGTGATTCCGGAGTCTGTGGCGATGGTGTCGGCGCAGGTGATTGGCAACGACAGTTGCATTACGGTTGCGGGGCAATCGGGCAACTTCCAGCTTAATGTGATGCTGCCGGTGATAGCGTATAACTTGTTGCAAAGTATTGAGTTGCTGGGTAACGCATGTCGGGTTTTGGCGGATGATGCGATTGCGGGCTTTACGGTGCTTGATGATAATTTGAGCGAAAATTTGCATCGTAATCCTATTTTGGTGACGGCGCTGAATAGTGAGGTTGGGTACAACAAGGCGGCGGAGATTGCTAAGGCGGCTTATAAGCAGGGGCGGCCGATTGCTGATGTGGCGGCGGAAATGACGGATATTGATCCTAAGCGACTGAAGCAGTTGCTTGATCCTAAGAAGTTGATATAGAACCTGGAGTAGCGAGACCGGTGATGAGGGAGCGATATGACTGCCAGTAGACCACCTATCCGGGAATAGTGCGTTTCATACTCAAATTATTTGTTCATTTTTTGAACATCTACTATCTTTTTTGTGACGGCAATCACAAAGAGGCGCCTTTTGAACGAAACACCAATCATTGCAGCCAGCAGCATTGCGCGGATTAGATCGCGTTGGCTGGGTGGCTTGCGTTGTCGGTCTCGGGTTGAGCGTGATTCTGACGGTGGTCGACAAACGGCTATTGTGCTGGAAACTGATGCGGCGAGGTTTGCTGACATACGGGGGTCTGATTCGTCAGCCAGTTCAGTTGAGCATTTGTTACACGCTCTGACCAGCAGTGTGATGGCAACCATGGTGCAACGCGCGCAGCTGGCAGGCATTGCAATGGAATTACTTAGTTCCAGCAGCACCGGCGTACGTCCAAAGCCGGTAAGTGCAGACGCCGATCCCCAGCCGCTGGAGGCCATTGACCTTAAGTTTGAAGTGAAGGCCAGTGAGCGGGCATCTGTGATCGAACAATTTTGCACCAATGATCCGATGTACAAAACCCTGCGCCGAGCGCTTCCGGTAACAATCTGCGTCACTCAGGCTGCTTGAATAAGGCTATTGCACTGCTAAAGTTTTAAGATAAGGGAATAACAAAGAGAGCCACGGAATGGACTCTGCTACAGTTGCGCCGTCCAGCGCAC